>JAZSAJ010000001.1:0-17025 GCA_045601805.1 Acutalibacteraceae bacterium
GGTATGTGTCCGCTTGCCGAAATTCTTTATAATAAGGGTTATATTATAACTGGCTCCGATAATAACGAAAGCGACCCACTTAAAAGGGTAAAGGCAAAGGGTATAAAGGTTTTTATGGGCCATAATGCTGAAAATATTGGCGGCGCGGAACTTGTTGTGTATTCCGCTGCAATAAAAGACGATAATGCCGAACTTGCCGCCGCAAAAGAACAGGGAATACCTACAATGGAACGCTCGTACCTTTTGGGTGCGCTAACCCGTATGTATAATAATGTTATTGGTGTTTGCGGTACCCACGGCAAAACCTCGGTTACTTCAATGATAACACAGGTTTTGGTGCTTTGCGGTAAAGACCCTACTGCCGTAATTGGCGGTAAACTACCCTTAATTGGCTCAAATTCGGTTACCGGTGACGGCGATTTAATGGTGTGCGAAGCGTGTGAATTTGTTGATACATTTTTAAAGCTGTCGCCCGATATTTCGGTGCTTCTTAATATTGATAACGACCACCTTGATTACTTTAAAACAATGGAAAATTTAACAAATTCTTTTAAAAAGTTTATTGGTATGAGCAACACTTCTTTTGTTAACGGCGACGACAGTTTGGTTATGGGCGCAACAAAAGGTATATCTGCCCAAATTATTACTTTTGGCTTTGGTGAAAACAATATGTATAAAGCCAAAAACGAATACTCAAGTAAACGCGGTTGGCATTTTGATGTTTATAAAGAAAATAACAAACTTGGCGAAATTGAATTGTCAATCCCGGGTAAACACAATGTTTACAATGCTCTTGCCGCCTTTTCGGTGTGCCATTATTTAGGTGTAGAAACTGCCGGTATAATTGACGCACTGGAGAAATTCGGCGGTGCAGGCAGGCGGTTTGAGTTTATTGGTGAATTCGGAAACGGCTTTACCTTGGCAGATGATTATGCGCATCACCCAACCGAAATTACTGCAACGCTTTCTGCCGCAAAACAGTTACCCTTTAAAAAGGTTGTTTGCGTTTTTCAACCATTCACATTTTCGCGCACAGCGCTTCTTTTAAACGAGTTTATAGAGGCGCTTAGCATTGCCGATGAGGTTGTTTTAACCGAAATTATGGGTTCAAGGGAAAAGAATGTTTACGGCGTAACTTCAAAAGATATTGCGGATAAACTTAAAAATGTTCGCATTATAAACGATTTCCATGAAATTGCTGATTATATTTTAAAAACCAAAGGGGAAGGCGATTTGGTTATTACAATGGGCGGCGGCGATATTTATAAAGTTTGCCACATAATTGAAGAAAAATAAGAGGTCAGATTGACCTCTTATTTTATTATAGACGCCTTGTATTCGCTTGGCGTTTTATTGGTATACATTTTAAAACATTTTGAAAAATACTGTGGGTTGTCAAAACAAAGTAAATCCGAAATTTCGGTCATATTGTGTTTGCCTTCGCGAATTAACTTTTTTGCTTCTTTAATTTTTAGGTTGTTGTAATATTTTATTATTCCGTCGCGGTAATAAAATGAAAACTGTTTTTTTACGGTGCTTTGGCTTTTGCCCACCGCCTGTGCAACGCTTTCAAGGGTAATTCTGCCGTAAATATTGGCGTTTAAAAAGTCAATTATTTCCTTAACATTATAGGGAATATCAACACCGTCAATAACATAATTTTTTCGCGGTGTTTTTGAAAACGAATCAGATTTCCGTATAAGTTTAATTAAAAAAATTTCTAGTAAGTTTTTGGTCATTTGACTGCTTCCTGCAGGGGCGTTTTTTACCTTGTCAAGCGTTTGTAACAGGGGGTTTGTTTCATCGGCAAGCTTGTAACAAGAAAGCCCTTCGGCAAAAACTTCCGAAAGCAATGCCTTTTCTTCTGAATTAAGTTTAAAAATTTTACCCACAAAGTGCTTCATTGCGCGGCTTTTGCACTCAAAGGTTATAATGCTAACATTTGGCGAAACGGTGTTGTTACCCGAAAGGTTGTGAAATTCATTTGGCTTGTGAAAGGTCATTTCGCCGCTTTTTAAGGTAAAACGGTTATTGCCCGAAGTGCATATCATTTCGCCTTTGTCAATATAAACCATTTCCCAAAAATCGTGCCTTTCGCCGTCATATGAAAAACTTTTTGAAAATTCCATATAAAAAATGGTTATTATCTTTTCAATATTAAATAATCGGTCAAAACCAACGCGTGTAAAATTATCTTTCATAAAAACTCCTAAAAAAGCTGATTTTACAAATATTTTAACCGATTTTTTACTCCAATGCAACTATAAAATGTTATAATTGAATTATAAAGATAGTAGGAGGTATTTCTATGTATAAAGTTTTAGCAATAACATGTCATCCCGATGATATGGAAATCACCTGTGGCGGCACACTTGTAAAATGTGTTAAAAGGGGAGATGAAGTAACCCTTTGCCATGTTGCCAACGGTAATATGGGCCATATGGAAATTATGCCCGATGAACTTGGCGAAATAAGAAAGGGCGAAGCCAAAAAAGCAGGCAAAATTGGCGGCTTTAAAGTTGTTACCTGTGATATTGGCGATTTAATGGTTGAAGCAGCTGACCGTGAGCAGCACGATAAATTGGTTAAGGTAATAAGAGATGCTGACCCAGATTTTATTATTACTCACGCACCTAACGATTATATGCTTGACCACGTTGCAGTATCAAAACTTGTTTTCAATGCTTCTTTCTCGGCAACAGTTCCTCATTATCGTGAAGATCTTGGTAAACCCAGCAGAGTTGTTCCTATTTTCTATGCTGACAACGCTGCATTGTTAGGTTCGCAACCCACAGAATATGTTGATATCACCGATGAATTAGATACAAAAATCAAAATGCTTGAATGTCACGAAAGCCAGCTTGTTTGGCTTAAAGACCACGATGACAGTGACATTGTAGAAGCAACAAAAATTTATGCGGCTTTCCGCGGTTATCAAAGCGGTGTTAAATATGCCGAGGGCTTTACACAGTGCTTAACTGACCATAGAATTGTAACAAAACGACTCTTACCGTAAATAATTTTTTAAAAGGGAGATAAAGAAAATGGATTTTAATTCAACAGTAAAAGGTTCAGCATTAGAGGGCTTTTATCCTGCAGGTTGGGATTTTGAAAAAATTGACGCTTGCATAGACGCCCCCGAAAAAATTACCGAAAGACAGGCACATTGGAACAAAGATTTTACACCTGTTCAGTGCGATTCTTTGGGTGAATTTGAAACATATATGGGTCATGAAATTGCAATGCAAATTAAACTTGCAAAAGACAGAAACGAAAAAATTGCTTTTATTCTTCCTGTTGGCCCTATGGGTATGTATAAATGGGTTGTTTACTTCCTTAAAGAATGGAATGTAAAATGCGACCACGTTTACACCTTTAATATGGACGAATGGGCAGACGGCGAAGGCAACACTTTAGCCCCCGATAACAGCGGTGCATTCCAGTACGCAATGGAACAAGCGCTCTTTAATCCGCTTGGCGAACTTACCGTTCCCAAAGACCAAAGAAACTTTGCTACAAAAGCAAATCTTCCTACATACCCCGAAAAGATTGACGCATTAAAAGCCGAAGGCGCAAAACTTGTTTTGGTTTACGGTATTGGCAGAATGTGCCACATTGCTTTCTGGGAACCCACCTTTGCAGCCGATTATGCTACTGCAGCAGAATGGGAAGCAGCACCTTACCGTATTGGTGCTAAAATCCACCCCTTAACCGTTGAACAAAACGCTTTAACAAGCTTTAAATCAAGAACAACTTTGGTACCCTGCCGCGCTAACACAATTGGCCCCGGCTTGTTCCTTAAAGCCGATTATGCTATTGGCGGTGCCGACGGTACTTTGGGCAGAGGTATGCAGTGGCAAGGTATGTCACTTTGGATGACACTTCGTTATGGTAAAACACCTTGGATTACTTCTTCTTACATTCCCACACTTGCAGGCCGTTTGTTTTTCCTTAAAGACCTTGCTGGTCCTTTAATGGCAGAGTGTAACTAAGATTATGGAGAATAATAAAAAAGGTATTGCAGTTGCGGGCAGTATTCTTGTTGATAAAATCAATGAGATTTCGGCTTACCCCCAAAGCGGTGAACTTACTCAAATTTTAAGTGTTCAAAAAGCGGTTGGCGGTTGCGTGCCCAATGTTGCAATTGATTTAAAAAAGATTTGCCCCGATACTCTTATTTACGCTATTGGCAAAGTAGGTAACGATGAAGACGGTGAATTTGTAACTTCGGTTTTAAAAAATGAAAATGTTGATGTTTCTGGTGTAACCGTTTCGCAAAACGAAAAAACAAGTTTTACCGATGTTATGAGCATAACCGGCGGTCAACGCACCTTCTTTACCTATGCCGGCGCAAGCGCAAAATTCGGTTTAAGTGATATTGATTTTGATAATATCTGCCCCGAAATTTTGCATCTTGGTTACTTCTTGCTTTTAGAAAAGGTTGATAACGGCGACGGTATTAAAATTCTTCAAAAAGCAAAAGAAAAAGGCATTAAAACTTCTATTGATTTAGTTAGCGAAAACAGCGACAGGTATTCGCTTGTTTTGCCTTGCCTTCCTTACACCGATTATCTTATAATAAACGAATTGGAAGCAGGTAAACTTACAGGTATTGAACCTACAAACGAAAACCTTCAAAAAATTGCTTACAAATTAAAAGAACTTGGCGTAAAAGAAAAGGTTGTTATTCATAAACCCGACTGTTCTGTGTGCTTGTCAGAAAGCGGTTTTTCGTATTTGCCTTCTTACAGTTTGCCGGAAGGTTATATTAAGGGTACAACAGGTGCGGGCGACGCATTTTGCGCAGGTGTGCTTGTTGGTATTTATAAAGGTTTAAATGATACTGAAATAATGGAATTTGCTTCTGCTTGTGCCGTTATGGCGCTTGGAAGTACCGATGCAACGGGCGGTCTTAAAACCGAAGCCGAAATTAAAGAATTTTGCAAAGGTTTTAGTAGAATGTCTTAAATTTAAACGCGCCCAAAGTAATTTGGGTGCGTTTGCATTTTTTAAAACGAAAGGAAGGGTAAAAGTGAACGCTTTTTACACATTTTGGCTGTCTTGCTCGCGTGTGGCATTGCCTGTTTTGGCAGTGCTTGTTCTGGCGTTTTCTTTTATCCCCCTGCTTTTTAAAAATGAAGAAAAATCAAACTTTGCATCAAAACTAAATGTTTTGTTTTTAATGCTTTTTGAAGGTTTGATTTTTGTTCAGTTTTTATTTTTATACCTTAAGAAAAGTGTACTTATAATTGTTTTTTATTTGGCGTTTGTTTTAATACAATTTTTGTATTTCTTATTAAATCATTTTAGCAAAATAAATGTTGAAATTGTTATTTGTTTTTTGCTAACCGTTGGCTTTTGTGTTTGGGCAGGGGTTTCACAAACTGCTTTTATAAAGCAAATGGTTTGCCTTTTTATTGGGCTTTTACTTGCTTTGCTAATGTATATTGTTTTACTTAACCGCAAAATTGCGGCGGTGGTTAAAATACCTGCCGTAATACTTTCCCTTGCATTGTTGGCGGCAAATATTTGGTTTGGCACCGTAAAAAACGGGTCACAAAACTGGCTTAAAATTTTTTCGGTAAGCTTTCAGCCGTCTGAAGTTGTAAAAATTGCCCTTGTGTTTTTGGCAGGTACGGTTATTGAAATTGGTAAAAGTAAAACGGGGAATACCGTTTACACACTTTTTTGCTTGTTGTGTATAGCCATTCTTGGCTATTTAAGGGATTTTGGCACAGCGGCGGTTTATTTTTGCGTTTTCTTTACCGCAATTTGTTTAAGGCGTGTTAGTTTTAAAAAATTACTTGTTGCAGTGCTTGGGCTTAGCGCCGCTACTGCCTTGATTACCGTTTGCTTTCCTTATGTTGCAAAGCGCTTGTTTGCTTTTGGCAATGCTTGGCAAAATGCTTCGTCAACGGGGTATCAGCAAACAAGAACAATGGTTGCGGTGGCTTCGGGCGGCCTTTTCGGTGTTGGTACAGATAACGGTTATTTAAGAAACATTGTGGCAGCTGATACCGATATTGTTTTTGGCGTTATATGCGAAGAACTTGGTATAATTATTGCTTTTTGTGCGGTACTTTCTTTTGTGCTTTTGGCACTTTACTGCGTAAAACTTTTAAAATATGCGTTGCCGTTTTATTCAATACCTGCTTGTGCGGTTGCGGTTTTATTTTTGGCACAAGTGTCGCTTAATGTTTTTGGCTCGGTGGATATGCTGCCTTTTACCGGTGTAACATTGCCGTTTATTAGTAACGGCGGAACTTCACTAATTAGCTGTATTGTTTTAATTACCTTTATTAAAGCAGCAGAAAGGAATAGTAATAATTTGTGGAAAAAAGAAAAAACACAGGAAGATTTATAATATACTTTGCTTGTTTATTAGTGGTGACGGGTATTGTTCTTTTTTCTGTTAAACTTATAAACGGCGCAGAAAAATGGGCGCTATACCAAACTAACCGCCATGTTTACACAAACGGCGAAATAAAAAATATTGGCGAAGTAACTGATAAAAACGGTGTTGTTTTGGCACAAAACAACGGCGAAAACAGGGTTTATAACAGTGATGCTAATATTCGCAAATCAACTATTCACGCGGTTGGAGATACAAACGGTTATATAAGCACAGGTGTGCAAAATGCGTTAAGAAAAGAACTAACCGGTTATAACCTTGTGAATGGTTTCTTTAATACCCAAGGCGGTAACAATGCGGTTTTAACAATTGACAGCCGTGTAAATGTTTCGGCTTTAAAGGCGCTTGGCACACAAAACGGCTGTGTGGGTATTTGCAACTATAAAACCGGCGAAATTATTTGTATGGTGTCAACCCCAACTTTTGATATAGCCAACGAAAAATCGTTTGCAAGCGCAAAGGCGGGGGAACTTGGCTCGGTGTTTGTTAATAAGTTTATTTCTTCAACCTATACGCCGGGGTCAACCTTTAAAATAATAACAGCCGCTG
Source organism: Acutalibacteraceae bacterium (assembly GCA_045601805.1). GTDB lineage: Bacteria > Bacillota > Clostridia > Oscillospirales > Acutalibacteraceae > SIG607. Next base: position 6,962 of record JAZSAJ010000001.1, read on the forward strand.
CCGCGATAGATAAATTTGGCGAAGATGTTTATAAAAAAGAATTTATTTGTAATCACGGTACTCAAATTGAAAACGAGCCAATTAGTTGCCTTGGCGAACACGGTGCGGTGTCGCTTACAGGCGCTTTTACAAATTCTTGTAATGCTTATTTTTCGCAACTTGGGCTAACTCTTGGCAGAAACACTTTAACCGAATACGCTGAAAAATTTGGGTTTAATAAAGATTTTTATATAAACGGAATAAAGGCGGCGCGTTCTTCGTTTAATCTTAGCGAAACAAGAAATATAAGCGTTGGCTGGGCATCGGTAGGGCAGTACAGAACGCTAATGAACCCGCTTCAAATGCTTTGCAATGTTAGTGCAATTGCAAACGGCGGCGAATATGTAACACCTTATTTTGTTGATAGTATTATGAGACCAAACGGAAAAACAGTTTATAAACCCAAGACCCAAACTGTAAGGGTAATAAGCGAAACCACTGCAAATGAACTTTACAATTTAATGGATACCGCGGTGCTTAACAATTACGGTAAAGGAAGTTTTGGGCAACTTGACATTTGCGGAAAAACAGGAACGGCCGAAGTTGGTCAAGGTGTTGAAAATTCGCTTTTTGTTGGATTTTCCAAAGATGAAAACTTTCCTGTTGCCTTTGTGGTTATAGTTGAGGGCGGCGGAAGCGGAAGAAGCAGCGCAATGGGGGTTGCTAACTGGGCTTTGCAGTCGGCAAAACAAGCATTTACAAGTTGACTTTTACTGTCAAACATTGTAAAATATTATAGATAATTTTACTTGGAGGAAATTAAAATGAAAACCATAAACGATGTTTGTTCAAAACGCGAAAATAGGCCCGTAAAGGTCATTCAATTTGGCGAGGGTAATTTTTTACGCGCTTTTGTTGATTATATGATAGATTGTGCCAACGAACACGGCTCATTTAACAGTAATGTTGCCGTTGTTGTTCCGCTTGCTAACTTTAAACCGTTCCCTGCGTTTAAAGAACAGGACTGTTTTTATACAGTAATGCTTCGTGGCAGAAGTGACGGCAAAGTGGTTGAAAAATCAAGAATTATTTCTTCTGTTAAAGAGGTTCTTTCAAGCGGCGAAAACCACGAAGAATATTTAAAATATGCCGAAAGCGAAGACCTTCGTTTTGTTGTTTCTAACACCACCGAAGCAGGCATTGTTTACGATAGCAATGATACAATGGATTCCGTTCCTAACACTTTCCCCGGTAAAATTACGGAATTTTTATACCGTCGCTTTAAAGCGTTTGGCGGTGACACAAGTAAAGGCCTTATTTTCTTGCCTGTTGAACTTATTGAAAACAACGGTAAAGAACTTAAAAGATGCGTTCTTAAAATGGCAGAAAACTGGGGCCTTGGCAAAGATTTTTCCGCTTGGGTAGAAGAAGCAAATATTTTCTGCAACACCTTGGTTGACCGCATTGTTACGGGTTACCCTGCAAACGCAAAAGAACTTTGCGAAAAACTTGGTTACACCGATAATCTTCTTTGTGTTGCCGAACCTTTTGGACTTTGGGTAATTGAACCTGAAAAAGATATCTCAGAAGAATTTAAGTTGGCTGACGCCGGTATGCCTGTTATTTTCACAAATAAACTTTCGGCTTACCGCGACCGCAAGGTAAGGGTACTTAACGGCGCTCACACCGCTTTAACCCCAATTAGTTACCTTGCAGGTAAAGATATTGTGCGCGATTGCGTTCAAGATGAACTTATAGGTAGCTATGTAAACACATTGCTTAACACCGAAATTCTTCCAGGCGTAAATCTTCCCAAAGAAGAAGTTGAACTCTTTATTGCGCAGGTGCTTGAGCGTTTTGATAACCCCACAATTGACCATTTACTGCTTTCAATTGCACTTAATACTGTTTCTAAATGGAAAGCCCGTTTGTTCTGCTCGTTTAAAGATTATTATAAAGCAAACGGCGTAATTCCAAAACTCATTACTTTTTCGTTTGCAGGTATGTTGGCTTTCTATACATCAAGCACAGTAGAAGACGGAAAATTAGTATGCAAGCGCGCTGACGGTACTGTTTATAAACTCCAAGATGATGCCGCTGCTATTGAATTTTTTGCAAAATACAGCACAGGCGATATTAAAGAGTTTGTTAATAAGGCATGCACAAATACTTCGTTCTGGGGCGAAGATTTAACCGCTTATAACGGTTTTGAAGAAGCAGTTTGCGAATTCCTTGCCGATATTAGGGAAAACGGCGCTGAAACTGCAATTAGAAAGGCGCTTAAATAATAATGAATAACATTTTAAAAATTAGAAAAGAAGATGTTGTTGCGGTAGCGCTTGCCGATATAAAAAAGGGAAGTGTTATTGTTTGCGACGGAAAAGAAATAACCGTAAATGCCAATATTCCGCGCGGACATAAGGTAGCCGTTACCAATATAAACAAGGGCGAAAAGGTTATTAAATACGGCTTTTCTATTGGTACTGCTAAAAGTGATATTAAAACGGGTGACCATGTTCATACCCACAATGTTGCCACCGCACTTACTTCAAGAAGCGAATATACATATAACCATGTTGTAAATGAAATTGACTGTGCCGATTTTAAAAATGCAACATTTAACGGCTATTTGCGTGAAGACGGCAATGTTGGTGTGCGTAATGAAGTTTGGGTTATTCCAACCGTTGGCTGTGTTAATGCAATAGCAAAGCAAATTGCCGAAAACGCCCAAAAATACAAGGGCGAAAATATTGACGGCATTTTCCATTTTTCCCACCCTTACGGTTGTTCACAACTTGGCGGTGATATGGTTTACACACAAAAACTGCTTGCAGGTATGGTAAACCACGCAAACGCAGGTGCGGTTTTGGTGCTTGGTCTTGGTTGCGAAAATAATCTTATAAGCGAATTCAAAAAGGTGCTTGGTGAAACAAATGACCGCCGTGTTGCCTTTATGAACTGCCAAGATTACGACGATGAATATGCTGCGGCAGACGAAATTATGAAAAAACTTTGTGAATACGCAAATGGTTTTGAAAGAACACCTTGTCCTGTTAGCAAACTTACACTTGGTCTTAAATGCGGCGGAAGCGACGGCTTTTCGGGCATTACTGCCAACCCGCTTGTTGGTATGGTTGCCGATAGTTTGGTTTGCGCCGGCGGTAAGGTTGTTTTAACCGAAGTTCCCGAAATGTTTGGCGCAGAAACTGTGCTTATGGACCGTTGCAAGAACGAAGAAACATTTAATAAAACGGTTGAACTTGTTAATAATTTTAAAGATTATTTTGGCAAATATGGCGAAGGTGTTGGTGAAAACCCATCGCCCGGCAATAAAGAAGGCGGTATTACAACTCTTGAAGATAAATCGCTTGGCTGTATTCAAAAGGGCGGATTTTCGCAGGTTAACGATGTTCTTTCGTACGGTGATACCGTAAAAGAGGCAGGACTTTCGCTTTTACAAGCCCCGGGTAACGACCTTGTTGCAACCTGCGCTTTGTGTGCCGCAGGCGCTCAAATTGTGCTGTTTACAACGGGTAGGGGAACACCCTTTGCAGGCCCTGTTCCCACCGTTAAAATTGCAACAAATTCCGATTTAGCCAAACGCAAAAGCGGTTGGATAGATTTTGACGCTGGTAAAATTGTAAGCGAAGGAACATCTTTTGAATTGCTTAATAAAGAACTGTTTGAATTTATTATAAGCATCGCAAACGGCAAACAGGTAAAATCTGAAAGTCTTTCAAAAAGCGAACTTGCAATTTTTAAAGACGGAGTTACACTTTAATAAAACACAACATATTGGGCATCAAAACCTTGTTTTTTGTTTTGGTGTCCAATATCTATTTGTTTTTGTGTGCAAAATTATAACGACAAGTATTGACAATTTGTTCATAATATGTTAATATTAGAACATAATTTTTTGAATGTTTTTTCTTTTTGAAAAAGGGGTAAAAATGAAGGCGTTAGAAGAAAAAATTCTTGCCGAGGGCGAAGTTTTTCCCGGCAATGTTTTAAAGGTTTCGGGCTTTTTAAACCACCGCATTGATACAAAGTTCATTTGTGAAATGGGCGAAGAAATTGCTCGGCTTTTTAGTGACACTAAAATTGATAAAATTCTTACCATAGAAACTTCGGGTATTCCCATTGCCTTTGCTGCTGCAAGTGCTTTGGGCGTTCCAATGGTTTTTGCTAAAAAGCATAAAAGCAGTAATATTTCAAACGAAGTTTACAGTGCCGAGGTTTATTCCTTTACCCATTCAACTACATATACGATAATAGTTAGTAAGGAATATATAAGCAAAGGTGAAAACATTCTTATTGTTGATGATTTTCTTGCTAACGGTAAAGCGCTTATTGGCTTAATGGAAATTATTGATAAGGCAAAGGCAAACACAGTTGGTGCTTGCTGTGCTATTGAAAAAGGTTTTCAGGGCGGGGGCGATGCTCTTCGCAAAAAGGGTATTAGGGTTGAATCACTTGCTATAATAGAAAGCATGAGTGAAGATGCTATTACCTTTAGAAAATAGGATGTAATTAAATTTACATAAATTTAAGGAGGAAAATAAAATGAAAAAAATTCTCGCACTTGTTCTCTCACTTCTCCTTGTTTTCGCTATGGGTGCAACCCTTGCATCTTGCGGCGAAGGCGGAGAAACACTCGGTATGAGTGAAGCACCCATCGCAGCTGTGGAATTAAAAGCAGACTACGAAGTACCCGATGATTTTAAGATTGGTTTTATTTGCTTACACGATGAGCAGTCTACCTACGACCTTAACTTCATTAACGGTGTAAAAGATGTTCAAAAAGCACTTGGCCTTAAAGATGAACAGGTTATTATTAAAACCAACGTTCCCGAAGGTAACGAATGCTATGTTGCTGCTAAAGACTTAGTTGGTCAGGGCTGCAAAGTTGTATTTGCTAACTCTTTTGGCCATGAAGACTTTATGATTCAGGCAGCAAAAGAATTCAAAGATGTAGAATTCTGCCATGCTACCGGTACAAAAGCTCACACCGAAGGTTTAGATAACTATCACAACGCTTTCGCTTCTATTTACCAGGGCCGTTACCTTGCAGGCGTTGCTGCAGGTCTTAAACTCAACGAAATGATTGAAGCAGGCAAATTCACTGCTGAAGAAGCTAAAATGGGCTATGTTGGCGCATTTACTTATGCAGAAGTTATGTCCGGTTACACTTCTTTCTATCTTGGTGCAAAATCTGTTTGCCCCACCGTTACAATGGACGTTCAGTTCACTGGTTCTTGGTACGATGCTACCGAAGAAAAGAATGCTGCTGAAGCTTTAATTGCTGCAGGTTGCAAACTCATTAGCCAGCACGCTGACTCTATGGGCGCTCCCTCTGCTTGCGAAGCTGCAGGTGTTCCCAACGTTTCTTACAACGGCAGCACATACGATTCTTGCCCCGAAACATTCATTGTTTCTTCAAGAATCAACTGGGCTCCTTACTACAACTACATTATTGGTTGCGCAGTTAAAGGCGAAAAAATCGCTGCTGACTGGTGCGGCGGTATCCAAGAAGGTTCTGTAGTTCTTACAGGTATCAACCTTGACGTTGCTGCTAAAGGCACTGTTGACAAAATTAAAGCTGCTGTAGAAGATTTCAAAGCAGGCACTCTTGAAGTATTTAGCACAAAGAACTTCTTAGTTGAAGGCGAAGCATTAACTTCTTTCTTGGCAGACGTTGATACCGACGCTGCATTTGCAGGTGATACCGAAGCTATTGAAAACGGCGCATTTAAGGAATCTAAATTCCGTTCTGCTCCTTACTTCAATGTAAATATTGACGGTATCAAACTTCTCAACCAGAAATTCTAATTTAGTTTCTAAAAAACAGGCGGGGCAATACGCCCCGCCTAAATTGATTTAATTACTGAAAAAACCATATTTATTAAATATTGTTTTTTGAGTGATTATTTCCTATAAGGAGGAAAATTATGGCATCAAGTGTTGCTATTGAACTAAAAAACATAAGCAAGTATTTCGGTAACAATGCCGCAAATAAAGACATTAACCTATCGGTTAACCACGGCGAAATTCTTGCTATTTTGGGCGAAAACGGAAGCGGCAAAACTACCCTTATGAACATGATTGCCGGTATTTATTTCCCTGATAGCGGTGAAATTCTTATTGACGGTGAAAAGGCGGTTATTGCTTCTCCAAAAGACGCTTTCGGTTATAAAATTGGTATGATTCATCAGCACTTTAAACTTGTTGATGTTTTTTCGGCTGCCGAAAATATTGTTCTTGGGCTAAATGAAAAGTTTAATTTAAAACAGGCAATTTCTTCTGTTGCCGAAATTGCTGCAAAATACGGTTTTGAAATTGACCCTAAAAAGAAAATATATGAAATGTCGGTTAGTGAAAAACAAACGGTTGAAATTATTAAAGTGCTTTACCGCGGTGCCGAAATTTTAATTCTTGATGAACCAACCGCCGTTTTAACCCCGCAAGAAACCAAAAAACTCTTTGCGGTGCTTCGTTCAATGAAAGAAGACGGCAAATCAATTATAATTATTACCCACAAACTTCACGAAGTGTTATCTCTTTCCGATAGGGTTGCGGTTCTTCGCAAGGGTGAATATGTTGGCACTGTTGAAACCGCAAAAACCAACGAAGCCGAATTAACCGAAATGATGGTTGGCGCAAAGGTTTCGCTTAACATTAACCGCAGCGAACCCAAAGATGTTTGCGACCGTTTGGTTGTTAAAGATTTAGACTGCATTAACCGCGATGGTGTTAAGGTACTTGATGATGTTACCTTTAGCGCCCGCGCAGGTGAAATTCTTGGTATTGCAGGGATTGCAGGCAGCGGTCAGCGTGAACTGCTTGAAGCCATTGCAGGTCTTCAAAAACTTCAAAGCGGTGAAATTTTCTATAACGACCCCAAAACAGGCGAACAAGAAAATTTAAGAAACAAAACACCGCTTCAAATAAGGGAACTTGGCGTTCGCCTTTCATTTGTGCCCGAAGACCGTCTTGGTATGGGCCTTGTTGGTAATATGGACATTATTGATAATATGATGCTTCGCAGTTACCGTCGCGGTCATTCCGTGTTCCTTGAAAGAAAAGCGCCAAAAGAATTGGCTAATAAAATTATTGATGACCTTAAGGTTGTAACACCGGGTGCTACCACTCCTGTAAGGCGTCTTTCGGGCGGTAACGTTCAAAAGGTGCTTGTTGGCCGTGAAATCGCGTCATCTCCAACCGTTTTAATGGCGGCTTACCCTGTAAGGGGTCTTGATATTGGCGCATCTTACACAATTTATAATCTTCTTAATGAACAAAAAGAAAAGGGCGTAGCCGTAATTTTTGTTGGCGAAGACCTTGATGTACTTATTGAACTGTGTGATAGAATTATGGTTATTGGCTCGGGTAGAGTAACAGGTTTTGTTGATGCCCGTAACACCACTAAAGAAGAAATTGGTATTTTAATGACAAAATCTAAAGAAATACACGAAAAGGAGGAAGAATAATGAGTGCTCACGCTAAAAAAAGTTTTGCGCTTCCGTTTCACACAGTAAAGCGTGACCCAATGCCGTGGTATAAAAGTTTGCTTGTTCGCGCGGCGGCTGTTGTTCTTGCTTTAATTGTGTCTGCTGCGGTAATTACACTTTTAACCCATAAAGACCCAATTCAAGTTTACACTTCAATGATTGACGGTGCTTTTGGTATTAAAAATTCTGCCACCACAGCACTTCGTATTTGGAGCTTGTTTCAAGATATTGCAATTTTGCTTTGTGTTTCTTTGGCGGTTACCCCTGCATTTAAAATGCGCTTTTGGAACTGCGGTGCCGAAGGACAAGTTTTGGTTGGCGGTCTTGCAACAGTTTCGGTAATGTTCTTTCTTGGCGATAAAATTCCGTTTCCTGCGCTTATTCTTTTAATGATTGTTGCGTCAGTTCTTGCCGGTATAATTTGGGCGGTTATTCCCGCTGTGTTTAAAGCGCTTTGGAATACAAACGAAACACTTTTTACCCTTATGATGAACTATATTGCAATTCAATTGGTTGCATATTTCTTAAAGGTTTTTGTAAAAAGCGGTTCGGGTGTTTTGTCCCCAATGAAGCAGTTTGGACTTCCTGTTTTGGCTGGTAAAGATTATTTGCTTAATATAATCACAGTTGCGGTTTTAACGCTTGTTATGTATATTTACCTTAAATACACAAAACAGGGCTATGAAATCTCGGTTGTCGGCGAAAGCGAAAACACCGCAAGGTATATTGGTATAGATGTAAAAAAAGTAATTCTTCGCACACTTGTTGTTTCGGGTGCTATTTGCGGTGTTGCTGGCCTTTTGCTTGTTGGCGGCACTAACCACACAATAAGCACAACAACGGCAGGGGGCAGGGGCTTTACCGCAATTATGGTTTCTTGGCTTGCCAAGTTTAACCCTGTTTATATGGTTTTCACAACCTTCCTTGTTGTCTTCTTGCAAAAGGGTGCACAGCAAGTATCAACCGATTTTAGAATTTCCAATGCAATAAGCGATATTGTAACGGGTATTATTCTTTTGTTTATTATTGGTTGTGAATTTTTCTTGCAATATAAAATAGTTCGTGCAAATAGCGGAAAGGAGAATAAATAATGTTGGCCTTTCTTGTTAGTGCTATTCGTCTTGGTATGACATTTCTTTTCGGCTCAACAGGTGAAACTATTGCCGAAAAATCGGGTCACTTAAACTTGGGTATTCCGGGTGTAATGTGTGTTGGTGCTTCTTGCGGTTGCTATGCTGAATACCTTTATTTAGATGCCGTAAAACGCAATGTTAACCCACTCCTTGCCGTACTTATTCCCATTATTGCAACCCTTTTGGGCGGCGCTCTTATGGGCCTTATTTACAGTTTCTTAACTGTAACTTTAAGGGCTAATCAAAATGTTACGGGTCTCGCGCTTACCACTTTTGGCGTTGGCGTGTCCGATTTTATGATTTCTAAAATCGGCGCAATTTACACAAAGGGCAGTAAGTACTTCACAACCCCAATTCCGTTTTTAAAAGACCTTGGCTTTGTTGGTGAACTTTTGTTTTCGCACGGTATTTTAATTTACTTGGCGGTTATAATTGCTTTGGTAACTTCGTTTGTTTTAACTAAAACAAGGGTTGGGCTTCACTTGCGAAGTGTTGGTGAAAACCCCGCAACTGCCGATGCTGCCGGTATAAATGTTGCAAAATACCGTTATTTAGCAACTTGTATCGGTTGCGCTATTGCCGGTCTTGGCGGTCTTTCGTTTGTAATGGATTACCTTAACGGTAACTGGGAATATTGTATAGATGCTATTGGTTGGTTGGCTATTGCGCTTGTAATCTTTACCGTGTGGAAACCAAACCTTGCAATTATTGGCTCAATCGTTTTTGGCGGACTTTATGTTGCAAGTAGTTACATTGTTGGCGTAAGTTTTGCAGGTAAGGAACTTTTTAAAATGCTCCCTTACATTGTAACTGTTGTGGTTTTAATTTTCACAAGTATTTTAGACAAAAAAGAAAACCAGCCCCCGCAAAGTCTTGGCATAAACTACTTCCGCGAAGAAAGATAAAACAAAAAGAGGTTAATTCAATTAACCTCTTTTTTTATTTGCATAATTTTCTTAAATTTATGAAAAATAGATTTAAGGAGTTGTGTAAAATGAAAACAACAAATCAAGAATATTCACAAATGGTTAAAAAATATTCGCCTAATTCACCGCTTTTAAAAGATATGTTAAAAGCATTTTTAATAGGCGGTGCCATTTGCACCTTTGGACAAGTGCTTTTAAATATTTATAAAATGTTTTTAACTGAAGAAAACGCAAAACTGCTTGTGCCGGTAACACTAATTTTTATAACCGCACTTTTAACCGGTCTTGGCGTGTTTGATAAAATTGCAAAACACGCGGGCGCAGGCACCTTGGTGCCAATTACGGGCTTTGCAAATGCAGTAGTATCCCCATCGGTTGAATTCAAGCACGAGGGCTATATTTTGGGCACAGGCGCCAATATCTTTAAAATCGCCGGTCCCGTAATTGCCTACGGCACCGTGGCGAGTGTGGTGTATGGAATAATCTATTGGATAACAACATTATTTTAACGCAAAAGG
>JAZSAJ010000002.1:0-5486 GCA_045601805.1 Acutalibacteraceae bacterium
AATTTGCGGCTTGTTTTAAGCGTTATTCAGCGTTTTTTAAATCGCGGCGAAAATATGGATGACCTATTTCAAGTTGGTTGTATTGGTTTAATGAAAGCAATAGATAATTTTGATATTACCCAAAATGTTAGGTTTTCAACCTATGCCGTTCCGATGATAATTGGTGAAATAAGAAGATATTTGCGTGATAATAATTCGCTTCGGGTAAGCCGCTCTATCAAAGATACGGCATATAAGGCAATGAAAGCTAAAGAGGAATTTATAAACAAAAATCAACGCGAACCTTCAATTAAAGAAATTGCAGATATTTTGGAAACCGACGAGCACGAAGTTGTAACTGCACTTGAAAGTATTGTTGACCCTTTATCGCTTTACGAGCCAATTTTTTCAGACGGCGGAGATATGGTTTTTGTTTTAGACCAAATTGGCGATAATTCAAGCGCTGCCAATTGGATTGATGAAATTTGTATTAAAGAAGCAATAAAAAAACTTGATGAACGCGAAAAGAAAATTTTAACACTTCGTTTTATGCGTGGTATGACTCAAACCGAGGTTTCCGAAGAAATTGGTATTTCACAAGCCCAGGTGTCTAGGCTTGAAAAATTTGCAATAGAAAAAATAAAAGGATAATTATGGTAATTATTGCATAAAAAATACCGAGGTGGTAGTTTTGTTTTGCAGTATTCAAGAATTAAGAAACAAGCAAATTGTAAGTGTTGAAACCGGCTCTGTTATTGGCTATCTTAATGATATACAAATAGATACATTAAGTGGTAAAATTTCTAATATAATTGTATTTGGAAAGCCAAAACTTTTGGGGTTTCTTGGCCGAGAAAATGATATGCTAATACCTTGGGAACAAATAGAAGTGATTGGCGAAGAAACCATTCTTGTTAAAGGGCCAATGAATTTATTAGCAAACGGAAAATATTTTAAGTTATAAAAATGCACCTGCAGACAAAAAATATCTGCAGGTGATTTTTATGTCTATAATAAAGAAAATTTTTGTTTGTATTTACAGTTTTATTTGTGTATCGGTTTTTGCTTTAGCAGGGATGGCTGGATATTGTAACCTGTCAATAGACGAAAACTATAGTGTAACAAAGGGTTCTGAATTTGTTATAAATAGTTTAATTCCTGTAACCGCAGAATATAACGGGGTAGAAGTTAATAAAAGCGGAGAACTGTCAAAAATTGGCACAAAATTAACGGTAGATGTTAAACTGTTTGGAGTAATACCAATTAAAAAAACAAATGTAAATGTTGTTTCAAAAACAAATGTTGCGGTTTTGGGAATACCATTTGGCATTAAACTATATACCGAAGGCGTTTTGGTTACCGAAGTTTCGGAAGTAAAAAGTAATTCGCAAAATATTAGCCCTGCAACCATTGCCGGAATTAAAAAAGGTGATTATATAATTTCGGTTAATGATAAAAAAATCAACACTAATGAAGATTTGGCAATTTTAATTGAAGATAGCGGTGGTCAAACAATGCACTTTAAAATAATGCGTGACGGTGAATATTTATATCTTGATTTAAAACCTGTTTTGTCTGATGAGGATAGCCTATATAAAGCAGGAATTTGGATAAAAGACAGTTCGGCAGGTATTGGCACTTTAACTTTTTATTCGCCGGAATATAATGTTGTTTGCGGTCTTGGACATGCCATTTACGATAAAGATACAAGCAGTGTTTTAAAGTTTTCAAAGGGTGAACTTGTTGGTGCAAATATTATTTCGGTAAACAAAGCCGTTAGCGGAGTTCCAGGTGAATTAAAAGGAAAAATAAATTATACAAAAGTAGCAAATATGAAACTTAATTGCCACAACGGAGTTTATGGTGATTTAACCTGCCCAATAAATACCGAAAATATGACCGAAATTGCTCATAAAAGCGAAATTAAGAATGGAGCAGCACAAATACTTTGTACAATAAATGACGGCGGTGTACAAAGTTTTTCGTGTGAAATAAAAGTTAAAGACCAACGCGTAAACGACACAGTTCAAAATCTTATTGTAACTATAACCGATAAAACTCTTTTAGAAAAAACAGGCGGCATTGTGCAGGGTATGAGCGGCAGCCCCATTATCCAAAACGGCAAATTGGTGGGCGCCGTTACTCATGTACTTGTAGACGACCCAACAAAAGGCTACGGAATATTTGCAGAAAATATGTTAGAAACTGCTCAAAGTGTAGCAGAGGGCAATAAATTTAAAGAAGCTTCATAATAAACGCCCAAAGACGCGCAACAGCGTCTTTGGGCGTAATTTATAGTATTTTACTTTTTGTATTCAAGCCTTCAAAGCTTTCATTAAAAACAGCAATATCAATATCGTCGATGTTACAAAGTCTGTGTAGTGATGTTTTGTTGAATTTCTCATTATCACATAAAAACACAGATTTTTTTGATGATTCAATCATTAACATTCGTACATAGTTTTCTTCTTCAGTAGAATCGGAAATATCACCATTTATATTAAGTGATTGCGAGGAAAAAAACAGAATATCGGCCTTTATATTCGAAAGTGTTTTGTATGTTTCTGTTCCTGAAAGAACAACCGAATCATTTATTGCATGCCCACCAATACAATATGTGTTTATTCCTAATTCGATAGCCCTTAATGCGGTTGATAGATTGTTAGTAAATATTGTGATGGAACTAAATTTAGCTATGTAAGGCAACATAAACGTTGCTGTGCTTGAACTGTCAAGAATAATGTTTTGCCCTTCTTTTAAAAGAGTAGATGCTTTTTGCGCAATAATTCTTTTTTGTTTAATATTTTTGTGCGACCTATCGTGAAAACTTGCAACGCCTTTTATTGGATTTGGCATAGAAACGCCACCGTGAGTGCGCTGGGCAAGACCGTTGTTTTGAAGATATGTTAAATCTCTGCGAATACTTGACGGAGAAGTAAAGGTTAGTTGGGAAAGTTCGTTAACAGTTATAAAAGTACGTTCATTCAAAATATTTAAAATTTGTTCTTGTCTATTTGTTATGCTCATTTTAACCCTTCTTTTGCGCGTTTATCAATTATAACGCCATATATTGCTCATTTATGAGCACTGTAATATAATTATACATATAAAACATTAAAATGTCAAATGGGGGAATAGTTATGTTAGAAGCAATGAAAGAACGCGTGTATAAAGCAAATGTTTTGCTCAAAGACAGCGGACTTGTTGTACTTACTTGGGGTAATGTTTCAGAAATTGACCGCGAAAAGGGATACATAGTTATAAAGCCGTCGGGCGTTAGTTATGATACTATGACTGCGGACGATATGGTTGTTGTGGATATGGAAGGAAATGTGGTTGAAGGCAAACTCAATCCTTCTTCAGATTTGCCGACACATATTGAATTATATAAGGCTTTTCCCGAAATAGGCGGTATAACTCACACCCATTCAAGATGGGCAACCATATTTGCACAGGCGGGTAAATCCGTAAAGGCATTTGGCACAACTCATGCAGATACATTTTATGGCGATGTTCCTTGCACAAGAAAGCTTACACCCCAAGAAATAACAGGGGAATATGAAAAAGAAACGGGAACTGTTATTATCGAAGCATTTAAAGGTATTGACCCGTTAAGCATTCCTGCTGTTTTAGTAAATTCTCACGGTCCGTTTACTTGGGGCAAAAACGCTATGAAATCGGTTGAAAATGCTTTGATTCTTGAAGAGGTTGCTATGATGGCATGGCACACTATGAAACTTAATGAAAATACAGAAATTCAGCAAGAACTGCTTGACAAACATTATCTCAGAAAACACGGCAAAAACGCTTATTACGGTCAAAAGGAGAAATAAAATGGTAATTGATAGTTTGAAATATAATGGTCTTTGTTCTTGCGGTAGAGAACATAAAATGGAAACAGTTTTTTCGGTTGTTGAAAACGGATGTCTTAAAGATGTAAACCGATATATGAAGGAATACAATCTTCAGGGTTATACTGTGGCGGTATACGATGAAAACACTTACAAAGCCACGACGGATAGGCATCCTGATGCAGATTTAGAAATTATCTTAAATCCAGAAAATTTACACGCCAATGAACACGGCGTTGAATTACTTTTAAAACAGTTGCCACAGAATACGCAAGTTTTAATAGCGGTAGGCTCGGGAACTATTCACGATATTGTAAGGTACTGCGCTTATCAAAAAGGTATTGATTTTGTTTCTTGTCCAACAGCTGCGAGTGTTGACGGCTTTTGTTCATCTGTTGCAGCGATGACTTGGAATGGCTGCAAGAAAACATTGACAGCGGTAGCACCTAAAATTGTGGTTGCTGATATTGATGTGATAAAAAATGCTCCGATTCGCTTGGCTAAATCGGGATTCGGCGATATGGTTGGAAAATATGTAGCTCTAACCGATTGGAAAATATCAAATATTATTAAAAATGAATTTTATTGTGAAAGAATTGCCCAAATGACTTTAGAGGCGACCGAGGCGGTTGTTGAGTCCGCAAGTGGAATTCTTAAAGGAGACGAATCTTCCTTTGCTAATTTGATGTACGGATTGTTGCTGTCTGGTCTTGCAATGCAAATGATGGGCAATTCAAGACCTGCGTCAGGTGCTGAACACCATATATCACATATAATAGAAATGGAGCCGATTGGACTTAATGTTCACTCCGATGCTCTTCACGGTGAAAAGGTTGGTGTGGGTACGCTTTTAGCCATAGCAGAATACCAAAGAATATGTAATTGTTTGGATGTTCGCTTCAGAGATTACGAAACATATAATGCTGATTTTTTATTTGCAATTTTCGGCGAAGAGATGTCTAAAGAAATTTTGTCAGAAAATGAAAATGATGTTGCAACGGGTATTACGGCAAAACTTTTAAGAAACAACTGGAAAAAAATATCCGTTGAGGTGAATAAATTACCGAGTATAAAATGGATGGAATCTTTGTATTTCGATTTGGATGTGAAATCCAAACTTTCTCATATTGGTGTCGACGATGAAAAAGCACAAGAAATATTAAATTGTTCACCAACCGTGCGAAACAGATTGACCCTAATGCGACTTAGAAAATGTTTGTGATTTGTTGGTCCTATTATAACACATATAAACAAATGTAGGTTTCCTATAATACAGAGAAACTGTGCCTAATCGGTGCGGTTTCTTTGTGTATAATGAGAATTTTAAAAATTATGAATGTTGGTCCTATATTGACACACTCGTGTCGGGCGGCCCAATAATCTAAAACGGCAAGCAGATCGGCGCGGTGACCCACGTATTAGTCGATGACCCAACTAAGGGGTATGCCATATTCGCAGAGAATATGTTGGAAACCGCGCAAAGCGTATCTGAACAACAATTAAAAGAAGCGTCATAAAAATAAATATCCCCCCGTATAACGGGGGGTATTTCATTTTCGGGCATAGCCCTAACCGAAACTGGCGGCGCACAAGTGCGCTTTTTTAGTTGGCCTGCCAGCCATGCAACCATTACTTACCACCCATAAATGGGTCTTG
>JAZSAJ010000003.1:0-53961 GCA_045601805.1 Acutalibacteraceae bacterium
ATGAAAACCAATTGACGAAGTTTGTTCAGTGTGCTATACTTTATAAGGTTAAAGAGATTGTTTTTTATTAAAAAAGGCAAATTTCTTTCAGTATAATTTGTAATTTTTTACATTAAGGAGGGCTTATTTTGGCAAGTGCAGTAATTATGCCAAAAGCCGGTATAACTGTTGAAAGTTGTATTATCGGCACTTGGGAAAAGAAGGTTGGCGACGAAGTAAAAGTAGGTGATATACTTTTTACATACGAAACCGACAAAGCAAGTTTTGAATGCGAATCAACCGCAGAGGGAACATTGCTTGAAATATTCTATCAGGAGGGTGACGAGGTTCCGTGCCTTGTAAATGTTTGCGCGGTTGGTAACGCCGGCGAAGACTGTTCTGCTTTGCGTCCAAATTCTGAAACCACAGAAGAAGCTCCTGCAGCAGAAACTACTGTTGAAGTTAAAGAAGTAAAAGCAGAAGTTGCTGTGGAATCTACAGCAGTAAGCGGTGAAAAATCTGCAGTATCTCCCAGGGCTAAAAAGTTAGCCGAGCGTACAGGTGTTGATGCTTCTTTGGCTACACCCACAGGTCCAAACGGCAGAATAATTGAACGCGATGTTAGAAACCTAATTGATAATCCGCCTGTTTCTGTTGCATCGGCTCCCGCAGTACAAGCCGCCGCAGTTAGTGAAAACGACTACAAGGATGTTAAATTCAGCGGTATTCGCCGTGCAATTAGCAAATCAATGTCTACTTCACTTTCTACCATGGCACAACTTACACACACTGTTTCGTTTGATGCATCGCAAATTCTTGCTTACAGAAAACAACTTAAAAACAGTGAAGGCGATTATGCAGGTATTACTCTTGGCGATATAATTCTTTACGCTGTATCCAGAACCTTGCTTAACCACCCCGACCTTAATGCAAATATGCTTGATGACAGTACAATCCGTTTGTTTAATCATGTAAACTTGGGTGTTGCTGTTGATACACCTCGCGGTCTTATGGTTCCCACCATTTTTGGGGCCGATAAAATGAGTCTTTTGGAAATTTCAAAAGCCGTTAAACAGTTGGCTGGTGAATGCCGCGAAGGTAACATTAGCCCCGATAAACTTTCGGGCGCATCTTTTACAGTTTCTAACCTTGGTAATATGGGCGTTGAATCTTTCACACCTGTTATCAATCCTCCTCAAACAGGTATTCTTGGCGTTTGCACAACGGTTGACCGTGTAAGAAAGGGCAAAGACGGTGCTATTGAACTTTATCCTGCAATGTCTTTATCGCTTACATATGACCACCGCGCAGTTGACGGCACACCTGCCGCTCGCTTCCAAAAAGAATTGTGCAAGAACCTTGAAAACTTTACAGTTCTTCTTTCTAAATAGGGAGGTATAATAATGGAAGTTTTTGATTTATTGGTTGTTGGCGGTGGTCCCGGCGGTTACTTGTGTGCCGAACGCGCCGCGCAAAATGGAATGAATGTTGCGCTTTTTGAAAAGAAAGCTCTTGGGGGCACCTGCCTTAACGAAGGTTGTATCCCCACAAAAACACTTTTAAACTCTTCAAAAATGTACCGTCACGCAAAAGAAAGCGAAGCATTCGGCGTTACTGCAAGTGATGTTAAATATGACCACGCCAAAGTAATTGACCGCAAAGATAAAGTTGTTAAAACTTTGGTTTCGGGTGTTGGCGCCACAATGAAAGCAAATAAGGTTAATGTGATTACCGCAAATGCTGTAATTAAAGGCCGCGCGCAAAACGGTTTTGCTGTTGAAGCAGACGGTATCGTTTACGAAGGCAAACGCCTTGTTATTGCTTCGGGTAGTGAAACTGTTGTTCCACCGGTACCCGGACTTAAAGAAGGTCTTGCTTCGGGCTTTGTTGTAACAAACAGGGAAGTGTTAAATGAAAAAGAATTGCCTAAAAAACTTGTTGTTATTGGCGGCGGTGTAATTGGTCTTGAAATGGCTTATTATTTTGCAAGCGTTGGCACCGAAGTTACGGTTATTGAAATGATGCCTAAAATCGCAGGCGCAACCGATGCCGAAATTTGCAAAGTGCTTACCGATGCATTCCAAAAACGCGGAATGGTATTTAAACTTTCTTGCAAGGTGCTTGAAGTTAAAGAAAAAAGCGTTATTTACGAAGAAAACGGAGAAAAGAAAGAAATTCCTTGCGATATGGTTCTTCTTTCGGCAGGCCGTAAACCCTCAACCGCTAATATTGGTATTGAAACACTTGGGCTGGATATGGACCGCGCGGCTATAAAAACCGACCGTCACCTTTGCACAAATGTTTCAGGTGTATACGCTATTGGCGATTGCAACGGCAAACTAATGCTTGCTCACACCGCTTACCGCGAAGCCGAAGTTGCAGTTAACCACATGCTTGGTAAATGTGACGAAATGCGTTACGATGTAATTCCGTCGGTTATTTATACCGACCCCGAAGTTGCAAGCGTTGGTTTAAGCAAAGAAGCAGCCGAAGAAAAGGGCATGAAGGTAAAAGAAGTTAAATTGCCAATGTCTTATGCAGGCCGTTATCTTGCCGAAACCGAAGGCGGCAAGGGCTTTATAAAATTGGTTGTAGATACCGATAAAAAGCGTTTGGTTGGTTGCCATTTGGTTGGTTCTTATGCTTCTGAAATTATAATGACTGCAACTATGATGGTTGATACCGAACTCACACCAACTCGTTTGCAAAAATTGGTATTCCCGCACCCAACTGTTGCTGAAATAATCAGAGAAGCTATTTTTCATATATAAGGAGATATAAATATGCCAAAGAATCTATTTGTAAACCCTGAAGAAGTCCGCGCAAGCGGCAAGGTTTCGTTTAACGAAATTCCTGTTAACCAGTATAACAAGTCTGTTAAAGACGAACTTAAATCAGGTAAATTCACAAAAGAAGATTTAATTAGAATTTTCCGTGATATGACCGTACTTCGCGAGTTTGAAACAATGCTTAATAACATTAAAACTCAAGGCGGTTATAATGGTATTGAACACACCTATCCGGGCCCTGCTCACCTTTCTATAGGTCAAGAAGCAGCTTGCGTTGGTCAGTCGTATTTGCTTGACGAAAACGACTTTGCTTTCGGTAGCCACCGTAGCCACTCTGAAATTCTTGCAAAAGCGCTTTCTACCATTAACAAGATGAGCGACGAACAGTTAATGGATGTTATGGAAAACTTCTTGGAAGGCAAATGTTTGCGCGCAACTAAAAAACTTGGCGAAACAAAAGACGTTAAAGAACTTGCTATCCGTTTTATTCTTTACGGAACACTTTCTGAAATTTTTGCTCGTGAAACCGGTTTCCATTTAGGTATGGGCGGTTCTATGCACGCTTTCTTCTTGCCTTTTGGTATTTATCCCAACAACGCTATCGTTGGCGGCTCGGGTACAATTTCTACCGGTGCTGCTCTTTATAAGAAAATTAACGATAAAAAGGGTATCGTTGTATGTAATGTGGGCGACGCTGCAATGGCTCGCGGTCCTGTTTGGGAAGCTCTTAACTTCTCGGCAATGGACCAATATAAAACATTGTGGGAATCGCATAATGACGGTATGCCCATTCTTTATAACATTTTCAATAACTCTTACGGTATGGGCGACCAAACCCGTGGCGAAACCATGGGTCAGGGTTGTATGTCCAGAATTGCTTCTGGCGTTAGCCCCAGTCAGTTCCATGCTGAAACCGTTGACGGCTTTAACCCCTTAGCAGTAATTGATGCTATGGAACGCAAATTAGAACTTTTGCGCAATGGCCAAGGTCCTGTTATGCTTGAAACTCTTACATATCGTTTCTCCGGCCACTCTGTTTCCGACCAAAACGCATATCGCACTAAAGAAGAAATGGATGCTTGGAAAGAAGTTGACCCGCTTACCACATATCCTGCAGAACTTGTTAAAGCAGGCGTGTTAACCGAAGCCGATGTTGAAGCAATTTTGGCTGAAACAAAAGAACGTATGACCCTTATTTGCAAGGCAGCTGCTGACCCTGAAATCAGCCCCTACTGCGACTTTAAGAAAGATCCTGCAGTTGTTGAACGCCTTATGTATTCTAATGAAAAGGTTGTTGCTTTTGACGACCGTGAACCTGAATTTACCGTTCCTAAAGAAGAAGCAGAGGGTTATAAAAAGATAAAATCTAAGAGCCGCAGCCCCATTGGCCCTGATGGCAAACCCGTTTCTAAAATGAAACTTTATAACCTTCGTGACGCTCTTTCCGAAGTTATTTGGGACCGCTTCTATGAAGACCCAACCCTTATTGCTTACGGTGAAGACTGTCGTGACTGGGGCGGCGCATTCGCGGTTTACCGTGGCATGATGGACGCTCTTCCGCATAGCCGTTTGTTTAACTCTCCGTTGGCAGAGGGTGCTATTGTTGGTACTGCAGTTGGTTACGCTCTTTCGGGCGGTCGTGCTTTGGTTGAACTTATGTATGCCGACTTTATTGGTTGCGCTGGCGATGAAATCTTTAACCAAATGGCAAAATGGCAGTCAATGTCTGCCGGTATTCTTAAAATGCCTGTTGTACTCAGGGTTTCTGTTGGTTCTAAATACGGTGCACAGCATAGCCAAGACTGGACTGCACTTTGCGCTCATATACCCGGTCTTAAAGTTTGCTTCCCCGCAACACCTTGGGAAGCCAAAGGTCTTATGGAAAGCGCATTAAAGGGAACCGACCCTGTTGTGTTCTTTGAAAGCCAAAGAATTTACGATATTGGTGAACAGTTCCATGAAGGCGGCGTACCTGCTGAACGCTATGAAATTGAATTTGGCGATGTTAACAAAGTTCGTGACGGTAAAGATGTTACTATAATTACAATAGGTGCTGCACTTTACCGCGCAGTTGACGCTGCTAAACAGTTAAGCGAAAAATACGGTATGGAAGCTGATATTATCAACATTCACTCACTAGTTCCGCTTGATTACACCAAAATTGTTGAATCTGTTCGTAAAACTGGCAGAGTTGTTTTGGTATCCGATGCTTGCGCACGTGGTTCGTTCCTTAACGATGTTGCTAAAAACATTACCGAACTTTGCTTTGACGACCTTGATGCACCTCCTGTAGTAGTTGGTGCTCGTAACTGGATAACACCTCCGTTTGAATTTGACGAATACTTCTTCCCGCAAGCAGGTTGGATTCTTGATGCTATTCACGAAAAACTTGTTCCGCTTCCGGGACATATTGTAGAAAACGGTTGCACCGAAGCCGAAGCTTACCGTCGTGCAAAACAGGGTGTATAGTGGAAATTAAAAGGACAGCGAATGCCGGAGTGCTAATTAAAACTAATAGCACTTCGGTGTTGCTTGACGGAATTTGCAACCCACCTTTGCCGTATTTGGCAACCCCAAATGAAATTAAAAACGAGATAATTTCTTCTTTGCCCAATATTGTTGGGTTTACACATACCCATAATGATCATTTTGATAACGAATTTGCTGAATTTTTCAGCAAAATAACGGGTGAAAAAGTTATAGTAACCCCCGATATTTGTGTTCAAAAGGGCAATGTTAAGGTTATGTCGGTTAAAACTCGGCATTTGGGTAAAAGCGATGTCGCGCACATTAGTTTCGTTGTTATGGCAGAAAATAAATGTATTTGGTTTTCGGGCGATGCCGCACCGGTTTCTTTGCTTGGACGGAATGATTTGCCAAAACCCGATATCTTAATTGTTCCTTTTGCCTATGTAAATACCGCTTCGTCGTTTAATAATACGCTTAAAAGCGGTGCAAAACAAATTATTGTTGTTCATATGCCAAACAAAGAAAACGATATATATGGTATTTTTGAAACTGTAGAAACTGTTATTAATAACAATAATGCCGTTCACATACTTAAATTGGGTGAAACAATTCATATTTAACAAAAAAGCAGAACATTTTGTTCTGCTTTTTGTTTTTAACGGTAATAACGGTAATAAAAGAATAGGACAGGTGTTCTTTTTCATACAATATCAAAAAATAGTTTTTGTGGGTATTGTGTATGAAAAATGTATGGAAAAATGCTTTGTGTGTCTTTTTATCTTTTTGTTTTATTTTTGCCGGTTCACTTCCACTCTTGATTTTAGGAAACAAAAGTATTATAGTTAATATAGAACCAACCGTCAAAAACCTTATTATAATTGACCCCGGCCACGGCGGGTTTGATGGGGGAGCAGTTGCGGGTGACGGTACGGTTGAAAAAGATATAAATCTTGAGATTTCTTTAAAACTTGGTACAATTTTAGAATTTTACGGTTTTGAAGTTATTTATACACGAACTGTTGACGATTCGGTAGATAACAAAACCGGTGAAAAAATAAGCAACCGTAAAAAGAGTGATTTAAATAATCGTTTAGAACTCATAAACAGCAATAAAGATGCTTTATTTGTAAGTATTCATTTAAACAAATTCACTTCGGGAAGTGCAAACGGTGCACAAGTTTTTTATTCACCAAACAACAAAAGTTCTAAAAAACTTGCACAGTGTTTACAAAGTGAAATAAAAACACTTTTGCAAAATGACAATAACAGGGCAATAAAAAAAGCCGATAAAAGCATTTATCTTTTGCATAATGCTTTGTCTCCGGCGGTTATTGTTGAGTGTGGATTTTTAAGTAACAATAAAGAACTGAAATTATTAAAAGACGAAGAATACCAAGCAAAAATGGCTTTTAGTATTTTTAGTGGAATTTTAAAATATTTTTCTAATAGTGAGGTAAAGGAATGGCAGAACGCGTAAAAACTGCTTATGTGTGTTCAAATTGCGGAAATCAACAGGCAAAATGGTCGGGCAGGTGTGAATCTTGCGGTATGTGGAATACACTCTCAGAAACGGTTGTTTCGGCTGCTAAAAACAATAAAACAAACGCAGTATTAAATCGTGAATTTACGGCATATAATCTTTCGGAAATTTCACTTAACGATAAGCAAAGGTTTAAAACCGGAATTAGTGAACTTGATAATGTTTTGGGTGGCGGAATTGTAAAGGGAAGTGCCGTTTTGTTAAGCGGTGACCCCGGTATTGGTAAATCAACCATTTTACTTCAAATTGCCAATAAACTTTCTTCCTTAAAAGAAATTCTTTATGTTGCAGGCGAAGAATCTGCCGCACAAATAAAAATACGAGCACAGCGTCTTGGTGTAATAGGGCAGAATCTTGTTGTTATTTGCGAAGACGATGTTTTAAAGATTTCAGATTATATAAATACCAAAAAACCCGATATGGTTATGATAGATTCAATTCAAACAATGCGAATTGATGAGTTATCTTCTTCGGCAGGTAGCGTTGTGCAGGTGCGTGAAAGCACAAACTTGTTGCTGCGCGTTTGCAAAGCAAACGATATTCCGTTGTTCATTGTTGGTCACGTAAACAAAGGCGGGGAAATAGCAGGCCCAAAAGTTTTAGAACATATTGTTGATACCGTTTTATATTTTGAAGGTGAACGCAATCAATCGTACCGAATTTTGCGCGCTGTTAAAAACCGTTTTGGCTCAACAAACGAAATTGGCGTTTTTGAAATGGCGGATAATGGCCTTGAACAGGTTGCTAACCCTTCGGCAATGTTGCTTTCGGGCAGGGCAAAAAATGTTTCGGGCAGTTTTATTACCTGTATTGTTGAAGGAACAAGACCAATTCTTGCCGAAGTGCAAAGTTTGGCTACAACCACAGGTTTTGGTAATCCCAGACGCGTTTCAACCGGTTTTGACTTTAACCGCCTTAACTTAATTCTTGCTATTTTAGAAAAACGGCTTGGAATTCACTTTTCAACATTAGACACCTATCTTAATGTAACTGGCGGTATAAAACTTGATGAACCCGCCGCCGATTTAGCTGTGGCACTTTCACTTATTTCGGCTCTTCGTGATGTTCCCGTAAGCGTTGATACCATTGCTTTTGGAGAAATGGGCCTTTCGGGTGAAATTAGAAGTGTAAATAGGGTTAAAGAAAGAGTAAAAGAGGCAGCTCGGCTTGGCTTTAAAACATGTATTTTGCCGAAGACCTGTCTTTCTTCTTTAAAAGATTTAGATATTAATATGGAAATTCTTGGTGTATCAACAATACACGAAGCAGCAGCTCTTATAAGGTAACAAAAAAGCAACCGTAAGGTTGCTTTTTTTAAAGTTTTATTGGTTTAAATGTAAGTTCTTTTCCGCTTTCGGTTGGCACATTTTGACATAACTGATATATATCGTTAATTTTGCTTTGCTTATTAAAGGTTTCTTTTGCAAAACCATTTAGCAAAGCAATTTGTTTGGTGTTAATAATTAACGGAAGTTTGCTTTTTTTGGCAATTTCTTTAATAATTTCTTCGCCCTTTTTGTTAAAACCTAAAACGCGAATATAGGGTATATCGTTTTTTGCGTCGTCATTGCTAATTTCAAGCGCTGCGCTTAAAACTAATCGTCTTATTGCGGCGTTTGTGTACCGTTTTGTTTGCATTAAACTTAACAGTTCTTCAACATTTGAAGCAGTTGCAACACATTTTTTTAGACGGTTTTCTAAACCCTCACGCAAATCGGGTAAATCTTTAAAACTGTCTTTTTGGCGCAGTTTAAAAATAATTCCGTCGGAAATATTTTTAATATCTGTAAAAGAAGAATTTTTATATAATTCAAAAAGATTATCGGGAATAAATTTTTTTGCTTCGCTTAAGTTGTTTGATTTAATAATATTTCTTAAATAAGTAGAACTTGCAAAATTATTTATCGTATTTTCGCTGTCGTGCAAAGCGCCGTTTCGCTTTACTGTGCAAAGCGAGACATTGTAATTTAGTTTTTTAACGGCCTTAATATATTCAATGGCTAAAATGTTATTGCCGTCTTTTAAAAAACTACTTTCAAAAGAAAATTTGTTATTAATAATATTTTCACGCGCGGCGGCGTAAGAGGGCGCGTTTTTTAATTCTTTTTTTATATCATCGCTATAATCTTTGCTTAAAATGTAATCCGCAATATCTTCTAAAATTTCCTTATTTTCGCAGTTAACACCAAAAGCCAAGCGAGTTACTGTGTTTGTGTCGTAAAGCAGTTTTACGGCTGAATATGCGAATTTTTCGGCACCACTCATAGACCACATGGGAGGAATTTCAATTACTAAATCAGCACCGTTTGAAAGTGCAGCGTTTGCACGAACTTTTTTGTCAAAAAATGCGGGTTCGCCGCGCTGAACAAAATCACCGCTTAAAACACAAACAACACCGTCGCTGTTTTCTTTGGCGGTGTCAATTAAAAACTTGTGCCCGTTGTGAAACGGATTAAATTCGGCAACTATTCCCGTAATTGTCATAAATAACTCCAAAATAGCACTTGAAAAATATAAGAATATCTATTATTATATAATAGTTAGATTATGTGTATAACCGATTTTAACATATTTTGTTTAAGGTTTCAACACAAAAAATTATCGCCACAGGCGGATAGGAGAAAGAAATATGAAAATTTTTGTTGTTAATGCAGGTAGTTCTTCATTAAAATATCAGCTTATTGATATGGAAACAGAAGCAGTTCTTGCAAAAGGTCTTTGTGAAAGAATTGGCGTTAGCGGCGCAATAACTCATAAAGCTGCTGACGGTAGAGTATATTCAAATGAAATTGATATGCCCACACATACAGAAGCTTTTGAAGCGGTTGTATATGCTCTTACAAAAAGCGATGCAAAGGTTATTGACACATTTGATGAGATTTCGGCTATTGGCCACAGAATAGTACAGGGTGGTGCAGTTTTCAGCAAATCTTGTCTTGTTGAACCTTGGGTTGTTGAAAAAATTGAAGAATTGGGCGCAATGGCTCCTTTACATAACCCCGCACATGTTTTGGCTATTAAAGCTTGCTACAAAACATTTGGCGATAAAATTCCGCAGGCGGTTGTATTTGATACTTCTTTCCATCAAACAATGGGCGAAGAAGTTTATATGTTTGCGCTCCCTTATGAATATTATGAAAAATACGGTATTCGTAAATACGGCGCTCACGGTACTTCCCATAAGTTTGTAAGCGAACGCGTTGCCGAAATTAAAGGCAATAAAAATATTAAAACAATTGTTTGCCACATTGGTAACGGCGCTTCCATTACCGCTGTTAAAAACGGCGAATGTTTTGATACTTCAATGGGCTTTACTCCTCTTGACGGCTTTATGATGGGTACAAGAAGCGGCGGTGTTGACCCCTCGGCTTTAACCTATATTGCTGAAAAAGAAAATATGACTGCTGCTGAAGTTAACAAAATGTGCAACCATAAATCAGGTTTGCTTGGTGTTTCGGGTGTTTCTAACGACAGCCGTGATGTTGAAGCCGCAGCAAAAGCAGGTAACCACAGGGCAGAATTGGCTCTTAATATGCAACAATATCAAATTCTTAAATACGTTGGTTCTTATGTTGCAGCAATGAACGGCGTTGACGCTATTGCTTTTACTGCCGGTATTGGCGAAAACAACCCCGATTTGCGCTCTTATGTTTGTGAAAACCTTGGTTATTTGGGCGTTAAAATTGACGAAGAGAAGAACCACATTCGCGGTGAAGAAATTAAAATTTCTACCGATGATTCAAAGGTTGATGTTTATGTAATTCCTACCAACGAAGAACTTGCTATTGCTCGCGATACATTGGCGCTTATTTCTTAATTTAAGGGTATTATTATGAATCTTAACGATTTTAAACTTCATATAGGTAACGGTAGTTTTGACAATATTTTTGATACATTGTATCAAGATAAAGAAATTGCAAAAGCGCGTTATATTAATGCTTTAAATTCTTATTATAAAATTTTTAGTAATGAAAATGATATAAGAATTTTTTCTGCCCCCGGTAGAACCGAAGTGGGTGGTAACCATACCGACCACCAACACGGCCGTGTTTTGGCAGGCAGTATTGACCTTGACGCTGTTGCAGTTGTTAGTAAAAATAGTGATAATAAAATTGTTTTAAAATCCGAAGGTTATGATATAATTTCGGTTGATTTAACCGATTTACAGTATAACAAAAAGGAAGAGG
Organism: Acutalibacteraceae bacterium; assembly: GCA_045601805.1. Classification (GTDB taxonomy): domain Bacteria; phylum Bacillota; class Clostridia; order Oscillospirales; family Acutalibacteraceae; genus SIG607. Next base: position 10,965 of record JAZSAJ010000003.1, read on the forward strand.
GAACAACCTCTGCGCTTATACGCGGTTGCTGTAAATTTATAAGCGAACTTGGTTTTTCGCTTGGCGGATTTAACGCTTATGTTACTTCGGACGTTTTGCGTGGCTCTGGCCTTTCGTCTTCGGCTGCCTTTGAAGTTCTTATTTGCACAATTTTAAATGCACTGTTTTGCAATAACCAACTTAGCAAGGTACAGGTTGCTGTTATTTCCCAAAAGGCAGAAAGGGAATATTTTGGTAAACCTTGTGGTCTTCTTGACCAAATGGCGTGTTCGCAGGGCGGTTTTACTGCGGTTGATTTTAAAGACCCTAATAACCCTGTTATTGAAAATGTTGATTTTGATATTACATCTAAAAACTATGTTCTTTGTGTTGTTGATACCCACGGCGACCACGCCGATTTAACACAGGATTACGCCGATATTACCATTGAATGCAAAAAAATAAGCAATTATTTTGGCAAAGAATATTTGCGTGATGTTTCGGTTACTGATTTTTATAGTAAAATCAGCGATTTAAGAAATAAGTTTGGCGACCGCGCTGTGTTAAGGGCTATTCACTTTTTTAATGATGACCAACGCGCAAAAGACGAAAAAATAGCTTTGCAACGCGATGATTTTGAACGGTTTCTTGATTTAGTAAATGAATCGGGCGATTCTTCATACAAATATTTGCAAAACATTTATTCTACTTCAAATGTTAATAATCAAGGGTTATCATTAGCGCTTGCGTTAACCGAAATGTTTTTAAAGGGCGAGGGCGCTTGTCGTGTTCACGGCGGTGGCTTTGCAGGAACAATACAATGCTATATACCATTAGACAGAATAAACGAATATAAAGAAATGATAGATTCGGTTTTTGGCGAAAACAGTTGCCAAATTTTGAAAATTCGTTCTGTCGGTGGTTGTGAAATTAAAAAATAATATGCTGAAACGCCGAAATTTTTCGGCGTTTCTTTTCTTTTTTTGTGAAAATAGTGCAATAAAAATTTAAATGCTGACAAAAAATGCCAAGAATGTGCGTAAAATGTCGTTTATGCTGATAAAAATCTAAAAAAGTTGTAAATTATATGTTGAAATATTTGGAAATTAGTGGTAAAATAAGAAAAACAAAAAAACGGAGGAATAATTATGAAAAACAGATACAAGATTTTATTGGCAGACGATTCAACACAGTTCGGAAATATTTGCGCAGAAAAATTAAGAGCGCATAATATGGATGTTGTTCTTTGTGAAAAGGATGGGAAAGTGTTATTGGAAACAATTAAAACTTCTTTGCCGGATATTGTGCTTTCCGATATTTTTATGCCAAGCTTAGACCTTATTGGTGTTATGCGAGAAACACACAACAGTAATCTTAATAATATTATTTTCTTTGCAATGTCGGGTTTTGATAATCCGCGTCTTGAAAAAGAAGTAATAGCGGAAGGTGCTGCTTATTATTTTATTAAACCTTTTGATATTGATATTTTGGCAGATAGAATTATTCAACTATCTTCTTGGTCAAATCTTGGCGGTTCTGCAACCAATAAAACAAGTGTGACCGATACACAACTTGAACTTTTGGTTACCGATATAATTCATCAAATAGGCGTTCCTGCACATATTAAAGGTTATCATTATTTGCGTGAATCAATTATGATGGTTGTACGCGACAGTGAAGTTATAAATTCTGTAACAAAACTTTTATATCCAACCGTTGCAAAGAAATTTAAAACAACTTCTTCGCGTGTTGAAAGAGCAATACGCCACGCTATTGAAGTTGCTTGGGACCGCGGAGATATTGATGTTTTAAATTCGTACTTCGGTTACACAATTCAAAATGAACGTGGTAAACCAACCAATAGTGAATTTATTGCAATGATAGCCGATAAACTTCGTTTAAGATTAAAAGTAGGATAAAATTAAAACCGCAAACTTAAGTTTGCGGTTTTTTGTTAATTTTAAGTTTCTTAATTAAATAACAAATCAGTAATGTTATAAGTGAAGTAATTACTATTGTAGCACCCGTTGGGGCAGAAAGTAAAAACGAAGCAATAATTCCAATTATAAAATTTAGAACCGAAATTAAAGCAGACGCCACCGTTACGCTTTTAAAAGTTTTGCATATATTCATTGCAGAAACGGGCGAAAAAATAATTAAACTTGAAATAAGCAATGTGCCCATAAGCCGCATACCAACAACAATAGTCAATGCCGAAAGAACAGCTATTACCGTGTTTAATACATCTGATTTTATTCCGGTTGCTTTTGAAAAAGATTCATCAAATGTAACTGCAAAAATGCGGTTGTAAAACAAAACAAACAGCAAAATAATTATACTTGCAAGCACCAAACAAAATATTGTATCAGATTTGCTTATTGAAAGAATGCTGCCAAAAAGGAAGTTTGATAAATCAGTATTGGCACCTGTTTTAGATAAAACAAAAACACCAATAGCAAGTGAAGAAGTTGCAATTATTGCAACAGCACTGTCGGCCGAAAACTTTGACTTCTTGCCGAATTTTAGTAAAGCAATAGAAGAAACAGTAACAATAATAACGGTTAAAAGCATTGGTGCGGTGTTTAAAACGGTTGTTATTGCAAGTGAACCAAATGCAATATGCGAAAGACCGTCGCCAATCATTGAATACCTTTTAAGTACCAAGCTAACGCCAAGCAAAGCCGAACACAGCGAAATTAAAACACCAACAATAATTGCCCGCCAAATGAAAGAAAGGGAAAATAGGGAATACAGTTCATTCAACATAAATTTCACCTAACTTTCTTCGCTGAACAAAAGCGAAAATTCGGGAGTTTTAATAAATTCATCTTTCGTTCCGTAAAAATATCCGTCTTTTTTTAAGTGCAGTATATGTGTTGCGTTTCTTATTGCAGAGCTAATATCATGAGAAACCGTTATTACGGTAATTTTATAATCTTCGTTTAGGTGCTTAATTGTTTTAATTAAATCTTTTGAGGAAACAGCATCAAGGTTATTAGTTGGTTCATCAAGCAATAAAACTTTACTGCTTGCGCAAAGTGAACGGGCAAGTAAAACGCGTTGTTTTTGACCACCCGAAAGTTCTTGAAACGAACAATCTTTAATGCCCTTAATATCAAGCAATTCTAACATGTGTAATGCTTTCTTTTTTTGCTTTTGCGTATAAAACGGGCGAAAGCCAAGTTTGTTCAATGTGCCTGAAAGCGCAATTTCAAAAACGCTTGCCGGGAAATCGCAACTAATTTCATTTTGTTGCGGCATATATCCTATTTCGTTTTGCTTTAATTCTTCGCAATAACAAACTTCGCCGCTTTTTGCGTTTTTAATTTTTAATAAACATTTAATTAAAGTGCTTTTTCCTGTTCCGTTTTCGCCAATAATATACACAAACGAACCGTTAGTAATGCTAAAAGAAAGGTTGTTTAAAATAATTTTGTTGTCATAACCTGCACATAATTTTTTACATTCAATAAGTTTCATAAAATCACCTGAATTAAGGTTTGCAAACCTTGCAGGGCACATAACCCTCGTTTATAAGTACATCATAGCTTTTTTCAATTCTAATAGATGTTGCATCCATCTTTTTAGCATAACGGCAATCCGGATAATGAAATTTTTTAGAATTAATGTTTGCAACATAATAATCAAACTCATATATGTTGCCGTCGTAAAGAGGTTGACCAATATTTTGAATTTCCGCTTTATCTTCCTCTTTTTCTTTTAAATATCCGTTAACGGTGTCGGCAGTTTCTTGGTCGGGATAAACAACCACACCAAAGTCTTTGGGAGTAAATTGGGTTGGTGAGTTGTTTGAACAACCGCAAGCAGTAACCAGCAAAAACACCAACAAAATACATATTAAACGTTTCATTAAAATCACCAAGTAAATAATAATACTTTAAGCGCAAAAAATCAACCCTTGCAATTATTACTTAATATGATAAAATAACTAAAAAGAGGTGAGCAAATGAATAATGAGCATTTAAAATCATTAAAAAATATGGCTAACCGTTTACCGCTTGCTCCCGGCGTTTACATTATGTACTCTAAAAGCGGTGAAATAATTTATGTAGGTAAGGCAAAACAACTAAAAAACCGTGTAACACAATATTTTGGCGCAGGAAACGAACATACCCAAAAGGTAAAAATGATGGTACAAAATGTTGATAGGTTTAGATATATTGTTTGCGACAGCGAATTTGAAGCATTTATTCTTGAAAATTCGCTTATAAAGAAACACCAACCCAAATATAACATTCTTTTAAAAGATGATAAAGGTTATTTTTATGTTAAAATAACAGACGATAAATGGCGAAAAATAGTTGCCGTTAAACAAAAAGGGGAAGATGGTAAATATATTGGCCCATATAACTCTTTTGCAGTTGTAAGAGAAACGGTTGATGAAGCATTAAAAGTTTTTAAATTACCGCAATGTAACCGTTCCTTTGATAAACCCACAAAGCCGTGCTTGAATTTTCATTTAGGAATTTGCTCGGCACCTTGTAAAAATAAAATAAATCTTGAAAGTTATAATGAACAAATAGATTCTGCAGTTGCTTTTATTAAAAAAGGCGGTTATAACCAAAACGATTTGCTTGAACTTACTAAAAAAATGAATATTGCGGCAGAAAATTTAGATTTTGAATATGCCGCAAAACTAAGGGATAGAATTGCTTATATTAAGCGCATTAGCGAAAAACAAAAGGTTGTTTACCAAAACAACCTTGACCAAGATGTTATTTGCAGTATTGTGTCTTCTGAAAATATTGGCTTTCAAGTGCTTTCATTTAAAAACGGCCGTTTAAGTGATTCTTACTTTGCTAATTTTGAATTTGAAGCAAAAAAACAAGAAATGTATTCACAGTTTGTTTCTAGGTATTACGAAAGCAAAAATGAAATTCCGTCAAAAATTCTTTTTGATGAAGAATTTGAGGATAAGGAACACTTAAAAAAGTGGCTTTCTGAAAAGAAAGGAAAAAATGTTGAAGTTTTAATACCGCAAAAGGGTGAACTTAAAAAACTTACCGAACTTTGCAAAACTAATGCAGTTGAAAATTTATCTAAAATTTTAGAAAGAAGTTCAAATGAATTAAAGGTTTTAGATGAACTCGCTAATTTAATTGGGTTAAAAAATCCCCCAGAATATATTGAATCATACGATATTTCAAACACGCAAGGTAGTTTTAATGTTGCTGGAATGGTTGTTTTTCAAAACGGTAAACCATTAAAAAGCGCATACCGCAAGTTTAAAATTAAAAGTTTTTTGGGGCAAGATGACTTTAAATCAATGGAAGAGGTTATAAGGCGGCGGCTTTCAGAATATAAAAAAGGTGAAGACAGCGACTTCAAAAAACTTCCCGATTTAATTTTAATAGATGGCGGAAAAGGGCAACTTGGTGCTGTTTTGCCTGTTTTACAGGAATTCGGCGTTAATATTCCTGTTTACGGCATGGTTAAAAATTCTAAACATCGCACAAAGGCGTTAATTGGGTTAAACGGTGAAATTGAAATTAAGCCAACAAAAGCGGTGTATAATCTTATAACGCGTATACAAGATGAAACCCACCGCTTTGCAATAACATATCATCAAAGCAAAAGAAGTAAAGCAATGCTTGGCAGTTCGCTTTTGCAAATTAACGGAATTGGCCCAGAAAAAGCCAAAAACTTAATAAAGCATTTTAAAACCGTTACAGCAATAAAAAATGCACCTAAAGAAGAACTTTTACTTGTGCAGGGAATTAGTGAAAATGTTGCCGAAAATATAATTGAGTACTTTAAAAAATAAGCGGATTCAAACGAATCCGCTTATTTTTAATATAATTTTACATCTATCCAAAGATTTTCGTAATAAGAACGAATTTCTGCAGGTAAATCGTGGTAGTATTCGGCTATTGGATAATCTTCCTTTTTAGGATAAAGAATTTCGTTTTCGTAATAATAGTAATCGGGATTGTTGAAAACCGATGTATGCGGAGAAGCATAGCCAATATATTCTGCATTTGCCAAAGCAATTTCCGGTTCTAAAAGGAAATTTATATAAAGCATAGCTGCTTCATAATTTTTGCAGGAAGCAGGAATACAAACCGAATCCACAAAAATGTTTGTGCCTTCTTTAGGGTAAACAAATTCCAAATCATCGTTTACATCTTTCATACAAAGAAAATCACCGGGGTAATAGGGTGCCAAGGCGGCTTCGCCTGTTTCCATTTTACCGTAAACTTCGTCCATAACATAAGACTGTAAAACTTTTTTCTGGCTTTTAAGTTTATCGGCTGCTGCATCCCAGTCGCTTTTGTTTGTAGAGTTTATGTCTTTACCGCATAAAAACTGTGAAACCATAAAAGCATCGCGTGGGTTGTTAAACATTAAAATTTGGTCTTTGTATTTGCTGTCCCAAAGAGCCGACCAACTTGTTGGTACTTCATCAACCAAAGCGCTGTTGTATATAAGACCAACCATTCCAACATTGTAAGGAACAGAATATTCGTTGTTTTGGTCAAAGTACAAGTTTTTGTAACTTTCGTCAATGTATTTGTAGTTTGAAAGGGCAGTGGTATCAATTTTTAAAAGCATACCGTCGTTTATTAAACGAGCAATCATATAATCAGACGGAATAACAATATCGTAAGAAACACCGCCAGTTATAAGTTGCGAATACATAGATTCATTGCTTTCAAAAGTTGTGTAATTAACTTTAATGCCGGTTAGTTTTTCAAACTCTTTGTTTACATGAATACTTTCGTCACTGCCGTCGGAAATATATTCTCCCCAGTTATGAACATTTAAAACTGTGCCTTCAAGATGACGACCGTATTCACCCTCGTATTCAATATCAAAATACTGATAACCGCAACCGCATAAGCTAATCAAAAGAACAATACTTAAAAGAAATGATAGGACTTTTTTCATTATAAAAGACCTCTTTTCTTTTCGGAACTGTTTTGTGCTGTATTATAAAGAATCATTAAAACAAATACCGAAACAAATATAATTGTTGCCAAAGCGTAAGTGTCGGGTGTTACTGTTTTCTTGGTCATATTGTAAATTACAATAGGCAAGGTTTGGTAATGTCCGCAGGTAAAATAACTAATAACAAAGTCATCAAGCGAAAGGGTAAATGCCATAATAAAACCTGTGGCTATACCGCTTGAAATTGAAGGAATAACAACCTTAAAAAACGCTTTTAATGGTGTGCAACCTAAATCTTGCGCTGCTTCCGAAAGGTTTTTATCGGTCTGCTTTAATTTTGGCATAACCGAAAGTATTACATATGGCAAATTAAAAGTTATATGTGCTATAAGCACTGTAACAAAACCAAGCGATTCGGTTAAACCAAGCATTTTGCCAAAGAAAATGAACAAAAGCATAAGCGAAACGCCCGTAACAATATCGGCATTCATCATAGGAATATTTGTTACTGTCATAATTGCCGATTTTGCTAAAGAATTTCTTATTGAAAAAATACCAACTGCCGCCATTGTGCCCAAAACGGTGGAAATTGAAGCCGAAAGAACAGCAATAATTAAAGTGTGTTTTAACGCCGTTAACATTTCTGAATTAAAAATAAGTTCAGCATACCAATCAAGCGAAAAACCTTCAAAAACCCAAACACTGCTGCCGCTGTTTAAAGAAAACAACACCATAACACCAATGGGTGCATACAAAAACAAAATTATAAGGGCCAAATAAAGTTTAGATAAAATCTTCACAGTATAACACCCCCGTCATCGTTGTCTGAAAACTTGTTCATAACAAGCATGCAAACAATAATCATTATTGTTAAAACAAGGGATATAACCGAAGCAACATTGTAATAATCGGGGCCTAAATTAAACAAATATTCAATTACATCGCCAATCATCATGGTTTTGTTGCCGCCAAGTTTTTGCGAAATATAAAAGGTACTTACGCTGGGCACAAAAACCATTGTAATTCCCGAAGCAACACCGGGCAAACTAAGCGGAAAAATAACGCGCCTTAAAACATTAATTTTATTTGCGCCAAGGTCTTCAGCCGCGTTTGTTAACGACCTGTCTATTTTGCACATAACGGTGTAAATAGGTAAAATCATATACGGTAAAAAGTCGTAAACCATACCTAAAATAACTGCGGCAGGGCAGTTTATAAGATGCACTGTACCAAGCCCTAATTTTGAAAGGATAGTATTAATTAAACCTGTGTTTGAAAGAATTGAAATCCAGGAATATGTACGAATAAGAAAGTTAGTCCACATAGGAAGCATTACTAAAATCATAACAAAACGCTGTGAATTTACCTTCATTTTAGACATAATGTATGCCAATGGGTAAGCAAGTAAAAGTGTAATAATGGTTGATATAAAAGCGTATAAAAGGGAAATCGCAAACGCTTTTTTGTATCTTCCTAAAGTTGAAAAATTTGCAAGAGAAAACACGCCGGCTTCGTTAGTCAGCGAATAGTAAAGCATAATGAATAGTGGCACAACAATAAAAATTGCCGACCAAACTATGTAAGGGGAAGCGGCTAATTTTTCCATTAAAGTCTTTTTGGAATTCACTCTTCATCCTCCTCGTCAATAACGCTGAGGGTGTCAATTTCATCGCTGAATGTACTGTAATCGCCGTAACGACCCGAATATTCCGATTTTTTCATAATGTGAATTGCATCGGGCTCAATGAAAAGACCAACAGTTTCATCAATAAAATGTTCGTCGGTGGTTTGAATCATCCACTTAAAACCGCCAATATCAACAATAATTTCAAAGTGTACGCCAAGGAAAGTTACCGAAGTGACAGTACCTGTTAGCATACCTTTTTCAACGCTAACAATATCAACATCTTCAGGGCGAACAACAACGTCAACCTTTTCGCCTTTTGCAAAACCAGCGTCTAAACAGTTAAATGTTTGGCCCGAAAACTGTGCTTTGTAGTCTTCAAGCATAACACCGTCAAGAATGTTTGATTCGCCAATAAAATCGGCAACAAAGGCATTTTTTGGCTCGTTATAAATATCTTTCGGTGTACCTATTTGCTGAATTTTACCGTTGTCCATAACAACAACGCGGTCAGACATTGAAAGGGCTTCTTCTTGGTCGTGCGTAACAAAAACAAAGGTAATACCAAGTTGTCTTTGAATTTTTTTAAGTTCGTTTTGCATATCCTTGCGAAGTTTTAAATCAAGTGCTGCAAGGGGTTCGTCAAGAAGTAAAATTTTGGGGTTATTTGCCAAAGCACGGGCAATAGCAACGCGTTGTTGCTGACCGCCTGAAAGTTTATCTATTTTACGCCTTTCAAAACCCGAAAGGTTAACCAATTTAAGCATTTCGGTAACCTTTTCTTTAATTTCGTTTTCGGGCAATTTTTTAACCCTTAAACCAAAAGCAACATTCTCATAAACATTCAAATGTGGGAATAAAGCATATCTTTGGAAGATAGTGTTTACATTTCGTTTATAAGAAGGTAAATCGTTAATTTTTTTGTGCTCAAAAATAATATCACCATGGTCTGGTTCAAGGAAGCCGGCAATAATTCTAAGCGTGGTGGTTTTACCGCAGCCCGAAGGACCAAGCAAGGTAATAAATTCCTTGTCATTAATGTCAAGGCAAATATCATTAAGTACCGTTTCTCCCTCAAAAGTCATAGTGATATCTTTGAGTTCAATTATTTTGTTGTTTTTTTCCATTTAAGCATCCCCCTTTGCGGACACAAAGTGCCGCGAAAGCATAATCTGCTCTGCGCGATACCCGCGAAATCTTTGTTAAATGCCCCCGCAAAGAGTTTTTCATAGAAGGGTGTCCTACTATGGCATTAACTCGGTTTCGCTCTCAACACAGATGCTATAAACTTCTGGATTATGTGCCATTGGTTTTACGGCTTTATTAAAAAGTGTTGTTCAGCGTTGAAACAAACAAAAAATTTTAATAAAGTTTACGAAAAATCGCACAAAACCCATATTCAGTTTTCAATTAACTATATTGCATATTTAAGTAATTGTCAAGAAGTTTTTTATTTTGACATAGTTTACTAAAATTTAATACAAAATTTATAAAATATAACACAACAAGTATTGCTTATAAAAATTTCTTATGTTATAATATTATGAAAAATTATATTAGGGGAGTGTTTGTTTTGCGTATTATTGGAATTGACCCCGGTTATGCAATAATTGGTTACGGAATTGTTGATTATAATAATTCGGTTTTTAGTACGGTTAATTACGGCGCAATTACAACAAATGCAAATACTCCGTTTACTGCTCGGCTTGAAATCATTTATAAAGATATGTGCGAACTAATTGAAAAATTCAGGCCCGAATATTTAAGCATTGAAAAACTTTATTTTAACACAAACACCACAACCGCTATTGATGTTGCCCAAGCGCGCGGTGTAATATTGCTTGCGGCACAAACTTATGGTGTAAAAGTTGCTGAATACACACCGCTTCAGGTTAAGCAATCGGTTACGGGTTACGGCAGGGCAGAAAAAAATCAAATTATGGAAATGACACGAATGTTATTAAATTTACCTAAAATGCCCAAGCCGGACGACACCGCCGATGCACTTGCACTTGCAGTTTGCCACGCTTATGTTGGCGGTTCTTCATTAAATAAAATTAAGAAGGAGTTACTTAAATGATTGCTTCACTTAGAGGTACTTTAATTTATAACGATGCCGCTACTTGCGTTGTTGAATGCGGCGGTGTTGGGTATAGTTGTTTTTTAACTGCAAAGGCGCTTGGCAAACTTCCGCAAAAAGGCGAAGAAGTTTTTTTAAATACTTATATGGTTGTAAAGGAAGACGCCTTTGAACTTTACGGTTTTGTTGACCGCGAAGAAATGGAATGTTTTAAACTAATTACCAGCGTTAGTGGTGTGGGTGCAAAAATTGGTATTTCTATGCTGTCTGCCTTTACGGCCGACCAAATTGCTTTGTTTATTGCAGGTAACGACCCAAAATCGCTAACTGCAGCTTCGGGTGTTGGGCTTAAATTGGCACAGCGTATAATTTTAGAACTTAAGGACAAGGTTTCTTCAATTTCCGTTTCTAACCAAACAGAAGTAGAAGCGGTTGTTAATACTTCTAAAAATACGGCAGCAACCGAAGCGGTTGAAGCACTTGTTTCGCTTGGTTACACACAAAGCGAGGCCTCACGCGCTGTTTCAAAACTTTCAGCTGATTTATCGGCAGAAATTATGATAAAAGAAGCATTAAAAATGTTAATGAGGATGGTGTAAAGAATGATTGAATCCGGCGATTTTTCTTTTGAAGAAACCGGCAGAATGGTTTCACCAGAATATTTTGGCATGGATAATGAAAACGAAATTTCTTTAAGGCCAAAATCATTAGACGAATACATTGGTCAGGAAAAGGTTAAAGATAATTTGCGCATTTATATAAAAGCGGCACTTAACCGTAAAGAATCACTTGACCATGTTTTGCTTTACGGCCCTCCGGGTCTTGGTAAAACAACCCTTTCAAGTATTATTGCAAAAGAAATGGGTGTAAACCTTCGTGTAACTTCGGGCCCGGCTATTGAAAAACAGGGCGATTTGGTTGCTTTACTTACCAACCTTAACCAAGGCGATGTACTGTTTATAGATGAAATTCACCGTTTGCCAAGAAATGTTGAAGAAATTTTATATCCTGCTATGGAAGATTTTGCAGTGGATATTATTATTGGTAAAGGCCCGTCTGCACGGTCTATTAGGTTAGATTTACCGCATTTTACTTTGGTTGGCGCAACCACCCGAAGCGGACAACTTTCTGCACCGCTTCGCGACCGTTTTGGCGTTTTGTTGCGTCTTGAAATGTATACGCCACAACAACTTGCCGAAATTGTTAAAAGGTCGGCAGGAATTTTAGGGGTTAGTATTGACCAAGACGGCGCTTTGGAAATTGCATCTCGTTCTCGCGGGACACCGCGTATTGCAAACCGACTTTTGCGCCGTGTTCGTGATGTGGCCGAGGTTGAGTTTGATTCGCATATTACAAAAAGTGTTGCAAAACGGGCGCTTGCGTGTTTTGAAATTGATGAACTTGGACTTGACGAATTTGACAGATACATGTTAGAGGTAATTATAAACAATTACAGCGGCGGTCCTGTTGGTCTTGAAACCTTGGCGGCGGCTGTTGGTGAAGAAAGTATTACCATTGAAGATGTTTACGAACCATATTTAATGCAAATTGGTTTCTTAAACAGAACGGCAAGGGGCCGTTGTGCAACAAAACTTGCATACGACCATTTGGGAATTAAATTTAACCAAGAATAAGGATGTAAAAATGAGATATACATTAGATTTCACCGATTATGAACTAATTGATGCCACCGACGGTGAAAAACTTGAAAGATGGGGTAATATAATTTTAATACGCCCCGACCCACAGGTTGTTTGGCATCACGAAAAAACAAATAAACTTTGGAACAATGCTCACGCCGTTTATCACCGCTCGGCTTCGGGCGGCGGGTATTGGGAAACTTTAAAAAAGGTACCTGATGTTTGGTGTGTGGAATTTAACGATTTAATTTTCCGCCTTAAACCAATGGGCTTTAAACACACAGGCCTTTTTCCCGAACAAGCAGTAAACTGGAAAATGATAGACGGTTTTGTTAAAGAGGCAAAGCGCCCAATTAAAGTACTTAATTTGTTTGCTTATACAGGCGGTGCAACACTTGCCGCTTTAAAGGCAGGCGCCGAGGTTACCCATGTTGACGCTTCAAAGGGAATGGTTGCTTGGGCAAAAGAAAACGCCGTGGCAAGCGGTATTGCCGATTTAAAGGTAAGGTGGCTTGTTGACGATTGTTTAAAATTTGTTTACCGCGAAATTAGACGCGGAAATAAATACGATGCAATAATTATGGACCCGCCGTCTTACGGTAGGGGTCCGGGCGGCGAAGTTTGGAAACTTGAACAGCAGATAAACGAACTTTTAACTGCTTGCAGTCAAATTTTGTCCGCTGACGCGGAATTCTTTATTTTAAATTCCTACACAGGCGGTTTTTCGCCCACAATTTTAAATTATTTGGTTAAAAGTGTTGTTGTAAAAAACCGTACAGGTGAAGTTAAAACCGATGAAATAGGTGTAAAAATAACCGATTGCGATACTTTTCTTCCTTGCGGTAATACAACAGTTTGGCACAGGTAAAATTTGTTTTGGTGGTAATTTGTGGATAATATAATTGAATTTAAAAATGTCTTTTATAAATTTAGTGAAGACGATGAAGATTATGTTTTAAATAATATAAATCTTAATATAAAAAGGGGCTCGTTTACTGTTATTCTTGGGCATAACGGTTCGGGAAAATCAACACTTGTAAAACTTATGAACGGGTTGTATAAGCCAACGGGTGGGGAAGTTTTAGTTAACGGCATATCTACTTGTAATGAAGAAAAGGAAATTGAAATTAAAAGAACGGTTGGTCTTGTTTTTCAAAACCCCGATAATCAAATTGTTTCTTCAATAGTTGAAGAAGATGTTGCTTTTGGCCCCGAAAATCTTGGCATACCGCCAAAGGAAATAAGACAGCGTGTTGATAATGCTTTAAAAACCGTTGGTATGTATGAATACAGATTTTCTTCGCCAAATAAGCTTTCGGGCGGTCAAAAACAGCGTGTTGCAATTGCTTCAATACTTTCAATGTCACCCGAATGTATTGCGCTTGATGAACCAACAGCGATGCTTGACCCAACAGGCAGACGCGAAGTTATAAATGCTTTATACTCGCTTAATAAAGAACAAAATATAACGGTTGTTTTAATAACACATTTTATGGAAGAAGCGGAAAAAGCCGACCGTGTTATTGTGCTTAACGATGGCAAAACGGTAATGGACGGTGCGCCTGCCGAAATTTTTGCGCAACACGAAAAACTAACAGAAGCCGGGCTTACAATTCCGCAAACTTCGCTTTTGGCAAAGGAATTGTCAAAAAGCGGAATAAATATTGATATTAAAGCAATTTCTATTGATTCTTGTGCAAAAGAGATTTCAAAATATTTTAAATAAAAAAGGAAGTGATAAAATGGAGATTTTAAAAGCAGAACAGTTAAATTATGTGTATTCACCCAACACTCCTTTTGTCACTGCCGCTTTAAAAAATGTTTCTTTTTCGGTTAATAAAGGCGAAATTTTCGGCATAATCGGTCATACCGGTTCGGGAAAATCAACACTTTTGCAAATGCTTAACGGTCTTTTAAAATCAACCAGCGGTACTGTTTTGTTTAACGGTAAAGATATTTGGGAAAACCCAAAAGAAATTAAAAAGGTACGCTTTAAAGTGGGCTTGGTTTTTCAGTACCCTGAATACCAGTTGTTTGAAGAAACGGTTATTAATGATATTGCTTTTGGCCCTAAAAATAAAGGACTTAATGAGGAAGAGGCAAAAAAAGAAGCAATAACTGCCGCCCAAACGGTTGGGCTTAAACCCGAACTGTTTGAGAAATCGCCGTTTGATTTATCGGGCGGTGAAAAAAGGCGTGTTGCAATTGCAGGTATAATGGCAATGAAACCCGAAGTTATTGTGCTTGACGAACCAACTGCAGGGCTTGACCCAATTGGCAGACAAGCGGTGCTAAATGCTATTATGGAATATCGCAAAACAAACAATGCAACAGTAATTATAGTTTCGCACAGTATGGAAGATATGGCGCTTATATGCGATAGAATTATGGTGCTTAGTGGCGGCGAAAAGGTTTTGGAAGACACCGTTGCTAATGTTTTTAATAATGCAAAACTGTTAGAAAGTATTGGCCTTGCGGTACCTTTTGTAACAAGTGTGCTTTTAAAACTTAAAAAAATGGGTATTGAAGTAGACGAAAACTGTTATACGGTTGATTCGGCGGCAAAAAGCATTTTAAACTCTTTGGCTAAAGGGGGCGGTGCTAAATGCTAAACGATATTACTTTCGGTCAATATTTTCCAATAAATTCTATAATACACAAAATTGACCCACGAACAAAAATTGTAATGTTAATTGCGGTAATGAGCGTTTTGTTGTTTTTTACAAGCAATTTTTACGCTTTATTTACCTGCTTAACGTTTGCAGTTTTGGTTATAATTCTTTCTAAAATACCGCTTTTAATGTATTTAAAAAACCTAAAAGCAATTTTGCCAATTATAATTTTTACGGCGGTAATAAACTCGCTTTATGTTAAAACCGGCGAAGTAATATTTGACAAATGGATATTCCATATTACAACAGGCGGTGTAAGTAAAGCGGTATTTATGGCATTGCGCGTTTGTTTGTTAATTCTTTTCAGTTCGGTTTTAACATATACCGTAACCCCCAACGATTTAACCGAAGCGCTTGAACGCCTTTGTTCGCCTCTTCGCTTTATTGGTCTTGGCTCGGCAGTGCATATTATTGCAATGATGATGACAATAGCACTTCGTTTTATACCAATTCTTATTGAAGAAACCAATAAAATAATGAATGCTCAGCGTTCACGCGGGGCAGATTTAGAATCGGGAAGTATTATACAGCGTATAAAGGCACTTATACCAATACTTATTCCGCTTTTTGTAATGTCGGTGCGCAGGTCTTACGAACTTGCAGAAGCAATGGAATGTCGTTGTTATAACGGCGGTGTGGGCAGACAAAGAATGAAACAAATGAAAATGGCGGCTTGTGATTATATAGCAATTATGCTTGTTTTAATCTTTATTGCCTGTGTAATTGTTTTAAACATTTTGTTTTAGAGGTGTGTTTTTTGCAAAGATATTTGTTAAAAATTGCTTACGATGGTACAAATTATCACGGTTGGCAGGTACAAAAAAATGCAATAAGCGTACAATATGTTTTGCAAGAAGCTTTTTTAAAGTTTTTATCTGTAAAACCCGATTTAACTGGTTGCAGCCGTACCGATGCAGGTGTGCATGCTTATGAGTTTTACTGCCATTTTGATTTAAGCAATAGAATTCCGCCCGAAGCAGTTGTAAAGGGTCTTAATTCGGTTTTGCCAAGTGATATTAGGGCGCTTGATTGCAAAACGGTTGACAGTGATTTTCACAGCAGATACAGTGCAAAGGCAAAGGAATATATTTATACTATTGATAATTCACCTATTTGTTCGCCTTTTAATAGCAGATATGTTTATCATTACCCGGGCGAAATAGATGTAAATAATATGCGCCGTTTTTGTGAAAAAATTGTTGGTGAGCATGATTTTGTTGGGTTTTCCTCTGCAAAGCGTTCAACCGAAGATACGGTTAGAACAATATATTCGTGCGACATAATTGAAGAAGGCAATAAGGTTAAAATTAAAATTGTTGGCAACGGCTTTTTATATAATATGGTGCGCATTATTGCAGGTACTGCACTTGGGTTTGCCAATGAAAGATTTGATGTAAATAAAATTGAAGAAGTTATAAATTCAAAAGACCGAAGTTTTGCAGGAAACACATTGCCTGCAAAAGGTTTGATTTTAAATAAGGTATATTATACGGGAGAATTTAAAGATGCCCAATTATAAAAAAACAAAACGCAGCCGCTTAGATTTGTTTAAAAAAGTGCGTACAATACCAATGCACAGCGGCGAAAAAAAAGAAAAAGCGAATGAAAAAAAAGAAGAATATGTTTCTTCTTTTAAAATTCTTTCCGGAAGAAAGAAAAAATTAAAGCAGATAAATTTAATTACTGTAACTGTAATTGGTCTGTTGGCGGTAGCACTTTTAATGTGTTCTTTGTTTTCGCCCACAGGCATTATAGAAGGTATAGGAAATTATTCTGCGGCTGTATCACTCCGTTCTAATTTTCCGTCTGCAATTAGCGGAAGCGAAATATATAATATAGACGCAAAACCCCGTTACTTTTACTGTTTAAGCGATACCGATTTTGCGTGTTATTCTAAAAACGGTAAAAAAATGTTTGGGGTTACCCATAAAATGTCTTCTCCTGCTTTTGTTACAAGTCAAAGCCGCGCACTTTTGTACGACCAAAATTCAACAAGCATTTCGGTTTATACTGCTTATAAAAAAATTTACGAATTTTCTACTGATTTTGGGATTTATTGCGCCGATATAGCGCGTAACGGCAGTTTTGCGGTTGCCACGAAATCTGATGATTACACATCAATGGTAACCGTATATAATAAAAAAGCAGAAAAAGAATATGAATGGTTTTGCCCCAATGAGTTAATAAGCGCGGTTGCTTTGTCTAAAAACGGTAAAAAACTTGCAGTTGCAAGTGTTATGGCAAGAGACGGCCGTTTTGTATCAATGCTCCGTGTACTTGAATTTGATTCTGCAGAGCCGGTGTTTACAAAAGAATATAATAATACACTTATAGTATCTCTTTATTCGCAACTTAATAACACTTTTAGTGTTGTTACAAAAAACCATTGTGATATAATTTCTTGGAAGAATTATAATATTATTTCTAATGAAACTCAAAATGTAATTTTTAATGTAACCGGTGTTGGCAATAAAACTGTTATATGCGAAAGAATGGAATCTGATACTTCAAGCAACACCATAAAAATTTATAATAATAAGGGTAAGATTATTGCGAATTTTACCTTTAATAAGCATATTGATGATTTTAAAGTACTTAAAAATAATATTTATTTATTAAGCGGAAATGAAATTATTTGTATGAATTTTAAAGGCGAACAGTTAAAACTTGGTGAATGTGCCTTTGCGGTTAAAAAAATAGTTCCTGTTGCTAAAGATAGTTGCATAACTTTAAGCGATTATTCATTTAATATTAGCGAACTGGTTTCAAAATAATATAATAGGAATGATTTTATGAAATTTATAATTGATATTATTTTGGTGTTAATTATTTTAGTTTCGGCTTTTATTGGTTATAAAAAAGGTTTTATTAAACTTTTATTGCCCGTAATAACCGTTGTTTTGGCAATATATTTGTCTTCTTTATTTGCGCCAAAAGTTTCCGATTTTGTTAGTAAAAAATACATAGAACCTGCCGTTATTTCTTCGGTTGAACAAAAAATGAACGATGCAACAGAAGAGGGCAACGGTATTCTTTTGTTTGCTGCTGAAAAGATTGGAATTGATTTAGATATTGCGATTGATAATTTGGTTAATAATAACCAAGCGGCGCAAACATTTACCCAAAACAACATTATGCCTGTTTTAAAAAAACCGGTGCAAAGTGTGGTTACGCTTGTTTTGTTTTTGGCGCTTTCAATAGTTTTGGGTATTCTTGCGCGTATGTTTAATAAAATTATTAAAGCAAGCCCTGTTGGTTTAGTAAATCAGTTGGGCGGCGTTTGCGTTGGTGCCGCAGGCGGTATTGTTTTTAGTGCAATGGTTTGCGTTATTTTATATTTAATAATAAATGTGAAAGATAACGGATTTTTAATTTTCACAAAGGAAAATTTAGAAAATTCTTATTTATATAATTATGTTATAGGACTTTTGTTTAAGTAGTTAGGAAAGGGAAAATTTTATGAAACTGTGTTACAAATGCAACAAACGACCTGCGGTGGTTTTTATATCCGATGTTGCTAATCCTTCGGGTGACCCCAAAGGGCTTTGTCTTGTTTGCGCAAAAAATTCGGGAATAAAACCAATTGACGATATGCTTAAAAAAATGAATATTTCCGATGAAGATATTGAACAAATGAGCGAACAGTTTATGGATATTATGTCGGCAGACGGCGAAGACGATGAACTTTCAATGGGAACAGCACCTGCGTTTCCGTTTTTAAATAATATCTTTGGCGGGGTTAATGCGGATGAATCTGCTTCAGCAGATGAACCCAAAAAAGAAAAGGGAGAAGACAAAAAGAGCAAAAAGCGTTTTTTAGAACAGTACTGCACTAATTTAACAAAACGCGCAAAAGACGGTGAACTTGACGCTATAATTGGCAGGGAAGAAGAACTTTACCGCACAATTCAAATTCTTTCGCGTCGCACAAAAAACAACCCTTGTCTTATTGGTGAACCCGGTGTTGGTAAAACTGCCATTGCCGAAGGTCTTGCTTTGAAAATTGCGGCAGGTAATGTTCCTGCACGACTTCTTGACAAAGAAATTTATTTGCTTGATTTAACCGGCCTTGTTGCCGGCACGCAATTCCGCGGTCAGTTTGAAAGCCGTGTAAAAGGTCTTATAAAAGAAATCAAAACCGCAGGAAATATAATTTTGTTTATTGACGAGATTCATAATCTTGTGGGTGCGGGTGATTCAAGTGAGGGCTCAATGAACGCTGCCAACATTTTAAAACCGGCACTTTCTCGTGGTGAAATTCAGGTTATTGGCGCTACCACATTTAAAGAGTACCGTAAGTACATTGAAAAAGATGCGGCTTTGGAACGCCGTTTTCAGCCCGTAATTATTGAAGAACCTTCGCTTTTAGAAACCGAAAGGGTATTGCTTGGCGTTAAAAAGTATTACGAAGGATACCATAATGTTACAATTCCCGATTCAATTATTTCAAAAATTGTTCGTCTTTCTGAACGCTATGTAAACGACCGTTTCTTGCCCGATAAAGCAATAGATTTGCTTGATGAAGCTTGTGCTTGTTCAAGTCTTGCCAATACGGCTATTGACCAACTTTATGTTGTTAATAAAAAAATTGCCGATTCACAAATAGAAATTGAAAAACTTGAATCTAATATTGAAAATATTGATTACGAAAAGTTGGCAATGGTTAAATCAGAACTTGATAAACTCAAAAAACAAGCAGACGAACTCTATATTCCTGCCTCCGATAATGTTGTAACCGAAATGGATGTTGCCAAGGTTATTGAACTTTGGACAGGAATTCCTGCTTCAAAAGTACAAGAGAATGACATTAAAAAACTTGTTGATTTAGAAGACCAACTTAAAAAGCGAATTATTGGGCAAGATAACGCTGTAAAAGCGGTTGTTTCTGCAGTTCGCCGTTCACGAATTCAAATGAGCGTTAAAAAACGCCCTGCATCCTTTATTTTTGTTGGCCCAACAGGTGTTGGTAAAACCGAACTTGTTAAGGTATTATCCGCACAACTTTTTGATACCCCCGAAACAATGATTCGGCTTGATATGTCGGAGTTTATGGAAAAACATTCGGTTTCGCGCTTAATTGGAGCGCCTCCGGGGTATGTTGGTTATGATGAAGCCGGTCAACTTACCGAAAAGGTGCGCAGAAAACCATATTCGGTTGTTTTGTTTGATGAAATTGAAAAAGCTCACCCCGATGTTTTAAATATTTTGTTGCAAATTCTTGATGACGGAAGGGTGACCGATGCGCAGGGTAGAAGTGTAAACTTTGAAAACACAATTATTGTTATGACTTCTAATGCAGGAAGTAATCAACAAAGCAGTTTGCTTGGCTTTGAAAAATCAAATGCAAATGAATCGGCCGATAAGGCAATGAAAGCATTAAAAGAGTTTTTAAGGCCCGAATTTTTGGCGCGTGTTGACGAAATTGTTATTTTTAAACCGCTTGATAAAAAGGCACTGTCACAAATAGCCGATTTAATGTTAAGCGAAACCAAAGAAGCACTTTCATACAAAGGTATTGCGCTTAAATACAGTAAGCCAGTTTGTGATTTCTTGGGTGAAACCTGCGAAGGCAAAAAATCGGGTGCAAGGGAACTTCGCACTGTTATCCGCCGTGAAATTGAAGATAAGATTGTAGATAAAATAATTAATGGAAACGGCGCCGATTTCAGCGAAGTAACCGTTAGCGTTAAAGATAATAAACTGCTTATAAAATAATGCTTATAAATTAAAATTTTACTTGACTAAGGACGGCAATTGTGGTATTATAATTGTCGTCCAAAAGACGCGGGTGTAGTTCAATGGCTAGAATTCCAGCCTTCCAAGCTGGCTGTGTGGGTTCGATTCCCATCACCCGCTCCATTTTTTTTGCTTCAATAGCTCAGCTGGATAGAGCAACCGCCTTCTAAGCGGTAGGTCAGGGGTTCGAGTCCCTTTTGGAGCGCCAAAAGGAAAAGTCACACATTGTGTGGCTTTTTCTTTTTGTACTTTTAACTATTCTCTCTTCACTTTTCTCTTTTCTCTAAAACCGTGTGACTTTTCCAGATAAAAGATAATAGAGAAGAAATAAGAGAAATGTGTGGCTTCGCCACGGATTATATTTTTCATTTCGTATTGATTTTATGTGTTTATCAAAATTTTGTGGAAAAAATTGTTTTGTTGTGTTATAATTCATTAGTAAAAAATTTTTTGAGGTTTTTAGCATGTTTGGAAAGGAAATGACGCGCAAGGTTTCTGCAAAAAGAATATATGTGTGGAATGCACTTGCTAATTTGTGCAACGCGGCTTCAACTGTTTTGTTTTTGCTCATTATCACCCGGGTTTTGGGCACTGTGCAAGGCGGTATTTTTTCGGTTGCTTTTGCGGTTGCCCAACAAATGCTTACCGTTGCAAACTTTGAAACCGCAACATATCAGTTAACTGAATCAAAAAACAGTTTTTCGTTCGGAACATATTTCTTTTCAAGAATTTTGCTTTATGCAGTTTCGGTTTTGGTTGGATTTTTAATAGCAGTTTTTTCTTCTTATTCTCTTTATAAAACTTTAGCAGTTGTTTTGCTTTGCTTGTATAAAGGGCTTGACGCATTTAATGCTACTTTCAGTGCAGTAATGCAAAAGGCAGGTCGCCTTGATATTGGCTGTAAAGCACTTACATTGCGTGTTGTAATTTCAGTTGTGATTTTCCTTGTTTCATCACTAATTTTCAAAGATTTACTTATTTCCATTGTTTTAATGCTTGTTTTTTCGGTTGTTTGGTTGTTTGCTTATGAAATTAAATATACTGCATTTTTTGAGAAGATAAAACTCAATTTATCACTATCAAAAACCTTTAAATTGCTTTTTGAATGTTTTCCAATGTTTTTGGGGAACTTCCTGCTAATTTACATTTGCAACGCGCCTAAATACGCGCTTGATAGCGTTTTAAGGGATGAAACATTAAATACTGTTTTTGGTGTAATTTTCTTGCCGTCTTCTGTTATTAGTTTGTTAAGTATTTTTATTTACAGACCTGTTTTAACCGAATTAACAAAACTTTGGGCAAACGGCAAAGTTAAAAAATTTGTTGGCAAAATTTTTACGCTGTCAATGTTTGTTATATTAGCAACTGTTGTTTGTATTCTTGTGGCGTACCTTTGCGGTACCGAAATTTTGGGCGCAGTTTACGGGTTGCAGTTATCCCAATATAAACTAACACTTTGTTTGTGTTTGGTTGGCGGTATGCTTTATGCGTTGGCTTGCCTTATTTATAACGCCATTGTTATTTTACGGTGTCAAAAAATAATGATTATTTGTTATTTGTTAGCATCAATTTTCTCGTTGGTTGCTTCACGGCTTTTGGTTAATAAATTCTTTTTAAACGGCGCCGTTATGTCTTATCTTCTTTCTTGCGGTATTCTTTGCCTGTTATTGTTAATTTTGTTTGCCGTGCTTTTATGTTATTTTAAAAATAAAGATATTAGGAAGTGTAACTAAATGCTTGGTGTAATTGTAAATACTATTGCTGTTTTAATTGGCGGACTTGCAGGATTCTTTATTAAAAAGGGAATACCTGTTCGCATTAGTGATTCGGTAATGAAAATTTTGGGTGCAGCAGTTTTGTGCATTGGTATTAAAGGTGTTTTTGAGGGTGAAAACACTTTAATAATGGTTTTGGCTCTTGTTTTGGGAACTGTTTTGGGCACAATAATTGATATTGATAAATGGATAAACAAACTGGCTGAAAAGGCCGAAAGTACTTTTTCTAAAAACGGTGACGGCAAATTTGCTCAAGGGTTTTTAAGCGCAACACTTTTGTTTTGCGTTGGCTCAATGGCGGTTGTCGGCTCACTTAATGCAGGAATTTCGGGTGATAATCAAACCTTATACGCTAAGTCGCTTTTAGATATGATTTCGGCGGTTATGTTTGCTTCATCGCTTGGTATTGGTGTTACGCTTTCTGCGGCTGTAGTTTTTGTTTATCAAGGTGCAATTGTTTTAGCGGCAGGGTTTCTTGCTCCAATTTTAAGTAGTAGTGCGGTTGCCGAAATGAACTGTGCAGGTTCCGTACTTATTATGCTGATTGGTTTTAATTTAATGGGTGTTGGCAAATTTAAGGTCGCCAACGGTTTACCGGCAATTTTATTTGCACCAATTTTAGTTTACATATTTTCATTATTTTAAAAACACGCCCAACGGGAAACTCCCGTTGGGCGTGTTCTTTTATTTCTTTATAATTTCAAGAAGTAAACTTTTGTTTTTATCGGCTACTGAATATATTTTTTGTTCTTCATGGTTAATTATGTAAACCTCGTTTCCCATATAACCAATTTCATAATTGTACCACCTAAATTCTGTTGTTATATCACAAGCAATAAGCGCCTTTGAGCTTTCAAATTTATATGCAGAATCATTAGGTAAATCGGTAGGTATAGTATTTAATGTTTCATCAATGGCTTTTTGTGCATCTTCATTTAAAATTTCTGGGCAGTAGTCGTAATTTTCTTTTAAAATATCGTATTTATACACTAAAATGCAATAGTTATCAAGTTTATAATTTGCAATTTTAGAGGCATATTCGCTGCATTTTTCTTCGGCGCAGTAAAAATCATTTCCGCCGTTACTTATTAGCTTTATAATTTCACTGTTTGGTGAAAAATAAACGATATCAGCTTCAATTCCTGCTAACAAAATAGGGTAATCTTCTTCAACTAAATATCCTTGCGTATCTGTTACAGGATAAAAATGTTCACAGTAAGGGAGTTTTTTATAAAGATTTCCTTTATATGTTATGTCTGTGTGTGTTTCATCGGTCCAATACGCACAAACATCTTTTAAACTGTCAAGCTGTTTGCAAGAAGACAAAGTTGTTGCCATTAAAATTAAGCAAAGTAAAAGAGCAAAAATTTTAATTGTTCGTTTCATTTTTTCCTCCTATTCAAGATTAAGCTTCTTTTTAAGCACAAACCTTGTAATTATATAATAAACAAATGCAATTATTGCTTGTAAAATTATCATAACAACTAAACCAATATGTAAGCTTGCCCTTGGATTTTCGGAAATAAAATTTATAATTGGTTCAAAGTTAAAGAACTCATAATAAGTAGCAAAAACAATTGTGAAAATTGTTCCCAAAATTTGACAAGCGTAATAATAGCCAAAATAAATGCCTACCGCTGCAAGAACGCGGTGTTTCTTTGCTGTTTGACCAAGAGTAATGCAAGCGTAAAACAATAAAAATGAGCTAATTAAACTAACGATTATTAGTAAAATGAATTCAAAAATGTAAAACGCCCCATCAACTTTAAGTGCAGTAAAATAGTGCTCTAATAAAAATCCTGCTGCCTTAAACAGTTCAACCAAAACTTCACCTGCTGTGGCAATCATTACCGAAACAACAACTGTAATATCGGTAAGAAAAGACTGTACTAAATTACCTAACAGTTTTGAAATTATTATTTGGTCGTTGTTAACGGGAAGGGTAAAGGTCAAATAACCCTCGTTTGTAAAAAGATTGCTGTAAAACCTACGAATGCAAATAACAACGCTCATTACAAGGCAAACCAAAATTGCAATAACCAATACAACTACCGAAGAACCAAATGTAATGTCATAAGCAATTGATTCGTTTTCAAAAAACTGAATAAACCGAGTAAGAAGGGCAATGCCGATTAAAATAAGGCGAATAGGTGTTAAGTTTCTTGTGTAGGAAAGCATTTCCTCTTTAAATAATTTTTTTACCATCTGTATACCTCCCTAAAATACGCGTCAACGCTTTTTCCGTGTTGTTCACGAATTTCATCAACGCTTTGGTGAGAGTAAAGTTGACCTTTGTTAATAAAAATAACTTCGTCAAGCACTTCTTCAATGTCTGAAATTAAGTGTGTAGATATAATAATACTTGCTTCTGGGTTATAGTTTGTAAGAATTGTTGTTATAATGTAATCCCTTGTTGCAGGGTCAACACCGGCAATAGGTTCGTCAAGAACATATAAAGAAGCGTTACGGCTCATTACAAGAATTAACGAAACTTTTTCTTTATTACCCTTAGATAATGTTTTAAGTCGTAAAGCAGGGGATATATCTAATTTTTTAAGCATTTCGTAGGCAAGTTCTTTTCTGAAATCGTTATAGAAATTATCAAAAAAGTTTACAATTTGCTCAACAGTCATCCAAGAGTTAAGATAATTTATATCGGGCAAATATGAAACAAGCGATTTGCTTTGTGTTCCCGGTTTGTAACCGCAAACCGTAACTTCGCCCGATGTTGGTTGCAAAAGCCCGTTTATTATTTTTATTAATGTGGTTTTACCCGAACCGTTGGGGCCAAGTAAACCAATAATTTTGCCGTTATTTACGGTTAAATTTATATTATTTAGCGCAACTAAATTCCCGTATTTTTTGGTTAAGTTTTCACATTTTAAAAGTTGGCTCATTTATTTCACTCCTTTAATGTACTCAATGGCTTGTTCGGTTGTTAAGCCAAGCGATTGCATTGCTTCAATAAAAGTTTTTGCTTTTGCCGCTTTCATTTCTTCAACCGTTGCTTTGGCAACCTCTGTGGCGTTGCCAACATACCAACCGGAACTTCTTACAGAATAAATTAACCCCATTCTTTCAAGTTCTTCAAATGCCTTTTGAACGGTGTTAGGGTTAACCCCGGCAGAAACAGCAACTTCGCGCACCGAAAGCAATTTTTCGTTTGGCAACAGTTTACCGTTTGCAATTTCAACCGAAATTTGTTCGCAAATTTGCGGACAAATTGGCCTGTTTTTATCAAGATGCCACCCCATATTCTGCTCCTTTCGTATTTTTTGTACTACTGTACTATTTCAATAATACACTATTTTTCTTAAAATGTCAACAAAAAATAAAGAGGGGAAATTTCCCCTCTAAAAAATATTAATAATCAAACCTTAATATGCAGGTGTTACTGTTAAATGAAATTGTTTTAATTTTAACTTTTTTGTTAGATAAATTCTTGTTTACTGCCTTTTGTACCTTGGTAATTAGTTCCTTATGATTTGCAGTAAACCTTTCGCGTTCATTGTTGTTTTCAAAAGAAAAATGTGCAGTTTTGTTTCCGTTTTTGTACTGCTTTATAACTTCTTGTGCCATTTTTTCGGTGTCGGAATGTATAAAAATTAAATTATTTTTTGTAAAATAATCATTTTTAATTGTTGCAGAATTTGGTTTTGTAAAGTTAAAACTGTGACCAAGTGAAATTGCAGTAGCGTCTGCATTTTTAAAATCTTTGTCAATATCGTGGTCAGTAATTATTTGGCTGTCGGTAAGGCAAAAATATGTATAGGTAAAATCTTTTGCCAAATCGTTCCAGGTGCAATCAATATGATACCAACCATCTTCGGTTTTCACCATATTCCACAAATGGCCAACACCTTTTGATGTGCCCGAAACCAAAGTGTTTTCAATTCCTGCATAATTACACAAAAGTTGAAAAGCTCTTGCGTAGCCCTCACAAACTGCTTGACCGTTAAGCAAGGCGCCATAAGCAGAATAAATTTCTTTATCATTACTGTCGGTTGCGTAGTTTGCGCGTTTGCAAAGTTCATCGTGTAAAGTTTTTGCTTTGTTGTAAATTGAGGTTTCTTTTAGTGCTTTGCCGGTTATTTCGTTTATAACTTCTATAAATTCCTGCTCTTGCTGTTCAACCTTCTTTTTGGTGAAAACAAATTTATCATCGTTATGATTGCGCCTAAAAGCAATACTGCCTTTTTCGTGCACCGTTGAAACATAATAAGAAGAGGGCATCCAATAATATTCTGGGTAATCATTCATTAAAGCGTGAAAAGCAACCGAAATATCTTTATAAAAATCGGTATAATAATAACCCAAAGAAACAAAACCCTCTGTAAAATCTTCAACCATAACTTTCATATATCGGTAATGATTTTTTTGTTTTTCGGTTAGGGTGTCGTAACTTTTTTTGCCTTTGCAAATATTATCGTTTGCAGGTGAAACCGTAACAAAAACGACCTTCTCATAAGGTATAGTTACAGCAGACTTTTCATTATAACCTTTTTCTTCGGTTATAACGGCTTCTTTATAGTTTGAGTTATCTTCCGAACAAGCGCAAAGTGTAAAGATTAAAACCATAGCAAGTAATAAAAATTTAATTCTTTTCAAAAGGTCACCCCTCGTTTACAATGTTATAACTTTTGCACATATCACCAATAAAATCGGCCCATAAAAAACAGTCGGGCGCATTTAAACTCGTTTTTGTATTATTTATTATACAAGAAATAACTTCGCTTGAAAAGTCGTTTTTACTTATTTTTTCAAAAATGGCAGAAATAATATCTCTTTTTGTTTTAATACTGCCGCTGTTTACCGCTAAAATATTGCAAACCTGAACGCCTGTGTATCGCAATTCTTCACCAAAAATGTTTAAGTTAATGCCATCTATCGTATCAATAAATTTTAAAAGAAAAGAATAATCGCAGTATACTGTTTCGGTAGGGAAATATCCAAATTGTTCTGCCTCAATAATATTTGCTTTTTCTAATATTACAACATCAATAAAGTTGTTTTCAAAATCTAATTGTATTGCCGCGCCGCTTTCGTCTTCAAAACAAAAAAGCACCGTGGTATTTTTTGGGGGTTCGGTTTCTGCTTGGTAGGGCACATCCTCTTTTTTAATGTTAACACCAATAAGTTTTTCACTTTTTGTTGCGGCAAAAATTAAAAGTGAAAATAAAACCGAGCAACAAAGCATGGCAGTAAGTATAACCAGTAATGTATTTTGTTTTTTCATAATATACTCCGTTAAATTTTTTAATTAAATTATTTGCATTTATTTAAAAATTAAACAGATAGTTGTTATTTTATATTTGTTATGTTATTATAAATTGAATGATAAAAGGCGGTGAAAAAGTGCACTATTCCGTTTCTGACGGCCAAATTTCCTTTGGCGAAAAGGTTATAATGAACAATATAAATTTTGAAATTAAGGATAAACAAAAAATTGCGGTTGTTGGCCGAAACGGTTGCGGAAAAACAACGCTTTTACGCCTTATTAACGGTGAACTTGAATTATCGCACGGAAATATATCCGAAAACGGCGTTTATTCGGTTGGTTACCTTAAACAAATAGTGTTTGAAGACGAAAAAGTTACCTTTGAAAATGAGGTTAAAAAAGCGTTTGAAAAGTTGTTTAAAATGCGCGAAGAAATGGAAGAACTTGTTTTAAAAATGCGCACCGATACTTCGGTTGAAACCGCCTTAAGATATACTTCTCTTGAAGAACATTTTAAGCTGTTGGGCGGATATTATTATCAAAAAGAATATGAAATTATAGTTAAAAAGTTCGGCTTTACAAAGGAAGACACAAAGAAGAAACTGTGTGAATTTTCTGGTGGGCAAAAAACAAAAATTGCGTTTGTTAAAATGCTTTTATCAAAACCCGATATTTTGCTTTTAGACGAGCCGACAAACCATTTGGATATTGAAACGGTAAGTTGGCTTGAAGAGTATTTAAAAACTTACCCTTGCGCAGTTGTTATTGTTTCACACGATAGGTTATTTTTAGATAAAATTGCCGAGGTTGTTTATGAAATTGAATATGGTGAAATCACAAAATATAACGGCAATTACTCAAAATTTTGTGAAATTAAAAAGAACGATTTTGCGTTAAAAAAGAAAAGGTATGAACAGTATAAAAAAGAAACAGAACGGATAAACGAATTAATTGAGCGATTTAGATATAAAGCAACAAAAGCCGCAATGGCGCAGTCAAAAATTAAGTATCTTGAGCGTATGGAGGTTGTGGAGGACCCGGCTAATTTTGATACAAGATGCTTTAAAATGGACATAACTCCAACTATTGAAAGCGGTGAACGCGTTTTAGATGTAAAAAATTTAAGCGTTGGTTACGATAAAGAGTTAGCAACCGTTAATTTTTCTTTAACAAAGGGGCAAAAGTTAGGGGTTATTGGCGGCAACGGTGTTGGTAAATCAACTCTTTTAAAAACGCTTGTTTCAAAAGTAAATGCACTTTCTGGGGATTATATTTTTGGCACAAATGTTAAAACAGGATACTTTGACCAAAATTTTGCTCAATATTTTAGCAATAAAACGGTTTTAGAGGATTATTGGGATGAATTCCCAACCTTAACTCAAACCGAAGTGCGAAACGATTTAGGCGCTTTTTTGTTTAGAGGTGAAGATGTTTTTAAGCCCGTAACTGTACTTTCAGGCGGCGAAAAAGTACGGCTATCACTTTGTAAAATTTTTAAAAGAAAACCAAATCTTTTAATACTTGACGAGCCAACAAACCATATGGATATTTTGGGTAAAGAAACGCTTGAAGATATGCTAAAAACATATTCGGGCACAGTAATTTGCGTGTCACACGACAGGTATTTTATTAAGCAAGTTTGCGATTCATTGTTAGTTCTAAATGGTAAAACGGCAGAGTATTTTCCTTTTGGCTTTGATGAGTATTCTAAAAAAATAAAAGTTGTTCAAGAAATGCAAGAAATAGAAACAGCTAAAAAGCCCAAAAAGGCGAATACTTCACCGCTTAAAGAACTTGCTCGGCTTGATACCGCCACCAAAAAACTTGAAAAACAAATTGCAGTTTTGGAAGAAGAAAACGAACAGTTAAAAGGTGAACTTTTAAAAGAGGATAATTTGTCTGATTATAAAAAACTTACCGAACTTGATGCAAAAATAAAAGAGACCGAAACGGTTTTAACAACCCTTTATTCAGAGTGGGAAACAGTGGTTTTAAAACGCGATGAATTAAGTGTTAATATAAATAAATAATTATTTTATAAATATACTGTTTGACAATATTCTTTTTGTATTGTAAAATAATTACGAGTATAAAAGTTAAGGAGTGTTTTCATGAAACCGGTTTATAAAAGAATTCTTTTAAAATTAAGCGGTGAAGCCCTTGCGGGTGAAAAAGGCAGCGGCCTTGATTTTGACAAAGTTGTTGAAATTTGTCAGCAAATTAAGGTTTGCGTAGATGCAGGGGTAGAAATTGCAATTGTTGTTGGCGGCGGTAACTTTTGGCGCGGCCGTTCAAGCGGTAAAATGGACCGCACACGCGCCGACCATATGGGAATGCTCGCTACAAGCATAAATGCTTTGGCAGTTGCCGACGGTCTTGAACAGGTTGGCGTTGTTCCAAGGGTACAAAGCCCTATTGAAATGCGTCAAATTGCTGAACCGTATATTAGAAATAAAGCGGTTAGACATTTACAAAAGGGCAGGGTTGTTGTTTTTGGTTGCGGTACGGGAAACCCCTTCTTTTCAACCGATACAGCCGCAGCGTTACGCGCTGCCGAAATTGATGCCGATGTTATTTTTAAGGCAACAAATGTTGATGGCGTTTATGATTCAGACCCGAAAACCAATCCGAATGCCGTTAAATATGAAACACTCTCTTATATTGAAGTTTTACAAAAAGAATTGCATGTTATGGACAGTACAGCGGCTTCGCTTTGTATGGATAACTCAATTGCAATTCAAGTATTTAATTTAAATGACCCTGCCAATATTGTTCGCGCCGTAATGGGCGAAAAAATTGGCACCTTGGTTAAATAAATTTTTGGAGGAATTTTTTATGGATTTATTGTTAAAATCAACCGAAGAAAGAATGGATAAATCTATTGCTGCTCTTGAAAGAGATTATAAAACTGTTAGAGTGGGCCGAGCAAATGCTTCGGTGCTTGATAGAGTTAATGTTGATTATTACGGTGTTTCCACACCCGTTCAACAAATGGCGGCTATTTCAATGCCCGAACCCAGAATTCTTTTAATTAAACCTTGGGATTCTTCTACTTTAAAAGATATTGAAAGAGCAATTTTGGTTTCAGATATTGGTATTAATCCACAGAATGATGGTACTGCCATTCGCCTTAGTTTTCCGCCCTTAACCGAAGAAAGAAGAAGAGAAATTGTTAAGGACATAAAGAAAATGGCTGAAGACTGCAAAGTTTCTGTTCGTAACATTAGACGTGATGCTTTAGAAAAACTTAAAGCAATGAAGAAAAAAGGCGAAATTACCGAAGACGATGAGAAAAACGGTGAAAAGAAAATTCAAAATTCCACCGATAAATTCTGTAAGGAAGCTGATTCTTTACAGGCCTTAAAAGAAAAAGAAGTTCTTGAACTATAAAAATTAAGAAATGTCATTGTAAGGTTTTCTTGCAATGACATTTTGAAATATTATAAAACGGGTGATAAACTTGCTTTTTAAAAATAATGTTTTAGAAAACATGGTAATTCCAAAACACATTGCAATAATTATGGACGGCAACGGCCGTTGGGCTAAAAAAAGGGGAATGCCAAGAAGTTTTGGACATTCAGCAGGTGCAAAAAAGTTTAAAGAAATTGCAAGGTACTGTAACAAAATTGGTGTAGAGTATTTAACGGTTTATGCTTTTTCAACCGAAAACTGGAAACGCCCAAAAGCCGAAGTTGACGGAATTATGAATTTGCTTCGTGATTATCTTTCTGATTCTGCTAATTTTAAAGGCGAAAACATTAAACTACAGTTTATTGGCGATTTAACTGCTTTGCCCAATGACATTAACGATTTAATTAAAACCGCTTGTCAGGATTCGGAGAACGCTACCGGAATGACCGCTTGTTTGGCAGTTAATTACGGCGGAAGAGACGAAATTAAAAATGCTGTTAAAAAAATTATTTCAAGCGGTGTTTCAATTGATGAAATCACCGAAGATTTAATTAGCCAAAATCTTTATACAAAAGACTATCCCGACCCTGAATTAATAATTAGACCAAGCGGGGAATACCGCCTTTCTAATTTTTTAATTTGGCAGGGCGCGTACAGCGAATTTTGGTACAGCAATGTGCTTTGGCCCGATTTTAAAACCGAAGATTTAGATAACGCTATAATTGATTACAATAAACGAAATCGCCGTTTTGGAGGTGTTTAATATGCTAACAAGAATTATTTCAGGTGCGGTAATGATTGCAGTGTGCGTGGGCGTTTTGTTGCTTGGCGCACAAATTCCGCTTGTTTTGGCTATTTTTTTAGCTGCTCTTTGCGCAGTAGCGGTTTATGAAATGCTTTACAATACCGGCGCGGTTAAAAACAAATGGATTGTTTTAATAGCTTCACTTTATTCGGCAGGCAACCTTTTTGCATTTTGCGGTTATACCCAAAAGGTGCTTGGATTTTTAACTGAACAAACCATAACTTTGGGTTTTGTGGTTCTTGTTGTTTTGTTAGCAGTTATTTTTCACAAACAGTTTTCGCTATATTCAATTGCCGCTTTAGTTTCAATGCCGTTAATTCTTTCATTTGCATTCGCTTCGCTTCGTTTTTTGTATTTAGGTCAAAACGGATTGTTTTACCTGTTACTTTTACTTAATTTTTCTTCTATTTGCGACTGCGGCGCATATTTTGTTGGCGTAACGCTTGGTAAACACAAACTTTGCCCCGAAATTAGCCCAAAGAAAACAATTGAGGGTGCTATTGGTGGTATAGTTTCAAGTTTGCTTGTAAGCGTTTTATTGTGCTTTACAATGAACGGCGGTAAAAACTTGGTAATTCTTCTTGTTTTAACAGTGCCGCTTTGTATACTTGGTATGTTTGGTGATTTGTTTGCTTCGGTTATTAAGCGCAATGTGGGAATTAAAGATTACGGAAATCTTATTCCCGGTCACGGCGGAATACTTGACCGTTTTGATAGCATACTTTTAGTAGCACCTGTTTTGCTTTTCTTTGTTAGCAGAGGTTTAATATAATGACAAAAGAGTTAATTATTCTTGGCTCAACCGGTTCTATAGGTACACAGGCGTTAGAGGTAGCCAAACAGCATAACATTAAAGTTACGGCTTTGGCAGCAGGCAGCAATATTGATTTGCTTGAAAAACAGGCGCGTGAATTTTTACCCAATATTGTTAGCGTTGCAAATGAAGATGCCGCTAAAAAACTTCGCCTTAATTTAGCCGATACAAACATAAAAGTTGTTGGAGGCAATGATAGTGTTAAAGAACTTGTGCGCCATAAAGGTGATACAGTTTTAAATGCTATTGTTGGTATTGCAGGTTTAAGCGCTTCACTTGAAACAGCAAAATGCGGTAAAACACTTGCGCTTGCAAATAAGGAGTCATTAGTAACGGGCGGTAATCTTTTAACAAAAGCAATTAAAGATAATAATGCGGTTATGTATCCCGTTGACAGCGAACATTCGGCAATTTTTCAGTCGCTCCAAGGTGTGCCAAACGGCTCACTGTCCCGTATTTTGCTCACCGCTTCGGGCGGTCCGTTTTTTGGTAAAACGCGTGAAGAATTAAAAAATGTTACGGTTGAGCAAACTTTAAAACACCCTAATTGGTCAATGGGTCAAAAAATTACGGTTGATTCGGCAACACTAATGAATAAGGGCTTAGAAGTTATTGAGGCAGTTCACCTTTTTGGTGTTACTGCAAACGAAATAGATGTTGTTGTTCAGCGTGAAAGCATTATTCATTCGGGGGTAGAACTAACCGACGGCGCATTAATTGTTCAAATGGGAGTTCCCGATATGAAACTCCCCATTGCTTATGCACTAACTTACCCGAACAGATACCCGTGCAGCGAGCGTCTTAATTTGGCGCAAATAGGGAAACTTACATTTTTTGAACCCGATACCGATACTTTTAAATGTTTAAAGGTTTGTATAAATGCAATAAACAAAGGTGGTTTGAAACCCTGTGCGGCAAACGGCGCAAACGAAGAAGCAGTACGGTTATTTTTAAACCGTGAAATTTCGTTTTTGCAAATTGGCGATTTGGTTGAAGCGGCAACAAATGCACAAGAAGATGTATTAAATTATACTTTAACTGATGTTTATAATTGTGATAAACGCGCAAGGGAATTTGTACTTGCAAACTATAAAAAATAGATTTTCACGGAGTGATTTATATTTCTGCTGTCCTTAATTTTTTAAATAACCTTTGGCCATATCTTGTGGCAGTAATTGTGTTTTTGGTGCTTATTGTAATTCACGAATTCGGCCATTTTATTGCTGCAAAACTTTTTGGGGTTAAGGTAAATGAATTTGCCGTTGGTTTTGGCCCAAAACTTTTTTCAAAACAAGGCAAAGAAACTCTTTATAGGTTTAATCTTGTGCCTTTTGGCGGTTATTGTGCCATGGAAGGCGAAGACGAAACAAGCCAAGATAAACGCGCTTTTTGCAATCAAAAGGCGTGGAAACGACTTATAATTACCGCTGCAGGCGCAATTTTTAACCTGCTTTTAGGACTTTTGCTTGTGGCAATTATACTTTCTTCAAACAAAATGTTCACAACTAATATTGTTGCACAGTTTGATGAAAATGCCATAAGCCAGCAAAGCGGTTTAGCGGTAAACGATGAAATTATTGAAATTGACGGCAGAAAAATTTATAGTTATATGGACCTTTCTTATGCCTTTACAGCGGTTGATGATGGTAAGTTAGATATTTTGGTTAAGCGTGACGGCAAAAAAGTTTTACTAAAAGACGTAACCTTTAATACCGAAACGGTTGACGGAATTTCTTATGTTGACCTTGATTTTAAGGTTTACGGACAAAAGAAAACGCTTGGCAGTTTTATTAGCCACACCTTTAAAACAACATTTTCGTATTGCAGGGTTGTGTGGTTTTCGCTTGTTGATTTAATAAGCGGAAAATACGGCATAAGTGCTGTTTCGGGCCCTGTGGGCGTTACTGCAACAATTGGCAGTGCCGCAAAGGAAAGTCTTTTAAATTTGTTGCCAATTATGGCGCTTATAACGGTTAATTTGGGTGTGTTTAATCTTTTGCCAGTGCCTGCGCTTGACGGTGGCAGAATTTTCTTTATATTTGTGGAAATGATTATACGCAAACCTATACCTAAAAAGTTTGAGGGTATTGTGCATGGTGTTGGTCTTGCGCTTTTGCTTTTAATTATGCTTTTGATAACCTTTAAAGATATAATTGCTTTATTTGCGTGAGGTAAATTATGATAAATAAAGAAACAAAAACGGTAAATGTTGGCGGTGTTTTGCTTGGCGGTAACAACCAAATAAGCATTCAGTCTATGCTTAATGTTATTGCAACCGATATTAAGGGAAATGTTGAACAGGCAAAAAGGTTAAAAACCGCAGGGTGCGATATTTTGCGTGTTGCTATACCCGATAAAAATGCTGTCCGTTTAATAGAAGCAATAAAAAGCGAAGTGGATATTCCGCTTGTTGCCGATATTCACTTTGATTACCGTTTAGCCCTTGAAAGTGTAGCGGCAGGCATTGATAAAATTAGAATTAACCCCGGCAATATTGGGGACGAGGGCAAGGTTAAACTTGTGGCAGATGCTTGTCGCCAAAAAAATATTCCAATAAGAATTGGTGTTAATTCGGGCTCGCTTGAAAAAAATATTCTTGCTAAATACGGTCGCGTTACAGCAGAGGCGTTAGTTGACAGCGGACTTTACCATATTTCGCTTTTAGAAAAATTTGATTTTAGTGATATTGTTTTGTCACTAAAATCTTCTAATGTTCAAATGATGTATGATGCTTATGTTAAGGCATACGAAGTATGTAATTACCCTTTGCATTTGGGCGTAACCGAGGCAGGTACTTATAATGCAGGTTTAATTAAATCTGCCGCAGGTATTGGCGGACTTTTGCTTCGCGGAATTGGCTCAACAATTCGTGTTTCGCTTACCGATGACCCCGTTAAAGAGGTTTATTGCGCCAAAGATTTGCTTAAATCGTTGGGTTTAAGAAATGGAGGGGTGAATTTTGTTTCTTGCCCAACTTGCGGAAGAACCCAAATTGATTTAATTGGCCTTGCAAATAAAATTGAAGAAAAATTTAAAAACCTTAATAAAGATATAACTGTTGCAGTTATGGGTTGTGTTGTTAACGGCCCCGGCGAAGCGCGTGAAGCCGATATTGGTATTGCTGGCGGAAACGGCTGTGGCGTTTTATTTAAAAAAGGCGAAATTATTAAAAAGAATATACCCGAAGTAGATTTAATTAGTGCTTTGGAAAAGGAAATAGAAAGTTTATAAGGTGAATTTATGTTGGCAAAATTTTGTGATGTGTTTTCTGATGTATTAACACTTCAGTTGCAAAACGCGTATAGCGGTACTGTTTTAGAAGCGTGTAATATAGATACCGAAAACCGCGCCATTTATGTTGAAATTAAATCAGAAACATACATAAATAAACAACATTGTGATGCTTTAGTCGGTTGTTTAAAAAGCAATTTAAAACTTAAAACAGTTGATGTGAAATATAATTATCCTTCCGCTTGTTTTTGCAAACAGGCGTGTATTGATATTGTTGAAAAACTGTGTTATAAACTTTCCTTTATTAATGGTTTTTTGGTTGGCGCTGATTATAGTTTAAACAATGATGTTTTTACAATAACCTTAAAAAATGGCGGTTTTGATGTTATAGAAAACGCTGGGTTTGCTTTGGAGTTCAAAAAAGAGGTTTTAGCAATATTTGAAAAAGAAGTTTCGGTAAAATTTAACGGCACTTTGGTTGCCGAAGAACTACCGCCTGTTGAAGAACCTCCTGCTTTTGAAAACGATTATCCGTTACCCGAACCCATAGACGAGCCGGTTTACGAAGAACCCATAGAAAAAGCGGTTTATGTTAGCGAGGATTTGCCCGAAATTTTAAGCGATGTTACCTTGTTTTACGGTAAAAGTATAGACGGCAAAAAAACACCGCTTAATATGTTGGAAAAGCCAACCGAAACAGGACAAAAGGTTTTGGTTTCGGGTTGGGGCGAAGTGTTTGGTTACGAAGAAAAGAATATAAATACCAAGCGCGGTGCTAAGGTTGTTGTTAGTTTTTGTTTAAGCGACGGCACCGATTCTATTTTCGCCAAAATGTTTATGGACCCCGAAAAAATGGAAACCATTAAAAAGGTTAAAAACGGGGCAGTAATTGTTTTTAGCGGTACATATTCGTTTGATAATTTTATTCACGATTATGTTCTTGAGCCGAAATCTATGGCAACTGCCGTTAAAAAGAAAAAAACCGACAACGCAAATGAAAAAAGGGTAGAACTTCATTGCCATACAAATATGTCTATGAAAGATGCTGTTTGCAGTGCCGAAAGCGTTATAAACAAAGCTTACGAATACGGCCACAAAGCAATAGCAATTACCGACCACGGTGTTGTTCAATCTTATCCTGCAGCGGCTTCTGCTGTTGGGAAAATTCAAAAAAATGGCGGCGATTTTAAACTTATTTATGGTGTTGAAGCATATTTTATAGATGATACAAAAGGTGAAACAGATATTACAAAACTTCAGCGTTACCATCAAATTATTCTTGTTAAAAACCTTGTTGGTCTTAAAAATTTGTATACACTTGTTTCAAAGGCGCATGTTGACGATTATTATAAACGACCTCTTACAAGAAAAAGCGAACTTATAAAACACCGCGAGGGTTTAATTATTGGCAGTGCTTGTGAAGCAGGTGAACTTTATACTGCTATTGTTGACGGTAAAAGCGAAGATGATATTTTAGAAATTGCCAAGTTTTATGATTACTTGGAAATACAGCCGATTTCCAATAATCAGTTTATGGTTAGAGATTCGGGTAAACCCGATAAGGTTAATAAAAAAGGTGTTGTTACACCAAACCGTTTTAAGCATGTTACAAGTGAAGAAGTTATTAAAGATTTTAACCGCAAAGTAGTTCAGATTGCCGACAAATTAAATCTTCCTGTTGTTGCAACGGGTGATGTTCACTTTTTAAATGAAGAAGATGCAATAATTAGAAAAATTTTAATGGCGGCGCAGGGATTTTCTGATTTTGACCATCAGGCATCGTTGTTTTTAAAAACAACCGACGAAATGTTAAAGGAATTTGAATATTTCGGCGAGCGCGCAAAAGAATTTGTTGTTGATAACCCCAATAAAATTGCCGATATGGTTGATGGAAGTGTTATTCCTGTTCCAAAGGGAAATTATCCGCCCGTAATTGAGGGTTCCGACGAGTTGCTTCGTAAAACTTGTTGGGATAGGGCAATGAATACATACGGTTATAACGGCGTAATTCCCGATATTGTTAAAGACCGCCTTGCAACCGAACTTGACGGTGTAATAACGAACGGTTATTCAATTATGTATGTTTCGGCACAAAAACTTGTGTCTTATAGCGAAGAAAACGGTTATTTGGTTGGTTCGCGTGGTAGCGTTGGCTCGTCGTTTGTGGCAACAATGGCAGGTGTTTCCGAAGTTAACCCACTTCCGCCGCACTATTACTGTCCTAAATGTAAATTTAGCGAATTTTTTAGCAGTAAAGATGTTGGTTCGGGGTTTGACTTGCCCGAAAAGAACTGCCCTAAATGCGGTACCCCATATAAACGCGACGGGCACGATATACCTTTTGCAACTTTCCTTGGTTTTAAGGGCGATAAAGTGCCCGATATTGACCTTAATTTTTCAGATGAATTCCAAACCGAAGTACAAAAATACACCGAAAAAATGTTTGGACGCGAAAATGTGTTTAAGGCGGGTACAATTTCTACTATTGCCGAAAAAACTGCTTTTGGTTTTGTAAAGGCATATTGCGAAGAAAAGGGAATAACCTTAAGCCAAGCCGAAATTAACAGATTGGCTAAACTTGTTGAAGGTTCAAAAATTAAAGCCACAACAGGTCAGCACCCTGCAGGTATGGTTATTGTTCCAAGGGATAAATCAATATACGATTTTTGCCCAATTCAGCACCCGGCAGACGACCCGAATTCAGATATTCTTACAACCCATTTTGATTTCCATTCAATTCACGATACAATTTTAAAACTTGATGAACTTGGACATGTTGTGCCAACTACCTATAAGTACCTTGAAGAATACAGCGGTATTAAGGTTACCGATATTTCTATGAGCGACCCAAAGGTGTATAGTTTGTTTACATCAACCGAAGCGCTTGGCGTTACACCCGAAGAAATATTTTCTCAAACCGGTACCTATTGTGTGCCCGAATTTGGCACCAACTTTGTAATGGGTATGCTTGTTGACTGTAAACCAAAATGTTTTTCCGATTTGTTGCAGGTTTCTGGGCTTTCACACGGAACGGATGTTTGGCTTGGTAACGCAAAAGACCTTATTGACAGCGGTACTTGCACCATTGCTAATGTAATAGGAACGCGTGATAACATTATGGTTTATTTAATTAACCAAGGTATGGAAAACGGCAGAGCGTTTAAAATTACCGAAACTGTTCGTAAAGGTTTAATTGCCAAAGGCGCTGTTTCAAAAGAAGACTGGGAAGCAATGGAAAACGATATGCGTGCGGTTGGTGTGCCGGAATGGTATATAGCATCTTGCAAAAAGATTAAATATATGTTCCCAAAAGCACACGCGGCTGCTTATGTTATTTCGGCGCTTCGTTTGGCTTGGTACAAAGTTTATAAACCGCTTGAATTTTACTGCGCTTACTTTACAGCAAGACCCGAAGATGTTGAAGTTGATATTATTACAAAGGGCAGGGGCGCCGTTGTAAGTGCTATTAACAGTATTAAGCAAAAGGGCAAAGAAGCTTCGGCAAAAGAACTTTCGGTTTTAGATAACCTTTATATTTTTAATGAAATGCTTGCTCGCGGTATTGAAATTTTGCCTGTTGACTTAAATAAATCACACGCCGTTAAATATGTTCCCGAAAGCGGTAAAATGCGTTTACCGTTCGGTGCTATTTCCGGTATGGGCGATAAAGCGGCATTTGCTGTTTATGAAACTGCACAAAAAGGTAATTACATTTCTAAAGAAGACTTCCAAATGGAAGCCGGTGTAACAAAAGCGGTAATGCAGTCACTTAATGATTTAGGCGTTTTAGATGCTATACCTGATACAAATCAGATGTCAATGTTTTAGCCATTTTTGTGTAAAATGTTAATATTTTTTAAAAACCTTAAAAAAAGGTTGCAATTTTGTAACTATTTGTTATAATAAGATAGTAACAATTTTGTAACCTTTTTTATTTTTACCTGAAAGGATATGTTTTTTTGAAGAATATATTGGCTTTTTTCAAAAATATTTATAATATAACGGTTAAAGCAATTTGCACTGCGGCAAAAGCCACGGCAAATTTTTTTGTTGCTTGCTTTAAACTTGTTTTAAACTTCTTTAATAATGTAAAAATATTTTTGATTGGTTTTTTTAATACCCATAAAGAAAATATGCGCAAATACATAATTGCAGCTTTTAGTGTTTTTATGGCGGTTACATTAACTATTGTTTGTCTTTCGGTTGGCGTAACACTTGCTTACGATGTTGTTTATAACGGCAAAAAAATTGCAACCGTTCGCACTATTAAAGATTATAATAATGCACTTTCTTTATCGCAAAAATTTGTTATGTGTAACAGTATTAAAGATTACACACTTAATCCCGAATTTTTGCTTACCTTTACGGTTGAAGATAACCTTACTAAAACCGATGAATTAGCGCAAACCATTATTAATGAAACCGATGCAATTGTTCTTGCCGATTCGGTTTACATTGGCGGTGAACATTTCGGCAGTTTTTTTGAACAAGACGAAATTGACGAATTCATTAATACTGAACTTAACAAATATAACCCCGAAGAGGGCGAAGTAAAAACTGAATTCCAAACACCGGTAGAAGTTAAAAAGGAATTTTATCCTAAGGCAGTTTGCAAAGATAAACAAGTTTTATATAATAAACTTGCGGAAATTCCTGTCAAAACTACTGTTGTATTAAGAAAACAATCGGAAATTAAGTACGCTGTTGAATCAAAAAAATCTGACACTCGTTTTGTTGGCGAAGTTGTTAGGGTTGTAAATGGTGAAATGGGCTTGGAAGAAACCGTTACACATTCGGTTTACATTAACGGAAAACTTGTTAGTTCTGAAGTTGTTGAAAAAAATGTTTTAAAAGAACCAATTACCGAAGTAACTATTATTGGTACATTACCAAGACAGCTTGACCCCGAAACCTCTTCACAGGTAAATTCGCTTGGCCTTATTTTTCCTTTGCAAAAAATTAATGGTCCTTCACAAGTTGTAACTTCTTGGTGGGGCGATGGCAGAGGACATAAAGCAATTGATATTGCATCACCTTATGGTACACCAATTTATGCTGCCCAAAGCGGTACGGTTGTTGAATCGCGTTATGTTTCAAGTTACGGTAATTATATAGTTATAGACCATGGCAACGGTTGGAAAACCTGCTACGCACATGCAAGTAAGCGTTATGCAAAGGTGGGAGATTATGTTGTGCAAGGTCAGGTAATAGGCGCAGTTGGCTCAACCGGTCAGTCAACGGGCAACCATTTGCACTTTGAGGTGCGTAAAAATAATGTTAAAATTGACCCTGCACCGTTCCTTGGATATTATTAAAATAAAAACCGACTTTTCAGTCGGGTTTATTTTTTTGTTGTAAAATGAATTAAATTGTGTTATTATATATTAAAAATTTTTTAAGGAGAATAATGATGAGTGATAAAATACAAATTTTAATTGCTATGTCAATTTATATGGTAGCAGTAATTGCTATTGGTTTGATATATGCAAGAAGGGCTAATAAAAGCTCTGAAAACTACTTTTTGGGCGGTAGGTCTTTAGGACCTTGGGTAACCGCAATGAGCGCCGAGGCCTCGGATATGAGCGGTTGGCTTTTAATGGGTCTTCCCGGCGTTGCTTATTGGTGTGGACTTGCCGATGCATTTTGGACTGCACTTGGCTTGGCAGTTGGTACATATTTTAACTGGCTTATTGTTTCAAAACGTTTACGCCGTTACAGTATTCGCGCAAACAATTCAATAACCTTGCCCGAATTTTTCTCTAACCGTTTCCGTGAAAACAAAAAGGTTATTATGACAATTGCGGCTTTGTTTATTTTGGTGTTCTTTACCGTTTACGCATCAAGTTGTTTTGTAACTTGCGGTAAATTGTTTTCAACTTTGTTTGGCACCGATTATGTTGCAATGATGCTTTTGGGAGCAGTTTTCGTTTTGCTTTATACACTTCTTGGCGGTTTCTTGGCAGAAAGTGCATCTGACTTTATGCAAAGTATTGTTATGATTGTTGCCTTAACGGTTATTGTTATAATTGCTACCGTTAAAGCAGGCGGTATTGATGCAGTTTTGGCAAATGCGCGTGAAATTCCCGGTTTCCTTGAACTGTTTGGCATTGCTAACCCTGCTGTAGATGAAAGTGGAAAACAATTGGTTGAAAACGCATTGCCTTTGTTTAATAAAGCAAATGACTACAGTTTGCTTTCGGTATTTTCAATGTTGGCTTGGGGTCTTGGCTATTTTGGTATGCCACAAGTACTTTTGCGATTTATGGCAATCCGCAACGAAAAAGAATTAAAAGCATCAAGAAGAATTGCAATGGTTTGGGTTGTAATTTCTTTGGCAGTTGCAGTATTTATTGGTATTGTTGGCCGTCAGCTTATGCCAACAGTTCATTTAACCAAAGCAGATGCTGAAAATATCTTTATTACACTTTCAACGAGTTATTTGCCCTCAATTTTGGCTGGCTTTGTTATGGCTGGTATTTTGGCAGCTACAATTAGTT
The DNA here is from genome assembly GCA_045601805.1 of Acutalibacteraceae bacterium. Lineage (GTDB taxonomy): Bacteria > Bacillota > Clostridia > Oscillospirales > Acutalibacteraceae > SIG607. The sequence continues at coordinate 53,356 of JAZSAJ010000003.1, forward strand.
CATCCGACTCTTATTTGCTTATTGCGGCCTCTGCCTTTGCAAAGAATATTTACCAAGGCATTGCAAACAAAAAAGCAACCGATAAACAAGTTATGTGGGTTTCAAGAATTACACTTCTTGTAATTGCCGTTATTGCTGCATTCATTGCACTTGATAAAGATAGCGTAATTTTCCAAATAGTTTCTTTCGCTTGGGCCGGATTTGGCGCAACATTTGGTCCGCTTATGTTGTTCTCACTTTTCTGGAAACGCACAACAAGAAGCGGTGCTATTGCCGGTATGATTGGTGGCGGCGCAATGGTATTTATTTGGAAACTCTTAATTGCAAAACTTGGCGGAGCATTTGCTATATATGAACTTTTACCCGCATTTATATTCTCGTCAATTTGCATAGTTGTTGTTTCCTTGCTTTCAAAGAAACCCAGCGCCGAAATTGAAGAAGATTTTGAGGCAGTTAAAAATATGTAAAATAAATATCCCCCCGTATAACGGGGGGTATTTCATTTTCGGGCATAGCCCTAACCGAAACTGGCGGCGCACAAGTGCGCTTTTTTAGTTGGCCTGCCAGCCATGCAACCATTACTTACCACCCATAAATGGGTCTTGC
>JAZSAJ010000004.1:0-50388 GCA_045601805.1 Acutalibacteraceae bacterium
CCGTTCGTTTAAACGAACGGCTTTTTTTGCGGAGTTTTAAAAAAAGAGTGCTTTTTTTGGCGTTTTTTTACCGTAAAATGTGAAAAAAGCAATAAAAAAGTAAATTAAAATTGCACTTTTTTTTAAAAAAATTACTCGTTACAAAAGGCATATTCTTTGTTAAAATATAAACAAAGAACAAAACAAAAGAGGTGGCTTGGTGAAAGACGAAATAAAGTTATATACGCTTGACGGTGACACGGTTTCCGTTAGCAGAATATGGGATAATGAAATAGGCGGTTTTATAAGCGATTATCCCAACTTTAAACAAAACCCGCGAATAACAAAAAGCGGCAAAAAATGGGTTAATGCGGTGTACGATGAATGTCCGTATGCCGACAAAGAATATTCCGATTGTGGCTCGTGCCCGTATTTTAAGTGTGAAAGCAAGGGCGATATGATTGGAATTTGTATACACCCCGAACTTGTGATAAGCGAAGAAAGGAAGGAAGCGTAAAATGAAAAACAAAATTTTTACTAACAAAGTTCTTTCTGTGTTTTTGGCAATAACTTTAGTGTTGGGCATGATTCCTGTGTTTTCTTTAAATGTAAATGCAGTAACCAGCACCGCAGTTGCCGACAGCAAGACAATAAACAATTGGCAAAATATATTCAGCGATAATAACAATCGCTATTCGGGCGGTATTTATATTGATAAATCGGTTTACACCGCCGAAGAGGCCAAAGATAAAAGCAATAGCAACTTCTTTGCCGATATTGCCGACCGCCTTTCTTTTGGTAAAGATAATTTCGGAAACGATAACTTTATGGTGTCGCTTTCGGCAATTGGCTCTAACACCGAAATTATTGGTTATTCGGCAACCCCTACCGATACAATGCTTGTGTTAGACCTTTCGGGTTCAATGGGCCATAGTTATACGGTTGGTTATAACTCACAAAGCACTTACGATACTGTAAGCGGATACGATGCTTCGTATATTGAAAATATGGTTGATGCCACCAATAAAGCAATTAAACAGTTGCAAGATTTAAACCATCATAACCGTGTGGGCGTTGTTCTTTATTCGGGTAATAGCAGTTTTGGCAGTTCGGCTGCTTCTACTGCAACGGTTTTGCTTCCGCTTGGCAGATACAAAATAACGGGCGATAACTTTATTAACGCAAATGTTACCGAAACCACCAGAAATTTATATGTAAGAAACAATAACAGATGGACCAGAAGCAATATTACTTATACTTCGGCCATTTCGGTAGAAACAAGTGCTAACCTTAAAACAGAATTGGGCGCTAATGTTACCGAAAAGGAAAAAGCGGTAAGCGGCGGTACATATATTCAAAACGGCTTGTTGCAGGCGTATAACCAATTCTCAAAAGGCGAAGATACAATTATTTCCGACGGCCTTATTCAGGCAGGCACACAAAGAATGCCAATAGTTGTTCTTATGAGTGACGGTGCCCCCACAACCGCAATAACCGAATATAACACTGTGGGTACTTCCGATACAGGCGACGGCGGCGACGATACCGATTCTATTGGTTTCTTAACACAGCTTACAGCATCTTGGGTTAAGGCAAAATTAACCGAAGATTATAACGGCACCGAAGCAAGATTTTACACATTGGGCGTTGGCACTTCTAATAATGCCACCGCAACAGGCGTGTTAAATCCCGCTTCCGCAGCAAACAATGCAAACGGTTTTTGGAATACATTTTTAGAAAACGGAAGAGTTAATTTAACACTTCCGTCCACACGCCAAAACGGTAATAGTTATTCACATACCGTAAGGCCGTTAGATAACGCGCAGTTGGTTAAGGATTATGTTAACGAATATTGGACAGCCAACGATGTTGATTCAATGACAAAGGCATTTGCCGATATTGTTGAAGAAATTATTATTCAGTCGCGTTATTACGGAACCCTTGTAACAAGCGGCGACCACCATTTAGACGGCTATATTTCCTTTACCGATGAAATTGGTTCCTATATGGAAGTAAAGGATGTAAAAGGTATTCATATTGGTGAAAATTCGCTTGTAACGGGCGGTATGTTTGCCGAATTTATTAAAACTGGCAACATTGCGCGCGAACCGTTAACAACGCAGGAAAAAGCCGACCTTGAAACCGAACTTACAAATGCTATTATAGACCGTTTTAATATTAGCGGTTCCGAAGCTTTGCTTCTTAAAAACACAGCAATAAACAACGGTTACATTGATTATAACGAACAAACAGGCGAATTTTCAAACTATATGGCTTGGTATGCCGATGAAAACAATAATTATATTGAACCGTGTGTTGAAAATGTTAGCAGAACAACTACACAGCAAGCAAAATATATTGTAAAATCTTACTTCTACTTAGGTGACGTTTTACAAAACCATGTTGAATCTTCAATGCTTTACATTCTTGTTCGTGTAAGGGAAGATATTACTACCGGCAGACAAATAGTAGACGCAAATATGCCTGCTTCCTTACTTCCAATGATTACTTATACAATAGAGGTTGAAGGCAACGAACTTAACGATGATTCTATTATATCTATGACAAACAACAAAGACGAAAAATCTCCCGCTTGCTTGTTGTTTGAAGTAGGTCTTAAAGACGAAATAACACCTTATAATATTTCGGAAAAACTTAAAAATGAAGATTTCCGTAAAGAAAACGGTGTATATGCATTTTACACAAACCGTTGGAGAAGGGCAGACGGTGCTGAATTTACAATTCCCACCTCTGTTCCTGAATCGGTTTATAATCACGGTTTGGTAGGAAGTACCGAAGCCCACTTTATTCCGTCACTTCAAAACGAAAGGTATTATTACACAAATAATACTACCGTTTTAAATGCAAACGGTACGGAATACACGGGTAATACACACCCCAAAGATACCGGCGTATCATATATTCACCATTTTAAATTCATTGAAATAGTAAATAATCAACCGCACATTAAGGTTGTAAATAACCCCATAACCGAAAACGCAATTAAAGATGCCGTAAGGGGCGAAAACAACACTTGGGTTATTCCTATGGGCACACCAAAACGCTATTTTGGTGAAGAAGTTCACGGCGAAGATGCGCACATTCACAAAAGCGACGCCGACAACAAAACAAACACATTAAAATGGGTAAACTATCCGCGCACAGTTTACGAAGGCGCTTCTTCGGGTGCACCGGGTTACCATGTGTTTGCTTATCTTGGTAACAACGGCAGAATTACCGCTACCCCGGCGCAAGGTATTAAAATTACAAAAACTGTGCAAGAAGCAGCACAAAATGCAAATGCAAATACCTTTAACTTTGAAATTGCTTTGTCAAATACCTCTGTCAGCCAAGTAGATTATTATATTGAAAGAGCAGACGGAACAACCGAAAGCGGTCAAAAGAATGTTGCTAATAACAAGGTTACAATTGCTCTTGGTCATGGCGATACCGCTTATATTACAGGTATTCCTAAAGACACAACCTATACCGTAACCGAAGAGTATAATCCTTATTATGTTGGCACTTCGCAAAACAACACAGGTGTAATTGAACTTTACACACTTAATAATGTTGATTTTGTGAATAATCCGCGCGGTTTTGGAAGTCTTTTGGTTGAAAAAGAAGTTGTGCACAATTACGGTGAAGATAATGTTCCAAGCGGTCTTAATGCTAAGAAGTTTGATATTACCGTTAATTTCACGGGCGAAGAAAACGACCTTGCAAATATTACCTACCCAAACAATGTGGTAAAGGTTTCTAATGCGGAATATAAATTCCAATTGGCAAACGATGAAGATGTTGTTTTTGGTAACATTCCCGAAGGTATTACTTATACCGTAACCGAAAATATGGTTAATGCAAACAAGGGCGATAAAGATTACGGTTTTGTTTTTGATGCGGCAAAATCTTCTTTAAGCGGTACCATAACCAAAGACGCACAGGCAGAAGCATTGGTTGTAAATAAATACGAGCCAAAAGCAGTTTCGCCAAATGTAACCATTACCGGTACAAAAGATGTTGTTGGCACAACCAATACAACCAATACATTTACCATAGCTTTACAACCTGTGCATATTGGCGGCGGCAGTAACACAAATGTTGGCCAGCCAATAATAATAGGCGCAATTAAAGAGGGCGAAAGATACACATTTAATATGGCAAACAGCATTTCTTACACTGCTGTTGGTACATATTCTTACGAAATTTACGAAGTTGAGCCCACCGAAAACAAACCCGAAAATATTGCTTATGACAAGAGCTTTGGTTTATTCTCGGTTATAGTAACCGATAACGATGTTAATGGCGAACTTGAAATAAACAATGTTATTGTATTACAACAAAGCGCAACACTTTCGGGTAATATAGATAACGGTTATACAATTACTAAAGATTTTGATAATGTTTATATGGCAGCCACCGAAACCTTTAGTGTTAAGAAAACTGTAAACGGGCAGTACGGTGTGTACGATAACGATGCAGGTATTTTGTTCGCTTTGTTTGAAGGCGACGGCGAACAGTATAAGGGAATGGATGCTTCGGCTTATTATTATTCGCTTACTAATGATGACGGTATAGCAACATTTAACCTTAATATTCGTCAAGATGATTACAAAACTGCGCCTGTTACATACTATTTGCGCGAAATGATACCTGTGGTAGCGGACCGCGTAATTGGTATGACATACAACACAGATTGGCAATACACAGTAACTATTTACTGGCCCGAAGGCGATATTGCACCCACAGTAACTTACAAAACTTATGGCGGTACGGTGGTAGACAAAGACACATTGGCAATAAACAATACTTTTGACCCAAATGTTTATTCTACACCGGACATAGTTTTAAGCGGTGCTAAATTCTTAAACGGCGGTGCGCTTCGCGACGGCGATGAGTTCACATTTGAACTTTATATAACAGATTCCGATTTCTTATTAACAGGCCACGCCGTAGAAAAGAGCGTAAAAGCCACAAAGAATAATAACGAAATAGTGTTTGACGGAATTAAATTTAACACCGCAGGCACAAAATATATGGTTATTAAAGAAAAGGCAGAAGATAAAGGCGGTATTGTTTACGATTCGGCACTTTACCATGTAACCGTAAATATTGTTAAGGTTGAAGATGCAACGGGTAAAACTGTTTTACAGGTTGTAGAAACCGAAAACGGCGTATTAAAAAGCGAAGCCATACACAAAGTTGGCGTAGGTTTTGTTTCGGCAAATGAAATTAACTTTAATAACACATATTCAGTTACCGATACCGCAACCGTTCCTTTAAATGTAACAAAGGTATTAAACGGCAGACACATAGTTGACGGCGAATTCCAGTTTGGCATTTACGACCAAAACGGCACGCTTATTGAAACCAAGAAAAACAATCACAATGCCGTTAAGTTTAGTACTTTAATGTTTGACCAAACCAATATTGGCACACATAAATTTACCGTTAAAGAAATCGTGCCAAGCGGTGCAGTAAACGGTGTTTATAACGGCGTTAAGTACGACCTTAAAGTACACGAAATAGAGGTAACTCTTTATGATAACGGCGAAGGTAAACTTGGTAAAACCGTTAAACTAAACGGAAACATCGTAAACGATGTTAATATTACCTTTACAAACAATTATTCTGCAAATGCAACAAATTTAGTTTTAAGCGGTTTAAAAACACTTACAGGCAGAGAACTTAAAGAAAATGAATTTAGTTTCTTGCTTTATGAAACCGACAGAGATTTTGCCGTTGCAGAAAATGCTGCTGCCGTAAAACAGGCAAATAACGGTGTATTGCAAACAAATAAGAATGTTGGCAAATACGAAATTGTGTTAAACTACACCGCAAATCAAGCAGGTCTTTACCATTATGTATTAAAGGAAAATATACCAAGTGAACGCAAGGGCGTTAATTACGATACCCGCGAATATCACATTACCGTAGTGGTAGCCGATAACGGATTGGGCCAAACAGTTGCAAATATTGTAAACATTGTTTGCCCGGGTATAAACAGCTCCTTTAACGCAAATGCTCTTAATTTTGGCAACAGTTATAACACTGCACCTGCCGAATACGAAATTAAGGGCGAAAAGAATTATAACCTTACACTTACTGACGGTATGTTTGAGTTTGAACTTTTAGACGAAAGCAATACTTCTCTTGGTAAGGTTAAGAACAACGCTAACGGCACTTTTGAGTTCCCAAAACAAACCTTAAATACTGTTGGTACTCATAAATTCACCGTTAAAGAAGTAAACGGCGGAAGCACAATAAGCGGTATTATATATGATGACGCTGTATTTACTGTAAGCGTTCCTGTTTACGATAACGGCGAAGGCAACCTTTTGGTTGACGAAAATAATGTTGTTATAACCAAAACAAAGGGCGGTCAAAGCGCAACTGCCGAAGAAATACTGTTTAATAACGAATACAAAGCAGAGGCAAGCGATGTATTTAAAATTAGCGGTAAAAAGATACTTGACGGCAGAAAAATTGTTGAAAACGAATTTACATTCTTGCTTTACGAAGCAGATGCTTCTTATAACAAAAAGGGAAGCGAAATTGCAACCGCTAAAAACGACAAAGACGGTTTGTTTACCTTTAGCAAAGAATTTATGTTTAACGAAGCAAAAGATTACTTCTTTGTTGTTACCGAAAAAGACCTTGGCGCAAACGGTATAACTTACGATAAAGCGAAATTCGGCGTTAAAGTAAGTGTTAAAGACGGCGGCGAAGGTAAGTTCGTAGTTGACAGCATTACTTACACCAAAGATTCTGCTGCTGCCGATAACGGCATAGAATTTGTTAATGTTTACCGCGATATTTCTGAAACAGGCGATAACTTTAACATTGCACTTTGGATTACATTAATGCTTGTATCAATGTTGGGCTTTGCGGTTACCGTTTTAATAAAACGAAAAAATTGTAAGGCATAATAAACACTAATAAACCGCTCCACCTAAAAAGTGGGGCGGTTTTATTATCAAATAAAACAATTTTGTGTTAAAAAATTAACATATTTTGTTGCAGTTGCCGATTTATTGCCGGTGCTATTGACCTTTTAAAAATAGGGGAGTATAATTTAGTTAAGAAATAAATAAAGGAGTAATATAAATGATTTATTTGCTTGACACTGCAGACCTTGAATCAATAAGATACTGTAACGAATATTACCCAATTGAAGGCGTAACAACCAACCCTTCAATTATTGCAAAGGAAAACACAGAATTTTGGCCGCTTGTAGAAGAAATTCGCAACATTATTGGCAAAGATAAAATGCTTCATATTCAAACCCGCGCTGAAAAGGCAGAAGACATTATTAAAGAAGCAATGCTTTTAATTGGTCGCCTTGGCGGTGAAATTTATATAAAAATCCCCATTAGCGAAGAGGGCTTAAAAGCAACAATGCTTCTTAACAAAATGGGCATTAAGGTAACAATTACTGCTATCTTTACCCCTGCACAAGCACTTTTGGCAGCAAAGGCAGGCGCAAGTTTTGTAGCACCTTATGTTAACCGCCTTGATAATATTTTGGGTGACGGTGCCGATGTTGTTGCTCAAATTGTTGAAGAGTTTAAAAAGCACAACCTTGATACAAAGGTTCTTGCCGCAAGTTTTAAAAACTCTGAACAGGTACATAAATGCGCCATGGCAGGTTGCCACTGTGCAACCGTAACCGAAAGTACACTTAAAAACCTTGTTTCTTACCCAATGACCGCAAGCGCAATTACCGGTTTTGATAAAGACTGGAAAGCGGTTTACGGCGAAAAAACAATACTTGATATGTAATAATAAAAAAAGGAACAACCGCACAGTTGTTCCTTTTTGGTTTTCTTGACAAAATCACCTGTGAATAATATAATTAAAACAATATAGAGGTGATAAAATGATACCCAAATTATATATAGTTGTCCCTTGTTATAATGAAGAAGATGTGCTTCCTAAAACTGCTGTTTTACTTTATGAAAAACTTGGTGAAATGAAAAAAGAATTGTTAGTATCGCCTGACAGTAAAATTCTGTTTGTTAATGACGGCAGCAGTGATAAAACATGGGAAATTATTTGCACTTTGGCAAAAGAAAATTTTGCCTTTTGTGGTATTTCGCAAAGCACTAATCGTGGCCATCAGAGTTCTGTTTTAGCAGGGCTTATGGAAGCCAAAGATAAGTGCGATATAACCGTTTCAATTGACTGTGACGGGCAAGACGATATAAACGCAATTAAGGAAATGGTTAAAGAATACAATAACGGTAACGAAGTTGTTTACGGTGTAAGAAAAAGCCGTAGTTCAGATACTTTGTTTAAACGCTTTACCGCAGAAACCTTTTATAAATTTATGAAACTTATGGGCGCAAATGTTGTGTTTAACCATGCCGATTACCGCTTAATTTCTTCGCGCGTGTTAAATGAACTTGAAAAGTTTAAAGAGGTAAATCTTTTCTTGCGCGGAATGGTACCGCTTGTTGGCTTTAAATCTACCACCGTTTATTACGAGCGCAAAAAACGAATTGCCGGCAAAAGCAAATATTCGCTTGGCAAAATGATTTCACTTGCGTTAAGCGGAATAACAAGTTTGTCGGTTAAACCGCTTCAAATAATATCGGGGCTGGGCGTTTTTATTTCGCTGTTAAGTTTTGTTGGCGTTATATGGGCGGTGGTTTCCGCCTTTATGGGTAACGCCGTGCAGGGCTGGGCAAGTACTGTTTGTATAATTTGTTTTGTAAGCGGTATACAGCTTGTTTGCCTTGGCGTAATTGGCGAATATATTGGCAAAATTTATATGGAAGTAAAAAACAGACCGCGTTATATTATAAGCGAAAAAACAGAAGAAAAAGAGCACCTATAGGTGCTCTTTTTCTTGATTTAATAAAAATGCCGAAATAATTTTGGCTCTTGTTTCAATGCTTTTAATTTCTATGTATTCTTTGTTGGTGTGGCAAAATCCGCCGCAACCGCCCATACCGCAAATTGTAACAACCCCTGCTGCTTGGGTGTAGCATCCGTCGGCACCACCGCCTGAAGAAACCGCCGTTAAACTGCCAAGTCCATACTTTTCGGCTGTGGCTTTTAGTTTGTTAAACAAAACCATTGTTTCTTCACGCTTTTCCATTGGAGGACGGCAACTTAAAAGGGTAGCAACACAGGATGTACCTTCAACAAAACTTGTGTTTGCAATATCTTCAATAACCTTAATTGCGGGCTCAATGTCTTTTTCGGCAACAACACGTATATCAACATTAACTGTGCAACTATTTGGAATAATGTTAAAAGCGGTACCGCCGTTTACCATATTGCAACTAAAAGTTGTTCCGCATTTTTTGCTGTTACTTTGTATAGCAACAATTTTGTTTGCCGCTTCAAGTATTGCATTTTTACATTCAAAATAATGAATGCCCGAATGTCCGCCAACACCGTTTATTTTTAACTGATATCTTAAAATGCCCTTTCGCGAAATACAAACTTCGTCGCCCTCGCTGGTTTCACAGTTTATGGCGTGTGGAAAACCTTTAACTTCACTGTAAAAGAAATCAATTTCCCGTTTTCCGCCAAGTGTGTTAGAAATCTCTTCGTCGGTTGTTAAAAGCAGTTTTATATGGCGGTTATATCCGTTTTCCTTTAATGCTTTCATTAAAAGCAAGGCAATAGCTGCACCGCCTTTGCAGTCAATAACGCCGGGACCAATAATTTTATCGCCATCAATTTTAACCGGAACTTCGCCGAAAGCACCTTTTTCGTGAACGGTGTCTAAATGCGCCATTAAAACACAGCCCTTATCACCGCTTGGGTTTAGTTCAACCACCAAAAAGTCGCCGCACTTTTCAAACGGCACCCTTTTAACTAAAAAGCCATCATCTTTCGCAAATTTTTCAATAAAATCAATCATTTTATCAATGGTTTCTTTGTCGTAAGCGCGGGCTTCAAAACGGCAAATATCACACATAAATTGTGTGTATTTTTCCTTTAAATTATCAATGCTTAAGAATACATTATTAACGGACATAACATTTCACCCCACAACCCATTATAATACTAAAAAACGAGAAGTCAAATACTTGTTTTTTGTATTGTTTTGTGCTAAAATAAAATGAAATGTATATCCACGTAAGGTGAGGTGAAGATAATGGACGACAGAAATATATTGGTTACGGTTATTTGTACTGCCTTTAACCACGAAAATTATATAAAAGATGCACTTAACGGTTTTGTTATGCAAAAAACCAATTTTGCCTTTGAAGTTTTGGTACACGATGATGCGTCAACCGATAACACCTCCGAAATTATTTTAGAATATGCAAAAAAATATCCCAATATTTTTGTCCCCGTTATTCAAACCGAAAACCAGTTTTCTAAAGGTGTGCTTATTTTAAACGATATTCTTTACCCAATGGCAAGGGGAAAATATATTGCATTTTGCGAAGGCGATGATTTTTGGACAAACGAAAACAAACTGCAAATGCAGGTTGATTTTTTAGAAGAAAATAATGATTACTGTGCTTGTGTGCATAACAGCACTTTCCGTTTTTGCGGCGAAAACAAAAAAGACGAGCTTATGGTGGCAAATAACACTGAACACGATGTAGAGTTTTGTGATGTTGTTTTGGGTATGCGCAACGCTTACCAATCAAGTTCTTTGGTGGTAAGAAAGGAATTTTTGCTTGATGTACCCGATTTTTGCTATGTTGCTTATAAAGCCGGTTTTGGAGATTTGCCCAATTCAATGTGGTTTACCACTTGTGGAAAAGTTAAGTTTTTACCGCTGAATATGTCTACCTACCGTTTTATGAGCAGCCCAACTTCTTGGTCTAAATTAACTGCAAACAACGAAAAAATGGCAAAACACACAATGGCGCTTATTGAAATGTATAAAAGTGCAAGGAACATTGTGCCCGAAATTTGCAAGGAGCAAATTGATAAAGCAATAAAGCAAGAAGAATTTAACCTTTTGCAGTTTACGGGTGAATATGCCAAACTTAAAAAACCGCCATTTTTAGAAATTTACAAAAAACAGCCGATTAGTTTTAAAATTAAAAATAACATAAAACTTTACTTCCCTTGGGTTTATAAAGCATTTTTAAGGGTGAAAAAATGAAAAAAGCGTTAATTTGGAAATTGCTTGAACGCTTTGGGGTGCAGGGCGTACAGTTTGTAATGCAAATTGTTCTGGCTCGCTTGCTTTCTCCAAATGATTACGGTGTTTTGGCAATAATGGTAATATTCACTACCATTGCAAATGTGTTTGTGCAAACCGGCTTTAATACCGCTTTAATTCAAAATAAAGATGTAACCGAAGAAGATTATTCTTCGGTGCTTTGGGTTACCGTTATTATATCAATTGTTTTATATGCTGCAATATTTTTTGCCGCACCGTTTATTGGCGCATTTTACGAAAAGCCGGAATTAGTAGCACCTTTAAGGGTTCTTGCTTTAATGCTTTTCCCGGGCGCACTTAATTCTATTCAACTTGCAAAAGTTAGCAGGGAATTAGATTTTAAAAAAGTGTTTTACAGCAATATTGGCGGTATTGTTGTTTCGGGTGCTGCCGGAATTGCCGTCGCCTTAATGGGCGGCGGTCTTTGGGCGCTTGTTGTGCAAACAATGCTAAATGTTTTTATTGCCACTTTGGTAATGCAGTTTGTTGTAAAACTTCGTTTCCGTTTTGTAATAAACTTTAAAAGGGTAAAAATTCTTTTTGCGTTTGGTTGGAAACTGCTTGTTTCTTCGCTTCTTGAAACCTTGTATCAAAATGTGCAAAGTTTAATTATTGGCAAAAAGTATAACAGTGAAACCTTGGGCTTTCACAACCGCGGTCTTCAGTTTCCGCAGTTTTTAATTACAAGCATAAGCGGTGCGGTGCAAAGTGTAATGCTTCCCGCAATGTCTAAAAAGCAAGACCAAAAGGCAGAACTTAAAGAGCTTGTGCGCAATGCAATAAGCATTGGCGCTTATGCCGTTTTTCCAATGGCATTGGGCCTTGCCGCCGTTGCCGAACCGTTTGTTCGGCTTGTGTTAACCGATAAATGGTTGCCTTGCGTACCGTATTTGCAAATTTATTGCGTTTCATTTATATTTTATCCTGTTCATGCTTGCAATTTACAGGCACTTAACGCCATTGGCCGAAGCGATATGTTCTTAAAACTTGAAATTATTAAAAAAATTTACGGTATGGCGGTAATAATAGCTGCGGTGGTATTCTTTAATTCGCCAATTGCAATTGCCGTTTCAAGCATTGTTTCAACCGTTATAAGTTGCTTTGTAAACGCAGCGCCAAACAAAAAACTTATAAATTATTCTTATGGTGAACAAATTAAAGATATTTTGCCATCTCTTGTTTTATCGGCAGTAATGTTTTTGTGCGTTTGGGCGGTATCGCTTTTAAATCTTTCACCGTTTGTTACACTTTTAATTCAAATTTCGTTTGGAATTATTATTTATTTGGTACTTTCTTATTTAACGCGTATGTCACCGTTTTTGAAGGTTGTTGAAATTATAAAAAACGGTTTAATTTTGGGGGCAAAAAAATGAAAAAACTTTTAATGCTGGGCGGTTCAATGCAACAAATACCGGCAATAAAACAGGCAAAAGAAATGGGCCATTATGTTATAACCTGCGATTATTGTCCTGAAAATCCGGGTCATAAATTTGCCGATGAATACCATAATGTTAGCACAACCGATAAAGAAGCGGTTTTAGCACTTGCTCAAAAACTTAAAATAGACGGTATTGTGGCTTATGCATCCGACCCTGCCGCACCCACAGCGGCTTATGTGGGCGAAAAAATGGGGCTATCCTGTAACCCTTATGAAAGCGTGCGCATTTTAACCGAAAAAGATTTGTTTCGTAAGTTTTTAAAAGAAAACGGCTTTAACACCCCAAAAGCCAACGGTTATACAAGTTATAACGATGTTTTAAAGGAAATTGACAGTTTTAAATTTCCCGTAATGGTAAAACCGGTTGATTCTTCGGGCAGTAAAGGTGTTGTTAAAGTAACCGAAAAAGCACAACTTAAAAGCGCAGTAGAAGAAGCGTTTTCTTATTCGCGAAACGGCAGAATTGTTGTTGAAGAATTTATTGTTAAAAAGGGATATCAAATTTCGGGCGATGGCTTTTCGGTAAACGGTAAACTTGTTTTCACAAGTTACGGTAACGAACTTTACAGCAATAAAGGCACGCGTGAATATGTTGCTTTGGGCGAATTTTGGCCCTGCCTTATAAGTAAGGAAATTAAAGAAAAAATTGATAATGAGCTCGGACGCCTTATTACCGCGCTTGGAATGAAAACCTGCGCTTATAATATTGAGGTTATTTTGGATAAAGAAGATAACGTTTTTGTGCTTGAACTTGGTCCGCGCAACGGCGGAAGTTATATTCCGCAACTTATTAAATACGCCACAGGCGTTGATTTAATTGATTACACAATTAAAGGCGCCTTGGGCGAAGATTGCGAAGGTCTTGAACACAAAGAAACAACAGGTGTTTTTAGTAACTATATGATATACAGCACCGTTTCGGGCAAGTTTCAGGGTATTTGGTTTAATGAAAAGTTTGAAAAGGAAAACCTTTTAGATGTTTACTGCACCTACGAAATGGGCGATACCGTTCACGCCTACCAAAACACAACCCATTCGCTTGGCACAATAATTTTTAAAGCCAAAACGGTTGAAGAAATGATTGAACTAACCAACAATATGGAACAAAATTACAAGGTGAAGGTTAAATGATGGAACTTGTAAAATTAAGCGATAAAAACAGTGTTTTAAATGCGCTTAATGAATTTTTGCCGTTGTTTCCGCATTTATGCGAAAAGGTAGAAATAAACGAATATGCCAAAAAATTAAGCAGTTATGCTAATTTTTACCTTGCAAAAGAAAATGGCAAAGATATTGGCATTTTGGCGTTTTACGCAAACGATACACAAAACCGTACTGCGTATATTTCCCTAATTGGCATAAAAAAATCCTTGCAGGGCAGGGGGTATGGCAATTGGCTTTTAGAAAATTGCGTAAAAATGGCAAAAGAAAGTAAAATGAAAAAAATTGCGCTTGAAGTTGATGATGATAACCAAAACGCAATTATGTTTTATGAAAAAAACGGCTTTGTTTTTGCAAATAAAACACAAAACAACAGCCAAATTATGCAAAAAGATATTTAAAGAAGGTTTAAAAATGCTTATCAATGTTACCCGTTCTTCAATGCCAGATTACGAAGAATACTGCGAAGAAATAAAAGACCTTTGGGACAGCTATTGGCTTACCAATATGGGCGAAAAACATAAAAAATTGCAGGCAATGCTTGAGGAGTATTTAAACACCCCCCATGTTGCCCTTTACACAAACGGCCATCTTGCGCTTGAAAACGTTATAGCCGCGTTTAATTTTCCAAAGGGAAGCGAGGTAATTACCACACCATTTACCTTTGCATCAACCACCCACGCTATTGTTAGAAACGGTTTAATTCCCGTTTTTTGCGATATAAACGAAAACGATTACACCATTGACGTAAACAAAATTGAAGCGCTTATAACCAAAAAAACTTGTGCCATTTTACCTGTTCATGTTTACGGTAACCTTTGCGATAACCAAAAAATTATGGAAATTGCAAAGAAATATAATTTAAAGGTAATTTACGATGCCGCTCACGCTTTCGGCGTTACAAAAAACGGCGAAAATGTTGCCAATATGGGCGATGCAGCAATGTTCAGTTTCCACGCTACAAAGGTGTTTAACACCATTGAAGGCGGTGCAGTAACCTTTAAAGATAATAGTTTTGTGCAACTGCTTAACGACCTTAAAAATTTTGGCATAAGAAATGCCGAAGAAGTTGCTTTTGTGGGCGGTAACGCCAAAATGAACGAGTTTCAGGCCGCAATGGGTATTTGTAATTTAAGGCATTTAAAAGAAGAAATTGAAAAAAGAAAAGCCGTTGTAAACCTCTACCGTCAGCGTCTTAGCGGTGTAAATGGAATAAAACTTTTGGCAGAACAAGACGGCGTTACTTCAAACTATGCTTATTTCCCCGTTGTGTTTGACGGTTATAAATATACGCGCGACCAAGTATATGAAATCTTGGGCAAACAGGGAATAATTGCAAGAAAGTATTTTTACCCGCTTGTTAACGAATACGACTGCTATAAAGATAAAGAATGGGCAGACGTAAGCAAAACCCCAAC
The DNA here is from genome assembly GCA_045601805.1 of Acutalibacteraceae bacterium. Lineage (GTDB taxonomy): Bacteria > Bacillota > Clostridia > Oscillospirales > Acutalibacteraceae > SIG607. Next base: position 15,140 of record JAZSAJ010000004.1, read on the forward strand.
TGCACGGCATATTGCATATAAAGTGCTAACACTTCCGCTTTATGCCGATTTAAAAGACACTCAAGTAGACCAAATCTGCGATTTAATACTAAACTAAAAACAGCGAGGCAAACGCCTCGCTGTTTGTTTTATTCAAGCCACAAGAAAAGTTCTAAAATGCGTTTTGCGCATTGTTCTAAGTGGCCGCGCTCTATTCTTCCTTCTTCTAAACCTTTGCGAAGGTCATTGGGTTTTCCGTTTGGCATACGAATATCGTTACCTGCAAGAACGCAGTTTGCTTGGTCGCATGGAACATCCCAGTCGGTTGTTACCATGCCTAAAAAGCCCCATTCGTCACGTAAAATGCCCCCAAGTTGTTCGTAACTTTCACAGCAACGGCGAGCGTTTATAACGTTATATGAGGTCATTATTGTTTTGGGTTGAGATTTCTTAACACAAATTTCAAAGCCCCTTAAATAAATTTCGCGTAATGCGCGTTCAGATAGGCGGCTGTCGCTATAAAAACGGTTAATTTCTTTGTTATTTGCGGCAAAGTGTTTAGCGCTTGCTGCAATTCCTTGGCTTTGAATACCGTTTACCTTTGCGGCGGCAAATTCGCCCGATACAAGCGGGTCTTCACTAAAGTATTCAAAGTTTCTGCCGCAAAGCGGATTACGGTGAATGTTTAAAGCAGGGGTAAGCCAAATGCCCATACCGCATTCTTTTGTTTCTAAAGCGCCTGCAACGCCAAGTTCAACTGCAAGTGAAGTATCCCAAGTGCAAGCAAGAAGTGTGGCGCAAGGGAAAGCGGTTGTTGGCACGCCAACGGTTGCATTTAAACGCACACCCGCAGGTCCGTCGGCAGTCATAACGGTTGGAATACCAAGACGACCATTTCTACCAAATCCCGCAATGTTACCTGCACCTCGGCTAGGAGTACCGCCCAATAACTCAACAAGTTCATCTATGGTTAATTGAGTTAAGAATTGGTCTAATGTAATTTTGCCGTTTGCCACGTCAATTAACTTAAATGGTTTTTCGGTTTCAGGTAAGGTTGCAGTATTTTCAAAAGGTTTAATGTGGTATTCTTTTATGGGGAATGATGGTAATTCTTCAAAACTGCCGTTTGCAAGCAAGCGTTTGCTTAACTTATTGGGCGCGCATTGTTGGCTTAACTGCTTTGTTACAACAAATTTTTCCTTAATTTCGTAACGGTAATCGGCTTCTAATAAGTTTCGGCAGTTGTTACCAACAAAGAAAACATATTCGCCTTGTTCTAATAAGTAAGCCGACATTTGAAGTTTTCCAAGGTCGTCGTAACTTGCCATATCGGAAACATTAAATTCAATAACAATTTTTTCGGTTTCACCGGGGGCTAAAAGTTTTGTCTTTTTAAAACCGGCAAGTGAAATTTTGCTTTTTCCAAGCATACCTTGGGGTGCAGAAAAATAACACTGCACAACTTCTTTACCGGCTTTGTCACCAATGTTTTTAACCAAAGTTTCAACTAAAATTTTATCGCCGTTTAAGGAAGCAATGGGTTTTTGAATATCAAATTCGGTATAAGAAAGGCCGTAACCAAAGGGGTATACAACGCGTTCGCTAGCGCCGGGTATTGTTTCAAAATAACGGTAACCAACGAAGATGTCTTCGTAATAATCAACGTAATCTTTGCTTTCGTTAAAGGTTTCGGCACTGGGGTAATCGGTAAATTCGCGGGCAAAGGTATCAACCAGTTTACCGGAAGGGTTAACTTCACCGCATAAAATGTTGGCAATGGCAAGGCCGCCTTCCATGCCTGCTTGCCAAGCAAGAAGAGCACCATCAATTTTAGGGTTATTTTTAATCCAAGAAACATCAACCATACCGCCAACATCTAAAACAACAACGCTGTGGTCAAAATGTTTGGTAACGGAATCCACCATTTTTTGTTCGGTATCGGTTAAATAAAAATCACCCTTGTCGCTAAAACGGTCGTAAAATTCACCCGAAAAACGGTGAATTGTAATAACTGCAACGTCGGAGTTTTTTGCTGCCTCAATTATCAGTTCTTCGGGAACATCAATTTCAGGAATAAGTTTATCGCCCCAATACTCATGAAGCACGGTAAGGGCATAATCGTAATAAAATTTTGTAACCGGTTCGTAAACCATAACGTTAGGTTCTTTTAACTTAAAACCTTCGTAAACGTTACGAACGTATTCGCTGTAAACCATACCGCTTCCGCCGCCGCCTTTAACATAGTCAAGACTGCCAATGCCAAAAAGCGAAACAGTGGTGTTTTCTTTTAAGGGAAGCAAACCGTTGTTTTCAAGAAGCACCATACCTTCTTCGGCAATTTGTTTTGAAAGTGCAATGTGTTCTTTACAAGCGGTAACACGCTTTCCGTTTTTGCCAATATTAGTGGTAAGATTGTAATTATACCTTGCCCACTTTTCGGGTATTGGTTTGTTACCCTCACGCATAATATTCATAAAAGCTCCTCCTAAAAATTTATTATTTACTTGAATTATAAGACAAAAAATGCTACAATACAAGTAAATAAATAGCAAATTTAAGACAAAAAATGCAAGGCGGGACGAAAATGTCAAAAGTATTCCGGGAAGTTAAACGTGAAATAATTTTTAATAAAAGAAAAGGGATAAACTTTCCTGCCCATGTTCACGAAGAAATTGAACTTGTACTAACAATAAAAGGTGGCGGCACGGCTTTTTGCAACGGTAAAAAATATGAGTTAACAAACAATTCTTTTTTCTTGGTATTTCCTAACCAAGTACACCATTACCAAGAATGTAAAGAGGGGGAATACATTATACTCATAATTAAACCGTCGGTGCTGTTGAGTTTTAACAATTTATTTTCAAACGGTGTTCCAACTTCGGCAGTTTGGCAGTTTGAAGAAAAAGGAGACGATAATGCTGTAAAGTTAATTAAATTGGCGGTAGAAGAGTTTTCGCGCGACGGCCACAGCGAAATTATAAGTGCATATTTAACGGCGCTTTTTGGCAAACTTCTTAAGTTTTATAATATTGAAAAATGCCGTGAAACAGGCGATAGTGTACTTAAAATATTAGAATATTGTTCAGAACATTATAAGGAAAATATAACAGTGGAAAGCGTGGCAAAAAGTTTGTACATAAGCAAAAGTGCGGTTTCGCACATTTTTAGTACACGCCTTTCTATAAATTTTTGCGATTACATAAATTCTTTGCGCATTGCCGATGCTGTGCGAATGTTAAGAAATAGCGACCTGCCAATAACCGAAATCGCCAACGCCTGCGGTTTTACAACTATACGCACATTTAACCGCGCATTTTTAAAGCAATGCGGAACTTCCCCAACAAACTATAAAAAGCGAGTTTAACCCTCGCTTTTTTTGTTGACATAGCTTGTTATTTATAATATACTAATGGGGTTGTAAAAAAGGGGAGAACAGGGTTGAAAGTTATAAGGTTTATTAAGAAAAATACAGTTTTTTGTATTGCGGCATTGGCGGCGGTAATAACCTGCTTTTTTGTGCCGCCCGATAAAGATTATATTGGCTATTTTGATTTTAAAACCCTTACTTGCTTGTTTTTAACCTTGGCGGTTGTATGTGCATTAAGGAACATTAGGTTTTTTGTTATACTTTCGCGTAAACTTGTTGGTTTAGCAGGGAATTTGCGGTCGCTTTTTTTACTGCTTATAGTTATTACTTTTATTGGCTCAATGGTTATTGCAAACGATATGGCGCTTATAACCTTTTTACCGCTTGGTTATTTTGCTTTGTCGGTAACAAAGCAAGAAAAGTATATGGCATACCTTTTTGTGCTTCAAAATATATCGGCAAACTTGGGCGGTATGCTAACACCTTTTGGCAACCCGCAAAATCTTTATCTTTATTCATATTTCAATATTCCCACGGGTGAATTTTGCAAAATTATGTTGCCTGCATTTTTATTGGCAGTTTTGCTTTTGGTGGTTGCCTGTATTCCAATTAAACGCGTAAAATTCGTAATTGAAGAAGATATAAACGATAAACTAAACATTAAAAAAACAGTGCTATATCTTGTTTTGTTTGCCGTTTCAATTCTTATTGTTTTTAGAATAATTCCGTTTTTGATTGGCCTTTTGGTTATACCAATAATACTTTTCTTTGCCGATCGCGATTCGCTTAAAATGGTGGATTACGCTTTGCTTGGCACATTTTTCTTCTTCTTTATTTTTTCGGGCAATATGGCAAGAATAGATTCAGTAAATAACCTAATTTCATCACTACTACAAAAGGATACGCTTATTGTGTCGGTGCTTTCTTGCCAATTTATAAGCAATGTTCCCACAGCAATTTTACTTGCAAAGTTTACAAGTAATTACCCCGCGCTGCTTTTGGGTGTTAATATAGGCGGAACGGGAACCCTTATTGCTTCACTTGCAAGTTTAATAACCTTTAGCGAATTTAAAATTCTTCACCCCGAACAAACCAAAAAATACCTTTTAATTTTTACTGTGGCAAATGTTGTATTTCTTGGCGTCTTAACCCTTGCCGCAAAACTATTTTGGGTATAAATAAAAAAGCGGAGTTTTCACTCCGCTTTTTTTATATATTCTTTGTTTTCATTTTTCTGGCAACCAATGTTAAAACAAGCAAGATAACATATAAAGTACCTATAATTACGAAAATTGCAGGCCAACCAAACTTATCTTTAACATAGCCAAAAAGCAGTGCTTGAACTGCGGCTCCCATATAAACCGCCCAGTCAAATACACCAATAACGGTTGATGATAATGCTTTTCCGCCAATATCACCTGCAATGGTCCAAATAACACCGGTAACCATTGCAAAAACGCCCAACACAAAAAGCATAACCGAAGCCGCAAGTTGTTGCTTTATGAAGGGGAAAACAATCATTCCGCAAAATGTTACAAGCGAAGCAATTATAAGCATTGGTTCGCGTTTGCCTTTAAGCAGTTTATCGGTTATAATTGGGAAAATAAACATTGCGCAGGCCTGTCCAAAGGGAAGAAGTATTGAACTGAAAATACCGTCTTTAATGGTAAGACCAAGTTGTTCGGTAAAATATGTAGGAATCCAAGTAAGTAAACCGTATCTGCCAATACCGGCAATAGCCGAAATAAAGCAGAATATAATTACCTTTGGTTCAGAAAAAAGAAGTTTATAGGGGTAAAAATAACCCTTGCTTTTTATAATTTCTTCTAATTCTTTGCCGCCTTTATCTTCATCTTCTTCAAATTCATTTAACCCTATTTCACTTGGCGAATTTTTAAAGAACATAACAAACGCAATAAGTGAAAGCACAAGCGGAATCATTGGGAAACGGAATGCAGCACGCCAACTCCATTCGGGGTTTAACTGTAAGCAAAGTAGAACAGACAAATAAGTTGTAACCTGTGCCATTCCCGAAAAAAAGGTGGTAAGGCCGGTGGCAAAACCGCGTTTTTTTGCCGGCCACCATTTGTTTACAACGCCAAGGCCGTTAGACCAAACCATAGACTGAAAGAAACCGTTTATGCCCCAAAGCACCGCAATAACGGGAATACTGTGCTGGAAAGAAATAACCACATTTAAAACAGCGCTGGCAATAACGCCTATTATCATAAGCCGTTTGTAGCCCAAAAATGCGCCAAGACGCCCGTTAATTAACTGGCCGAAAGCATAGCACCAAAAGAGTGCCGAAGAAACAACACCCAGTGCGGCGGTAGAAGAGCCCAAGTCAGCAGCCATTTGGGTCATAACAAGGTTTATGTTCTGCCTTCCGTTATAGAAGAACAAATACATAAAACCAAAACTTAATAGCACAAGATACGCATATTTTTTAAATTTTTCAGCTTTGACATTAGTAGTTGCGTTAATTTTTTCTTTAACCATGCTAAATACCCCTAAATTAAATTTCAAATTATTATAGCATGCCTATTTAAAAAAGTAAATATAGGTTCACACAAAATTTAACCTATACACAGCAAAAAGCGAGGTGAAATACCTCGCTTTTTTTAATCGTCTATATCAACTTTTTTGCCAAGGTATACAAACAACAAGGAGATTGCCAGACCAATAACAAGCATAATTACGCCTGCTAAATTTGAACCGCTTTTTGGCAATGTAAAGAAAATTCCGCTTACAGAACCTATCAAAAATCCCATAACCATAAAATGCGCCATACCACTGAATTTTGAAAAAACAAATTTAATTAACTTTGAAGACATCACCATCGCAAGCACAAATGCCACACCGACAACGGCTATGGTAATTATGTCAAGCGCTTTGGCAGCGGCAATAAGATAATCGTAAACACCCATAACAATCAGTATCATAGAAACACTCATACCGGGTACAAGACATGCAGTTCCCGCCAAAATCCCGCTTAACGCAATGTATAAAAGACTGGTGTTTTCAGTAACCTGTGTTCCCCCAACGCCTTCACTCATTATTCCTACAACAAGAGCTATTAAAAATGCCGCAATAGCGCCTAAAACAAAATACCACTTAAACCGGCTTTTGCGCGCTTCTTTGTAAACCATAGGTAAATTTCCCACTATAAGCCCTATAAACAGCATAAATACCGCTTTTTCGTAGGTTTCAAAAAGATAACTGAACACCAGTATAAATAAAACTAAACTTATTAAAGCGCCTATTCCTAATGGCAAAAGAAAGAAAAAGTTATTTTTTAATTTTTTAAAGGGATTTGAAGCAATGTCAAGAAGTTTGTTGTATATGCCCATAATAATAGCCATTATGCTTCCGCTTATCCCCGGTGCAAATACACTTATTCCCAAACAAAAACCGCAAAGAACACGATAAAAAAACGATTTCACAATACACCTCGTAAATATATGTATTATTTATATATTATTATATCAAACGATTTATGAAAGTTCAACTTTTTTATATAAAAAAGCGAGGTGATTTCACCTCGCTTTTTACTTATTCATAATCAACAACATCTACCCAAGAAAGCAACAGTTCGCGTTCGTGTTCGTTACCTTTTACCGATTGTGAAGCGGCAACAATAGGCATCCATTTTTGAACATATTGTTTAGCGGTATTGCTTTTTTCACAAAACAGATTAAGATATTTTTTAGCGCCGTCAATATCGCCGTTTAACCAGAACAAAAGATAGGTACGGGCGGCATCGGCAGAAGCATTACCTTGAGTGGCGTGTGACCAGTCAATAATATAGTGAGTGCCGTCTTCGGTAATTATAATGTTAGAGGGGTTGAAGTCGCCGTGGCAAACCTTGTTGTGCTTGGGCATACCTTCAAGACGGGTATGAAGCTCATAACGAGTGGTAGCATCTAATGAAGATTCGCTAATCTTTCGGTTCATTTTATCCTTCAGTTTGTTAAGGTGAGCACAGGTCTTGCTGTGCATTTCAAGTTGAATATCAACCAGAAGGGCAAGGTATTCGTCCTTTTTCTCGGGGTTCTCTTCAATAAGTTCGGCCAAGGTTTTACCTTTAATGAATTCAGATACAATAGCCCATTTGCCGTCAATTGTTGTAACTTCTAATATTTTGGGAATATTTAGCTCTGTTCCTTCAATTCTGGCTTGGTTTAACGCCTCATTCAAAATATCTGCCTTAGAAAAATCTTCATTAAATACTTTTATACATCTTTCTCCGTCGCGGTATATTATTTTATTATTTCTTTTTGCAATTACTTTATCAAGTTTCATTAGTATTTTCTCCTTAACTAAAGCATTTATATTATATCAGCTGCGGTAGGTTTATTTGTTTCCACAAAATGCTTACCGTAATAAGCATTCAAATACATTTGCTTAATTTCGCTCATAAGGGGATAACGCGGATTAGCGCCTGTGCATTGGTCGTCAAACGCTTGCTCTACCATATCGTCAAGGCGGTTTAAGAAATCTTCTTCATCAATGCCGTAATCCTTTATGGTTTCCTTAATGCCAACGCGTGCCTTTAATTCGTTAATGGCTTTAATAAGGTTTTCAAGTTTTTCTTCATTTGTTTTACCGCCAAGCCTTAAATAATCGGCAATTTCGGCATAACGGGCAAGAGTATGAGGATGGTCATACTGAGAAAATGTGCCCATTTTATCGGGGGCTTCAGCGGCATTAAAGCGAAGCACTTCTTCAATCATTAAAGCGTTAGCAACACCGTGGGGCAAATGATGAAAAGCACCAAGCTTGTGAGCCATTGAGTGACATACCCCAAGAAACGCATTTGCAAATGCCATACCTGCCATAGTAGCGGCGTTTGCCATTTTTTCACGCGCTTCAATATCGGTTTGACCGTTATCGTAGGCACGGGGCAAATATTTAAAGATATTCTTAAGGGCTTGCAGTGCCAAACCGTCGGTATAATCGGTAGCAAGCATTGCAGCATAGGCCTCAACGGCGTGGGTTACAGCGTCTATACCGGAAGCAGCGGTAAGACCACGCGGTGCGCTCATATGAAAATCGGTATCAATTATTGCCATATTGGGAAGTAATTCGTAGTCGGCAAGAGGATACTTAACACCGGTATCACCGTCGGTAATAACTGCAAAAGGAGTTACTTCAGAACCTGTACCTGCAGAGGTTGGCACAGCAATAAAGTATGCTTTTTCACCCATTTTGGGGAAAGTGTATACACGCTTACGAATATCTATAAAGCGCATAGCCATATCCATAAAATCGGCTTCGGGATGTTCATAAAGAACCCACATAATTTTAGCCGCGTCCATTGCAGAACCGCCGCCTAATGCAATAATGGTGTCGGGCTGGAACGCTGTCATTTGTTTTGCACCGTCTTGTGCGTTTTTAAGGGTTGGGTCGGGTTGAACATCAAAGAATGTGGTGTGGGCAATACCCATTTCGTCTAGTTTATCTGTAATGGGTTTAGTGTAGCCATTTTTATAAAGGAAGGTATCGGTTACAATAAATGCTTTTTTAGCACCGCGTACAGATGACAGTTCATCAAGAGCTACCGGCAAACATCCTTTTTTAATATATACCTTTTGTGGTGCACGGAACCAAAGCATATTTTGCCTTCTTTCTGCTACTGTTTTAATATTTAAAAGGTGTTTAACACCAACATTTTCAGATACACTGTTACCGCCCCAAGAACCGCAACCAAGTGTAAGTGACGGTGCAAGTTTAAAGTTATAAAGGTCACCAATACCGCCGTGCGAAGAGGGAGTATTCACAAGAATACGGCAGGTCTTCATACGAGCAGCGAATTCGGCAAGTTTTTCTTGCTCGGTTACTTCATTAAGGTATATAGAAGAAGTGTGACCAAAACCGCCGTCGGCAACAAGTTGTTCGGCTTTTAGCAGTGCATCGCCGAAATCATTTGCCTTATACATAGCAAGTACGGGAGAAAGTTTTTCGTGAGCGAACTCTTCGCTTAACTCTACGCTTTCAACTTCACCAATAAGAATTTTAGTGCCTTCGGGCACAGTTATACCGGCAAGTTCAGCAATTTTAGCGGCTTTCTGACCAACAATTTTAGCATTTAGCGCACCGTTTATAATAATGGTTTTACGAACCTTTTCGGTTTCGTCGTTATTAAGGAAGTAGCATCCGCGAGCAGCAAACTCTTTTTTAACGGCATCGTAAATGCTTTTTAGCACAATAACCGCCTGTTCAGAAGCGCAAATCATACCGTTATCAAATGTTTTAGAGTGAATAATAGAGCTAACTGCCAAAAGAATATCAGCAGAATCATCAATAATTGCAGGGGTGTTACCTGCGCCAACGCCCAACGCCGGTTTACCGCTTGAATATGCGGCTTTAACCATTCCGGGACCGCCGGTAGCAAGTATAATATCGGCTTCTTTCATAATAGTGTTGGTCATATCCAAAGAGGGAACATCTATCCAATCAATTATGCCTTCGGGAGCGCCGGCAGCTACAGCGGCTTCAAGAACTAACTTTGCTGCAGCAATTGTGCTGTTTTTTGCGCGCGGGTGTGGGCTAATTATAATGGCGTTGCGAGTTTTAAGAGCAAGTAAACATTTAAAAATAGCGGTAGATGTTGGGTTTGTGGTAGGAATAACTGCTGCAATAACACCTATTGGCTCTGCAATTTTCTTGGTGCCATATGCCTTATCCTCTTCTATAACACCGCAAGTTTTTGTGTTCTTGTAAGCGTTGTAAATATATTCAGAAGCATAGTTGTTTTTAATAACCTTGTCTTCTACAATACCCATTCCTGTTTCTTCAACAGCCATTTTTGCCAGTGGTATTCTTGCTTTGTTAGCTGCAGAAGCGGCTGCTAAAAATATTTTGTCAACCTGTTCTTGCGTAAAGGTTGCAAATTCTTTTTGCGCTTTGCGTGTGTTAGCAATAGAATTCATTAAAGCTTCTACGCTATCAACTATAGTGTATTGTTTTTCCATAAAATATCTCCTTAGCTAAAAATAGTTAAAAAATTAACAAACTTGTTTTTTAGAAAAGCCCCGCAACTAGCGTTAGGGGCTTTCTGTTTTTGGGTTTAGGTTTATATTCTTGCAACGCCTGTTTCTTTTGCAGTTTTTATAACCGCTTCGGCTACAACCTTTGCCACACGCTTATCAAGTGCAGTAGCAATAATGTTTTCTTCGGTTATTTCGTTTTCGGGAATAAGGGACGCCAACGCATAAGATGTAGCAACCTTCATTTCTTCGTTAATGCAGGTGGCACGGCAATCAAGCGCACCGCGGAAAATACCGGGGAATGCAAGTACATTGTTTATTTGGTTGGGGAAATCCGAACGGCCTGTTCCCACAACCCTTGCACCTGCGCGTTTAGCAACATCGGGCATAATTTCGGGGGTGGGGTTTGCCATTGGGAACAAAATAGCATCGCTTGCCATAGATTTAACCATTTCTTCGGTAACAAGGTTAGGGGCAGAAACACCAATAAATACATCGGCTCCCACAAGTGCATCTGCAAGTGTGCCCTTCATCTTTTCAAGGTTTGTTACCTTGGCTATTTCTTCTTGCGCGGGGTTATTATTTTCGTTTCCCTCATATATAATACCATAACGGTCACAAAATGCAAGTTTTTTTACACCAATATTCATAAGATGTTTACCAATTGCAATACCTGCACTGCCTGCGCCGTTAATTACAACTTTAACTTCGCTAATTTGTTTTTTAACAAGTTTAAGCGCGTTAATAAGCGCTGCAGCAACAACAATAGCAGTACCGTGTTGGTCATCGTGAAAAATGGGAATATCACAAATTTCCTTTAACTTTTGTTCAATTAAAAAGCAACGGGGAGCCGAAATATCTTCAAGATTAATTCCGCCAAAACTGCCCGAAAGCAAATATATGGTGCGAACAATTTCGTCAACATCTTTAGATTTTATGCAAAGGGGAAAGGCATCAACATCGGCAAATTCTTTAAAAAGTGCACATTTGCCTTCCATAACCGGCATACCGGCTTCGGGTCCAATGTCGCCAAGGCCCAAAATAGCCGTACCGTCGGTAATAACAGCAACTAAGTTTGAACGGCGAGTAAGTTCGTAGGATTTGTTTATATCCTTTTCTATTTCAAGGCAAGGTTCCGCAACGCCGGGGGTGTACGCTAAAGAAAGGTCTTCTCGGGTGTTAATTGGTGCACGGGAAACAACCTCAATTTTGCCCTTCCATTCATAGTGCTTTTTAAGTGACTCTTTTTTAATATCCATTATTATTTCTCCCATGGGAATGTGTACCCAGTAAGTCCTAATTCATCGCGAATTTGTGTAATTTCCTTTTGAACACTTTCGTTAATGGGCACACCGTCTTTACGGGCAATACCAATTTCGTATTCTTTTTCGCCTGCAGTGTAAATGCGCTCGGCGTTCGGAGCTTTCTTTGATGCACGCATACTGCGGCAAATGTCGCCGGCTTTTTTACGGGCAATATCTTCGCCCATAAAGTGGTCGGTATCAATAGCAATAAACCAGTGTCCCAAGTGGTAAGGGCGAATATTTCCGTTTTCATCTTTGCCGTCAAGAGCTTTACCGTAAGCGCCGTCTTGCAAAATGGACGAGAAGAATTCAACAGCCAAAGCAAAGCCATATCCTTTGTAACCGCCCAAATCTTCACCAATACCGCCCAAAGTGGTAAGCGCCGCTGTGCCGCCGCGAATTTTACGAAGTGCAACACCGGCATCGCCAAGTACGGCATTACCGTCTGTATCAATAATTGTGCCGGGGTGAACATCTTCGCCAATTCTTTCGTAATATTCAACCTTGCCGTTTTGGGTAATAGAAGTAGCACAGTCAAAGTTAAAATCAAAATCTTCGTCTGTGGGAACGCCAATTGTAAATGGGTTTGTACCAAACATACCCTCAACACCAAAAGTTGGGGCAACCGACGGGCGTGCGTTTGTGCCTGTCATACCAATACAACCGGCTTTGGTTGCCATTGTTGAATAATAACCGGCAATACCATAGTGGCAGGAATTACGAACAACAACCATACCCATACCGTATTCTTTTGCCTTTGCAATAGCCATACTCATTGCCTTGTGGCCAATTACCTGACCCATACCGTTATGGCCGTCAATAACAGCGGTGGTGGGGGTTTCCTTTAAAATTTCAATTTCGGTAACTGCGTTTTGAATACCTGCTTTAATTCTGTCAAGATAAACCGGCTTAAAGCGGTTTACACCGTGCGATTCAATGCCGCGCTTGTCAGATTCTAAAAGAACATCTGCGCAAATTTCGGCGTCTTCACGCGGTATGCCGTAGCCAACAAAAGCGTCAACCACGAAATTTGTTATTGTTTTCCAATCTACTACTTGTGTTTTGTTCATACCAAAATCTCCTTTATAAATACCAAAGTTCCGCTTTGCCTGTAGATATTGCTTCGGCACCGTTAGTTAGCGCTTCGGTTATTTCTTGTTTAGTTTCTATTAAACCGCCTGCAATTATTGGAATGTTGCTTGTAACAAAGCGGTTTATAATTTTACTTGCAATGCCCGGCATAATTTCAATTAAATCGGGATTTGCCGCTTTTAGCATATCCTCTATACTGTCAACACCTTTGCTGTCAAGCGCAAAAAAACGCTGAACAGTAATAAGACCTGCCTCACTTGCACTGCGAATAAGTTGGGGGCGTGTGCTTATAATGCCGTCTACACCTTGTTTGGCAAGGTACTCTACGCCAACTTTATCTTTGCCTATACCTTCACATAAATCAATGTGAATAAAAATTATTTTGTTTGCTTTTTTGGCGTCACTTATTTTTTTTGTAATATTAAGCAAATTTCCGCCAAGTAAAAATATTATATTCACAGGCGATTTTAGTGCTTCTTCAAACATATTATCGCGAACCGCTGCTATAATAGGATTATCTTCAATACTATTATACAGTTCATTTTTAGTCATAAATTCGCACCCCCGCTTATATATTGTTCTTTAAAAACCTAAAAATAAAAGCAAAAGAACACAATACTGCTGCATTCTTTTGCTTACTCTAAATCTCTAAATTAATTATATTCATAATATATTGCTTTGTCAAGTTGTTTTTACCCTTTGTCATCTTTATAGGTTGATATTAAGATTTTCAAAAATTACTTAATTTCCCGCTCTAAATTATCAAACTCAGGTGTATTTTTTACGGTTCGCAGAGAAAATTATAGTTACCTGATAATATACGGTGTGTAATTATCAAAAAAATTTATAGTTCCGGTTGTGGCATATTCGCCCAAAAGGTCAATTTGCCATTGCGAAACCTGGGTAAAGTATGTGTTTTTAGGGATTTTATTAAAAACAGCGCGGTATATCATATGTGCGCCTACATATCCTGCAAGGGGAGTACTATGATTGTGTGAATCATCAACACAAAAATAAGACCTGTCAATTCCGCAACTGATTAATGCGTCAATTTCCGCTTTCCAATCTATAATTATTGTATTGGGATATAAAGAAACAGCACTCCTAATTTGCGAACGGTTTTCGTTATGCGCCGGGAAAATGGCAAGTTTCGTATTGGAATACTCACACGCATCAATGATATCTTTTAATTCATAAGAATCCGAATTGCCATATAATCCACACATAAAAATAACGGAATATTTTCCTGCATAAATATTTTGCATCATATAATCATCATCGGTATATGTCTTTACAGTGGCATAACCTCTTGATTCTGCTTCTACTGATATTGCAGAACCACACATAGTTTGCAATATTCTGCCTATGTTTGAACTACTTACAAAACTGTTACCCAAAATTAAAATTTTGTTTCGGTTGTCTTTAATTTGAAGAACACCCATATTTTTTTCGGGCGGGGCAAGTTTTTTAACTTCTGTCATCATTTTATAAATGGCATCAGAATCGGCTTCCTGGTAATGAACCGTTAAAGCAATACTTTGGCTTTTCTCATATTCATCATAATTATAACATAATGTTCGGGTATAGTATTTATTTTTCCCAGAGCCAACACGGTCAATATTATGTGTAACTTTAATACCGTCAGTCTCAATTTCGCCCCGGAAGACATTAACCAATTCATTGGTATTGTTTGCTTCTGTTGAAACAGTAACGCTTCCTATTGTTTGTGAATCTTTTACAATGCTGTATCCGTTTTCACTCTTTTGGAGTTTCCATTCTTTAGGTATGTTAATGAAAATGATAACATTGCTGTCTTGCGCAGAAAAACTCACTTGTTTAAAGTTTAAAATCTCAGCACAAACAATATCTCTATATGAGTCATCTTTAGAAGTATTTGACTGCGATTCAGTATTCGTATTGTTTTTTCCGCAAGAAGACATTGACAATACGGTAAGAATACACAAACAAATTATTAACATTTTTTTCATAACAACCACCTCTATTGCATTGGTATATATCGTGACAATATGCTTTTAAATTACTTAATTTCCTGCTCTAAATTATAAAACTCAGGAGTAGCGGGTGTAACACTTGATATATTTGCTTATTCTGATTTGTTCTTTTGTTCTTCCTTTTGGGCTTTTTTATTGCCGATATAACTTCCTAAACCCTTTATGGCTAAACCAATTAACAATATAGTCAGGTTTACAAATGGGTTAGATTCTTCGTTAAAAAAATGGGAGTAAACACCATAAAAGCATATAATATAGCCAATGAAACTAAGAAAAGTAGCAAACTTTGATTTTTTATAAACAGTAACTTTTGCCATAAATACACAACCTTTTTATTATTAGTATATATATATTTAAACATGCGCTGAACAAAAAGTCAAATAAAAAACATCTGTCTTGCAAGTTTTCGCATATTTTTCCCACAATAACAAATACCAACACAATTTGTAATTTAAGGAGAAATGTATATATGAAAGCAAGAGGTATTGGGAGAAGAATAGATGCTGGTGTTATTAAAACACCAAGATACATATAGCAAAAAGGGAGGTGAAATTCACCTCGCTTTTATAGTTTTAACAAAACGATGGATGATACACCGAGTATCAAGCCAATTGTTTGTAAAGCGGTCAATTTTTCCTTAAAGAAAAGGATGCCGATCAGCCACACGATAGCAATATTGGCTACCGAAACGATCGGAAAAAGCACCGATGCGTTTTCGGTTGCAGAAAGAAACAGCACAATGTAGTTTGCGGTGCCGTTCAAAGCACCGGATATAAGCCCCAACCAACTAAACTTATTTTTTTGCTTTTGGGCATGGTCTGGTTTTATGGTGGTTAATATAAGCAATACACACAGTAAAGCAAAAATCATAAACTCCGTGCGGTAAAGAGACGGGAATTTTATTTGGTGGTATTTCTGTATAATGGAGCAAATACCGTTTGCAATTAATGTTGCCATGGCATATATTAGCCACTTGAAGGATATACCGTCAACCTTTTTCCCGTTTATCAGCAAAATAGAAAATAATAACAGAATGATACCGCAGATGCCATAAAATGTTAAAGGCTCATTCCAAAAACAAATACCAAAGAAAAAAGGAATCAGTAGAGAAAACGAGGCGATAATACTTGTCAAAGCCATTGGACCGATCGCAAGTGCCTTAAATCCCGTATGCATAGAAATACAAAGGGAAATACCATAGTTAATACCAAAAAGTACAGTAGGTAAATGGAAAGAAAAACCTTGTATAAGTCCCCATATCATAAATACGGCAATACCGGAAACAGCTTTGTTGATGTTAAAAACGGATGAACTTCCGCCGCGTTTTGCATATTGCTTTCCGAGAGCAGACTGTCCCGCCGAACATACAACGTTCAGCAAATAAAGAATTGGTATCATATTATACCTCTATCTGTTTTTTTGACCATCCGCAATCGGAATAGGTATTACCCTCAAAACTCACTCTTCGTAAAAGTGTTGCAGTTTCTTCGTGAAGTCTGCTATATTCACTCCAAACGAATGATTTTGCACCGCATTTTTTGGCACAGCCGAGAATAGATTGCATTTTACCCTTCAGGGTGTCCCAGGTTGTGAGCATAATACCAAACATAGAATTGTCCGATATTGTTTTAATGTGAGCGTTGTAGTTTTGAGCATTAAACCAAGGCGCACCCATAACATCTCTGCCACAATGTTTTAATGACACCAGAGAAGGAATAGGCGTTTCGAAACAATCATACTGCCAATCCACAAAAATAGTGGATTTTGCAGTCGCATTACGAATTTTTTCAACTTCACACTTTTCTCCGACGGTATAGCAGCTTTTGAACGCTCCTTTTTCTAAAAGCATATCCATCCAAATCATCGGACGTTTGCCTTCGCCTTCAACTTCATTAGTAAGTTTTTCTAAATATTCGGGAAGTTGTTTGCGGAGTGTGTTGTTTTGAGAAATAAAATATGCTTCGTCACAACCGATATGCATATATTCACCTTCGCCAAAAAGCTCGTAAAGCTCTTGGCGCACCTGTTTCAGCAGGCTTTTGACCGCATCAGATTCAATATTCCACGCCCAGCCATCAGGCGTAAAGAGATGTTGTAACTGTGGGTTTTGATCCAGAACAACGTGTTTTCCATAACAAACACGTGAAGCGGTAGCATGGCCGAGTTGATTAGACATTGGAATAGGTTCAATGCCAAGATTTCTACATTCTTCAATTAATTCTGCTGCTTGCGCCTTGGTAAAGGCGTGAGGCCAGGCAAGTTCTTTCAAGCAATCGTATTGAAGCGTCCCCCAGAATTCAATCACGATATGCGTGTACTGACAAAGTGCAGACAAACGAATCAGTTTCTTGATAAAATATAAATCGTTCTCAGGGAAAACACAAATGTGGATCATACGATTATGTATTGTGTAATCACTTTCTTCCAAAACAGTCTTGATTTTAAGCGCAGTTTCGTCCTGTTCAATTTTCATCAGAAAAGACATAAATCCGCGCATCAGTCCGCCGTAGTCTTTGCCCACTATTGCTGCACCGGTGTCATCAACTTTTAGAACATATTCTTTTCCTTCTGAAAGTATCGGCAACTGTGTATTACCTAAACGAAAAGAAAAGTCTTCACCTTTTTTAAAGCATATTTCACCTGTCGTTAGGGTAAAACTGTTCCACAGCTTTTTAACAGTTTCGTTGTTCATTCTATCGTCTGCAATAACAGTCGTCTTGCTGTTTAAGAAAAGATAATCATTCATTTCAAATCACCTCAAATCAATAATAAACCACAATAAAATACAAACAAACCCACTATTCAACGAAAAAGGTGGATTATTCAACAGTTGAATTGTCTGATAATTGTGCTATAATGATATAGAGGTGGACAAAATGTTGAGTGAAGGGAATAATCCTATTTTAAAAATTATCGGTGTTGAGCATATGTGTTGGAAAGGCGGCGTTTTTGACATAAAACCGCGTGAATATTCGGCATTGGCGTTCAGAATAAGCGGGAATGCAACCATTACCACTGGCGGAAACGCGTATTATATACATTCAAATGATATTTTGTATATGCCACAGAATATTTCGTACAAGGCAGAATATACCGACACAGAAATGTTAGTTATCCATTTTGTCACATTAGAAAATGATAGTGATATGGAAGTGTATTCGTTTCAAAATGTCGAGCAAATCTATAAAATGTTTTTGAGTGCTCTTAGTTTTTGGAAGAAAAAGGAACCAGGCTATTATGTATATACGCTTTCACAACTTTATATGATTTTGGGAGTAATACTCGAAAAAAGCACCAAAACAAATCAGCCACAACACTTTTTAGATGCAATGTCGTTTATTAATTCCAATTACAGAAATAGCACTCTAAGTATTGATAGGATTTGTGCCGAAGTAGGAATCAGCGCAACCGTTTTCAGACAACTTTTTAAAAAATATTATCAAGAAACACCAACGGAATATATCACGGGTTTAAGATTGGAATATGCAAGAAGTTTAATATCAAACGGAGCTTCTATAGAAAATGCCACTTATGAAAGCGGTTTTAATGATCCCAAATATTTTGCAAGAGTTGTAAAAAAGCATTTTGGTTGCACTCCAAGAGAACTTAAAATTTATGGAAAATAAAGAAACGAAAAGATAGTTTGTCATAAGTATAAATCTCCTCAAAATACAGATAATAGTATCACTATTACGAAAAAAAGAGATTGATCTATATATGAAAGTAACTGGAATAGTTCGTAGAATAGAGGCTGGTGGTATTAAAACACCAAGATACATATAGCAAAAAGCGAGGTGAAATTCACCTCGCTTTTGCTATTAGTTATTTAAACATCAATTTTATAAACAAACCGCCCTGAACGGTTCTATGACGAAATCCTTGCATATGCGAAGTGTCTGCATAGTACCAATCTGTCATAGGAACGCGGGTTCGCATGGTGTTATATGCAGCCCAAAGACTACCTACAAGGCAGTTGAAATCCTCATTGTTGTCCGCAAGGGAGGCCGCCCAAACAAGCCAATCGGATTTTGTATATTTTTCTCTGGAATCAAGCGGAACACCATAAGGTAAAAGTTCTTTTTTGTAGCGTTCGATTTCTCCTTTATAAAACTTTGTCGGGAAAAGATCTGTACCCCACAGTTTATCCCATATAGCGTTATATTTTAAAGAAAAAGTATCGGGTTGGTCAAACGCCAAGCGATAGCTTCCGTCGGTGTTTTGGGCTCTTTCTACCACCGATGCGGCATATTTTTTTGCCGTTGCCATCATTTCTGCGGATTTTTCGGCATCGCCAAGTCTTTCAAGAATACGAGCATATCCCGCGATACCCATAATTGCCTTGATGGAGAGGTTTACATTGTGAGAAAGATGACCTGCAAAATCATCAGTGCAAAGTTGATTTTCGGGGTCAAGACCGTATTTAATCAGATACTCATTCCACTTATCGATCGTTTCCAGGTGTTGCTTTGCAAAAGAAGCGTCGTTATCGGCATCCGCAATTGCGGCGAATAATATGATCATGTTGCCGCATTCTTCAACAGGCATTTGCCCTTTTTTGATTATAGAAATATTGGTGCGGTCCACCCAATAGACCTGCCCATTAACCAAAGGGTATTGCCCTACATCGTGAGGGGCAAAATCACAGCACCATTCGTCCGTAGCGGCATATTTCATAATTGGTCGAAGCATGCCTTTAAGCAGTTCGGTGTTATAAAGTAGAAATACCGGTGCAGAAGGATAGGTGACATCTACGGTCGCGGCACAGCCGTTAGAGAAGCACTCTTTAGAAATAAAGAGGTTATTGCCGTCGCGATCTACAACCAACTTGTGCGCCGCCATTATTTGGCGTACGGAAAGAAGTAACAGTTCAGCATATTTTTTACCTCCCTTTAACTCCGCATCCGTCTTTATTTTGTTTGAAAACTCGTTACAACGAGCAAGGACGGTTTCATAATCTGTCGCCGCTTCTGCCATTGCAATTTCAATGGTTTTGCCATCCTTTTTCCAGTATGCTTTCAGGTTTTCCCCGAAATACTGAATACTTTCTATGTCATCGTATGCAAATAAGAAAAGTGCATCGTTTTTAAGGTCTGCTTCTACTGTAACTGCATACATATCATTAAACACGGTGTGATCGACAACGCCCTCGCCCTTGACACCGAGGTATAAGTAACCCCAGTCAATACGAATATCGTCGCCGCTGCGCCAAAGCACTTTTTGATTTCCGTTCCCCATGCAAATAGCGGTAACACCGTCAACAGTTACGGGGTTTGCGATTGCTCTTCCTTCGCCTTTAGTGTTCAGCACCAACTCTTCACTTGCTATGAATTTAACCCTCACACTGTGTTCTTTGCCGTCAAGACTTTCAAAGGATGTATTCGCATAAGCAACAGGACGAGAGGCATAGTAAAGGTCTTCTATCAAAGTGGGGGATGTAAAATGAACGGTAAGGCGAATCGTATCATTTTTGTATGTAATAATTGTAGAATAAGCATCGATCTCGATGTTTTCAACCTTCATTGACGGTTTATTGGAATTGTTATTTTGTCCGAAAAAATGATATTCCACTTCATCAACGAAAACTCCTCCGTACATAGTGTTAGGCTTTCCGGTCCAGTGAACTGTGTTTTTCAATACAGAATCTTCTGCCCAAATGGAAAAATAAGGATCAATATTAATAATAGGGATTGCAGGCGGGCGCATTTGCATAGGTAAAACCTCCTTGATATTTGTTTTCAATTATAGTATAATAAGTCATACGACTTATTACAATGTATATTTTAATTAATAAAGTGAGGAAAACAATTTGAGCGAGTATTTGAAGTCGTTTGTTGGTTTTGATAAAATGCCTTTTTATATTACATTAGCTGGTGTTACATATCCCACTCCGACTTATCATATCACAAGAAATTGCTCTGATGTATCGGTAATTGAATATATAACAGACGGTGATGGCTATGTAGTGATCGACGATAAAATACACCATGTGCGTAAGAATATGATTTATTTTCTCCCATCGGGGCAAAATCATAATTACTACAGTGACAGAAAAAATCCTTTTCAAAAGATTTTTCTAAATGTTTCAGGAGATTTTTGCCAACATCTTATTTTTGCGTACAGCCTTTCGGGAAAGCATTTCTTTGACGCATATGACTTAAAACCTGTTTTTGAAAGAATTGTCAGTATTATTAGTTCGGATATGACGGATAGCGAAATGCAATCGGTATTACAGGGGCTTTTTGTTGAAATATTATCCAAACTCTCAACTGTTATAACCAAGGCTACATATAGTGAAGAAGCACTTAAACTAAAAAACTATCTTGATTCAAATTTTCATCGAATTATATCAGCCAAAGAACTTTCAAAAACAATATTTCGTTCGCCTGATTACTGTCAAAAACTGTTCATTCGCGAATTTAACATTACTCCATACGCTTACCAAATTGAGCGAAAAATGCAAACAGCTAAATTGCTGCTTGTAAACACGAATATGTCTATAACCGAAATAGCAGAAAAACTGGGATACAATGATATTCACTATTTTTCAAATCTATTCCAAAAAAAGTGTGGGTACAGACCTTCAAGTTACAGAAAAGCAAGTAAGAATTATAATATTCTTTAAGAATAAATTCACGCAGTATAAAACTCCTCAAATTACAGATAATAACATCACAATTTGTAATTTAAGGAGAAATGTATATATGAAAGCAACTGGAATAGTTCGTAGAATAGAGACTCGTGTTATAATAACACAAAAGTGCTATAAAGCATTATAAATACTGGGATTATGGGCGATTTTTAAAGAAAAGTTTTTAATAAAAAACAGCATATTTTGATAATACATAGCAAAAGCGAGGTGAAATCCCCCTCGCTTTTTTGAATAAGTTAGTGCTTTGCGACTTTGTGATTTACTAAGGTTTTGCCAGCTGAACTCTTGGCCTTGCTCGAAGATTTTTTCGAAGCTAAAGTTTTCGCTGCTTTGCCAACTTTACCACCGTGATGAACTGCCATTTTATTACCCCCTATGAATGCTAGGACAACAGTTTTTGCATCCATCTGCATCCCAATAATAAGATTTAGCTTTAGTTAATGCGTCAAAATCGTTTACGCAAAAACCTAAAGATATAACGTTTGTAATATGCATTTTATTTGCATGTTCAAGTGTGTGAACTTCATGATGAAGCCCAGGATTTCTAGTTTGATTTTTGTTTACAACGTAATAAGCCATTTAAATAGCTCCCTTCATATAATTTTGTTTTTGTAAGATTTGTCAATAGACAAGGAAGGGAGAGTGTGTTAAACTGATACATAGCAAAAGATTGTGTATAACACACTCGCCCAGAAAAATCTTATGGTTTATTCCCGTAAATCATAAGATTTTTTCTTTTTGTAAGAAACAATCATATTTTACCACCACGCTTTGACGAGAAATTTAGCAAACAAACGTTTGCTGTAAGATGATCATATCACAAAATATTGAAATGTCAAGAATTTGAGCATACCATATTTTGTGGTTATTGCACAAAAATCACTTTTAATTATATACCTATAAGGTGATGAATTCTTTACTTTTTGTAAACATTTAAATATATTTGTTTGTGCATAGTGACAAATTTTATAAAAACCTTTTTAAGAATAAAAAACAAAAGCGGAATTCCATTCCGCTTTTGTTACTTTATTAACTCAAATTTAAATAGCATTGGTATAATCTCGGTATTATAATAATGTTTAAGTGCATCATCTAATTTTTTGATTTCCGAATTTAAAGCATTATATTTATATACCATAACTGGATTGCCTTTTTTATCTTTTCTTCCGCTATCTATCTTGATATTAAGTTCTTGCATTATTTGCCATAAGCCATAACGAAACTTTTTATTTGCCGATTTGTATTCATCCGTTTTAGATGCCTCAAATAATACATCTCTCCAATATTTTAAAAGTGTTTGTTCGATTTCTGACAACTCTAAACCATCATTCAGTAATTTTTGCAACGCTTTCCAAGCCAACGTGTCTTCACGATCAAAGCACAATTCATTACGATAAAAACGTTTGTCGCTCCCTAAAAACGATTTACATTTGTTTTTAGGGGTAAGTGCAGTATAAATCAAACATTTTCTTAAAAAATCTTTATCATTTAAAAACGAACCTTGCCCATCATATGACTTTGAATAAACATCAGCCTTGTACCATTTATCATATGGGAAAGTAGCCGCAACAAATAGGGGTAATTTTTCGGTAAAATTATCACTTCTAAGGTAAAATCCATGAGCTTTATATATTCCGCAACGAGTTAACATTACATCTTTTCTATCAATTTGAAAATTGCTTGCTACTAAATATGCAACTATTTCATCGCTATAAATCGGTTTTATATAAACTTTTCTACCGTTCGAAACAAATTCCGAACCATCCCTTTCGCAGATAATTCCATCTTCTGAATAGTTAACCAGTGGCCTTTTGTCGTATGCATATGAAAGATTGTAAAACGCCTTTTTAATAGTGATATCATCAGTCGCTCTACTTGTGATTTGATTTTCAATGTCGTATGGCGTGAGTGTGATTTGTTTTGTATCAGAATCATCAATGTTCTTCCACCAAATACATCCTATTGCAGAAACTTGATTTGCATGGAAGTGCTTTCGATTACATAAGAAACCATCAACAAATTTTTTATTTGCTAAACTTTGATTACGCCAATACTTTGTTGGTGCGTATAAAATATAACTATCTGTTGGCTTTCTTAAATAAAATTTAAAACCACTCCAAATAAAGAGATTTGATAAGTCATTTAAAACCACACCTTTATATTCTTTTTTCATCTCTTTAATGACATAACTTTGTTTCCATACATTTTCTTTTTTACCAGTTCCTTGAATTCCGCCGCTACCCGATTCGCTATATGGTGGATTTTCCATAAGTATAACGACACAATTTGGGTCGTTTACTCGTTCTCGTATAAAATCATTTGCTATTCCTTGTTCATTTTTTTCTGCAGGGATAATATCATACGCTAAAGCATCTATGTTGGGAATGACAACAAGACATTTATCACCATATTTATAGTTTAATATTGCATACTCATTAAATTCAATTGTAGATAAAATACAATGTTTTAATATTTCGTCAGGCAATCCTTCCTCAAGGTTTCCTGTTCCTGCACATCTATCAATAATTATATAATCCTTACCTTCGGGTATTTCCTCTATAGCCCTGTAGAGCATCTTATGCATTTCGTTAACATAAGCTGTTGGAGTATAATAAGCACCCTGTTCCCTTTGCAAAAGCCCAGGATTTAAGCAATCCATAATATCTTCGAATTCAATGTTATCAGCTTTTTCGTAAGGATAAATTCTGTCTTGTAAAACATTAGGGTTTCTTATTTCTGCATTTTTACCTTTGATAAACTTATCTTTATCTTGGCTGTGCTTATAGAATTGCTGAGACAAACCGAGAATATTGTTTTTATCAACGTGATATTTTACAAAATTTTCACTGTTAACTACAGTTAATAATTCCTGTAAGCCGGTACTTGTAGAATAATCTATAGTGATATATTTAGCTTCGGTCTTATACGCTTCATTATTTTTACTTGCTGCACCAAAATAAACTTTTTCAATATCGTCTAATAAATCCTCAGATTTAAAGATATAGGCGGTTTCTCTATTTAGGTCATTAAGAATAAGGTTTGCTGGCAGCTTTTCACCACGAATACGTATACGTGAGGCATATTTTATCGCTTGTGATAAAACCTCATAAATGTTTTTAATATCAACCTTATTTTCATATAGGTTTCCTTTATCCACACCGTCAGTGTTATGAGATAAATCAGGATTTATACCTACTCTACTATAAAATTCTCTTTGACCTTCATATTCGTCATGATATTGTTTCATAATATTACCACCAAAACTCTCCTTTATGTAACATAATGTTACATAATTATTGTAACAAAAGGTTACAATAAAATCAAGGTGATTTTATGATTGGTCTTAGAAATATACGAAAACAACGAAAACTTAATCAGCAAAAGGTTGCTATGGATTTGCATATTTCAAGAGAATCGTTATCCTATTATGAAAATGGAAAAAGAGAGCCCTCGCTTTCTTTGCTTGTAGAAATGTCAAAATATTTTAACGTATCAATAAATTTTTTAATCACCGGAGAAGAGTTTAAAAAAATATAAGAACCGCAAGTGTAAAAAATAAATGCTTGCGGTTCTTTGTTTCAAGTATATTTTTCTTCTTTTAACAAATAATAACAACACAATTTGTAATTTAAGGAGAAATGTATATATGAAAGCAACAGGTATTGTACGCCGTATAGATGCTCGCGGTATAATAACACAAAAGCCTCGAAAGCCGCACAAGCACTGGGTTTTCGCTGATTTTGTCCAAAATTTTTCGAGAAAACAGGCGGCTTTAGGCTTTTTAGTTTTTTGAAAAACGGGGTGTTGAAATACATAATAAGAAGCTGGATGAGTGAGCTTGCTTGTCCAGCTTTTTGTTTTACTGGATAATTTCCGTTATCGGCAATAAACCAATTATAAATCAAATCAAACTGCGTTGACATTTTGCCGATAATGTGATATACTAATAACAGAAAATTCGGAGGTGGGAATATGAATTATTTATCCGTCAAAGAGATCGCATTGCTTTGGAATACATCTGAACGTAGTGTTCGCAATTATTGTGCTGCAGGACGTGTTCCCGGAGCTTTCCTTACTGGTAAGACTTGGAACATTCCCGAAAATGCAGAAAAACCAGAGAGAAGTAACAAAAGTAAACCTGCACCACAGACCTTGCTAGATATTTTGAAAGAGGAAAAGCGCGTTCAGGTACACGGCGGAATTTATCATAAAATCCAAATTGAACTAACCTATAACTCCAACCATATTGAAGGTAGCCGCCTCACTCACGATCAAACCCGGTATATATTTGAAACCAATACTATTGGTATAACGGAGGAAGGGGTTCGGGTTGACGATATTATTGAAACATCCACTCACTTCCGTTGTATCGATGAAATTATTGAAAATGCAAAATCGCAGCTCAGTGAAAAATTCATTAAACATTTACATTTTATTCTAAAGACCGGTACAAGCGATGCTAAAAAAGACTGGTTTGCCGTTGGCGATTATAAAAAGTTACCGAATGAAGTTGGCGGCAGAGAAACAACCTTGCCTGAAGATGTTTCGGCTGAAATAAAAAAACTCATTGCTGAATATAACGGCAAAGAAAATGTGACCATTGAAGATATCATAGAATTTCATGTGCGGTTTGAACGCATCCATCCATTTCAAGATGGTAATGGCCGTATTGGTAGACTTATTATGTTCAAAGAATGTCTTAAGCATAATATAGTTCCATTTATTATTGAGGATAAAATCAAAATGTTCTATTATCGCGGTCTGAAAGAGTGGAATCAGGAAAAGGGATATCTTACGGATACATGCCTATCTGCGCAGGATACTTTTAAAAGGTATTTAGATTATTTTAGAATACCATACGATCGATAGGTGTCGTTTAATACGAGATTATAAGGAGGTTATAATAAATGAGTAACATTAAATCGAAACTTAACAATATAGAAATTGTTGCCAGTTCGCTTACTGACAAGAAACAGCAAACCGATTATAAAATCAAATATGTGTCGGCGTATGTAAATCAGTGGGCTATAATAAACAGCGAGCGCGATGAGGTTTCGGATATAACTTTCATTGATTGTATGTGTAATGCTGGTGTTTATAAAGATGGTGATCTTTGCACTGCAATGGAAGTTTTATTGATTTTTAATACTCTTGCAGTTGCTCACCCTACGAAAACATATAATCTTTACTTAAATGATTTCGACAAAAATAAAATAGCAACTTTAGGAAAAGTTATTGAACTTCTTGGGGTTAACAAACCTAATATAAAAATACACATCTCAAATATGGATGTAAACGATTATTTGGTTCAGCTTAAAAATAATAGACTGGTTTTTGGTTATTCAAAGGCTGTTATTCTGTATGTGGATCCTTATGATTTTGGCACCGTACATATCCCTAAAATTCATGATATTTTACAAACACACTATTGCGAACTTATATTTAATTTTTTTATTAGTGATTATGTGCGGAATTGGAAACAGAACAAAGAGCGTCTTGTGAAATGTCTCGGTGGTACAGATGTTTCGTCAAAGGAAGAACTTATTGAATATATGGAAAATCAATTGAAGACTGGCCGTATTAAACATAGTTTTTCATATCAGTTCAAAACACAAACTAATGTGGAACTTTATCAGATTATGTTTTTCACACCGAGCAAAAAAGGCTTAGAAGTATTAAAAGATACCTTATGGAAGGTGTTTGGCGGAAAATTTTATCACAAAAACAAGCGAGAGGTTGACGGCCTGCAATTATCTTTTTTTGGAGAGGAAGATGAAAAAGCTTGGTTACTAAATCTTCATGCAGATACAGCAAAACAACTATTATTGTCTCATAATGGAGAAACAATGTCATTTGCTGAGATAGAAATTCTATTGATTGAAAAATCAATGCTTGCAGAGAGCCAAATTATTGCTAATGTGCTAAAACCCTTAATTGAAGAAGGGAAAGTTACAAAGATGAATTTAACTGCCACAAAGCGTAATTATAAAGGCGACTCGTATAAGATAGGAGATGCAAAATGAATCGTAAATCTTTGATATATAAAACCGGCGTAGAATATGGCGACTATACTCTCAACCATGTTCAAGGTTGTTCGCACGGTTGCAAATATCCTTGTTATGCCTATATGATGGCAAAAAGATTTGGAAAAGTGAAATCCTATGAGGAATGGACTCAACCTCATTTAGTTGAAAACACGTTAGAATTATTGGAAACGGAAATCCCAAAGTATAAAGATAGAATTAACACTTTACATTTATGCTTTACAACAGATCCGTTTATGTATAATCATCCTGAAGTTTCAGAACTTAGTCTCAAAGTTTTAAAAAAGGCTAACGAAAACTCTATAAAATGTTCGGTGTTAACTAAAGGCATATTACCGTTAGAGTTGTCCGAATTACCCATAAAAAACGAATATGGAATCACCGTTGTTTCTCTTGATGAGAACTTCTTAGAAGAGTATGAACCTGGCACAGCGCCCATTCAAGACAGAATACAAGCATTACGTGAGCTGCATAATCGCGGATGTTACACATGGGTAAGTATCGAACCGTATCCGACCCCTAATATTGTGCAACAGAATTTAGCCGCTATATTAGAAGCGGTATCATTTGTAGATAAAATAATCTTTGGTCGTTTGCACTATAACAAAATAGTATCTGAATATAAAGATCATAAAACATTTTATAATGACTGTGCCAAACAAGTAATTGATTATTGTAATGAACGTAAAATCTCATATCATATAAAAAACAAAACAATTAGTGATTGATTAAATTATCCAAACGGAGGCTTTACATGTATATTTTACAAATATCAGATTTGCATCTCTCAACAAAATCTAACATGGCAGAATTAATAAATAAGACCAATTTGCTGTGTAATAAAATTGATGAACTAAAAAGCGAGAAGAATTCGCAAATTGTTTGTTGTGTGTTGGGAGATTTTGTCGATAAAGGAGATGCCAAATCTTTCGAAAAGGCAAAAGATATATTACAAGCATTAAAGGAAAATCTTAATAAAAGTTTTGGTTCTGATAATGTTCGTTTTGTTCTCTTGCCCGGCAACCATGATTTGTGTGTAGAATCGAAAAAAACAAAAACATTAACAGCTTTTAATGAGTTTGTTTCGCAATTTTTGGGTTGTAAGACTGAGGATATGGCTGACCAAACAATACAGGAAACAGAAATTTTTGGATATTCTTTTATTTCCATTAATTCGGTCTTTAGAAATGAACACCAATATGGTCAGATTGATTTCAGCAAATTAAAAGAAAAAACAAAAAAACAATATACTATAATGCTTACGCATCATGCGTTAATTAGTAGTGACGAAGAGGATGATGCTTGTATTCGCAATGGATATAATCTGCTAAAGTTTATTGAAGAAAACAGAACGAGTGCACTTTTGCATGGCCATACACATGGGTGCAAACGCTATTCAGTAGGAGAAGACCAGCAGATTATCGGTGTTGGACCTATGTTTAAAAGCGTTGAAGATATATCAAATCAATGTAATTTAATACAAATTGCAGGTAGAAGCGTTAGAAAAATTAACACTTTAACATATCATGCAGATAGGGCGTGTTGGGATGTTGTCGAAACGTATAAACGCGATCAAGACAGCAATTACGTTGGTACAAGTTTTTCCGAGGTTTACTCTAAAGTTTTAGAAGATGCGGGTATAAACTATTTTTTACCTAATCTGAGAATTGAATTTAAACAAAGTTTCAATTCCTTTAAAGAGGAAATTGAAACTAAATTTAATGATTCATTACAACAAGCTGAATTGTGGCAAAAAGATTCTCCTGTAGAGTCTTTAGAATACACCCATTGTCAGTTAATGAACACTGAGAGTAAAAAATGGGAGGATTTTGTTGTTGAAACATTAACTCAAAACCCAACAAGTAAAAGAGCTATAATTCCTCTTATTGATAAATCAATGGCCTTTAAAGGTGGCGATGATAGACTTGTTTCATTTGATGTTGTTCAGTTTGGATTTCCGGACGAGAAACGCGAAAATCTAAACATTACTATCTATTTGCGCGCGTTAGAAATACGATATTTTTTGCCATTAAATATTTGTGAAGCGTTTATTATGGCACAGAAGTTGCAAAATGTTTTTAGAAGTATTAATGACATTACAGTATGTATATTTGCTTTTAGGGGGGAGGCTAAAGACCAGTATGGTTGTTATAGAAAATCAAGGTTAGATACCATTACCGAAAGTGAAGTCTGCAAATTATTTTCAGATGGGAAATCGAGCGAAATACAGAAATTATTATGCGAAAAAATTGTCATGAGCGATACAGTAATTAACGCTGATTGGTTGAAGAAAATAAAAAATGCTGTATATACATTTTGTGATGAAACAGCTAAGACAAAGATATTAAGTCAAATAACTATTGTTGAAAAGAATTTATTTGAATATAAGAATGTGCGACAAATATGTTCTAATTATTTTTCAACTAAAATTCAAGAAGATACTCTTAAGAGTAGCATATTAGAATTGTCAAATTTAATGGAGATTATTAAAAAGGAGTGATATGATGTGGGAATTGCAATTTGAAATTGAAACGAGTTGCTCTTTAAATTGCATACATTGTTCTTCGTTAGAAATGAGACAACAGGAAATGCGAAGCTACACGGATGATGACTTACTTAATTTCGTAAAACTATTTGAGTCATCTTTGCATATTTATTTTACTGGCGGCGAGCCAATTAATTATTCAAGATTACCCTTTTTATGCAATGAAATACAAAATAATACCTATAATGCAAAAATAGGAATATATTCAACAGGGAATCATTCAAAACAGTTATACATAAATGAGGATTTTGCGAAAGAATTAAAAAAGAGTGGCATTGTTGACTGCTATTTTTCAATTTATAGTGATATGGAAGAAGAGCACGATGATTGGACTGGTACAAAAGGGTCTTTCATTAATACGCTTGCTTCAATTAATTCTATAAAAAAAGTCGGAATAATCCCTAAAGCACATATAGTTTTAACAAGAGTTAACTATGCTAAAATAGATAGGGTTATTGAATTTAGCAAAAGCCTAGGTATAATGGATGTTAGAATATTAAGATTAACTTCATGTGGTGCAGCAAAAAACAATTGGAATGAAATAGGAATACCGTTAGGAAAACAAAATCAAATCATTGAGTATTTAATTAATAATAAACAAAAATACAGTATTAACTTATCGTTTGCGGGTTATCCACTGTTAAGTCCCTGCCGCCCTTTTAAGGATGCAAAAGGATGTGAGGCTGGCATAAAGCTCTTATACATTGACATTTTCGGTGATATTTATCCTTGTGCTTGTTCAAAAGGGCACAATAAGATTTGCAATATTACAGAACGTGAAAAAGTCTTTGATTATATTAAATCTCAAAATGCAAGTTATCGTTTGACCTGTTTAAATGCAATTTGATGAGACTGGCGTCGCAGAAATGCGGCGCTTCACTTTTTACTTGACATATATCGGTCATCTATATATAATATATGTAGATGACCGATATATATTTGGGAGGTACATTTATGTCAATTGATAAAACTTTAATTGCGGGTAGCACAACTGTTTTAATTCTTAAATTACTTGAAGAAAAAGATATGTATGGCTATGAGATGATTTCTAATTTGGCAAAAAAATCAGATCATACATTTGATTTGAAAGCAGGGACGCTTTATCCTCTTTTACACAATCTTGAAAAAGATGGCATAGTGGAGTCTTATGAGGAAACCTCTAATTGCGATCGCACAAGAAAATATTATCATTTAACCGAAGAAGGTAAACGTGTATTAAATATAAAACAAGAGGAATGGAAAGAATATTCAACCGCTATGAACAGAGTTTTAAACGGAGGATTATGTCTTGCAACAAGATAACAAAATATTAAACTTTTGCGCAGAAGTTTGTAATCAAATACGATGGAAGAAAACACATAAAGTTATCTTTAATGAAATTCAAAATCATTTAATGGAACAACGTGATGAATACATTGACTCGGGATATACAGAAGAGCAAGCTACAGAAAAAGCGATTAATGATTTTGGTGATGCGGCATATATCGGAACTGAATTAGATAGGATACATAGGCCAAAAAATCAATTTATTTGCTTTACTATTTTAGGTATCCTATCGCTGATAGGAATATTGCTGCAAGTAGTTGTAATAGTTTCAGATAATGTATTTGCAAATCTCATCCCGCAGATACTTTCTTATGTGTTGGGTTTAGTTGTATTAATTGGAGCGTATTTTATCGATTTTACAATATTATCGAGATTTTCCGTTCACCTTTATGCGTTGATTTTTTTGCTTTCAATAGCTTTGAACATTTTCCCAATTCCCAGTAGTTTTAGATACTATGTTGCATTGTTATATCCTTTTGCAATTTCATGCTCTCTTTATTGTCTTAGGACAAAAGGGTATTGGGGAATTATAGTAACCACAATTTTGTCGCTAGTGTTACTTATATTTTCTTCTTTCACAGAGAATATGTTGGGCGTCTTTTTGTGTTTGTTTGAATCTTTAATAATAATTCCAGTTTCAATATTAAAGAAATGGTTCAAGGTCAAACGGAGTTTTGGAATATTAATATGTGTTTGTCCGCTTATATTGACCCTAATCTTACTTTGCGTTATGCCGAGCACAAAAGAAGGACTCATAAATGTTTTAAGCTGCATTCAAATAGGAGAACATAGCGGTGCGGGATATATCCAAAATTTATTACGAGAAATAACTAACAACGCAAAATTAATAGGTTGTGGTGAGGCGTTACCAACCCCTTTTCCGGATATTTTTCATACTGACTATATATTGGCTTTCGTGTTGCACAACTATGGGTGGCTCGCCTTCGGTTTTGTGGTTGTATTGTTTTATATATTCATAATTATTTGTTTCAAAGCGGCAACTAAACAAAAAAGCGTATTAGGTGAGTTATTAGCTTGGACAATAATAGGAATTTTTACAATACAAATAATTCTATATGTTTTATCAAATCTTGGTATATTAAATTTGTCTTTATCTGTTTTGCCCTTCGTGTCATACGGTTCCGTTTCTAATTTAATTAATTTTGCAATGCTCGGAGTTCTTTTGTCGATATTTAGAAATGAGGAAATTATGGAAGATAAAATCACAAAGCCTTTAATTACACGCCAAAAAATAAATTATATTATTTCGAAATTATCTTTTGAAGGGACAGATGAACAATGAATAAAGTGAAATATATTTTAATTTCATTTCCTTTTTATTTGATAGCAGTCTTTAGCATAGTGGTTTATCTAATTACAGATATTCATCCGAGAGTTGTGATAAGCCCAGAAGGTAGACTAGTGCTACTTGGAATATTCTGTATCTTTTTATATATTGGTAGCCGTATAATTTGTAAAGTGCCTGCTATAAATATAAATAAAATCATGAAAACAACATTCTTTATATTTTTCATGCTTTATTTATCATTGCTTCTAACCTTCACTTTGTTTGATCCAATGTTTGGTAGGAATGGAACTGTAAATTTTATTTTATCAGATAAAATGTTATTAAAAAACTACTTGGCCAACTCATTTAATATCATTCCTTTTGCTACCGTAATTGAATATATAAAAGCTTTATTGGCACAAAGCATGAATCTATCAACTATAGTAACTAATTTGTTTGGCAATTTAATCGCCTTGGCTCCTATGGCTTTGTTTTTGCCAATGTTTATTAAGAAATGTGAAAATTTTAAACACTTTATAATTTTTACAGCAGGGATTGTTGTGCTAATAGAATTGCTTCAACTGATTTTTGTGACCGGATCATGTGATATCGATGATTTGATCCTTAATGTTGTAGGAGCATCCATAACATTCATTTTGTTAAGAACAAAACTGATTGGGAAGTTTATTAAAATACTTATCCCTAGTATTTAGAAATAATAATAAACCTTAAATTAGCAAATTCACGGCAGCTGGGTGCATCCTGCTGCCGTGTTTTGTAATACAATTAAGGAGGTGATGAAAATGGGATACCGAATCATAGAATACGGAGGCAAAAAATACAAATTGACTCCTAAATGGTATAAGGAATATCTATCTGCAATTGAACTTTGGAAAGAAGCGAAAGAAACAGCTATTAAGGATCTCGATAAATCCGAACTTGTTGATATATGTAATGTAAAGATAGACAGTAAAAAACCATATCTTATTCGTGTAATAAGTTATATCAATCAAGTTAAGAATCCGTATTGTTATCGCGTTGGTGATGTAGTAGTTAGGGTTTCCTATGCAGGGAAAGACAAAACGTTTACGGATTCTTTTACCGAAATGATTTCTTCTATGTAACAGTACAAGAAATCGTCAGGAGGTGATAATTAGCCTCTTTCAACGCAATAAATAATTATATCAATTGCATCTAATGCGTATAAATTCATGAAAATCTCTATCTTTTCTCTGCGTAAAAAGAAAAAATTGTGGAAAACGGGCTCATAATTTCCATAAAAAGAGTGATACTAATACCAAGCAAATTCACAAGCAGATTTGCAAAAAAAGGACTTGGGACGGGTTGTTACTGTGAAAACGCTGAAAACCCGCATAAACACTGGCTTTTTTGCAATTTTTTCTCTTTGTGTTTTTGTATCGCGGAAAATTTTGATACAAAAACACAAAAAACAGGTGCTTGTTTTTCGCAAAATTAAAAAACCTGAAAACCCGCATAAATACTGGGTTTTTGGCACTTTTAGAGTAGAGAAAAGGAGTAAATATATGAAAGCAACAGGAATTGTACGCCGTATAGACGACCTGGGTCGTGTGGTTATCCCGAAAGAAATTAGAAGAACTATGAGAATCCGAGAGGGAGACCCATTGGAGATTTATACGGGTGCAGGGGGAGAGGTTATTTTTAAGAAGTATTCGCCGATGGGGGAACTTGCGGCGGATGCCGAGATTTTTGCTGAAAGTTTGGCTTCGCAAAGCAAGTTGGCGATAATTATTTGCGACCGCGACCGTTGTATTGCGGCTTCGGGTGTTTCTAAAAAAGAGGTTTTGGAAAAACAAAACAGTGCTGAACTTGAAGAAATAATAAATATGCGCCAAAACAGAATGTTTAACGAAAGCGAGCAAAAGACAGCCCTTACGGGAAGTGAGTTACCCATTGCGGTTGCAGCGCCTATATTATCGGCAGGGGATATTACAGGCGCGGTGGTTTTCCTTAGTACTAATGGAAACTGGGCAACTGAATCGGATTTTAAACTCGCATGTTCGGCGGCGCAGTTTTTAGGCAACCGTATACAATAAAAATTGGGGGAGAATATTCTCCCTTTTTTTGTTACAAAAAATGATAGTATTTTTACAAAAAATAGTGTAAAATAAAAATAACGGAGGTGCCGATATGCTGAAAATTTTTGAAATTGACCCTTATTTAAAGGATTATGAGCAAGATATTCTTTTGCGTGTAAACAATTATAACCAAAAAAGAAAAGAACTGCTTGGTAATAAAAGTATAACCGAATTTGCCAACGCGCATAAATATTTTGGTTTTCACCGCACAAAAAACGGCTGGGTTTACCGCGAATGGGCACCTGCGGCTGAAAAAATGTTTTTAACGGGCGATTTTAACAATTGGAACACCAACGCTTGTGAAATGAACAAATTAGACGGCGGTGTTTTTGAAATATTTTTAGATGGCAAAGACGCGCTTGTGCCGGGCCAAAAAGTGCAGACAATTGTTTGGCACAACGGACAAGAACTGCGCCGAGTTCCGCTTTATGCAACAAGGGTGGTGCAAGACAAAACCACTTACCTTTGGTGCGCCGAAATTACGGAACCAAACAGTGCTTATAATTGGCAAGACGGCGGTTTTAAGCCCGAAAAAAC
>JAZSAJ010000005.1:0-16555 GCA_045601805.1 Acutalibacteraceae bacterium
CTGAGCTATGCTCCCACATTCTTTGCCTGTCGCGTTGCGACTTTGATATAATATCACAAATGAGCCGCTTTGTCAACACTTTTTTTGCACTTTTTTATTCTTTTTTCATTTTTGCTATTTCGTTTATTTCTTTAGGAGTAAAACTATAGTTATTATTGCAAAAATGACACTCTACATTTATTGGTTTACCCTCTGCAGCCATTTGGAGCAGTTCTTCCTTTTCAATGCCTGCAAGCATTTTAACAGTTCTTTCTCTTGAACAAGAACATTTATAGGAAGTTTCTGTTTCATAAAGAATTTCAGTATTAAATCCGTCAAGCGCCATAAACAAAATTTTATTAATAGTTTTACCCTCGCTCATTAAATTGGTAACGCTTGGAAGTTTTTTAATATTCTCTTCAAGTTTATCAATAGTTTTATTATCGGCACCGGGCAAAAGTTGAATAATATAACCGCCTGCGCAGTTTACCGTTAAATCGGGGTTTACCAAAACACCCAATGCACAAACAGTTGGTATTTGTTCGCTTATGGCATAGTAAGCCGTTATATCTTCGGCAATTTCGCCCGAAAACAGCGGAATAGAGCCGTTATAGGGTTCTTTTAAGCCAACATCTTTAATAACCGTTAGCATGCCGTTTTTGCCACCCAGTGCGCCAGACACATCAAGTTTGCCGTTTTCCTTTAAAGGAATTTCAACAACCGGGTCGGTTGTATAGCCGCGAACATCGCCGTCACTGTTAGATACTGCCACAACCGCTTTTGCAGGGCCATCGCCCGAAATTCTTAAAGTTATGGTGTTATCCTTTCCTTTAAGCATATTGCCCATCATAGAAGCCGCCGTTAACAACCTGCCAAGTGCGGCAGTCATTACTGCCGAAGTTTTATGGTACTGCTCTGCCTTGCTTACAATATCGGTTGAATCTACCGCAATAGCCATAACGGCGCCGTCAACAGTTATTGCGCGAATAAGTTTACCCATTTGTTTTATTCCTTTCTTGCTACATAAATGCTTCTTTGCGTTTTGGCACCAGGCCTTGAAAAACCATTTTCACAATGTACGGCTATAAGTTGAAGCCCTGCCTTTTTAAGCATTTGTTTTAACTGGTCTTTACTGTATACTCGTTCAGAAAACTCAACAGTTTCCCTTTTGTAGCCATCATTTTCCTTTTCAAAGAAATCAAGTTCAATATTGCTTATTTTACGCGAGTTATCCCAAAAGTTTTGCCACACCAAATACACTTCTTCGTTTTCTAAAACAAATGTATTATTTCCAAGAATTTCTTTTTGCTTGTATTCGGTGTTTACATCAAACACAAAAAGGCGGTCTTTTTCTAAAAACAGCGAAATTTTGTTAAAACTTTCTTGTAACTGCCTTTTGCTTACAATATGGTTTACTGTATCAAGCAAACACACTGCTCCGTCTACAGTGCCAAATAAATCAAGTTCATCGGCGCTTTGGTTTAAATATAGAATATCTTGTTTTTCTTTTTCTGCCTTTTCTTTAGCAACCGATAACATACCCTCGCTTATATCAACACCAATAACATCAATGCCATTTTTATAAAAACATCGTGAAAAATTACCGCTGCCGCAACCAACCTCTAAAAGAAGCGTGGGCAGGCGGTCGTAACGCTTAAAAATTTCGCAAATATGCTCGGTTTTGCCTTTATAATCAACATCTTCGGTAAAGGCATCGTAATATTTAGAAAAAATATCGTAATTTTCCAAAAGTGTCACCTACTATAAAACGGACAGAAACTGTCCGTTTTAATGTGTAATTATTCTGCTGCGCCTTCCATAATTTTACGGAATTCATCGCCGCCGATTTTTTCTTGGTTAAAGAGCAATTTGGCAACTTCGTTAAGTTTATCCATATTGGCTTTAAGAATATCCAATGCGCGTTTATATTGGTTCATTACAATTTCTTCAATTTCATCGTCAATAGATGCCGCAACTTTTTCGGAATAGTTGGGTGTTGAAGAAAAATCGCGGCCCAAGAAAACTTCGTTATTGTCGTTGCCGTAAGCAACCAAACCAAGTTTTTCGCTCATACCAAACTTGGTAACCATTTTTCTGGCAAGTTCAGTTGCGCGCTGAATATCGTTAGAAGCTCCTGTGCAAATATCGTCTTGAGTAAGGGCTTCTGCCGCACGGCCGCCCAAAAGCGAACAAATTTGTTCAACCATTGAATTTCTTGAAACATGGCCCTTTTCTTCGGTGGGTACGTACATAGTATAACCTGCAGCCATACCGCGAGGAATAATAGAAATTTGATGCACAGGGTCTTGTGTGGGCAAGAAGTAAGAAACAACAGCGTGACCAGCTTCGTGATAAGAGGTAATCATCTTATCTTTATCTTTAATAATGTGCGATTTCTTTTCGGTACCCATAACAACCTTAATGGTTGCTTCGTCAACTTCTTCTTGTGTAATTGCCTTTTTGCCGTGACGAACAGCCAAAAGTGCGCTTTCGTTCATAAGGTTTTCAAGGTCGGCACCCGTAAAGCCAACCGTTGAATGAGCAATGGTTTTTAAATCAACATCGGGGCCCAAGGGTTTACCGCGTGAATGAACCTTTAAAATTTCTTCTCTGCCCTTTGCATCGGGGTAATTTACGGTGATTTGACGGTCAAAACGGCCGGGGCGAAGTAACGCTTTATCTAAAATATCGGGGCGGTTGGTTGCTGCCATAACAATTACGCCTTCGTTTGCGCCAAAACCGTCCATTTCAACAAGCAACTGGTTTAAGGTTTGTTCGCGTTCATCGTGGCCGCCGCCCAGACCTGCGCCTCTTTGTCTGCCCACAGCGTCAATTTCATCTATAAACACAATAGCGGGTGAGTTTTTCTTGGCTTCGTCAAACAAATCCCTAACCCTTGAAGCACCTACACCAACAAACATTTCAACAAAATCGGAACCTGAAATGCTAAAGAACGGAACACCTGCTTCGCCGGCAACTGCGCGCGCAAGTAAGGTTTTACCTGTACCCGGAGGGCCAACAAGCAACACGCCTTTGGGAATTCTTGCGCCCAATTCGTCAAACTTTTTGGGGTCTTTAAGGAAATCAACAATTTCTGCCATTTCCTCTTTTTCTTCATCGGCACCAGCAACATCGGCAAAGGTGGTTTTACGCTTGGTTTCGCGTTTATATTTTGCCTTGCCAAAGGTCATAGTTTTATCGGCGCCCATTGATGCACTCATACGGCGCATAAACACAACAACGAAAATAACCATAACAACCGCCAAAAGAACTGTTGGCAAAAGCTGAACTACCCAGGCCATACCGTCGCCGCTTTTATAATCCATTTTAATTGGCTTTTCGGGGTTTTCTTCGTTATATTTCATAACGAACTCATTTACATCGTTATAAAATATTGATGGGTCGGCCATAGTATAACGGTGTGTTTTGCCGTCATTTGCAGTTTTATAAACAAGTTCACCGCTATAAAGGTTAAGGGTGTATTCCGAAACCTCGCCGCTTTTTACCATAGTTACTATATCGTAATAGGTTGGGCCAACATTTCCCCTGCCAAAAAGCGATACACTTGCTATGGCCAAAATTAGAATTACGGGAATTCCAATATATAATAATACATTTTTCAAGTTTTTCTTCAAAACCTGCACATCCTTTCGCTAACTTAACTGTAAAACTTTGGGTTTAACTATAAACCTTAGGGTCTAAAACACCAACATAAGGTAAATTTCTGTATAATTCATTATAATCAAGCCCGTAACCAACAACAAATTTATCGGGTATAACTGCGCCGACATAGTCTGCCTCAATGGGCACGGTGCGATTACTAGGTTTATCTAAAAGCGTACAAAGTTTTATGCTTGCAGGTTGGCGAAGCTTCAAAACATTTACTATGTAATCAAGCGACCTACCCGATTCAAGTATATCTTCAATTACCACCACATGATAATCCTTTATATCAATATTTATATCTTTTTTGAAATTAACCGCTCCTGTGCTTTTGGTGCCTTGGTAAGAAGAAATTGCCATAAAATCAATTTGGCACGGTACGGTTACCTCACGCAGTAAATCTGACATAAAAACAACCGAACCGTTTAAAATACCAACAAGCAATAATTTTTTGCCTTCGTAATCTTTAGAAATTTGTTCGCCTAAGCGCTTACATATTTTTTTAATTTCTTCTTCACTTAACAGAATTTCACAAACATCGTTATGCATAAAACTTTCCCCTTTATTCTTCTGTTTCTTTGCATTCAATATAAAAAACTTTTTTGGTGTTTTCGTTTACACGGTAATCTTTATTTGTTCCGTAACCGTAAACCCAAGCAACACCTTTTAAATCAGATACAACAGGAATGGTATTACGCAGTTCTTTTTCTATTTTATCTTCATTAAAAAGTTTTTTAAGTGTTTTTGTGACACGTCTTTCTGCAAGTGTAAATTTATCACCATCTTGTTTGGTCCTTACAGTTAGTATGCCATCTATTTTATCACAGTCAATTGAATTTTTTAATAACAAATTATTAATTTTTTTACCGTCAATTTTTTTTTCTTTTATTGTAACCTTAAACTGTTTTGGTTTAGCAGTAAACGGGCAAACAGAAACGGCATTTTCTTTAACATAAACAAACCTGTCTTTGCAAACACTGATTTTAGTTTCGCTTCCAAGCGAATTTAAAATTTCATTTACCCTTGAAGAATTTGCTTCTATTCCGTTTTCTTTTAAATAAAGAATTATAAGCCGTGAAAGTATCGCAAAATGCTCTTCTTTGTTTAATAAAAGAATATTATTTTTTTTACAGTTTTTATAACATTTTTCCGCCTGTAAATCTATATATTCCCTGTCCCCGTTTACCGAATTAACAAGGCGTGTAACGGCATTATTAACAGACGGGTTAAGTTGTTTTAAAAGCGGAACAACATTTAAACGAATAAAATTTCTTGAGCAAACTGCCGCTAAATTGGTTGAATCGGTAACAAAATCATATCCGTTTTCTTTGCAATATTCTTCGGTTTGTTCGCTTGTAACGCTTAAAAGCGGACGAACAAAAATACCTCTCCTTTGCGGTATTCCGCAAAGGCCAACAATACCGCTTCCGCGCGTTATGTGCAAAAGAAGCGTTTCAAGGTTATCGCTTGCCGTGTGTGCGGTTGCCACAACGCCTTTGTTTACTTTTGTTAAAAAGGCATACCGAAGTTGCCTTGCGGCGTCTTCAATGCCAATTTTTTGTTCTTTTGCATAAGCGCTTACATCACCGCGCTCTACAATAATTGGAACATTTAACTTCTTGCAAAGCGAAATAACAAATTCTTCATCGCGGAAAGATTCTTCACCGCGCAGTAAATGGTTAAAATGCGCCGCATAAATATTAAGCCCAAATTCCCCTTTTAGTTCTAAAAGCCCATATAAAAGCGCAACCGAATCTTTTCCGCCCGAAAGCGCAACGGTAATATTCTTTTCGTTTTCCTTTAAATTTAAGGCGTTTAAAGCCGCCCTTAACTGTTCTTTCATTCGCTGAATTTCGCAGGCGAGGTAAAGCGTGTGTATCTGCCGTCCCAATAAAGTTCAACACTGCCAATTTCACCGTGACGGTTTTTAGCCACAATACATTCGGCCTTGTTGGGGTCGCCTTTTTGCGAATCCTCCGCCTTTTCGTTATCGTAATATGTTTCGCGGTACAAGAAAAGCACTATATCTGCATCCTGTTCAATAGAACCCGAATCTCTTAAATCTGAAAGCGCAGGTTTATGCGATTTTAAGGTTTTAGATTCGGTTGCACGCGAAAGCTGAGCGCAAACAATAACAGGAATATTTAATTCCTTTGCCATTATTTTAAGACTTCTTGTAATTTCAGAAATTTCTTGAACGCGGTTATCGGTGCGCCTTGGTGAATGCATAAGACCTAAATAGTCAACCACACACAAATCAACATTTTTCATTCTGCGCAGTTTTGCCTTCATTTCGGCAACCGTAATACCCGAACTTTCATCAAAATAAATATTGGCTTTT
The DNA here is from genome assembly GCA_045601805.1 of Acutalibacteraceae bacterium. Taxonomy (GTDB): domain Bacteria; phylum Bacillota; class Clostridia; order Oscillospirales; family Acutalibacteraceae; genus SIG607. The sequence continues at coordinate 5,984 of JAZSAJ010000005.1, forward strand.
GAAAGGTTTGCTGAAGCATCTGCCAAGCGGTTCCATTCGTCAGCATCAAGCTCACCTGTGCGCAATTTTTCGCTTTTAATTGCGGCTTCGCTTGAAAGCATACGCTGGGCAAGTTGGTCGCGCGTCATTTCAAGCGAGAAAAACGCAACGGTTTTGCCTGCTTGCATAGCAACATTACGAACAATGTTTAATGCAAACGAAGTTTTACCCATACCGGGACGCGCGCCCAAAATTATAAGGTCAGATTTATTAAGACCTGTAATTTTTTTGTCTAGTTCGCCAATTCCCGTTGGAATACCAATATAATCGGCTTTTGTTTCGGGGTTGGTAATTTTTAAAAGGCGGTCGTAAGTTTCATTTTCAATAACCGCTTTAATATGTTCAAGGCCCGAAACTATACGGCCCTGCCTTATATCGTAAATACGTTGTTCGGCGCTTTCTAAAAGGCGGTCGCCTTCTGTTGTGTTTTCGGTGGCATCTTTAATAATTTCCCTTGAGGCCTCAATAAGTGCCCTTGCAAAATAACGCTCACGAACAATTGCCGCGTAGGTTAGCACATTAGCGCTTGAAGGCACCCTTTGAACAAGTTCTTTTAAATATGCCTTGCCGCCTGCTTCATCGTATGTTCCGCTTTTTTTAAGGCGGTCAACCAGCGCTATGTAATCTATTTTCATATTCATTTCAAGCATAACGGCTAATGCTTTGTAAATTTCTTTATGCTGAGGAATATAAAAATACTCGTCACTTAATTGAATAACAAGGTCGTTAAAGCAAGCAGGGTCTATAAGAATAGAACCAAGCACTGCTTGTTCGGCATCAATATCAAACGGCAATCCGCCGTCAAGGTCAAGAATTACTCTGTCCTCTGCCATTTTTATCCCCTTACTCTTTTACTAAAACATTTATTTTTGCTGAAATACCTGTATACAAACGAATTTCGGCGGTGTATTCGCCAAAGTTTTTAATGTCGTTAACCTGCATTTTTTTGCGGTCAATTTTAACACCCATACTTTTTTCTATTTCGGCGGCAATTTCTTTTGAAGTTATAGAACCGAAAAGTTTACCTTGGCTGCCTGCTTTTGCGTGAACAACCACATTTGCGCCGTTTAACTTTTTAGCAAGTTCTTTTGCCGCATCAATTTCTTCTTGTTTATGGTGGGCAGCTGCCGATTCCCTGCTTTTAAGTTCGCTCATTGCGGCAGCATTTGCTTCTATTGCAAGGTTTTTGGGGAACAAAAAGTTTCTGGCATAACCGTCGGAAACATTTACAAGTTCACCTTTTTTGCCCTGACCTTTTACATCTGCTAATAAAACTACCTTCATTTTTTATCACCTTATACTTCCAAAATAATTGGTAAAACCATTGGGCTGCGCCTTGTTTTACCCGAAATAAAGCGGGAAACACCCTCTTTTAATCTCATTCTTAAAGAATTGTTATCGCGTATTCTTTGAATGTAACATTTTTCAAGAATATCGCAGGCAATTTCTTCTATTTCACTTATCAGTTCTTCAGATTCGCGCACATAAACAAACCCACGCGATTCCACAAGCGGACCCGAAACAATTTCCCCCGTTACGCTGTCTTTGGTAACGGCAACAACAATAATTCCGTCTTCGGCAAGATGTATTCTGTCTTTTAAAACAATACTTCCAACATCGCCAACACCAAGACCGTCAACCAAAATTCTGCCTGCTGTTACTGTATCGGTTTTCTTTATAGATTTTGCGCCTATTTCAATAACATCACCGTTCGCTGCCATTAAAATATTTTCTTTTTTAATTCCCATAGAAAGCGCAAGTTCGGCATGTTTTGTTAAATGCTTTTGTTCGCCGTGAACAGGAATAAAGAATTTGGGCTTTACAAGACTTAACATAAGTTTAAGTTCTTCCCTGCAAGCGTGGCCAGAAACATGCACATCATACATTTTTTCGTAAACCACATTGGCGCCCTTGCGCATTAATTCGTTTACAACCTTGCCAACAGTTTTTTCGTTACCGGGAATGGGGGTTGCCGAAATAATTATCATATCGCCGGGAATTAGTTCTAACTGGCGGTGGGCGTTAAACGCCATTCTGTGCAAAGCCGAAAGCGGTTCACCCTGACTTCCTGTGGTTATAATAACAAGTTGTTCGGGTAAATATTTTTTTACTTCTTCAATTTCAATTAAAGTGTTTTCGGGAATATGCAAATAGCCAAGTTCACTTGCAACATTTACAACATTAAGCATACTTCTGCCCGAAACCGCAACCTTACGGTTACAACGCTTTGCTTCGTCAACAATTTGCTGAATACGGTGAATGTTTGAAGAAAAGGTTGCAACAATTATTCGGTTTTTACCAGCGTTTTTAAACAAGTTAAAAAACGATTCGCCAACAACACGCTCGCTCATTGTAAATCCTGCTCGTTCGGCATTGGTTGAATCGGACAAAAGCGCCAAAACACCCTTTGTGCCGTAATGGGCAAATTTTGCAATATCAATAACCTTATCATCAATAGGTGTAGTGTCAATTTTAAAGTCGCCCGTTTGAATAACGGTGCCAACCTTTGTGGTTATTGCAAAACCCACCGCATCGGGTATTGAATGGTTAACATGAATGGGCTCAATTAAAAATTTACCAAGTTCTATTTTATCGCCCGGTTCTATAACATTAAGTTTTGCGCCTGCTAAAAGCCCGTGTTCTTTAAGTTTACCCTGCACAAGACCAATGGTAAGTTTTGTAGCGTAAATTGGCAAATTGAAATTTTGCAACAAATAACTTATTGCGCCAATATGGTCTTCGTGACCGTGTGTTAACAAAAGACCTATTATTTTATCTTTGTTTTCAAGAACATAAGTAAAATCGGGTATAACAATGTCAATACCCGGTGTATCTTCATCGGGAAAACTCATTCCGCAATCAACTAAAAGCATATCGCCGTCGTATTCATAAAGGGTAATATTTTTACCAATTTCACCAAGGCCGCCAAGCGGAATTATTTTTAAAGGTTTCTTTTTTGCGGCAGGTTTTTTATTTGTTTGTTTTTTATAATTATTTTTACTTTGTTTGCGGTTAGATTTCAAAACTTCGTGTTTTTTATCCATTTATTTCCTCCAAAAAAATTTCAAATGCCGAAAACGGCTATGTAAAAAAGGACACACTCCCCAATATATCTATAATTATATTTATATTATTATAAAAGTGGCAGAATGTCAAGTTGTATAACAAGATTATGCACATGCCTTGCCTTTTTTAATCGGTTTTAATTGAATTTTATGCTTTACTGTGATATATTTTACCTAAAGTTAGGTGAAATAAATGTATAAAACGCTAAACGAACACTACAAAGAAAAATTTGGGTGCAAGGTTTATAAACTAAGTTTAGACAGCGGTTTTACCTGCCCCAACCGTGACGGAAAAATAAGTGACAAAGGTTGCATTTTTTGTTTAAACGGGTCGGGCGCTTTTTCGCAAAAGCAGTGCGAAAGTATTGAAGTTCAACTGCAAAAAGCAAAGCAAAAGGTTGAAAGCAAAAACAAAGGTGGAAAATATATTGCATATTTTCAGTCCTTTACCAATACTTACGCACCAATAGAAAAACTAAAAGAACTGTTTTGGGATGCAATAAAACCAGATTTTATTGTTGGAATTTCTATTGCAACAAGGCCTGATTGTTTAGAAGACGAAGTGGTACTTTTGCTTAGCGAAATTAACAAAATCAAGCCGGTTTATGTTGAACTCGGGTTACAAACAACCGATGAAAACTGTGCAAAAGAAATTAACCGCGGTTATAAAAACGAAGTTTATTTAGGCGCTGTAAAACGGCTTAAAGAAAAAGGCATAAATGTTGTAACCCACATTATTATAGGGCTTCCCTTTGAAAGCCCAAAACAAGCGGTAAAAACTACACGCCAGAGCGTTTTGGCAGGCACAAACGGGGTTAAATTTCACCTTTTGCATGTGCTTAAAAACACCGAACTACAAAGGCGTTATGAAGCAGGTGAATTTAAGTGTTTAAGTTTAGAAGAATACGCAAAAATTTTAAAGGAATGTATAGCCGTTTTACCCAAAGAAACTGTTGTTCACAGAATTACAGGTGACGGTGCTAAAAAAGATTTAGTTGCGCCGCTTTGGTCGGCCGATAAAAAGGCGGTTTTAAACTATTTAAACAATTACTTAAAAGAATAAACCGATGTTCTTGTTTAGGAACATCGGTTTTTGTTATTCATCAAGCGCTATTAAGTGTTCGTATGTTTCGCCGCGCACAGCAACATAACTTTCGCCGCCCTTTAGCATAACTACGGGCGGTCTTAAAACCCTATTATAGTTTGAAGCCATTGAATAGTTATATGCGCCGGTTGTAAGTATGGCAAGAATATCGTTTCTTTCGGGTTTTGCAATTAAAACATCGCGTCTTAAAACATCGCCCGATTCACAGCACCTACCAACAACAGTTGCCAAATAATCGGCGTTTTCACCCGCTTTTTGAGCGTTAATTACGGTGTATTCAGCGCCGTATAAGGTGTAACGCGGGTTATCGGTCATACCGCCGTTTACCGAAACATAATTGCGGTAGTCCCCTACTTCTTTAACCGAGCCAACGCTATATAGGGTTATACCCGAATCGGCAACAATGCTTCTGCCCGGTTCAAGCATAATTTTAGGTGCGGTTATACCAACTTCATTTGCTACTTCGGTTATATACCCTGCAATTTCTTTAAGCAGTTCTTCGTAATTTACTTCGGGTTCTTTTTCGGTGTATCTAACACCCAAACCGCCGCCTAAGTTTATAACTTCGGCTTTGTAGCCAAGTTCTTCTGCGACCTTTTTTGCAAAGGTGAACATAATTTGAAGCGCGTCTTTATAAAGTGAAACTTCAAAAAGCTGCGAGCCAACATGGCAATGGAAGCCCAAAAGTTCAATATTTTTACAAGAAAGAACCGCTTTAACCGCTTCTTTTGCTTGGTTGGTTTGAATGGCAACGCCAAACTTTGAATCAACCGTACCTGTGTTAATTTTGCGGTGGGTATGTGGGTCAATACCCGGAGTTACGCGAATTAGCGCCTTTTGCACAATACCGCGGTCGCTAGCGGCTTGCTGAAGTGCATAAATTTCATCAAAACTATCAAGCACAAAATGGCCAACGCCTAAATCTAAAGCAACCCTTATATCTTCGTCAGATTTATTATTACCGTGGTAAAAGCAGTTTTCCATTGGAAAACCTGCCGCTTTGGCAGTATACGCTTCGCCCGGAGAAACCAGGTCAACATTAACCCCTTCTTCTGCCATTATTTGATAAATTCTTTTACAAGAAAACGCCTTACTTGCGTATTCGGGCATACTTCCCTTTGGGAAATATTTTGCCATGGTGTTTTTATATACCCTTATACGACTGCGGATATTATCTTCATCCATTAAATAAAGCGGTGTGCCGTATTGTTTAGCAAGAGAAACAGTGTCTTGCCCTGCAAAATACAAATGGCCGTTTTCGCCTATTGTTAGGTTTTTATAAAGCATTAAATTACCCCTTGCTTTTTAAGTTCAGAAAGTAGAACCTTTTTGTGTTCTTCTTCCATTGGTGTAAGAGGAAGTCGCAAATAATCTTCGCAATACCCTAAAGCCGCCATAGCCGCCTTTACGGGAATTGGGTTAACCTCGCTAAAAAGCGCTTTTATAAGCGGTAAAAGTTCAAGCTGTAAAGATAGAGCGCCCTTAATATCGCCCTCAAAGAATTTATCGCAAATCTCAACAGATTTTTTGGGGAGCGGATTTGAAAGCACCGAAATACAACCTTTTCCGCCAAGCGACAATATGGGCACAATTTGGTCGTCATTACCCGAATAAATATCAATATCATCTCCAACCAAAGCAGCAATTTCAGCAATTTGAGAAATATTGCCCGATGCCTCTTTAATGGCAACAATGTTTGGGTGTTTAGCCAGTGCTTGAACTGTTTTGGGTTCAATATTAACGCCTGTTCTTGAGGGCACATTATAAAGTATTACGGGTGCGGTTGAAACATTTGCAATTTCGGTAAACATTTTAATAAGGCCGTTTTGTGTGGCTTTGTTATAGTAAGGTGTTACCACCAAAACAGCATCTGCCCCAACTTCACAAGCATATTTTGTTAGCATAACGGCGTAATCGGTATCGTTAGAGCCGGTACCGGCAATTACGGGCACCCTTTTTGCAACCTTTTCAACCGAAAAGCGAATAACTTCTTTGTGTTCGTCATCGGTTAAGGTAGAGCCCTCGCCCGTTGTACCGCAAACAACCAAGCCATTAACGCCCTCAGCAATTTGCCATTCAATAAGTTTTTCCAAAGCGGCATAATCAACACCGTTTTCGGTAATAGGGGTAACTAACGCTGTGGCAATACCTGTAAATACTGTTTTTTTCATTTTTAAAACTCCTTTTACAAAAGAAAAATAGCCGTAAGAACGGCTACCAAAACAAAACACACAAACAATACGCTTGTGAAAGTTTATTTGATAGCTCTCCGCCAATGGCGACAGTAACAAAAATATTATTTCTTGCTACCAAGAAAACCTTTGCCAAAGTTTTCTTTCGGCGGCTGCACCTTTTGCGCCACACAACCCTGCCGGGTTATTGCATGGCGTTACTAATTACACACCGCGCCTCTATCTTACATTAAAAATTATATTAACATATCTGTTTTATTTTGTCAACACACATAATACATAAAAAAAGAGCCAAGCGGCTCTTTTTTATAGTAGATTTTTAATAATTTCGTTTCTGTCAAGCGAAGATAAGTAAGCAGGCGGAATATCAAACACGGTTTTTGCACCGGTTACACCCTCTTTATTAAGTTTATAAACCGCGCGAGCATATGCCACAATAACACTTGCAGTAAATTCGGGGTTAGAGCCAAGATTAAGTGAATACTCAATTTTTTGCTTGGTTTCGCCGTTTACACCTGTTTTGCCGGTTCTAATAACAAAACCGCCGTGCGGCATACCGCTGTGTTCTTTTTTCATTTCTTCGGCAGTTATAAAATGTACTGTTGTGTCGTAATCGGCAAAATAGTTAGGCATTGTTTTAATTTCTTCTTCAATACGGTTTAAATCGGCACCTTCTTCTGCCACAACAAAACATTCCCTTGTGTGCTTTTGGCGAACGGTAAGTTCGGGGTTTTCACCGCTACGCACCGCTTCAATTGCGCTATCTACAGGCACTGTGTACTGTTTAGCGTCAAGCACACCGTCAATTCTTCTTATTGCGTCGGAATGGCCTTGGCTAACGCCCTTACCCCAAAAAGTGTAATCTTTTCCGTTTGGAATTATGCAGTTGCCAAAGAGTCGCATAATACTAAACATACCGGGGTCCCAACCAGCCGAAATTAAGGCAACTTTGCCGCCTTTTTGGGCGCTTTTATCAACTGCAGCAAAATGTTCGGGAATTTTTGCGTGGGTATCAAAGCTGTCAATAATATTAAAATATTCTGCATATTTAGGGCTTTGCTCTGGCAAATCTTTGGCGCTTCCCGAACAAAGAATTAATACATCAATATCGTCTTTTTTGCTTTGGAGTTCGCTAATATTATAAACCTTTACATCACTGATTAATGTTTTAAGTGAATTAGGGTCGCGCCTTGTAAAAAAGGCGGTAAGGCACATATCATCGTTTTGCCTTAAAGCCAGTTCAACGCCCCTGCCCAAATTTCCGTAACCAAGTATTGCTACCCTTATTTTTTCTGTCATTTTTTATTTCTCCCTTTCAGCATTGTCAAAATCAGCCCAAAACTGTTTTGCCATCTTTTCGTATCTTTCCTTATCAACCGCATAACTCATACCGTGTTCTGCGCCGGGTACAATCAAAAGGCGTTTTGGAGCCTTACACGCTTTGTAATTTTCATAAGTCATTTCCACCGGCACAAAACTGTCATCTGTTCCGTGCACAAAAAAGATGGGAACCTTATTGGTTTCAAGCGCCTTTAATGTTGTGTATTCGTCCGATTTCATATTTATTGTTTTTTTGCAAAGTTCATCAACACTTGGCGCAAAAATATTATACGAAATGTTCATATTGTTTTTAACAACGTGACGCCAAATCGCTTTTGCCGAAGTAAAAGCGCAGTCTGCCGTTATACCCTTTACATTTTCGGGCAAATCAAAACCTGCTGTCATAAGCACGGTAGCCGCGCCCATTGAAAGACCGTTTAAATAAATTGGCAAAGAGAAGTTTAGCTTTTCGTTTGCCCAGTTTATCCAATCTAAACAGTCAAAGCGTTCTATCATACCAAAGCCCATATACTCGCCGCCGCTGTTGTTTTGCGCGCGCTGTTCGGCATAAAGAACATTACAGCCGTTTTCATACCAAAATTTACTTGCCATACAAAAATCCCGTGCCCAAGAAGAACGCCAGCCGTGCATAGCAATAATGGTACGCTTGTTTTCCTTTTTATAATACCAATGTCCAATAAGTTTTGCTCCGTCGTGGGCGGTTATTTCAACAACTTCCAACCCGCTGTTTTCAAGTCTTTTGCCCTCTTCTTCCGCTTCTTTTAATATATCGTTTACGGCAGAATCCATACCGCTAATACGCTCTTTAGCAACTTTATAAAGCTTTGGTTCTTCGCGGTTTAAAGCCACTTTTATAAAGTTTTTGGTAAGCGCGTAAGAAGCCGCCGCAGCGCCGCCTATTGCACCGCCTATAAGTGCGGCAGAAACCAAAAGTTTTTTGGTTGTTATTTTCACAAAACCATTTCCCTTTCTATTATGGTAATTAACTCATTTGGGTCGTTTGCCAACGCAACCGCACCGTTTTTAAGCATATCTTCAACACTTCCATACCCCCAAGATACCGCAACTGTGGGTATATTGTGAACTTTAGCGCCCAAAACATCAAAAACGGTGTCGCCAATCATTAGCGCCTTTTTTATTGTGGGGTTTTCTTTTAAAAGATATTCCAAAACTTCTTCTTTTTTGTCCCTGCTTTTATCAAGCGTTGCGCCGTAAATTCCGGTGAAATACTCAAAAATACCAATTTTTTTAATTATTTCTATTGCCATTTCTTCGGGTTTTGAAGTTGCCACAAAAAGTGTGTAACCCTTATTTTTAAGCGCCTTTAACATTTCTTTAATGCCACTATAAATTTGACATTCAAACATACCTTTGCCAACATAACGGCTGCGGTAAACTCTTAACGCTTCTTCGGCTTTTTCGGGCGGAACGCCATGTTTTACAAACATTTCCCTAAGCGGTGGGCCAATAAAAACCTCTAATTCTTTACGGCTTTCATAAGGTATCAAAAAATGATTAAAGGTATGAATAACGCAGTTAATTATACCCTCTGCGGAATCGTTAAGGGTGCCGTCTAAATCAAACAAAACCGCCTTTTCACACACAAAATCACTTCCTTTTTTAAAATTATTGCACATAAACCATTTATTGTCAAATATTTATTGTTTATTTGAAAATAATAAAATAAAAAAACGGAGGAATTTTATGTGCACTGCTATTAGTTACGCTTTTTCAGATTTGTTTTGCGGAAGAACGCTGGATGTTGATTTTAACCTAAATGAACGGGTTGTTATTACGCCAAGAAAAAAACCGCTTTCGTTTACTTTTCTTGATAATATTACCGAACATTTTGCCGTTTACGGCATTGCCACAATAGAAGACGGAACACCGCTTTATTACGAAGCAGCAAACGAAAAAGGGCTTTTTCTTGCTGGGCTAAATTTTCCCGAAAATGCCGTTTTTCACGAATACAAAGAAGGTGCAATAAACATTGCGCCGTTTGAAGTTATCCCCTATATTTTAGCAAGTTGCGAAAACACCGAACAAGCGTTGTTTCTTTTAAAAAAAGCCAACATTGTAAATGCTTCGTTTTCAGAAAAATTCCCTGCCACACCGCTTCATTGGTTTTTAAGCGACGGCAACAATTCTTACACACTTGAAAGCACCAAAGACGGTTTAAATGTTTACGAAAACCCTGTGGGTGTGCTAACCAACAACCCACCTTTTCCTTATCACATGTTAAACCTTTCAAATTACGCCAATTTATCGTCTAAAAAGCAAATAAACGGTATTTGCCCAAATATTCCCCTTAATTTTTATTCAAACGGGTTATCGGGTTTTGGACTTCCGGGCGATTTTTCAAGCACTTCGCGTTTTGTAAAAGCGTGTTTTGTTAAGCATAACAGTATATGCACAAACGCCAAAGAGGCGCTTTCACAGTTTTTCCATATTTTAACAAGCGTTAGCCAAATAAACGGTTGTGTTCGTTTTGAAAACGGCAGAAATGAAAAGACCTTTTATACTTCTTGTGTTAATTTAAGCAAAAATGTTTTTTACTATAAAACCTATTATAACAGCCAACTAAACGCCGTTTATTTAAACAACGAAAACCTTGACACTTATGACCTAATCTGCTACCCTTTAATTACAAGCGAGAGCATAAATGTGTTGAACAAAGATAATTTGGTATAATAAATATCCCCCCGTATAACGGGGGGTATTTCATTTTCGGGCATAGCCCTAACCGAAACTGGCGGCGCACAAGTGCGCTTTTTTAGTTGGCCTGCCAGCCATGCAACCATTACTTACCACCCATAAATGGGTCTTGCGG
>JAZSAJ010000006.1:0-15565 GCA_045601805.1 Acutalibacteraceae bacterium
TCCTCGAACTTCTTCATACACTCGGGACAGCGGCAGCTCCAATCGTCGCCCGCGCCGCCCGTGATGGAGGCGTAGGACTTGGGATATGCGTAGTGGGGCTCATCCCAGAAGAAGCCGTCTACCTCGGTCTCTTGGGCCAACTTGACGCACAGACGCTTAAAGTAGTCCCGGAAAGAATTGGTGTTGAAACAAGCGGCGTTGAGAACTTCACCGGTGTAGGCGGAAACCTGCCGGTGGTGGATATTGTTCTGCAAAAACAGACTTACCTGCTCGCCGCCAAAGTACTTGCCGATGCCCCAGGTGTCTGCCAAAACCCGCAGACCCAGATCGTGAGCCGCTTTTACGATGGCGTTGATGTTGGGGAACCAAAAGTCCATATCAAATTCGGTAATTGCTAAAATTACGGTATCGCAACCGTGTTCAATCATTTCTTTAAAATCTGCTATTGCGTGTTCTTCATAACTAAGACCATAATAGGAAATTGCTGTGTGTTTAATTGCCATTTTTATTCCTCCAAGAATTTAATATATGGTATAACCATAACTTTAATATATCATTTACCGCCCCTTAATTGTATTGACAAATCATTACTATATATGGTAAAATCATAACTGGGGTGAGATTATGGCTTTTACTTATATAATGTCTGAAGGCGCAAAAACAACCCCTTCAGTTGAAGCAATTGGGTATACAAAAGATATTGATAGTTCTTCTTTTGGCCCGGGGCTTCGCAAGAGTTATACAATTCATTTTAATATTAAAGGGCTTGGCTATTTTAACGGAAAACCCGTTAAAGCAGGTCAGGGGTTTTTGGTGTATGACGGCGCTTATGCCCACCACTATGCCGATAAAAGCGACCCTTGGGAACTTGTTTGGATAACTCTTTCGGGCGAAGACGCCTCAAAAGAACTTTTTTTGCAATATAATACCAACAAAAACGGTATTTTTAATTTTCATTCTTCGGTTTATTTACGCGAACTTGCAAAAAAAATTTGCGATATTCATTCTATTACCGCAGATTCGCTTTATATGCTTAATTTATTTTTGCAAATTCACCTTAATTGTATGGATTATTTTGATGGAGCTACGCTTAAACGCGACAGAGAAATTTACTTAAATTCAGCCGTAAAATATATTAAGGGCAACATTCACCGCAATTTAAAGGTTGAAGAACTAACCGGTTTAATTGGAATAACACAACCTTATTTATATAAACTTTTTATGGAAAAATTTAAAATGTCGCCAAAGCAATACATTTTAAAACTTAAACTAACAACCGCAAAAGAATTATTGCTAAAAAGCAATATGACAATAACCGAAATAGCAAATTCGGTTGGCTTTTCAGATGTGCTTTCCTTTTCTAAATTCTTTTCACAAAAAGAAAACCTTTCCCCTAGCGCATACCGCTTAAATAAAAAAGTACCGTAGGAATTCCTACGGTACTTTGCTTTTTTCTTATTAGCGATAGATAAGAGATTCAGCGTAGCGTGTAGCAATAACGCCTTCGGGTTCGCCAGTTTTCTTAGATTCGCTTAATATATGTTCAATGCTGTTATAAATGTTATCAACATTTTTAAGAACTTCTTCTTTATTGTAAGGTCCGTCAACTTCAGCAGCCGCATTTATAACACCGCCGCCGTTAATAACAAAGTCAGGTGCGTAATAAATACCGCGTGCCTTTAATGCAATGCCCGAAGCATCGTCTAAAATTTGGTTGTTAGCACCGCCTGCAACTGCTTTACATTTTAAAGTGGGAATGGTTTGTGGATTTAAGATAGCACCCATTGCGTTGGGCGAGAAAATGTCGCATTCTTGTGCATAAATATCGTTGGTAGCAACAATTTTAGCGCCGAATTCGGCTGCTGCGCGGTCAAGCGCTTCTTTATTGCTTCTGTTAGCAACAATAAGGTTTGCGCCGCTTTCGTGCAAAAGACGGCATAAATCGTAACCAACTTTACCAAGGCCTTGAACGGCAATGGTAAGACCTTCTAAATCATCGCGGCCCAAAGCAACCTTAGCAGTTGCCTTAATACCCTGCCATACACCTCTTGCAGTAAAGGGCGATGGGTCGCCGCTGTTCATTGGCAAACCGCAAAGATATTTTGTTTTGCGCAACATAACCATAGCGTCATCGCAGGTTGTGTTTACATCTTCGGCAGTTATGTACTGACCGCCCAAGTTGTTTACTGCTTCTGCAAATGCTTCAAACATTGCTTCGGTTTTTTGCGAAGGGTCGGCAATAATTACGCCTTTACCGCCGCCGTGGGGCAAGCCCGCAACTGCGTTTTTGTGCGACATACCGCGTGAAAGACGCAATACATCAAAAAGTGCGGCGTCGTAAGATTCATAAGGGAACAAACGGCAACCGCCAATAGCGGGGCCCAAATTTGTGTTGTGTACAGCAATTATTGCCTTAAGACCTGCTTTTTCATTGTTTACAAACAATACTTTTTCGTGGCGAAAATTGCTCATTTCTGTCATTGCATTCATAATAAAATACCTCCATATTTCTTGCCTTAATAGGCATTATTTATATTCTTTTCCTAAAGTTAACGCTTTAATGTTTAGTTCAACAAGCGCTGCTTTTGTGGGCGGAACCAACTTTTTAACAACCTCTTCGGTGCCAGTAAAGGAAAGTTCGGGGTTGTTTTCTAAAAGGTGACCCATAATAATCATATTTGCCAAAGTGGCAATACCTTCGCTTTTAGCCATTTGGGTAGCAGGAATGTAAAATACTTCTACATCATCTCTTTCTACCTTTTCGTCTATTAAGGCACTGTCAACATAAATTTGACCGCCGGGGGCTACCGTATTTACATACTTTTGAAGCGATGGTAAATTCATTGCAACCAAAACATCGGGTTTTGTAATAATTGGGCTTCCAACAGGTGTTTCGGAAATTATAACATTACAGTTAGCAGTACCGCCGCGCATTTCGGGACCGTAAGACGGCAACCAAGAAACCTGCAAATTTTCGGTTAAACCCTTGTAAGCCAAAAATTTACCTGCAAACAAAATGCCCTGTCCGCCAAAGCCGGCAATAAGGATTTGTGTGGTTTTCATTATTTGCTCTCCTCCTTATTAGCGCTTCTGTCTTTATAAACACCAATTGGGTAATAAGGAAGTATATCGCTTTCTACCCAAGCGAGTGCTTTTTGCGGTGTCATGCCCCAGTTTGTTGGGCAAGCCGAAACAACTTCAACCAAAGAAAAGCCCTTGCCATCAAGCTGGTTTTGGAACGCTTTTTTAATTGCCTTTTTTGCCTGCATTACATTTTTAACATTGTTAACGGCAACGCGGGCAATGTATTCGGGGCCGTCCAAGGTAGCAAGCATTTCCGAAACCTTAATTGGCCAACCGCAATGGTTAACATCGCGGCCGTAAGGCGAGGTTTGTGTTACCTGACCGGGCAAACTTGTAGGCGCCATTTGACCGCCTGTCATACCGTAAATAGCGTTGTTTACAAAAATAACGGTTATGTTTTCGTTTCGCGCGGCAGAATGTACTGTTTCTGCCATACCAATTGAAGCCAAGTCACCGTCACCTTGGTATGTAAACACAATATTTTCAGGACGGCTTCTTTTAATACCGGTAGCAACAGCAGGTGCTCTGCCGTGGGCGGCTTCTATCATATCGCAAGTAAAATAATCGTAAGCCATAACTGCACAGCCAACAGGGGCTACGCCAATAGCTTTACCCACGACGCCAAGTTCATCAATTACTTCGGCAACCAAGCGGTGAATAATACCGTGGGGACAACCGGGGCAATAATGAAGCGGAATGTCTGCTAAAGAATTTGGTTTTTTAAATACTACTGCCATTATCAGAACACTCCTTTCTGGGCATTTTTAATGCTTTCTAAAACTTCTTCGGGGCTTGGTATCATACCGCCGGTGCGGTTGCAAAGCGCAATTGGTTTTTTGCTTTCGGTATAAAGGCGAATGTCTTCTATCATTTGACCCATATTAAGTTCAACCGAAATAAAACCTTTAACCTTATCGGCGGCCTGTTTTAAAGCGTCTTTCGGGAAAGGCCACAAGGTAATTGGGCGTATAAGACCAACTTTTATACCCTGGTCCCTTGCCGCTGCAACAGCGTTTTTAGCAACACGGGCGGCAATACCAAAAGCAACAACGCAATATTCTGCGTCTTCCATCATATACTCTTCCCAAAGTGCTTCGTTTTCTTCTATTACCTTATATTTTTGGTAGCGTTCAAAGTTTTTGGCTTCTAATTCTTCGGGTTTTAAGTAAAGCGAATTAACAATGTTGTGCTTTCTTTGACAGTTTGTGCCTGTTAGCGCCCAAGGTTTTTCGTAATTTTCAATTTCAACATCTTCAAAGGAAATTGGCTCCATCATTTGACCAATAGTACCATCGGCCAAAATCATAGAAGTAATTTGGTATTTATCGGCCAAATTAAAGCCCTTTACAGTAAGACTTGCCATTTCCTGTACCGAAGCAGGCGCCAAAACTATCATACGGTAGTCACCGTGTCCGCCGCCCTTTGTTGCTTGAAAATAATCGGACTGCGAGGGCTGAATACCGCCAAGACCGGGGCCGCCGCGCTGAACATTTACAACCAAAGCAGGTACATCTGAACCGGCAATATAACTAAGTCCCTCTGCCTTTAGAGAAATTCCGGGGCTTGAAGACGAAGTCATTACACGTACGCCTGCGGCTGCAGCACCGTAAACCATGTTAATTGAAGCGATTTCGCTTTCTGCTTGTAAGAAAACACCGCCAATTTTGGGCATTTTTTTAGCCATATAAGCAGCAATTTCTGTTTGTGGGGTTATTGGGTAACCGAAGTAATGTTTGCAACCTGCACGAATTGCGGCTTCGGCAATTGCTTCGTTACCTTTCATTAAAACTCTGTCTGCCATAATAACCTCCTTTATCGTTCTACAGTGATAATGCAATCGGGACACATGGTTGCGCAAAAAGCACAGCCAATGCATTTATCGGGATTTATCATCACGGCAGGGGAATATCCTTTTTTGTTAATTGTTTCCGAATTGATTGCAAGACAGCCCTTAGGACAAGCGTCTACACAAAGGCCGCAACCTTTGCACCAATCTGTGCGGAATGTTACTTTTGCCATCTTTATTCCTCCCTATAATAAATCAAAACAATTTCTTTTGTAAATCAAGTGAAATAACCGGGCTTAACTTCCCTTTTAATTCTTTTGCAACTTCCCTTTTGGCAGTATGGGCAAAAACGGGCAGTCCGCTTATTTCGCTTAATTCGTTTATATAATCGGTTGAAGCCAAAACTGTTTCTGCCACCGTTTCTTCACCAAGATTAGAATTATTTATAATATCGGTGAATTTAAGTTTACACGCTTCTTCAATTTCACGCATAACCGCGAGTGCTTCTTGCGGTGTTGCGGTAAGCGGCCTATAACAGTTTGCAACAAACACCATTTTATAATTATTTTCGTTAATTATTGACGGTACGTAACGGCCCAAAGCATACGCTCCGCGGTCGTCACCGCCAATATCCATTATACCATAAGTGCTTTTATCTGTCACTAATTTATATGCTTCGGCAGGCAATGCAGGTAAATCTACGTTGGAATTGGCAAACTGCGGTGAAACAAGTTCTACCCCTGCTTTTGCTAAAACTTCTTCACTGTCTTTGGTGCGGAAATACGGGTTTACAATGTCTAAATCGGCAATGCAAACCTTTTTTCCCTCTTTAGCCAACAACAGCGCATAGTTTACTGCAATATTTGTTTTACCGCTTCCGTAATGCCCTGCAAAAAGCGTTAAACGTTTATGCTCCATAATAACTCCAATTAAAGTTGTTTGCGAATAATCTTTCCGCTTGTGGTTTTGGGCAAACTTTCCCTAAATTCCACAATACGCGGATATTTATAAGGCGCTGTTCTTGTTTTAACATAGTTTTGAATGTCTTTTTTAAGTTGTTCGGTGGGTTTAAAATCTTTAATAAGTATAATATTTGTTTTTATAATCTGACCGCGAACATCATCGGGCGCGGCCGAAACACCGCATTCCAAAACATAAGGCAGCTCCATAATAACATTTTCAATTTCAAAGGGTCCAATGCGGTAGCCCGAAGACTTAATAACATCGTCCACACGGCCAACATACCAGTAAAAACCGTCTTCATCGCGCCAAGCTAAATCGCCTGTGTGGTACCAGCCGTCGCGCCATACTTCTTTGGTGGTTTCTTCGTTGCCCTCGTAACCGTAACTTAAACCGCAAGGCAAACCGTTTTTAATGTTAATACATACTTCGCCGTTTTCACCTGTGGCAACTTCGTTACCGTCAGCATTTAGCAAATGAACATCGTAAAGCGGTACAGGTTTACCCATAGCACCAATTTTATGGCTATATCCTGTAAGGTTACCAATTATTAAGGTGCTTTCAGATTGACCAAAGCCCTCCATAATTTCAAGCCCCGTTGCTTTTTGGAATTGGCGGAAAACTTCGGGGTTAAGCGCTTCACCCGCAATAGACGCGTGTTCTATGCTTGATAAATCAAAACGGCTTAAATCTTGTTTAATTAGCATACGGTACATTGTTGGCGGTGCGCAGAAGGTAGTAATGCCGTATTTTTTGAAGAGCGGAAGAATTTTTTCGGCATCAAAGCGGTCAAAATCGTACACAAATATTGGGGCTTCGCAAAGCCATTGTCCGTAAAGTTTGCCCCAAAGCGATTTTGCCCAGCCGGTATCGGAAATTGTTAAATGCAAACCGTCGGGGTTTACCTGGTGCCAATATTTAGCGGTTATAAAATGCCCAAGCGGGTATTTATAATTGTGCGCCGCTAATTTGGGGTAACCCGAAGTACCCGAAGTAAAGAACATAAGCATTGGGTCGCTTCCCTGGGGGGTGTCTGCGGTGCGGTCAAAGTGACTGCTGTACATTGTATATTCTTCGTTAAAGTTATGCCAACCCTCTTTTTCTCCGCCAACCATAATTTTTGTGGTTAGTGTGGGTGCTTGTTTTGCGGCGGCATCTACAAAAGAAGCAACATCGCCGTCTGCCGTACAAACAATGGCTTTAACTTTAGCGGCGCTAAAGCGGTAAACAAAATCTTTTTCAACAAGTTGGTTTGTGGCAGGAATTACAACCGCACCCAATTTATGTAAGCCAAGAATACAAAACCAAAATTGGTAATGCCTTTTAAGCACCAACATAACGCGGTCGCCGCGCTTAATGCCTAATGACTTAAAGTAATTAGCCGCGCGCGCGGATTCCATTTTAATATCTTTAAATGTAAAACGGCGTTCGGTGCCGTCTTCGCTTAAATGAAGCATTGCCAATTTGTTTGGTTCGCGTTTGGCAAGTTCATCTACAACATCATAAGCAAAATTGAATTTTTCTTGGTTTTTAAAATCAATACCAATTAACTTGCCGTCTTCTTCAGTAGGAATAATAAAGTTATTGTAAATTCTTTCTTTATCTTCGCCCTTGCGCACCAATTTAATTGGTGTGGCTTCGGTGGCAAGTTGTTCTTCTTTTCGTGCGGCGGCGTTGCGCAAAACAATAGCATAAAAGGCGCAATCTTCACCGTCAACGGCAATCATACCGTGGGGTGTTGAAGAATCGTAATAAATTGTGTCGCCGGGGTGCAAAATTTCGGTGTGTCCGCCAATTTGTATACGCATATGACCGCGAATAACAATATCACATTCCTGACCTTCGTGGGTGGTAAGTTCAATGTCTTCGTATTCGGCGCCCTCGCGGTAGTTAAGTTCCATATATAAAGGAAGCGCAATACGGTTGCGAAAATCGGCAGCAAGGTTATAACCAACCATGTGGTGCGCCTCTTCAATGCGCTGACCCTGACCTTTTCTTGTTAAGGCGTAAGACTGTAATTTAGGGCTTCGGCCCTCAATTAAGTCGCCCATATCAACGCCGAAAGAAAGAGAACAGTGGTATAAAAAAGCAACGCTTAAATTTCGGTTACCTGCTTCGCTTTCTATGTATTCTTCTACGCTAATACCGGTGCGTTCAGCCATTTCTTCTACAGTAAGGCCCGTAATTTCGCGCAGTTCTTTAATTCGCGCCGCCATTTCCCTAATTTTATAAGTCATACCGGTTATGTTTTGTTCCATAATTCACCCCAAATAAAAGCAAAAAAGCCCGTCTCAAAGTTTGATTCCTTTGAGACGAGCAAAATTTAGCCCGCGGTACCACTCAAATTGCATTTACCTCACGGCAAATGCCACTTATTAGGTGCCAACACACCCTAAGCACTTACACAGCTTACGCGCGGAGGTTCTACGGCAAAATGCTTTCTTCCTCCAGACTCCAAAGCTACATATATTAAAGCCCGTAATGGCTTACACCAGCCGCCATCTCTCTTTAACGGGTTGTTTTAATATACCTCTTTATCATCGTCTTTAATTTTCCGTTTTAGGAATCATATCACTTTTTTAAAAAAATGTCAATAATTTTTTTAAAGTTTATTTCTAATTATTTTTCCGCTTATGGTTTTTGGCAGTTCATCGCGGAATTCAACAATACGCGGATATTTATAAGGAGCAGTTCTGGTTTTAACATACGCCTGAATATCCTTTTTAAGTTGTTCGGTGGGTTCAGTGCCCTTAACAAGCACAATACTTGCCTTTACAACCTGACCGCGAACTTCATCGGGCGCGGCAGAAACACCGCATTCCAAAACGTAAGGAAGCTCCATAATTGTGCTTTCAATTTCAAAGGGTCCAATACGGTAACCCGAAGACTTAATAACATCGTCGGCACGGCCAACATACCAATAATATCCGTCTTCATCGCGCCAAGCCAAATCGCCTGTGTGGTACATACCGTCGTGCCAAACGGCAGCAGTTTTTTCGGGTTCGTTATAGTAACCCAAGAATACGCCACAAGTGGTGACTGGGTCTGTGTGAATAACAATTTCACCGTTTACACCGTCATCCACGGGGTTGCCGTCACCGTCAACCAAGTCAATACCGTAACCGGGCACAGGTTTACCCATTGCACCGGGTTTAAGCATTGTACCAACCAAGTTTGCAATACCCAAAGTCATTTCGGTTTGGCCAAAGCCCTCGGCAATACTTAAACCGGTTGCCTTTTTAAACTGGTAGAACACTTCGGGATTAAGGGCTTCGCCTGCTGTTGTAGCGTGGTGAATTGAAGACAAATCAAAACGGCTTAAATCTTGTTTTATTAGCATACGGTACATTGTTGGCGGTGCGCAGAAAGTTGTAATATTATATTTTTTGAACATTGGCAAAATCTTTTCTGCATCAAAACGGTCAAAGTCGTAAGTAAACACCGCGCCTTCGCACAGCCATTGGCCGTAAAGTTTGCCCCAAAGCGCCTTGCCCCAGCCGGTTTCAGAAATTGTGAAGTGCAAGCCCTCTTTTTCTGCCAAGTGCCAGTATTTTGCAGTAACATAATGGCCCAAAGCATATTTATAACTGTGCATTGCAATTTTGGGGTAACCCGTTGTGCCCGAAGTAAAGAACATTAACATTGGGTCGTTTCCACAAGGAGCATCGGCTTCACGAACATATCTGCGCGAGAACAAGGAAAATTCATTATCGTAATTATGCCAACCTTGTTTTTCGCCGCCCACAATAAGTTTTGTAAGGGTTGTTCCTGCCTGTTTTTCGGCAAGTTCAATTTGGTTGGCGGTATCGCCGTCGGCAGTGCAAATAACAGCGCTAACGCCTGCGGCTTTAAAGCGGTATGTAAAATCTTTTTCAACAAGTTGATTTGTAGCAGGAATTGCCACAGCGCCAAGTTTATGCAAACCAAGTATACAGGGCCAAAACTGGTAATGCCTTTTAAGTACCAACATAACGCGGTCGCCGCGCTTAATGCCTAATGACTTAAAGTAGTTTGCGCTTTGCGAAGAAGCATCTTTAATATCTTTAAAGGTAAACCTGCGTTCAGTCATATCATTACTTATATGAAGCATAGCAAGTTTATCGGGGGTGCTTCTTGCAATAGCATCTACCGTATCAAAGGCAAAGTTATATGTATCGGCATCTTCAAAAGCAATATTTTTAAGTGCGCCGTTTTCGTCTTCTTCGGTTTTAATATATTTATGGCAAAGCAAACTTTCTTGTTCTGCCTTTTTGCCCGAGCCAATAAACATTTTTTGGTCGGTTATATCACTTGCCATAATAATAGCCAAGAACACACAATCTTGACCGTCAACAGCAATCATACCGTGGGGGCTTGAAGATTTATAAAAAATACTGTCGCCCTCGCGCAAAATTTCTTCGTGGTCGCCAACGCGAATACGCATACTGCCCTTTATAACCATATCAAACTCTTGACCTGCATGGGTAACGGTATGAATGGGTTTATCTTGCAAATCATCGGAATACTTATATGTAACCCAATAAGGTGTTGCAAGTTTTTTACGGAACATTGGCGCCATATCTTGAATGGTAATGCCGTCTTCACTTGCGGTAACAAGGCCTTTGCCTTTGCGGGTTACGGTGTAGCCCGAAAGTTTTGCGCTTTTGCCTTCTAGCAGTACGGTAATTTCAACGCCAAACGCGGCGGCACATTTATGTAAAAATGTAAACGGCAAATCAACCGAACCTGTTTCATAGGTTCTGTAATCTGTTTCGCTAACTTCGGTAAGCTCCGCCATTTTTTGAGTACTATAACCCAAAATATCGCGCATATCGCGTATACGCGCAGC
Source organism: Acutalibacteraceae bacterium (assembly GCA_045601805.1). Taxonomy (GTDB): domain Bacteria; phylum Bacillota; class Clostridia; order Oscillospirales; family Acutalibacteraceae; genus SIG607. The sequence goes on from JAZSAJ010000006.1 coordinate 10,659, forward strand.
AATGTCCATTAACTGTGTTGCAGAATTCATATTACTCATAACATTCATCCTTTCAGAAAATAAAAAAATCGTCTCAAGAAAAAATCTTGAGACGAGTAAAATTTACACCCGCGGTACCACACAAATTACGGCAATATTGCCGTCACTTCAGACTCTAACAAGCCCTATCCCTTAACGCGGGCAAACGGGCAAACCTGGTAAAAATACTCGGCTTACCGGCTCGGAAGTGATGGGTATTTTGGAAAACTGGTCATCGGCTTACACCAACCGCCGACTCTCTGAAGACCCGAAAACCTAACCGTCTTCGTCGCTGCCTTTAAATAACTTTTTTCATACTTTAACACACTTTCTTCCGTTTGTCAAACATTTTTTTAAATTTTTCTTGACAAACGCGTTTTTTTATGGTTAAATCTTCACATATACTTTAAAAATGACGTTGACGGAAAATCTGCTTCTTTTAAAACTGCGTCAGAGAGCCGATGGTTGGTGCGAATCGGTGCAAGAAAATAAGCAGTCTCATTCCCGAGTTGGTTCTGTAAAAACATTAGTTAGTAATGGAACACGGCTGCCTCCGTTACGGGCAAGACTTTGTTAGAAGTTTATGAGTGACCTTACTTTTATTTAAAGTTAAGGTAAGCAGGGTGGTACCGCGAAATGTATTTTCGTCCCTGAGGTCAAGTTTGGCCTCGGGGCTTTTTTATTTTATTTAGAGGTGACAAGTTATGAAACAAATTAAAATTAGTGACGTTACAATGAAACACACGGCAGATGGGTTTTCGCTTTCTTTCCGTGAAAAAATTGAATTAGCAAAATTACTTGATTCGCTTGGCACTTCGGTTATTGAACTTGAGGGCGTTGGCGAGTCACGCACCGATGCTTTGCGCGTTAAATCTATTGCATCTGCTGTAAAAAACAGCACATTGGCTGTTCCTGTTGCATTAAACGGTGAAAATATTGAAACTGTTTGGAACGCACTTAAAGGCGCAAAACACCCTCGTTTGCAGGTTTGCGCCCCTGTTTCTTCGGTGCAAATGGAATATTTATACCACAAAAAACCAGAAGTCGTTATGAACGACATTAAAGAAAGCATTTTTGCTTGTAAAAATTTGTGCGGTGATGTTGAATTTGTTGCCGATGACGCCACAAGAAGCGACGGCGCATTTTTAAGCGGCGTTATTACCACCGCAATAAATGCAGGCGCTACCACAGTAACCGTTTGCGATTCGGCAGGCACTATGCTTCCTAATGAATTTGCTGATTTTATTGAAAATTTAATTAACACCACCCCCGCTTTAAAGGAAGTTGATTTGGGTGTAAATTTAAGTGATGAAATGTTTTTAGCCGATGCTTGTGCTATTGCCGCGGTTGAAAAAGGCGCTACCGAAATTAAGGCAGCCGCCTACCGCCAAGGCAGTGCTTCTTTGGCTAATGTTGCAAAAATTCTTAACACACGAAGTGCCACTATGGGTGTTACAACCAATATTTCGGTTGCTCAACTGGGCCGCAGTATACAGCAAATTACCCTAATGTGCGAAACCGAGCGTAAAAAAACTTCGCCCTTTGACAGCGGTGTGCGAAACGAAGATGAAGGCGTTTATTTAACTGTTCACGATGACGCCGATTCTGTTTTAAAGGCGGTTACCGCCTTGGGCTACGACCTTTCAGAAGAAGACGCACCGAAAGTTATGGAAGCATTCCGCCGTATTGCCGCTAAAAAAGAGCAGGTTAGCGTTCGCGAATTAGACGCAATTGTGGCTTCTGCCGCAATGCAGGTGCCACCAACCTACCAATTGGAAACCTTTGTTATAAATTCGGGCAACACAATTTCTTCTACCGCCCATATGAAGTTAAAGAAGAACGGACAAATTTTAGAGGGCGTTTGTATTGGCGACGGCCCTATTGACGCGGCTTTTCTTGCCATTGAAAGTATTACAGGAAGACACTATGAGCTTGACGATTTTCAGTTAAAAGCCGTAACCGAGGGCCGAGAAGCAATGGGCCAAACCATTGTTCGTTTGCGCAGCGGCGGAAAATTATATTCAGGCCGCGGTATTTCTACCGATATTGTTTGCGCCGGTATTAACGCATATTTAAGCGCATTAAATAAAATTGTTTACGAGGAGGAGGAAATATGAAACTTTCCTTTTCTACACGCGGTTGGTCAAACTTAAATTGGGAAGACACCGTTAATATTGCCGAAGAAATGGGTTTTAGCGGTATTGAAGTTTATAATTTACCAAAATTTGACCCAATGTTAGACCGTAGCGGTCCTTTTCACAAATACAATGCAGCAGCAACAGTTAGGCAGTTAAAGGAAAAAAATTTAACTATTCCCTGTTTTGACACTTCTTGTGATATATCAAGCGGCGGTGACTGTATTCCTTTTTTGCAAACCTTAATGGAAGCTGCTAAAAACGCGCGCGTTCCTTATATTTCGGTTGTTGCATTAACCGAAAACGAAACTGCGGTAAAGGAAAACCTTACCCGTATTACAGCCGAAGCGCGCGAAAAAGAGGTAACTATTTTAATTAAAACAAGCGGTATTTATGCAAACACCGCACGCTTAAGAAAACTGCTTGATGAATTTGCAAGTGATGAATTGGCGGTTTTGTGGGATGTGCACCACCCTTTGCGCGACTACGGTGAAAACGCCGACACCACAATTAAAAACTTGGGCGACTATGTGCGCCATGTTCATTTGCGCGATTCGGCTGACAGCGGCGAATACGATTTAATTGGCGAGGGTACTGCCCCAATTAAAGACTTTATGTTGGCATTGTCTTCGGTAAACTATAACGGTTTTATTTCGCTTGAATGGAAACCCGAATGGATTGAAGATTTGAAGGATATTGAGGTTATATTCCCCTATTTTATTAACTATATGAACCGCTTTGAAAATCCGCGCGGCAAAAAGAAAAGTTTGTATTTTAACCACGACGGCACAGGCCAATATGTTTGGAAAAAAGACGAACTTATTGATTTAACCTTTTCACAGGTGTTAGACCGTATGGCCGAAGAATTCCCCGACCAATACGCTATTAAATATACCACACTTGATTACACCCGTACCTACCATGAATTCCGCGAAGATGTTGACACCTTTGCACGCGCTCTTGTTTCTTTGGGTGTTAAGGCAGGCAGTAAAGTGGCGGTTTGGGCTACTAATGTGCCCGAATGGTTTATTGCATTTTGGGCTACCACAAAAATTGGCGCGGTTTTGGTAACGGTAAACACCGCCTATAAAATTCACGAAGCGGAATATTTGTTAAGGCAGTCAGATACGCATACTTTGGTTATGATTGAAAGTTGCCTTGATTCAAATTATAAAAACATTATTACCGAACTTTGCCCCGAATTAAAAACCACAAAACAGGGCGAGGCACTTCATTGCAAACGGCTTCCATTTTTGCGTAATGTTATTACAGTTGGCTTTAAAATGGATGGCTGTTTAACCTTTGGCGGTGCTATGGCTCGCGCTAATTTGGTAAGCAAAGAAACCGTTGCCCAAATGGCCTCATCTGTTCGCCCCGATGACGTTTGCAATATGCAGTACACTTCGGGCACAACGGGTTTCCCAAAAGGCGTAATGCTAACCCACTATAATGTGGTAAACAACGGCAAATGTATTGGCGACAGAATGGGGCTTTCCACCGCCGACCGTATGATGATTCAGGTGCCAATGTTCCATTGCTTTGGTATGGTGCTTTCAATGACATCATCGCTAACCCACGGCGCAACCATTTGTCCGCTTCCCTATTTTTCGGCAAAGCAGTCACTTGCTTGTATTAACCAAGAAAAAATAACCTGCTTTAACGGTGTTCCCACAATGTTTATTGCAATGTTTAATCACCCCGATTATAAAAATACCGATTTTTCGCACATGCGAACCGGTATTATGGCGGGTGCGGGTTGTCCGCCCGAACTTATGCGCCGTGCCGCACAGCCAAATGAAATGAATATGACAGGTATTGTTAGTGTTTACGGACAAACAGAATCTGCCCCCGGTTCCACAATGTCGGCTTGGACCGACAGTTTAGAGGTTAGAACCGATACTGTTGGTTACGCATTTCCCCATGTTCGTTGCAAAATTGTTGACCCCGAAACAGGTGAAGAACTGCCCGCAGGTGTAAACGGCGAATTTTGTTCTAAGGGCTATAACACAATGAAGGGCTATTATAAAATGCCCCAAGCAACCGCCGACACAGTTGATAGCGACGGTTGGCTTCATTCGGGCGATTTGGCTTGTAAAGATGAAGCGGGCAACTACCGCATTACAGGCCGCCTAAAGGATATGATTATTCGCGGCGGTGAAAATATTTACCCCAAAGAAATTGAGGAATTTATTTACACCCACCCCGCAGTTAAAGACGTACAGGTTATTGGCGTACCCGATAAAAAGTACGGCGAGGAAATTATGGCTTGTATTATTCTTAAAGAAGAAAACAGCATAACAACTACCGAAATGAGCGAATATATAAAAGCCAGTATGGCAAGACACAAAGTGCCAAAATATATTTCGTTTGTAGAAAGTTTTCCAATGAATGCCGCAGGCAAAATATTAAAATACAAAATGCGCGAACAAGCCGCAAAGGAACTTGGCCTAACCGACAACACATAAAAAAAGCACCCACACGGGTGCTTTTTTTGGGGCTATGCCCTCATCTGCTCTAATCGGCACGGGACGGAGATAATACTCCCCAAAAAGCGTTTCCCTTCGCCCGGCTTTTTGGGGAGCATTACCTTCGCATAACACCATGCCGTTTTCTATTTAGAGGTGAGCGCCCTCTCCCAGATACTTTTCCACCGCGCGCGTGCAACGCTTTCTTACGGTGTCCTCTGTCATAGCACCGAACTTATCGGCAACATACCGCCACCGTTTGGCGTTTATGTACCGCTCTGTGAGGGCA
>JAZSAJ010000007.1:0-14733 GCA_045601805.1 Acutalibacteraceae bacterium
ATAACACAACATATTGTGTTTTTCAAACTTTTTATACAAAATTTTACAAAAAAATACTCGGCTTTTAACCGAGCATTTTAATTAAACATCAATACCTAAAAATTTCTTTGCCAAAAGGCCAACTATAAACGAAATTACAGCAACGCCAATACTAATAATTGCCATTTCTAAAAAGCGCGATTTAAAGGGTTGGTCTTTTGCAACCGAAGTGTAATAGGTAAACCCTGCTATTATTAAAACTATAATTAAAAGCATGCAAACCAAAGCGGGAATATATTGCGACGGCTCAAACAATAAATAGGGAAGTATAAGCAAAATAACGGTAATAAGGTAAGCAATGCCTGTGTAGGAACAAGATTTTAAGGCATCGGTTCTGCCTTCACTCTTTGCCGCCAAAAATTCGCTTGAAGCCATTGAAAATGTTGCCGAAATACCAACAATAAGGCCGGAAAGTGCAACCAATTTTGTGTTTTGCAAAGCAAATGTAAAACCGGCAAGACTTCCTGCAAGTTCAACCAAAGCGTCGTTAAGGCCCAATACCATACTGCCAACATACTGCAAACTTTCTTCATCAAGTATTGAAAGTAATGCCTGTTCGTGTTCTTCTTCTTGGCTTCTTATTGCAACACTTTCGGGAACTTCGTTTTCAATACGGCTGTATTCTGCCTGCGCACCGCCTTCGCCTTTTTCCATAAGTTTAACGGCAAAGGTAAACCCCAAAACCCTTGCAACAAGGGTGTAAAAGAAAACCTTTGCTTTTTTTGGCTTTAATTCTTTGTTTGTATACTTTTGCCAAATTTGGTAATGTGCAAATTCTTCGTTTGCCAAACGGGTAAGGGTTTCTTTGTTAATATCACCTTTTGCAAATTTGGCTATTTTTTTATAAATAACGCTTTCATTAAGTTCGTTTTGTTGCATTTTGCTTATAATTGCAAATGCTTGTTTTGAAATTTCCATAAAATCCCTCCGTTTTTTATTATACCTTTATTTTAGGCAAAAAGCAACCCCAAGCATAACACTTGGGGTTTTATAATTATTCTTCGTTAAGATTTTGTTCCATTTCGGCCTGTATAGCAGGGTCGTAAGAAAGAACAGGAGCAACATCTTTCTTCTTAACTCGGCGGTCAATATAATTTTTGGTAATTTTCATAACAAGGGGAACAAGTACAAGTACACCAATAAGGTTGGGTATCATCATAAGTCCGTTGAATGTATCGGAAATGTCCCAAGCCAAAGAAGAGGTGAGCACCGCACCAAAAATAATTGTGCAAACATGAATAATTCTAAATACAAATGTACTTTTTGCGCCGAAAAGGTATTCCCATGCTTTACTGCCGTAGTGCGACCAGCCAAGAACGGTGGTAAATGCAAACAAGAACATAGCAATAGCAACAAAACGCTGACCAATATTGCCCCAACTGAAAATTTGGTTAAAGGCACCGCCAACAAGTGTGGCATCGGTATAACCAGCGGCAACTTCACCTGTAGCCGCGTTAAATACACCGCCGTTAAGACCGCCCGAAGTTAAAACAACCAAAGCAGTCATTGTGCAAACAACCATTGTGTCGGCAAATACTTCAAAAATACCCCACATACCTTGTTTAACCGGTTCTTTAACGCTTGAGTTAGAGTGTACCATAACCGAAGAACCAAGACCTGCTTCGTTAGAAAATACGCCGCGCTTAAAGCCGTTGGTCATAGCAACAATAACACCGCCAATACCACCGCCAACAAAAGCTTCGGGTTTAAATGCATTTACAAAAATTGCTTTAAAGGCGGGAATAATAGCATCGTAATGAACACCAATTATTACAAGACTGCCAACAACATAAAGAACTACCATAAAAGGAACAATTTTTTCGGCAACATTTGCAATTCTTTTAACACCGCCAAGTGTAATAACGGCAGTTAAAATCATAATTAAAACGCCTAAAATAACATTGTAAAGCGAAATGCCTTCAAAAACGGTAATGTTTGAAAGAGCAGATATATCAAAAGCCGATGCAACGTTGGCAACAATTTTGTTTACCTGGCCCATACTGCCAATACCAAAGGAAGCGAGCATTGTGAATATACAGAAAAGAACGGCTAAAACTTTGCCAATCCATTTGCAGCCCTTCTTTTTGCCAAGGCCGTCTTGCAAATAGTACATAGCGCCGCCCGACCATTCGTCGTTAGTGTTCTTTCTGCGGAAATAAAGGCCTAAAACATTTTCAGAATAGTTGGTCATCATGCCAAGGAATGCGGCAACCCACATCCAAAATACTGCGCCTGCACCGCCAATGCAAATAGCAGCGGCAACACCGGCAATATTACCTGTACCAACAGTTGCAGCCAAAGCAGTGCAAAGGGCCTGAAAAGGCGAAATAGTACCTTTTTCTTTGCGGTGTTTAATTACGTCTTTCTTAAAAAGACTGCCTAACGTGTTTTTAAACCAAAGGCCAATGTGCGAAACCTGAAAAACCTTTGTGCAAAGTGTGGTTATAACGCCTGTGCCAATAAGCAAAAACAAACCAAATGCGCCCCAAACGACGCCGTTAATACTGCCGTTAATTTCGGCAATTTTGTCAAACATAGTGACATCCTCCTCAAAAAAATAAAAAATAAACGGATTGTGCAAACAGCACAACCCGTCAAAAAGCATAAAAATTCAAAAGAAATCTTTGTCCTTTTGCCTGAGAGTTTGGCGCTGTTGCGCTTGCACCTTCGGCCCCCAATTTAATGGGTGTCTCCAAAGTTCTGTCAGCATTCGGTCTTTATCCTTACGGACACCTGAGAGCGTTATTCCTTCGGCTGCAAAAATGCAATTTCCCGAAATGCTTCAACCAGAATATTCAGTTCAGTTTTAGATTATAAGGCAAAACAAACAGTTTTGCAAGTGTTTTTTAAAATATTGTATAATTGCACAAAAACACATGGTTATTCTTCAAAGCAATTATATGTTTTTAAAACACATTCGCCCAATTTGTAAAGGTATTGCTGGAATGCGTTACGCAGTTCAAGTGGCGCGGTTGACAAAAGTGTGCTTTTTTCATAAACGCGTCTTTTTTCTTTTGGGTTAAAGAAATTTCCCACTTCAAAGGTGAAATAACCATTGTATCCAATTTCAAACAAACCATTTATAACTGAATCAAGGTTAAGAGTTCCTAAAAAGGGAGCAAGGTGGGAATCCCAGTCGCCATTGTTGTCTTGAATATGCACCGCTTTTATGTGGTTGCCAAGCAACCTTATTGCTTCATCTTGCGGCATTTCCTGTAAATTGCCGTGCCCTGTGTCCCAAACCGCGTGGAAAAGCGGGTGGTTTACAAATTCAATAAGTTCTAAAAGGTCAATAGCGTTATCAATCCAATAAATGTTTTTATCGTACATTTTATTAAAGTTTTCGGTAAGAATATTTACCCCGTATTTTTCCGCGCGGGAAAGCAAAGGCATATAAAACTCTTTGTTACGATTAAAGGTTTCTTCTTTGCTAAGCCCTGCTGAATAGCCCGAATGTACAACAAGGTTTTTAATGCCCCACGCCCCGCAAGCGTCAACACAGCGAAGCGTTTTGTTAAGCAAAACACCGCCGTCTTCAAAAGGTTTGCCCATTGGAGCATGTGCTTGCACAAGTGTTACTCCCAAATTTTTGCAAGTGTCGGCTATTTCTTTTATGTACTCTTCGTAATTTTCGCCAAAAACACCGTTGTTTTGGTTGTAGTCAAGAGTAAAATTATAATCAATATACTTAAACCCTGCATTTTTTATATACTGTATTGCTTCTGCTTGGGAATTAGTGTATGTAAAATAATCGCCCGTTGTTGTTGCAAGTTTCATATTAAATACTTCCTTATTTTTGCAAACTTATATCAATATCGCCTGTGTCGGTGGTAATTTCACAAACACCGCCTGTGGTTGTGTTTGGCACATTTATATCGCCTGTATCGGTTTTGGCAACAAAAACTTTTTCAGAAAGCAAACTGCCTTTAACGTCACCTGTGTTGGTTTCAATGTGAAATTTTTTTGCATCGCAACCGTTAAACTTAATGTTTCCTGTGCTTCGCGTAATGTTTATTTCCTTTTTTGCAATAACATTTTCTAAATAAACTTCGCCCGTGTTACCGTTTGAAAAAAAGTTGTTGCAAATAATATTTGTTGCCTTTACCTTTCCCGTTGAAACTTTTGTTTCAAAGGTTTCGCTAATTTGAATATCAGAAGCGGTTATTTTACCGGTGCTTGTTTTAACCTTAATGTGTTCAAAAGTGCAGTTTTTTGGCAGTTCAATATTTCCCGTACTGCAGTTTATTAAAAGACTGCCGTATTCGCCCTTTGGTAAATATACCGTTATTTTTGGTGTACCGAAACTTATGCCAATATGCTCATACCATTTTCTTTCGTCGGTAGCTTTAACAATAAGCATACCGTCTTTAACATAAACCGTGTGCGGCATGTTTTTTTGCTGGTAGCAAACAACTGCCACGTTTTCGTTTACCGATGGTAAAAATACAAGATTGGCGGTGTTAGTATCGGCTGTAAACTTATAAATATTTTCACTAAAGTTATAAGTTACGGTTTCGTATTTTACAGTAGAAAGTTTTGTAAAATCCCATTTGCACATTTTCATCACGCTCACAAAAATAATAGAACCAATAAGTATAAGTGAGGTGGCTATAATAAGCCAAATTTTTGTTCTTTTGCTCATTTTACCGCCTCCTTTTTTGTAAAACCTTTTTTAATTGCCAACAGTATGCTTTTGGTTAAAAGTGCCATTCCTTTTGTTACGGCTTTGCAACCAAAGAAAATAAAAATTGAAAGCCCGGCGAAAACAAGCCCTGCGCTAATTAAAAACATTCCCGAAAGGATGCTATTTAACATAGCAAAACCGGTTCCTGCCAAAACACCGGCAAATGCACAGGCAGTAACCGAAACAAAAACTGCCCAAACGGAAACAACTATTGCCCAAAGCGAAACATAAAGTGAAAAAAGCACGGCAAAAGCGGAAACCAACAACGGAAACCAAAGGGGAAAACCAAGAATAATAAGAGTAATTTCCCAAGCCGAAATACGCCTTTTATTGCACTTTTTATTAGCAATGTTAAGTTCAGCCACTTTCACGATTCTCCTTTATTATAAATTGGTAAATATATAATAACACAAACAATGTATTTTATCAATTGAGAATCCCCCACTCATCAAAGAGAGTGAGGGATATCATACCAATTTATACATTATTTTACATAATCAATGTCGTATTCAGTAATTGCCATTTCGTTTTCTTCCAAATTATAGTGAACACTTATAAAATTAAAGGTTCCGCTGTTTTGGGGAAGGGTGTTATACTCCGAAGTGTCTGTGTTATAAATCAAAACATAGTCATAATAACTGCTACTGACAAATGGGGAAGTAATGCCAATTAAATCGTTCGGTATGGCGGATAACCATTTTTCATCAGTTTCAATATGTTTTTCAAAATTTTCTACCGAAATATCTTCAAAATATATATCGCTTCTGTAATATATATATCCTCTTGAAAAAGATTGACTTGCCTTTGTAAAATCTTGAGTATTTATTTGTTTATGGTTAGGAATATCAATTCCAAGTGTTTGCTCTGTTTTAATAATCGGTGCATCGCTGTGGTTATAAATATCTGAAAAAACAAATGAAAAAGAACCATAAATACAAAGCAGTGCGGTCATAATTATTCCCACAATTATATTTTTCTTATATTTGTAACCTTTAGATTTTAATATGTAGCCCAAAACAATGGAAGCAATTGGTATTGGAGTCAACAAAAAGAACAACCACATATTTTCTATGAATAAATTATTTTTTTCTGAAACCGCCCCCACCAAAGCCAGTGCTAAAAATATTGCTGCTAATGACAACCAAAACAATATAGAAGATAACACTTTAAAACCATTGCTTGTAGGTTTTTGAACTGTTTTTTTGGGGTTTTTATATATATAAGAAAAAAACGACGAGTTTTCTTTTAATTCGCTTTTTCGTAACACAAACCTTTGTCCGCCAAATTCTAAAAACAACCAATTTCCTAATATCTGTATTTGTTCTATGTCTGAAAAAAAGCACTTGGAACTACGCATTATTTTGTTTTCGCGATATATATTTATGTTGATATAATCCTCAAAAACTTTATATTCGTAGTTTGACTTGCAAATTCGTTCAATGCTGCTTTTCCAAAGCTTGTTATATGTACGAATCATTTTAATGTGAGAAACTAAACTAAAGAAAAACATTCCGAATACGAGACCAATTATAATCTCTGGAGTAGATGTTTCAATAAAAAATACAAGCAATAAAATGTAAAGCAAGATAGAAATTATTGGTTTTTTATAAACACTTTTGTTTTGTAAACGATGTATTTTACTTAATTCATCTTTGGTAAAATTAAAATTATAGGTTTCATTTGGTAAGATTTCAGCATTTGTGTCGCTTTCAAGGTTTAATATTTCATCAACCGAAACACCGAAAAGTTCTTTTAACCTAATTAAATTATCAATGGTAGGAGCGGTTTGGTCTTTTTCCCAAAGACTTATTGTTTGCCTGCTTACCAGTAACTTTTGCCCAAGTTCTTCTTGAGATAAGTTTAACTGTTTTCTATACATTTGAATTTTTTCGCCAACCGTCATAATGTCTCCTCCTTATTACAATTTAACTATAACATAAAGTTGCGAAAAAATAAAGAACATATTACTTGCTGCTGTCAAGTAATACTTGCTAAACTTTGTAAAAACAAAAACCTCGGGGAAACCGAGGTTTTGTTAGGTATTATCGTTTTGCCTTTTTGCTGTTTTTTACTTTTTCTATATCTTCTTTGTCAATCCATTCTTCTGTATATCCGCAAGAACAGCATATATATCGGTTAGCCAAAGCATTTAAACCCGAATCAGATTTTGGGTTTATGATTTTACGCTGTGGCTTTGTTAAAATACTCGTTAATCCGTTAGGATTAACTGCGTTTTGTGCCTCGCCACAGCGAAAATCCTTTAATCACAAAATTCTCCGACCTAAAAGGCGCGGATTTATGAGTGGATTTTGGTGATGCGAAGCACATAAGGCTGTCGCCTATGAGCGACAAAGAGCCAAAATGCGCCTTAAACCCGGCCTTTTAGGCTGGTTCGGGTTTAAATGTTTTGGCTAACATTAACAGCCGAAAATATAGTGTTTTTAGTCATTATATTGTTGCCGGTACCGTACGGGCCTGAATAACCGTCAATTCTTACAATATCGCCAGAATTACATTTAGGGCATATTCTTTTAATTTTCAAATTATTCTACCTCAACTGTTCCGTCTTGCTTTACGGTGATTTTCATTCCGTCTTTAACATAGTTTAAAAATTCATCGCCAAGGCAGTCAATAACCGGCATTGTTACGCCGTCTACCCAAACATCTGCCAAAACTGCACCTGCAGCGGCAAGCGAATCAATGTGGTTGGCAAAAAGCATGCAAGCAGGGTTTTTACCCATTGAACAAGCGCAGTAAAGCACAAGACCGCCTGTTGTTGAGCCAATAGTTTGGGGAAGACATAGTGCTTTGTTTAAAAGCGGTTTGCCGTAAAGTTCTTTGTTGCTTTGGTCACCGCATTTTACCTCTTTATCGCCAAACTGCAAAGCCATTTGAAGTGATGCTAATGTATTAAAACCTTCGGTTGTTACAACTGCCTCGGCGGTTACTTCACCGGGGGTAACAACTCTACCTTTAAATTGTTTCATTAGTTTTTACCTCCTGTAATGCTATTAAGAATTTGCTCGTCGGTATAGTATCTTGCACTTGTGTAGGTGCGAAGTTTGTTAGAAGAGGTAATAACCGGCATTTTTTTGCAAAGCGGGTTGTTCATATACATAAGCGGACAAATATAAGAAGTAATAACGCCCGTTGCTTTAAGGCGAGGTGCGTATTCAGTGCTGTTAAATTCCTTTAACACAGCAGGAGCAGCAGTAAATACGGTGGGAATTGTTACTTTGTTTTTGCCGTTTTTCTTAAGTTCTGCAGTTATTTTATCGGTCCAGTCCTTAAGTTGTTCTAAAGATAAATGGGGGCAACCAACAAAGCAAAGTTTGGGTTTTGCATCGGGGTTTTTCCAAATAACAGGGTAGTTGTCTTGCACACGCTGAAGTTCAGCGTCGTCAATAATATATTCCTTTGCACCCTTAGCAATAAGTTTTTCGCCAAGTTCTACGGCTTCGGGGGTAAGGTTTTCAATATGGTAAAGACCAACCGCGCCGTTAGAAGCGGTAGCGGCACCGAAATCTTTAAGGTAAGCACAGGCAGAATCGTTAAGTTCACTGCCAATCCATTTATCAAGGCCCACAACATAGGGCACATCTTCCATAACCTTCATACCAATAGCCGAACCCAAAAGTTGCGCTTCGGGTTTTTTGGTGGTTTGCACCTTAACAACCCAAGTTGCTTTTCTGCCTTCGTCGGTTAAAAGGCCAAAATAGGGAACATAACCAACAATAGAACCCATAATGTCAATTATACCTGAGTTGCGGTTGCACCTTGCGCCCAAAACCGAGTTTGCATAAACAACTGCGCTTGATTCAGCCCAAGAAAGTACATCACCTTTTTGTGGCTTGTTGCCAACTTCGTCCATATAGCAGGTGCAGGTAAAGGCGTTTTCATCTATAAGACCTAATTTATGAAGTTGCTTTTCATAAAAATCTTGCTTTGTATACATAAACTTGTTAAAAACAAAGTTTTGTAAAAAGTTTGCGGGCACATTTTTGTCAATAGGGCGTGGGTCAACCGAAAATTTTTGTTCCGAAGCAACGCCTGAATCTAAAAGTTGTTGCATAAGGTCGTACACAGGGGACATAACCTTAAGACCGAACGAAGTAACCAAGTGGTTGTATTTTGAAGTAATAGGAACTAATTTTTCGGCTTCAAAGGCATCGCCGTACATAACCAAGGTTTTCATAACCTTTGCAAGCGTTTCACCCTTTTCGCCGTTTAAAATGGCTTGCTGTTCAGGTGTTAATATCATAGTAAATTTTCCTTTCAAAAAGATTTGCAAAATAATAAAGAATAAAGAATAAAATCGGTGTGCCTTCGGCACGAAATTATAAATTTTCTTTTGCCGTATTTATAGTGGAAATAAGAATTTTTTTAATTTCCAAACAGTCGTTAATAAGCGATGTTTTTTCTTGTTCGTTAATATAACCAGACAAATGCAAAAGTTTTAACCAATATTCAGTTTCGGCTGTTTCTTTAAGTGAAATATGTAATTTAGCAATAAAATCGGCCCTACTGCTTCCGTAAACCGCTTCGTTTGCATTTGCACCAATAGAAGTAGCAGAACGAATAATTTGTTTTGAGATAACCAATTCCTGCTTTTTTGAAACTAAATATTTATGGAGTTTTACAATTCGCGCTGCGAATAATAAAGATTTTTCAAGAAGAATATTGTTTTCTTTCATTTATTATTTCTTCTTTCTTATTTTTTCTTTGTGTATGAAGTTTCTTTACAACTTCATACACTTGCTCCATGCGCCCCAGATAACAGTTCTGAGATTTCCAACCTTATCGGCATCACCAATAACGTGAATGTGTTTGCCTTTTGCAGCAATGGGGGAGGGATTATAACCAACAGAAAGAATAACCGAATCGGTGGGTAAGGTAAATGTTTTGCAGTCTTTGTCTTTAAGGGTAACAAAACCGTCGCCAATTTCACAAAGCGAAGTTTCAAGGTAAACAGGAACATTGTTTGTTTTAAAGAAATCACGCAAATAACTTGTGTTGGCAAGGCAAATACCGGGGGTGGTAATAAGGTCGTCTTGCATTTCAACAATAACAGGTTTCTTGCCGCCAAGATATAGGTCATAAGCAATTTCGCAACCTGTAAGTCCGCCGCCAATAACCACAACATTTTCGCCCGTGGTTTTGTTGCCAAGCAAATAATCTACTGCTTCTATAGCGGTATCTGCGCCCTTAACGGGAAGTTTTTTGGCCGTTGCGCCTGTTGCCACAATAATTTCGTCGGCATTAAGCGAATTAACATCTTTAACTTCGGTGTTCATTTTAACATCAATGGGGTATTTTGCAAGTTCGCGAATATACCAAGCAATAAGCGCGCGGTCCTTTTCTTTAAAAGAGGGGGCTGCAGCGGCAATAAATACACCGCCAAGTTTATCGCTCTTTTCATAAAGTGTAACCTTGTGTCCGCGTTTGGCACAAACAATAGCAGCTTCCATACCGCCAATACCACCGCCAATAATAGCAATGTTTTTTTGCTTTTTAGCGGGTGCAATGTAGTACTTTTTAGACTGCATTGTTTCGGGGTTAAGCGCACAACGGGCAAGACCCATGGTGTCGGTTAAATCTTGCGTGTTTGCGTGTCCCTTTGAAGACGAGAAGTTAAAGCAACCGCTGTGACAGCAAATACAGGGTTTAATATCTGCGACTCTGTCTTCAATAAGTTTTGTAATCCATTCGGGGTCAACAAGGAACTGCCTTGCAACACCAACAGCATCAATTTTGCCCTCTTTAACTGCCTGTGCGCCAACTTCGGCATCCATTCTGCCGGCACAAACAACAGGAATATCAACAAATTTCTTAATGTGCGCAACATCATTAAGATTGCAGTTTTCGGGCATATACATAGGCGGATGCGCCCAATACCAAGAATCGTAAGTGCCGTTGTCGGCATTAAGCATATCGTAACCGGCATCTTGCAAATACTTTGCCGCCTTTTCCGATTCTTCCATATTTCTGCCAACTTCGGTATAATCTTCGCCGGGCATAGCGCCTTCGCAGAAACCTTTCATTTTAGATTCAACCGAATAACGAAGCGATACGGGGAAGTCTTCGCCGCAGGCTTCTTTAATAGCAGTAACAACTTCCTTTGCAAAACGGTAGCGGTTTTCAAAACTGCCGCCGTATTCATCGGTACGCTTGTTAAAGAATTCAATTGCAAACTGGTCAAGCAAATAACCCTCGTGAACAGCGTGTACTTCAACACCGTCAACACCTGCGTCACGGCAAAGTTTTGCAGTTTTTGCAAATGCCTCAATAATTTCGTGAATTTGGTGCACCGTCATTTCGGGGCACTCAATATCGTGCGCCCAACGCGACGGTTGGGGAGAAGGACAAGCCAATTCGTGCGAAGTATCAATAATGGGCTTTACAATAGCGCGGGTAATTTTGTTTTTATGTAATGGTGCAACAAGTTCGGTAATTGCCCAAGAACGGCCCATACCTGCTGTAAGCTGAATAAAAAGTTTTGCTCCGGTTTTATGAATTTCATCCATAAAAACTTTAAGTTCTTCAAACATTTTAGGGTTTTGCCAAAGCCATTTACCCCAAAAAGTATCGCGCAGTGGTGCAATACCCGGAATAATAAGACCAACGTTGTTTTGCGCCCTTTCTAAAAAGAGCTTAGCCGCCTCTTTGTCAAAATGGCAACCCGTAAGTTCAAACCAACCAAAAAGCGATGTACCGCCCATAGGGCACATTACAATTCGGTTTTTAATTTCCACGTTACCAATTTTCCAAGGCGTAAACAGTGCCTCGTACTTTTCATTTGTTTTGTCCATAAAAACAATTCCTTTCAAAGTTAATTATTTAACAATGTCACAAATATTATATCATATCGTTTTACTTTTTTCAACGATGAATAACCAAGTATGAGATTCGTTAAACATAAAAAGACGGTGTTAAAACCGCCTTTTATAACATTCCAAATAATAATCACAATTTTCACAGCATATTTCAATACCTTTATAATTGCCGTTTCCTTTGCATTTTTGTGGATTGTTTGGATTTAATTTAACGCCTGTTATATCTCTGTACTTTCCCCAATAAAAAATTATGCATAGAAAGTGATAGAGTTTGTTTAAAAACATATAAAAACCTCTAAAAATAAAAAAGTGTGCGCAACACGAAGTTACACACACCGAAAAATGCATAACTTCAATTTGCTACCACACAAACTTTTCGGAAATCTCTCGAAGACGCGAAAAGAGAAGTCTGCATTTTTACCAAAGTAAAAATAGACTTCGAGAATAAATTCCGAATATTTGGTTTGTGTGGTATACAATAAGTATACCACACATTTTAAGTTTTTACAAGTGTTTGAAAAGGTTTTTTGTTTTATCACCAATAATTGTTAAATTTTAAGTATTTGTGTTATAGGAATATTGAATTCTTAAGGATTTTGTAGTAAAATATGTAAAAATTAAAAGTTAAAGTTGGGAATAAAATGAGCATAAAAGTAACAGATGTACGCGTTCAAAAAGGTGACGCGTCGTTTTTAATTGATGACGGTAAAACAAGTATTTTATATGATACAGGTTTTGGTTTTACCGGAAATAAAATTGTCCAAAACATAAAGAAAGTTTTAGGTGACCGCCAACTTGATTTTATATTTTTAACCCATTCACACTATGACCACGCCCTTGCAAGTGCCAATGTTTTAAGGCATTACCCATTGGCAAAGGTGGTAGCAGGGAAGTATGCAGCCAGCGTTTTTGTGCGCGAGGGCGCCAAAAGAACAATGAAAACGCTTGATAATAACTTTGCAAAAAAATGCGGTGTAACAGAATATGAATTTTTGGGTGATGAATTAAGGGTAGATATTGCAGTTGATGAAGGCGATATAATTAAATCCGGTGATATGGAGTTTAAGGTTGTAAATTTACCCGGCCATACACATTGTTGCGTGGGCTTTTACTGTGAACAAGAGGGGTTATTGCTTGCTGCCGAAACGCTTGGCGTGTACGACGGCGAAAAAACCGTTATGCCAATATATCTTGTAAGTTACGGTGATACAATTTCATCTATTGAAAAAATAGAAAAACTTAATATAACAAAGATTTTGGCACCGCATTATGGTTTACTTAATAAAAACCAAACCGAATTTTACCTTAATAATATGAAACCCGCCGCGCAAGAAACGGCGCAAGAAATACTTTATAGTATTAAAAACGGCTTAAGCGATGAAGAAATTATTAAGCAGTATAAAAATAAATACTGGCACGGCTATATGAAAGAAATATACCCTGCCGACGCCATAGAACTTAATACATCAATAATGATTCGCCTAATCAAAAATGAGCTTATGTAAAAAATTTATACGCGGTTAGAATAGTTTAAAATCTTTTTCAAAGCAAAAAACCTTTAACACCAAATGGTGTTAAAGGTTTTTTTGGCAAGTTGCGCCGATTTAGATATCAATCTGTATCGGTAAATTTTATTCTTCAAATATATCATAAGCCGTCAACATATATTTTGCAATGCTATACATAAGTGTTACGACTTGCTGTTGCATAAAAAGCTGTGGCTCTGCAAGTTGTGCATTTCCGTCAAAGGACCGCCGTCCACCTAACCAATAATTTTTTGGAATCAATGAAGATGAACATTCAAGGGTAAAATAACCTTCAAATTTGGAGTCGATCAAAGCATTTATAATCTCGTCGTGATTAAGGGTGCCCAAAAAAGGAATCAGATGTTCATCTTTTGCTCCGTGGTTATCGTTGTAGTGAATTGCGAAAAGCTCTTTTCCAAGGGTAATGATGTCATCATATTGTGAGCCTTCACAGTTAGCGTGTCCTGTATCCCAACAGGCGTGAAGCAAATGGTGGTTAACAAATTTCAGAAATTCCAACATATCTGCACCGGAATTTGCAAAGTACATATCACCCATATTTGCCGATGTGGAATTTTCAATCAAAACGTTTACCCCGAACTTTTCCATAGACGGGAACAGTTTTTTGTAAAACGTACAATTCTTTTCAAACCATTCCTCTTTGCTGATGCCTTTTGCAAACCCCGGATGCACAACGGTGTTTTTAATGCCAAGCATATCACAAATTTCAATCGAACGTATCGTGGCTGCAACCAAAAAATCAACCTTATTCTGATTGCTATCAAGCGGATTACCGCCCTGAGAGTGGGCTTGAACAAATTTCATGCCAAGCTTGTCTGCTTCGTTTTTCAGTGCCAGAACAGCACTCTTCCAATCGTCCTTCATATAAGGTGAATCGGGCGTAAAGGAAGACATATCTAAATCAATATATTTAAAACCGGCTTTATTCAGCTCATTTATTCGCTCAATGTCGTTTTGACAATAAAGTTTAAAATCCCCCGTTGTAGTTGCAATTTTCATAAAAGCTCCCCCTAAAGTCAAGTACACCGATATTGATTATATCACATAACCTTCACTTTTTAAACCTTTTAACGAAAAAAATCGCAAAATCTGCCCTTGATATCTATTGAATTTAGTTCAAGTCCTCCCCAAAGGTCGTTTTGGGGATACGATATCTTTTGAATTGCACTTTGAAAAATGACACAAAAAACCCAGAAACCGCCCGGGTTTCTGGGTTTTCTGCACCGATATCTAAATCGGTTCGCAATATTGGTTGCGGTGATTAAGTTTGCGACATTGTCGCAACAGCATTGGGCGCAAGCCCACATCGTTTATGCGAAGCATAACACTGTTTGCCGTAAGGAAACCCCATTTTGTGTCCGACTGAAAACACGAGGTTTTCGCTTTGCGAAAAATGATGTTGACCTTCGGTCAAACGATGTTGTGCCCAAAACTTTTTACGGCTTGGAGCGCCTAAAAGTTTTGACCGCTGCGCCAACAACGCCTTACTGCACCGTCCATTGACCGCGTGCGGCGTTGTTGCCCCGGGAACCCTTCGGTCGCAGGTTCAACTACTTATCTATAACAAAAAACAAAAGCATCACAAAAGTGATGCTTCCGTTTTTGGTTGCGGGGACAGGACTTGAACCTG
>JAZSAJ010000008.1:0-47640 GCA_045601805.1 Acutalibacteraceae bacterium
TGCAGCAAGCATTGTAACGCCTAAATCAGCAATCATTTTGCATTCTTTCGGGTCGGCAACTTCACCGCCGCCAATAACGCCGTCTTCTTCGCCGCCAATTGCGCCAACTTCGGCTTCAAGAGAAAGGCCGAGTTCATTACAAAGAGCAACAAGTTCTTTTGTTTTTTCAATGTTTTCTGCGATGGGATAATGAGAGCCATCAAACATTACCGAAGAAAAACCTGCCGCGATACATTTTTTAGCGTGTTCATAACTGCCGTGGTCAAGGTGCAAAGCAACAGGAACGGTAATGCCGAGTTCGTTAATCATACCCTTAACCATACCAACAACTGTGGTATAACCGCACATATATTTGCCTGCGCCTTCGGATACGCCCAAAATAACGGGAGATTTTAATTCTTCGGCAGTAAGAAGAATTGCTTTTGTCCATTCAAGGTTGTTAATGTTGAACTGGCCAACAGCGTATTTGCCTTCTTTTGCCTTGGTAAGCATTTCTTTTGCAGATACTAACATTTCTAATTCCTCCAAATATTATTTTTATATAACAATTTTATTACAAAAGTTATAAATAATCAAGTGTATTTGACATTTTATTTTAAAAATTAAGACTTATTTAGCGATTTATAAAAATTAACCGCCAACTCGTCGCACCGTTCGTTTTCTATGTGGCCGTTATGGCCTTTTACCCAAACAATTTTTACCTTATGTAAAGAAAAAAGTTCCAAAATTCTTTCCCACAAATCGGTATTTAGCGCGGGTTTTTTATCGGCCTTTTTCCAGCCGTTTTTCTTCCAAGATTCTGCCCAGCCCTTTTCTATGCCGTCGGAAAGGTATTTTGAATCGGTTGTAAGTATAACAGAACAAGGTTCTTTTAGTGCTTCAAGTGCCTTAATAGCAGCGGTAAGTTCCATTCGGTTGTTGGTGGTGTTTTCTTCACCGCCCGAAAGTTCCTTAACCTTATTCCCGTATTTTAAAATTGCGCCCCAACCTCCGGGGCCCGGGTTACCCGAACAAGCGCCGTCGGTAAAAATTTTTACTTCTTTCATATTAGTACCTTCTTAAACAGCCAATTACCTTGCCTAAAACCGACGGGTTTTCGGGGTAAATTGGCGAAAAATCGGGGTTTTCGGGCATAAAAACCACCTTGCCGTTTTCGTATTCAAGGCGTTTTACGGTGGCTTCTTCGCCGTCCATACCAATAACAATATCGTGCGCTTTATAGCGGGCATTTTTATCGGCAATAACAATATCGCCGTCTAAAATACCGGCGTCTTTCATTGAAAGGCCGTCAACTCTTAAGGCAAAAAGCCCTTCGGCATCGTTTGTGGGGTACGGAATATAATCTTCAATATCTTCAACCGCCAACACAGGCATACCTGCAGTTACCCTGCCAAGCACAGGAATTTGGGAAGACGCCGAAATATCGTTTATTTTAATTGCGCGTGAACACCTTGCGTCACGGCTTATATAACCGTTTTCTTCCAACACATCTAAAATACCATGCACAGTTGATGTTGATTTTATTGAACATTTGTTACAAATTTCGCGTACTGTGGGCGGCAAACCTTCGGCCGCAACCTTAACAAGATATTTATAAACTTTTGCCTGTTTTTCGGTTAAAGTTGGTCTTGACACAGCGCACCTCCAAAAAGAACATTTATTCTTTTTTTAATATATCACACTTTTTCTTTCTTTTCAAGCGTATTACATAAATAATTTCTTTTATGGCGCAAAGTATTAAAAAACCACCGAAAAATTTGCCCAAAACATTGGGCTTTATTACCGAAGATAAATAACTTCCGCCCACCGCACCAATTATGCCAAAAGCAATAATCTGCCATATTTCTTTAAAACGAATTTGTTTTTTTACGGCGTAAATTATTACCGCTACCAAACCAACGGGCAAAAAGAAAAGTAAATTTATGCCCTGTGCTTTGGGTTGTTCAATTCCCTTTAACGCGGTTAAATAAATTAAAAGCACTCCGCCGCCGCCAAGACCAAGACCGCCAATTAAACCCGACAAAAAACCTGCAATTACACTCATTTAATTATTAACCTCACTCCTGCCCAAACCATAAAAAGTGAAAACAAAACTTTAAGCCACATCACCGATATTTTTTTAAGCACAAAGGTTGCTGAAACCGAACCAATTACACCAAAAATCATATACGGTGTTGCATCGCTTATTTTTACCCTACCGTCAAGCAAATAAAAAACCGCGCTGGTTAAGGCAATAGGCAAAATTACTGCCACGGCGTTAGCGTGGGCATCTTTACCCTTAATTCCTGTTTTTTCAAGCAAAGGAACGGCAAGCATTCCGCCCCCAGCGCCAAGTAGCCCTGAAATAAAGCCAACAAAAATACCGCCAATAATTTTTTTAAAATTCTTCAAAATTTTCACCCGTTTTATTATGCCCCGAAAATAAAAAAGAACACTTTCGTGTTCTTTTTAAAGTATGTTTTTTAGTTCTATTAAATTATTTAGTTTATAGGTGGGTTTTATTTTTGTGCAGTCGGCGTTACTGTTTATTAAGCAAGTATCAAGCCCTGCGTTTATTCCGCCCAAAATATCAGAAGTAATGCTATCGCCAATAACCAGCATTTTTGATTTATCTTTTTCCGTAATGTTTTTAAAAACAATATCAAAAAACGCCTTTTCGGGTTTTTGCGCCCCCATTTCTTCAGAAATAAAGAGTCCGCTTATAATTTTATCAAGCCCCGAAATTTTTATACGGCTGTGTTGGTTACTTGCCGCGCCGTTTGTTATTATGTAAATATTGTAACCTTTATTTTGCAAATAAGAAACTGTTTCATTGTAACCTGGCAGTTTAATTACGCTTTGGCTTAAATAATGAAAATACCTTTCATTCATAAAAGCAGGGTCGGCCGTTTGGTTGGTTGCCTTTAAAAATTCAATAAACCTGCCGACATAAATGTCTTTAATAAGAATTTCACCGCATTCAAACCGCTTCCAAAAGCCGTCGTTAATATCACTGTAAAGTTGCAATGCATATTGGCTTGTATCAAGTTTTAGTTCCGCAAACACACTTTTAATAGATTCTTTTTCAGACTTATAAAAATCTAACAGCGTGTTATCAAGGTCCATTAAAAGAGTAGTATATTTATTCATTACTCTCTTCCTTTTTGTCAAACATTCCTGCCGTTTTCATTGCTTTATACTGCGCTGGTGTAACAAAAACCTTTTGTAAAGTGCGAACACTTGGGTTTTCAGTATCGGGAAGCATCATATAAACTGCAACCAATTCGTCTTGCTCTTTTGCCTTTACAAGCGAACTTTCTTGCGCTTGGGTAACCTGAGGTTTTACCTCTTCTTCCTTTACTAAACCGCTTCCGCAGTTTTTGCAAAATTCAAAATGTTCTTCGTTTTCGGTTTTACAAACTTCGCATACTGTCATATTTATCACCTTACATTATAAATGCGGCAATTATGCCGGGAAGATACTGTATAATAAGTACCGCCAAAAGAAAACCAAACAAATTGTATCCGCCGTATTTACGGAAAGCAAGCGGTATTTCTTCTTTTTCGTGGTCTTTTTTAATTTTTTTAATTTGGGTAATAGTATGCTTGTAGTACAGTTTATCAAACAAAAAGCCCGATATTATACCACATAAAAGAAGCACAAAAAAGCCAATACCAGCCAAAGCCATTAAAGAATAAAATTCTTTTGGCGCGCCTTTTTCAAGATAATTATATAAATCCTGTCCGGTTGTTATATTTAGTTCATTAAATGCCACGGCATAAGGGAACATAAGCAAACGCCCCGCAGTTTCAACTATTCCGCTTAAAACTGCCGCGCCGTACATTTTTCGTGCGGCAAAATTTGCAGCGGGAAAAAAGAACGCCCACCACGAAAAGAACTTTTTGGCGCCGTTTTTAAAAGCCAAAAATTTGGGGATTATTTTGTGTGTTGAAGACATTACAAAGCGTTTTGCCGTTTCGGCCGTAACGCCTTCGCCAATATCTTCATTTGGTTTTACACCGCCCAAAAAGTCAAAAGCAAAAAATGTGGGCATTCTGTGTGAAAAATTTTCTGCGCCACATTCGGGGCAACTGTTTAATTCTTTTTCGTATTCTGCGTGACATGCAGGACATTCAATAAGCGTTTTTTCGGGTTTTGGTTCTTCCTTTTTTTCTTGCTGCTTTTCTGCCTTTAAAATTTCTTTAAGTTCTTCTGTGCCGTGAATATGTGTGTAACCGCACTTGCCAAACTGCTTATAGCACTCTTTATGCTGGGGTGCACCGCAGGTTGGGCACCACACAATTTCTTCGTCTTCAAACAAATATGCCTGACAAACGGCGCATTTTTTGTTTTTAATTTCCAAACTCATATAAAAATTCCTTTGCACCTTTTAAAACAACATTAAAATATTCTTCACCGTAATTGTGAAATTCGCCATTTTTTATCATTTCTTTTAGTTCGGCTTCCGTTACCCATTTTACCGAATCAACTTCCGACGGTTGCAAACGCAAACCTTCGGGTTTTTTATCGGCTAATGTAAACCAAATATCTAAAAATGCGTTACGCTTTTTAATTCGCGAAATACACTTGCTTTTACGCGGTATTAAGCGAAGCCCCAATTCTTCAAGCAGTTCCCTTTGCGCCGCACAAAACGATGTTTCGCACGAAATTGCCGAACCGCCCGTTGCAGCCCATTCCCCCGGCATAAGCCGTTTGTCTTGGCTTCGGCGCTGTATTAAAAATCTGCCATCATTTGAAACTATCCAAATATGAACAACCAAATGGTATTCACCCGATTTAAGCGAAGTTTGTCCGCTGAAACTTTTTTGTCCAACAGTTTCGCCGTCGGAATTCAAAATATCCCACTTTTCCATAACCTATTCCTTTAAAACTATTTCTCCCTGTTTTTTGTAAATACTGTTTGGCGATAAAACACCGCGTACCATTGAAAGCGGATACACATTGGTGTTCTTACCTATAACAGTGCCCGGATTTAAAACGCTTGAACAACCAACTTCGGCAAAGTCGCCAATAATTGCGCCAAACTTTTTAAACCCTGTTTCTATTTTTTTACCGCCATATTTAACTGTTACAAGCGTTTTATCACTTTTTACATTACTGGTTATTGCACCTGCACCCAAATGAGAACGGTAACCCAAAACGCTGTCGCCCACATAATTATAATGCGGTACCTGAACGAAATCAAAAAGCAAAGCGTTTTTAAGTTCTGTTGAGTTGCCCACAACACAATTTTTACCAACAATAGCGCTGCCCCTAATAAACGCGCAGTGGCGAATATCGGCATTTTCATCAATAATAAGCGGACCGTTTAAAAAGGCGGTTTTTGCCACCTTTGCGGTTTTTGCCACCCAAATATCTTCGCCAATTTGACTAAATTTTTCGGGGTCTAATGTTTTACCAAGTTCCTTAATAAAGCCCGAAATTTTGGGAAGCACCTCCCAAGCATAATTAACCCCGTCAAAAATTTGTGCGGCTATTGTGTTATTAAGTGTAAACAATGATTTAGCGGTAAAATTTTCCACTACGAATACTCCTTTAAAAATGATTATACCAAAAAGTTTTCAACTAATCAACAACTTAAAAATATTTTACTGTTTATTCATTAAATTTACTTGTAAAATAATTATATTTAGATTATAATATAAATATATCACTTGTGTTATCGGGTGTGCGAACGAGCGGGTCCTATGCGACGGAAGACCGTGAACCATGTCAGGCGGGGAACCGAGCAGCATTAAGCAGTTCTTTCCGTGCGCCGTAGTCAATCGGTTCGTTCGTGCTCCCAATGGCACAAGTTTTGCTTTTACAAGGAGGTGTCGCTTTTGGCTTATCAGGCATTATACAGAAAATACCGTCCAGGTACTTTTTCGGAAGTTGTTGGGCAAGACCACATTACAACAACCCTTAAAAACGAATTAGCAAGCGGAAAGGTTTTTCACGCTTATCTTTTTACCGGTACACGCGGCACAGGTAAAACAAGTTGCGCAAAAATTCTTGCAAAGGCGGTAAACTGCCTAAACCCCAAAAATGGCGACCCTTGCGGTGAATGTGAAAACTGCAAAGCAATTATGAGTGGTGAGCACACCGATATTTCTGAAATTGACGCGGCTTCTAACAATGGTGTAGACGATATTAGAACCTTGCGCGAACAAATTAACTTTTTGCCCGCAAGTTTAAAATACCGTGTTTACATTATTGACGAAGTTCATATGCTTTCGGATTCGGCATTTAACGCTTTGCTTAAAACCTTAGAAGAACCGCCTGCCCACATAATTTTTGTTTTGGCAACAACCGAAGTTCACAAACTTCCTGCTACTATTCTTTCCCGTTGCCAGCGTTTTGATTTTCGCAGAATTGAAAATAAATTTATTTGCCAAAGAATTAATGAGGTTGCTAAAGCCGAGGGCTTTACCGTTACCGACAACGCAGCTTCGCTTATTGCGGCAGCAGCGGAGGGGGGACTTCGCGACGCGCTTTCAATTTTAGACCTTTGCCTTTCGCACGGCAATAATATTGACGAAGAAACTGTTGTTTCCGCCTGTGCTTTGGCAGGGCGCGACCATTTATTTGCCCTTGCCGATTCCCTTTTACAAAAAGACACCGAAACGGCTTTAAAACTTGTTGACAACCTTTATTCAAACGGTGTTGATATGGTTAGGTTGCTTAACGACCTTATAACCCACTTTAGAAACTTAATGGTTGTAAAAACCGTTAACGACAACCGCCCAATTATTTGTTCAAGTGAAGATATGCTAAAATATGAAAACAGCGCAAAGGAATATTCCCTTTCGCTTATTATGTCCATTTTAAAGCAATTATCAAATTCACTTGCAGGCATGCAAACAGGCAAAAAACGGCTTATGCTTGAAATGACTGTTATTAAAATTTGCGAAAATGCCGACAATGACTATACTTCTCTTTTAGCGCGAATTGAAGCGCTTGAAAACGGCGTTCCAAGAGCGGTTTTGGCTCCAACTCAAAAAGCAGAAGTTAAAAACGAGCCAAAAGAAGAATCAATACCGACTCCAAGAAAAGATATAGGCGAAAACGACGACGGTTCGCTTGATTGTTGGGGCGATATTTTAAAAGAAATTGCAACCCTTTGCCCACCGGCAATTGGTGTGCTTAACGGTTCAAAGGCGTATGTTAACGATAATATGTTATTAATTGATGCGCCAAACCCAATGTTTAAATCTATGATAAACGCAAACGCGCAAATGCGCGACGCAATTAAAAAAGCGGCAGCCAATGTGCTTGGCAAAACATACAGGTTGGGTCCTTACAAAAAAGAAAATTCGGCTAACAGTACCGACCCTTTAATTGCACTTGCAAACAAAGTAAAAGAACTTAATATGCCCGGAGGTAATTAAAATGAAAGTTAGAATTCCGCAGTCTGCTGGCGGCGGCAATATGAACGCCATGCTTAAACAGGCACAAAAAATGCAAGAGGATATGGCAGTTTTACAAGAAGAACTTGCCGTAAAAGAATACACCGCTACTGCGGCTTCGGGCGCAGTTAGTGTTACTGTTGACGGCAGTCACAAAATTAAAAAACTTACCGTTAACCCCGATATTATTGACCCCGATGACGCCGAAATGCTTGAAGACCTTATTACTGTTGCAGTAAACGAAGCTATTCAAAATGCAAGTGACGACGCCAACCAGCAAATGAGCGCAATTACAGGCGGACTTAATTTACCGGGAATGTTTTAATTATGGCATATAATATTATTCCTTTAAATGAACTTATAAATCAGTTTGAAAAACTGCCGGGCATTGGCAAAAAAACCGCAGCGCGTTTGGCTTTTTACATTTTATCGCAACCTGCCGAACAAAGCCGCCGTTTTGCCGAAGCGCTTGTTAATGCCAAGGAAAAAATACATTTTTGCCAGTGTTGTCAATCATTAACCGACAGCACCCTTTGTCCAGTTTGTACAGACACTACCCGCGATAAATCGGGTATTTGTGTTGTTGAAGAGGCGAAAGATGTTTTAGTATTTGAAAAAACCCGCGAATATAAAGGGCTTTACCATGTGCTTCACGGTGCAATTTCTCCGCTTGACGGAATTGGGCCCGACCAACTTAAAATTAAAGAATTACTTGCGCGTCTTTCAGACCCAAACATTAAAGAAATAATACTTGCTACCAACCTTACGGTTGAAGGCGAAGCCACCGCAAGTTACATATCGCGTCTTGCAAAACCGCTTGGTGTTAAAACCACCCGTTTGGCTTACGGTATTCCCGTTGGCGGCGACCTTGAATATGCAGACGAAAAAACTTTGCTTCGCGCTTTGGAAGGAAGAAACGAAATTTGATTACACAAGAAATGATAAACAGAATTAACTTTTTGGCTAAAAAAAGCCGTGAAGAAGGTTTAACTGACGCCGAAAAGGAAGAACAACAAAAACTGCGCCGCGCTTATATTGATGCTTACAAACAAAGTTTAGAAAGCCAACTTTCTAACACATATATTGTTAGGCCCGACGGCAGCAAAGAAAAGGTTAAAAAGAAAAAATAAGCATAAAAAAACAGGACTCTTTTGAGTCCTGTTTTTTGGTTTTGGAAATATGAATTATTTCAATTCAACAGTAGCGCCTGCTTCTTCAAGCTTAGCTTTGATAGCTTCTGCATCTTCTTTAGAAGCAGCTTCTTTAACAGCTTTGGGTGCGCCATCAACAAGAGCTTTAGCTTCAGCAAGGCCAAGACCTGTGATTTCGCGAACAGTTTTGATAACCTGAATTTTGTTAGCGCCTGCACCAGCAAGGATAACATCAAATTCGGTTTGTTCTTCAGCAGCAGCAGCGCCAGCAACAGGAGCAGCAACTGCAACAGCAGCAGCAGCGGATACGCCGAATTCCTCTTCAACAGCTTTTACGAGCTCAGAAAGCTCAAGAACGGTAAGAACTTTTAATTCTTCAACAATAGCAGTAACTTTTTCAGATGCCATTTTATTTTCCTCCAAATTATGTTTTATATTTTTTAATAATTATTCTGCAGTAGCTTCGCCGTTTTTATCAACGACTGCCTGTACTGCACGGGCAAAACTTGCGATGGGTGCTTGGAAAGCATTAACAACAGTAGCAAGGAGAACCTCTCTGCTGGGAAGCTTAGCAAGACTTTCAATTGTTTCAATGTCAACCACTTTACCATCTAAGTAACCGGTTTTAACCTTGAAACTTTCGTGTGTTTCTGCGAATTTGCAGAGAATACGAGCTGCAGCAACATAGTCTTCTTTAGATACTGCCAATGCAGTATTACCGGCTAAAACTTCTTGCATTCCGGCTAAATCGGTTCCCTCAACTGCGCGAGAAAGAAGTGTATTCTTTACTACGAAATAATCAACACCTGCTTCGCGGAGTTCTTTACGCAAAACGGTATCATCGGCAACCGAAGTACCGCTATAGTCAACAACTACGCCAGCCACGGAATTTTGAAGTTTTTCGGCAACAGAAGCAACTATTGCTTTCTTTTCTTCCAAAACCTTTGCGTTCGGCAAAATAATTCACCTCCGAAAAAAATAAATAACCTGCCCCTTTGAGACACAAGGACAGGTAGAAACATTAAATAAATAAAGTTATAATGTTTGCCTTTACCTCGGCAGGCGGTAAACTTACTTCCAAAAGGAAACCTGCTGTCTCAAGTAATAGAACAAAAGTATTTTACAACAAAACACAAGTTTTGTCAACACTTTTTTTAAAAAATAAACCTGCAACTTTTTTGTTGCAGGTTTTATTATTTTTAAGCTGTAAACTTACCAACATTAAGTTTAACACCGGGGCCCATTGTTGTAGCTAAAACGCAAGAACGAATGTATTGTCCTTTTGCAGCTTCCGGTTTTGCTTTAATGATGGCTTCCATAAGAGTGTTGAAGTTTTCTTGAAGCTTTTCTGCACCAAAGGATGCTTTGCCAATGGGGCAGTGAATGATGTTTGTTTTGTCAAGACGGTACTCAATTTTACCTGCTTTCGCTTCGGTAACTGCCTTAGCAACATCGGGTGTAACGGTACCTGCCTTAGGAGAAGGCATAAGACCACGGGGGCCTAAAACCTTACCAAGACGACCAACAAGACCCATCATATCAGGTGTAGCAATTACTACGTCAAAGTCAAGCCAGTTTT
The DNA here is from genome assembly GCA_045601805.1 of Acutalibacteraceae bacterium. GTDB lineage: Bacteria > Bacillota > Clostridia > Oscillospirales > Acutalibacteraceae > SIG607. Next base: position 10,120 of record JAZSAJ010000008.1, read on the forward strand.
CGTTCTGGATTTTTGCTACCATATCTTCTGCGCCAACATAGTCAGCACCTGCTGCAGTTGCAGCATCGGCCTTGTCACCTTTTGCAAGAACCAATGTACGTACGGTTTTACCTGTGCCGTTCGGAAGAACAACAGCGCCGCGTACCTGTTGGTCAGCGTGACGAGAGTCAACGCCTAAGCGAACATGAATTTCAACAGTTTCATCAAATTTTGCAGTAGCAGTTTTTACAACCATTGCTACAGCTTCATCAACATCATAAAGCTTACCAGGTTCAATAAGCTTTGCACTCTCATTATACTTTTTACCGTGTTTCACTTTAATTTACCTCCCAAGTATATGTGGTTAAATCGGAAATTTCCTCCCACGAGAGAGAATTAATCGACTACTTCTACGCCCATGCTGCGTGCTGTACCGGCAATCATGCTGATTGCGGCTTCAATACTTGCAGCGTTAAGGTCGGGCATTTTTGTTTCAGCAATCTTTTTAATCTGCTCGTTTGTAATCTTAGCGACCTTTGTTTTGTTCGGCGTGCCAGATGCGGTTTCAATTCCGCATGCTTTTTTAATAAGAACAGCAGCCGGAGGAGTTTTTGTAATGAAGCTGAACGAATGGTCTGCGTAAACGGTAATTACAACCGGAATAATAAGACCTGCGTCGTTCTTTGTGCGTTCGTTAAACTCCTTGGTAAAAGCCATAATGTTTACGCCGTGCTGACCTAAAGCAGGACCAACAGGCGGTGCCGGAGTTGCCTTGCCGGCGGGTATTTGCAGTTTAATATAGCCAATAATTTTCTGAGCCATTTGTTTGCACCTCCAAAATTGTGGTAACAGTGTTTTATATTACTTACACTTGGCGGAACAAAATGTTCCTCCCACTTGGGTGTTTATACACCCCTTGCGGAAAAACCGCAATCTATCAATCGGCTAAAGTAATTTGGTTGAGTTCAAGTTCAGCCAAAGTTTCTGTGCCGAAAGCATTAATTCCAACGTTGACACTGCCTGCTGCGACATCAATTTCTTTGACAATGCCAGTAAAATCTTTAAGCGGTCCACTGATGATAACAACGTTATCGCCAACTTTATATCCAACCTCAATGCTGTGCTTTTCAACACCGAGTCCTGCAACTTCCTCTTCGGTTAAAGGAACGGGCTTGGATTCCGGACCAACGAAACCTGTGCAACCGCGGATATTTCTAACCACATACCAAGAATCGTTTGTTACTATCATTTTAATAAAAACATAACCGGGGAAAAGTTTACGCTCTACCTCGCGAACTTTATCTTCCTTTACCTCTGTTACCTTTTCGGTTGGAATTCTTATGTCCACGATTAAATCTTGCATTTTACGGTTTTCAACCATTGTTGCAAGGTCGGTAGCGACTTTATTTTCGTACCCCGACATTGTTTGTACTATATACCATTTTGCTTGCGAATCAGCCACTCAGACTTCCTCCTTACATTACCAAACTAACTTGAGTAATGAGCCAAGTCCCCAGTCAACCAACCAAATAAGAGCACCAATAATTGCGCACATAATTAATACAATAATTGTATTCTTTACAACTTCGCGCAAGCCGGGCCAAACAATTTTCTTTGTTTCGCTCTTATAGTCTTTAAAGAACTGAACTACACGCTTTACTAAAACCTTCTTTTCACCTTTTGATGCCAACACTTCAACATAATCGCTTACAAACATATAAGCAACTGCTGCGGCGGCAGTAACAAAAAGCGCAATAACGGCATACAATACGAACGGACCGTAGGTAATTGATTCGGTTATTGCAGTAAAAGGCCTTGAGTCAACAAACTTCCAAGGATTGCTTAATAATACTACTAACATATAGATAGCAGGTACTAAACTTACGCCTGCCACGAAGTATTTAAGCTTTGTTGATTTAGCAAAGAATGTAGCTACGCCCAAAACCAATGTTAGTACACTCATCCAGAAACAAAAGAGGATATCGGTACTGCGGGCAATTTTTTCTAAATCGCCAATTTGAGCACCGAAAGCAATCTGAAGACCGCTTGCTTCTACCGCGCCTGTTGTCATATTGAACTTTGCAAATGTGAAACAGAACATTACCAAAGAAGCAAGACCGAAAACAGCAATTAAAATTTGACAAATTTTCTTTAACGCCTTCATTTATTTGCCCCCTTACTTTGTTTCCTTGTGAAGGGTGTGCTTTCTGCAGAATTTACAGTACTTGTTAGCTTCAATTCTGTCAGGAGTGTTCTTTTTGTTTTTCATTGTGTTGTAGTTGCGCTGTTTGCACTCTGTGCAAGCCAATGTAATTTTAACTCTCATAACGGCACCTCCCGCTTTACGGAATTTTTTTATTATCGGCATTTTGCCGATTTTGCCTCCCTCGGTTTGACTTACTGTATGAATTATTTTGCCGTATGTCGCCCGGCAAAATCAAGCAAAACCCACACTATAAGCCCTGACAAAACCAGAATCTTTACAAAAAAAAAGACTCTTCAGAGGTAGAGCCATTATAACACAAAAAGCAACTGCGGTCAAGCATTTTTTTACTTGGCCGCAATTTTTTTGTATTATTTAAAAATATTGTGATACTTTCCCTGCCGGCAAAGCCACATTAAGCAAATAATCGCTGTCTTTTTTTGCACCGATATCCATTAAAGCCGCCGTTGCCGCGCCAAGCGCCAAAAAAGGAATATTATTGTTTTCGCTTAAATGCCCCAATATAAAACGGTCGGTACCGCTTTTTAAAAGTGTTGGTAAAAAAGAAGCACAAGCATTGTTTGATAGATGCCCCTTTTCCCCTGCTATGCGAAGTTTAAGTTCAGGAGGATAAGGGCCGCTGTTTAACATTTTTAAATCGTGGTTTGATTCTATAAGCACCGCTTTGCAACCAACGAGATTTTGCTTAATTTCATCCGTTAAAATACCTGTGTCGGTACAAATACCAACCTTTTCGTTAGCAGAATCAATTACATAACCGCCACAATCAATACTGTCGTGCGAAACCGAAAAGCGTTTTACCTTAATATCCTTAATATACACTTCATTGTTTATTTCATTTACATTTGCAAGTTTGCCAAACAAATCGGCGTTATGTATTGCAGATAGTGTTTTTTGCGAAGAATAAACAGGAATATTAAACTTGCCGGTAAATGCCCTTAACCCTTTAATGTGGTCGGTATGTTCGTGGGTTATAAATACGGCATCAATATCATTTGGCTCTATACCAAACAGCAAAAGTGCTTCGGCGGTTGCCTTTAAACTTGCGCCAATATCAACCAAAATATTTGCGCTGCCAAGCCGTATTAAAGTGCAATTCGCTTTGCTTGAACTAAAAAGCGTTGTTATACTTGCCATATTTACCCCCCCTTTTTTATTTTTAAAGCCGCCAAAACGGCGGCTTTAACTTAATCTACAGTAACTTTTTTAATGTCGGCACCAAGCGCGGTTAATTTACCAACAATGTCTTCATATCCGCGCTGAATATGCGAAATTTCGCAAATTTCGGTTTTGCCTTCGGCCATAAGCCCTGCAATAATCATTGCTGCGCCTGCGCGTAAATCGGTTGCTTTAACTTGTGCGCCAACAAGTTTTTCAACGCCTATAATATTTGCGCGTTTACCTTCGGTGGTAATTTTTGCGCCCATTTTCTTTAATTCTTCGGTGTACCTAAAACGGTTGTCCCACACGCCTTCAATAACGGTGCTTTCACCATTGGCCACCGACAAAAGCGTTGCAATTTGAGGTTGCATATCGGTTGGGAAACCGGGGTGAGGCATTGTTTTAACCTTAATACCCCTTGGGCGGTTTTCAGCCGAAATTCTAACCGCTTCGTCGTACTGTTCCACCTTTACTCCCGCTTCCATAAGTTTAACAATTATAGATTCAAGGTGCTTTGGCGTTACATTATTTATAAGAACATTGCCTCTTGTTGCGGCTGCAGCAACCATATATGTTCCTGCCTCAATTTGGTCGGGTATAATGCTGTATGTTGTGCCTTTAAGTGACTGCACACCGCGAATTTTAATAACATTTGTACCTGCGCCCATTATGTTCGCGCCCATACTGTTTAAAAAGTTTGCCAAATCAACAATGTGCGGTTCCCTTGCGGCGTTTTCAATAATTGTCATACCGTTTGCTTTAACCGAAGCCAACATTATATTTATGGTAGCCCCAACGCTTACCATATCAAGATAAATATAACTTCCAAAAAGGCCGTTACTTCGGCAAACAACCATATTATTTTCAATAGAAACAGTTGCACCAAGTGCTTCAAAGCCCTTAATGTGTTGGTCAATTGGCCTTACACCAAAATCGCAGCCGCCCGGAGGCGCAACGCTTGCTTTGCCCATTCTGCCAAGCAAGGCGCCAAGGAAATAACTTGAAGCACGCATGCCTTTTGCCATATTTTCCGAAACAACAAAAGAAGATGCACCCGTTGGGTCTATTTCAACGGTTGATTCGTTAATAACGGTGACCTTTGCACCAAGCGCACTCATTACTTTGTTAATTAAGGTGACATCGGAAATATTTGGAAGATTTTCAATTACACAAGCAGAATCAGCCAACAAAACGGCAGGAAGAATTGCAACGGCAGCATTTTTTGCTCCGCTGATATGTACTTCTCCGTTTAAGGCATTACCGCCGTTTATAACAAAATTTTCCACAATCTTATCCCCACAAAAGTTTACTTTTAAGTATATTTTATGTCTTTATAAAACTAAAATACAAAAAGGCATTTCGGCAAAGGAACCTTTGCCGAAATATTTTTTACTGTTGCAAATTAGGGTCATCCTGCCATCCGTCGCCGCCCGAAGAACCGCTGCTGCCCGATGGGTCTTCGCTTTGTGACGGCTGTTCGCTTTGTGACGGCTGTTCACTTTGAGACGGCTGTTCGCTTTGTGACGGCTCTTCACTTTGAGACGGTTCTTCGCTTCCGCTTTGGCTTGAATCGGAAGAAGAGGAAGATGAATCGCTTGCCCAAGTTTGCTTTTCAAGACTGTATTTAGAACTAATAAGGTTTTCAGTTTTTACAAGTTTACCGTTTTTCCAAAGTGTTCTTGTTGCGCTTACTGTATAATATTTTCCGGGAACACGCGAAGTTTCCCACGAGTTTAAACGAATTTCGTCGTACTCATCGCTTTGTACGCCATAGAAATTAACGGTAAGTTTTTTGCCAACCATATAACCTTCTATGTAAACAGGATATTCTGAATTGTTTTTAAGTTTTAAATCAAGACCGGGGTAGTCAATGGTTGCATCTAAACCGCGTTTTGCATAGCCAACCAACCACCTGTGGTAATGGCGTTCAACAATGCCCATATTAGCAAGCAACGCCGCATGGTAAATGGTTGAACTTGCTTGGCAAAGTCCACCGCCAACGCCGTAATCAAGGCGTCCGCCAATATAAACGGTTGCTTTTTTCCAACCGGCGCTTTCAAGGTTACTGTTGCCTGTGCAAGCGTTAAACGACCAAACTTCGCCCGGCTGAATTACCGAACCGCTGCACATTGTAACCGCTTTATTCATATTATGGTTACCGTTTGCCGAGTTGGTTGAAGTGGTTGTATAGCTTGATAATCTAACAATTTTATTTTGAAGTTCGTTTTTTGAAACTTCGGGTGCAACAGTAACAATTTTTACCGTAACGGTTGCTGTTGCTTCGTTTGAAAACAAAAATGATTTCACTGCATTTAAAAGTTCTTCTTCATCAACGCCGTAACCCAAAACTTCTTCGGTGAATTCAATTTTACCGTTTTTAACTCCCTTAAACACCGATGCAACCGGTTCTTTGCTTACGGCAGCCGCTGCTTCGCGCATTTTATTTATACTTGCTTCAGAAATATTGAGTTCAACAGTAAAATCTTTTTTCTCTTTCTTGGCTTCGCCGCGAAGCACACTTACACAATATGCTTTTGCGGTATCAAGTGCCGAAAGGTCTGCCACTTCATAATCAAAATCTGCTGCATTAAGAGTAAAAGTACCTTTTTCGGTGTTAACTGTTAAAACACGGTTCTGTTGCGATTTTTTGGTGCCCTCTTCAACAACTTTTCTTGCTTTATATAAAGAAAGGCCCGAAACATCAATGCCGTTAATTGTAATGCCGTCAAAAAAGCGGAAATCATCGCCCTGGAAAATGCCGGTGTTAGCAATAAACTTTGGCATTGGCACTGTGCCGTTTCTAAATAACATTGACATAACAAGAGAAACTACCAAAAGCAAGGCAACAACCGCACTTGGTATTACTATTCCCTTTCTTTTAAGCAAATTAATTTTTTTCTTTTCGGGAACCAAGTTTTGACTAAATTCCTCTTCCTCAACATCGGTATCAACAATAAAGAAACCCTCATTTACTTTTTCGGGCATTTCTTCACTTTCATATTCCTCATCAACACCTATCATAAGGTCTTGTTCTTCATTTATTTCATTTTCGTAAATTTCATTTTTCTTACTCATTTTTACCCCCACGAAAAATAAACACATAATTATACATATTTGAGTATACAACAAAAGAAAAAAAAAATAAAGTCTTTTTTTAAATTACTACAAAACTGTAAACCTTTATGCTTGACTTTATTAAAGCTTCATTTTAAAATAAAGTTAAGATAAAATTAAAGGGACGGTTTTTATGGATAATAAATTAAAATTTTGCCTTTTTGCCGATTTTCATTACCGCAAAGGTATGTACTCTGTTACATCCCGCGACCTTTTAGAAATTTTAAACAGGGCCGAAAGCGAAAATGCCGAAGCCATTTTTCACGCAGGGGACTTTTGCAACGACTATAACGAGTCGGCAGAAATTATTGCTCCTTTGCTTAACAACAAAATGGGTCTTCCCGTTTGCGGTGTTTACGGCAACCACGAAATTGAGGGTGTAAATTGCTCTATGCAAATAGTCACCCCCTATTTAACCAATGTAAAAAATGCCGTATGGGGCACAAAAGACGGTAAAATTGGCGACGGAAGTATTGCTTATTACTATGTTGATATTAAAAATTTCCGCATTGTTTGTACCGATACCAACTATTCCTTTAATAAAGAGGGTTTTTGGGAACACAACAGAACCGGCTCCTGTGGTCCAAGTGCCGAAAACATTTTTGGCAACAGTTTGGGAACAGAACAGTTAAACTGGCTTGAAAAAGTGCTTATACAATCTGCCAAAGAGGGTAAAAAGTGCATTGTTATAAGTCACGATAGTTTTTCGGGCAAGTTTAGAAGCACCTCGCCCGACAGCGAATACATAAAACGCCTTTTTGCGCGCGTAAACGCCATAAAAAAAGGTACTGTACTAATGGCAATAAACGGTCATATTCATACCAACAATGCTTGCGTTTTAGATAATGTTTTGTATTTAGATATGAACACCACAAGAAACACTTGGTGGCAAATGCCAAGGGATACTCATTATACCGATGAGCACACTTACCGCTTTACCGAATACGAAAACGGCAAACCGGTTAAAACTTATGACCGCTCATATACCCAAGATTATATGCATACGCACACTTGGTACAGCAAAGAGCCATTAAGCGCTATTGTTACAGTAAGCGAAGACGGTGAAATTACCATCGCAGGAAAAGAAAGTGAATTTATTTTTGGCATTTTACCGCCCGAAACCAAATGGAACGACAGCGAACCCAAAGTCCTTTCGGGAAACTGGAAATTGGATATATAAAATTTAAAGCAGATTCTAATGAATCTGCTTTTTATTATAATCTCTGCTTTATTTGAAAATTATTTTTACTTTAACTGGCTTATCATATTTTTTAGCATAATCAATCATTGATTTTGTTCCTTTGCTTTTTTCGTCCCAAAAACAAATTACCAAATCTGCCACCTCTGCCATTTGTTTGTTTCGCATTGGTCCAGCGCTTCTGCCGTAGGTTTTCCAATCGGCTGGGTACTTTTCAACCTTAAACCCATTCTCTTTTGCATACCGTTCTCCAATGGCATCGGCACCGCTTGCGCACCCCGAAACAATAATAATTTCGTTTTCTTGCCTTAAATCAGAAAGGCAAAAACCAATGTACTCTTTCGCCTCGTTGTAATTACTGTAATCTCTGCACCCTGCTATAACTACTCTTTTTAACATAATTTCACCTCAATAAAAAAGCACACCCCGAAGGATGTGCCGAAAAAGCGTTCCCTTCAGTAAGTTGCGACACAAACTGATTCCAGCACAGGAAATATAGGGAAACACCTTTTACCAAGGTAATCTTCCCCGTACTGGATTCAATATTCAGTTTGTGTCGCAAGTAAATATTACCACATATAAAAATAAAAATCAACACTAAAAAAGCACACCCCGAAGGATGTGCCGAAAAAGTGCTCACCCTCGCTCGTTGCCACACGAATAACTCCACACGGAAATTAGAGGAAAGCACCTTTTACCAAGGTATTATCCCCGTGTAGAGTTTATTAAATTCGTGTGGCACAACTATATTACCACAAAATATAGAATTTTGCAACTTATTATTAAAAAGCTAAAATGGTATTGAGGAATGGAGATTTTTATGTTATAATGCATTTTGGAATAAGGCAGACCATTTACGGTAGGCGGTTAGCCCTCACACAAGAGGGCATTTGCCCTCTTGAATTTCAAGGGGGTGATGCTATGGAGTATTATTATTTAATAGTATTAGTCCTGATTGTAGCTACTGGTTACATAATAAGCATAAAAAAATAACCGCCCTGTCCTGAGAAAACAAGCGGTTATTCGTTAATTCTCGGGCTAACCGTTTATCGCGGTTTGCCTTATTTCACTTACATTATAACATATTATTTAAAAATGTCAAGGACTTGGGGTAACCCCAAGTCCTTTAATTGTTACAAATTATTTATTAAGAGCTTCGTTAACTGCAACTGCGCAAGCAACGGTCATACCAACCATGGGGTTGTTACCTGCACCGAAAAGACCCATCATTTCTACGTGAGCAGGAACTGAAGATGAACCTGCAAACTGAGCGTCAAAAAACATTGATTTTTATTTGATGCGATGATATACTAAAATTACAACACTAAATCTTAATATGACTTATTATGCAAGAAGTGGCATTTTTGTTTTTGGTAAAAATGCAGACTTCTCTTTTTCGCATTTCTTGCGTGATGAGTTTTGGTTTAGTGTGGTAGCAAATCAAGGTCTGCATTTTTCGGTGTGTGTGACTTTGAGTTGCACACACTTGTTTAGTTTAAGGAGAAATTTGAAATGAAAAAATTTATACTGTTTTTGTTGGTTTTTTGTATTTGTTTTTGTGCAGTCGGCTGTAACGATGAAACAAGTAAAAATTCAGAAAATAACTCGCCTGAAATGCAAACCAAAATTGTAGTTCCCGATGTATTTGGTATGAGTGTGACAGAAGCTATAGAAACTTTAGAAAACGTTGGACTTGAAGTTGAATTAAAAAAAGAGAGCAGTACCGATAAAGATGATTTTGTATGCAATCAATCTCCAGCATCCGGAATATCTATTGAAAAAGGTAGCTCCGTAATTATAACATATTATGCAGGTCTGCATTCTATTAACGAAGATGGAAGCGTAAATTTAGAATCATGGAATACAGTTCAACATGACGGAAATAAACTTATTATCCCTAAGGAGCGTTATGGGAGAAAAGTATATTCAGTCAATTTTAGAATATCAATTATGATTAATGAGTGTATAAAAGCCTCTCAGTATAAAGAAATCTATGTTCCGAACGATATTGTATTTTTAGATTATAATGGTAATATAATAGAAGAACCCTTCGATAACACAGATAAAATTATACAATACTAAACTACTGTGTTTTAATATGTCTTTCACAACTGTATTAAGGGAGCGGTTTTTACCGCTCCCTTTTAGTTTTCCAATAGCGAAAGATATTTGTAAATGGTTGTTCTGCTCTGATTTACAGATTATATTTTTCTTTAGTGGTATTTATTGAAGAAATTAAAATTCTTCTAATTTTGCCACAATCATTTTTAAGTTCAGAACATTCTTGATTGCTGATAATATTTGTCCTTGAAAAAAGTTCAAGCCAATATTCAGTTTCATAACATTCTTTTAGAGAAATTTGAAGTTTTGAAACAAAATCCGCTTTGCTTTGAGCATAGTTTGCTTCATGAATATTAGCACCTATACTGGTACCACTTTTAAGAATTTGATTTTTCAAAACACCCTTGCCTTGAATTTTGTCAGTCATTTTTACAATTTTCACCGCAAATTCAATAGATAACTCTACTAAAAGATTGTCCGCCATATTCTTTCTCCTTTTTTATGAAATGCGCTATGCGCATGAAATGATTTCATCATGAAATACAACTTACGTTGCATGAAATAAAATTTGCCCAATAGTTTATCAAAAACAATGTGCCATATCGAAAGATACGGCACATTTCATGCGTTAGCATTTAATTCACTATGTGAATTTCATTTGCCGCAAGGCAAATTTCATTACAAATAATCGCTGATTATTTGTTAAGTGCTTCGTTAACTGCAACTGCGCAAGCAACGGTCATACCAACCATGGGGTTGTTACCTGCACCGATAAGACCCATCATTTCAACGTGGGCAGGAACAGAAGAAGAACCTGCGAACTGAGCGTCACTGTGCATACGGCCCATTGTATCGGTCATACCGTAAGAAGCGGGGCCTGCTGCCATGTTATCGGGGTGAAGTGTACGGCCTGTGCCGCCGCCCGAAGCAACAGAGAAGTATTTTTTGCCCTGTTCAATACATTCTTTTTTATAGGTACCTGCAACAGGATGTTGGAAACGTGTGGGGTTGGTGGAGTTACCTGTAATGGAAACATCAACGCCCTCTAAATGCATAATTGCAACGCCTTCGCGAACGTCATCTGCACCGTAGCAACGAACTTTGCTGCGTTCACCGTCCGAATAAGCAATTTCTTCAACAATATTTACTTTACCGGTGTAATAATCAAACTTGGTTTGAACATAGGTAAAGCCGTTAATACGGGAAATAATTTTAGCGGCGTCTTTGCCAAGGCCGTTAAGAATTACGCGCAAGGGTTCTTTACGCGCTTTGTTTGCGCTTCTTGCAAGACCAATTGCGCCTTCGGCAGCAGCAAAAGATTCGTGGCCTGCCAAGAAAGCAAAGCACTTTGTTTCATCGCGCAATAACATTGCGCCCAAGTTACCGTGGCCAATACCAACCTTACGGTCGTCGGCAACAGAGCCGGGGATACAGAACGACTGAAGACCAAGGCCAATTTTTTCAGCAGCTTCGGCAGCCGAAGCAACTTTATCTTTAATTGCAATAGCGCAGCCGACAACATAAGCCCAGCAAGCGTTTTCAAAGCAAATGGGTTGAATACCTTTTACAATGTTATAAGCGTCAACGCCGGCTTCGTCGCAAATTTTCTTTGCTTCTTCAATGGAAGCAATACCGTGTTTATTAAGTTCTGCATTGATTTGGTCAATGCGTCTTTCATAGCTTTCAAATAATGCCATAGTTAATGCCTCCCTTATTATTCTTCACGGGGGTCGATAAGCTTAGCAGCATCATCAACACGACCGTACTGACCGCTTGCTTTTTGCAAAGCTTCGTTAGCGTCGGTACCCTTTTTAATCATATCCATCATTTTGCCAAGGTGAACGAATTTGTAACCAATAATTTGGTCGTTTTCATCAACCGCAATTTTGGTAATGTAACCTTCGGCAAGTTCCAAATAACGAGGGCCTTTTGCCTTTGTTGCATAGGTTGTACCAACCTGTGAACGAAGACCTTTACCAAGGTCCTCCATACCTGCGCCAATGGGAAGACCGTCTTCACTAAATGCAGTTTGTGTACGGCCGTAAACAATTTGAAGGAAAAGTTCACGCATTGCGGTGTTAATAGCATCGCAAACTAAGTCTGTGTTAAGTGCTTCAAGAATTGTTTTACCAACCAAAATTTCAGAAGCCATAGCAGCCGAGTGAGACATACCCGAACAACCAAGGGTTTCAACCAATGCTTCTTCAATAACGCCCTCTTTAACATTAAGGGTAAGTTTGCAAGCGCCCTGTTGGGGTGCGCACCAGCCCACACCGTGTGTAAGACCGGAAACATCTTTAACTTCTTTAACCTGAGTCCACTGGCCTTCCTGCGGAATTGGTGCAGGGCCGTGGTATGTGCCTTTTGCCAAAGGACACATTTTTTCTACTTCATGTGAGTATTTCATAAACAAACTCCTTTCGGTAATTAAGCCGAATTACATAATTCAACCTTTTCCTATCCATTATACCATATTTTTAAAAATATACAATAAAAACATTTTTGTTTTTTATACTGTTTTTTTGTTCAACATAACAAAAAACCTTTGCTTTTCGCAAAGGTTTTTATATTCCTGCAACTAATTTTTTAAGCACAGCAAGGTCTTCAATATCAAAAGCGCCGTCACCGTTTATATCAACATTACAGTTAATTGGAATTTCAATACTTGAAACGCATTTTTTAAGCAATGCCAAATCTATTGCATCAAGTTTATTATCACAGTTTACATCACCAACGGTAATGTTTTGAACGCTTCCCCAAACTGCGTAAAGTGTTACAGAGTTTTTAAATGTATATGTACCGCCTGCGCCGTATTCGGCAACGGTTGCGTTTTCTTCTTTTGCCCAACCTTTAAAATAACAGTTTACTTTGCTTGGTATGTTAAGCGGAAGTTTAAACACAGTTTCACCGTTTTGGCTAACAAGTTCTTCGGGTATATTTAAACCGCCCATTCCGTTAAATTCAATCTTAATTTCGCTGCTTACAACAAAATTACGAACACCAATGCTTTTTTCGGTGGTGCCTGCGGTTGCAAAAACTTCAACGGTATATTCGCCTTCAGCAAGTGCACTAACATCAATTTCACCATAGAAATTTTTTTCTTCGGTATTAAGCATTACCTTTTTGCCGCCGTTTAAGGTATAGTAACAAGCAGCGTTTCCAAGGTTTGACTGAGCCCAACCTTTAAGAGCAACTTTCTGGTTTTTATTAAAGGTAAGGTTTGTTTGTGGGTCGGTAAGTTCTGCCGAAATTTCGGCTTTGGGGGCTTTATTTACGGTAACAAATTCAGCCGCAATATAGCCGTCAATTGTTTTGCCGTCTTTCTCCAGTTTTACATTATACCATTTATATTCGGTATCATCATAAACAGTATTTATAATTTCAACAACTTGTCCGTAATTAACAGCCGTTAAAATTTCACCGCTTAGTGACGCTTGTCCTCTTACTCTTACTGAATTGCCCCAAACATAGTTAACCCTTGCGAGTGGGTCTTCCTGCGGTTCATTTACTACATTTATATATATACCAAAAATGTAACCTTCGTAATTAACGCCGTCTTTCACAAAGGAAACTTTGTACCACTTATCGTCGTTTTCATCGTACGCAACTTCGTGCAGGGTTACAACCTGCCCTGTTGTTACGGTGGTTAAAATGTTTGTGCCAATTGTACTTGCGCCGTCACGCACACGAACACCCGTACCGTTTACTGTGTCTTTCGGTTTTTCGGGTTTAGTTTCGGGTTTAAGGGTTACAAATTCACCAAAAATATAACCAGTTATATTAAGCGAAGGTATTTGAACTTTGTACCATTTATCGCCATCGGCATCGGTTACGGTTTCAAGCACATTAACAGGTGTGCCTTTAGCGGTTACCATTCCAATTTTTTCGGAACTTGTTGATGGTTCTTTTCTTACATTTACATAACTATCGTTAACATAATCGGTATCAGCAGGAGCCGATTGACCTGTTTTATATGGCGGTGTAACAAACGCCTGAATAGCGGTTTTACTTACCGAAATTGAGTTGTAGCAAACTTTACTGTCGGTTGCGTTACCGTGAACAACCCAAATTTTACCGCTTGCCGCATCGTAAGAACAAACTATTGCAACATGCGATGCCCTTGAATACCTGCCGTTAGCGTCTTTTTCAGGGAAATAATAACCGCCTGAAGTTGGGTTATAAAGCACCAAGTCGCCGCGTTTTGGGGTGTAACCGTCTTTATAATGGTATTCACCGCTATATGCATAGGCAACCGCCCTGGCGCTTTTTAAAATAATAGATGTATCAATACCTGCTTGGTTTGCGCACCAGCTAACAAACATACCGCACCACGGTTGCTTTGTCATATTACCGCCGTACCACGCGCCGTATTTCGTGCCTGTGCCATTGCTCCCTTCGGTGCCGTAATAACCAACCTGCGTCATTGCAACACCAATAAGGTCTTCTATTTGGTTCCCTGTATTAACATGAGTGTTAGGATATGCTGTGCTGTAAGAGGCAGCCGAAGTTTTTGTACCGCCGTATACAAACACGCTTAAACAAGTTAAACAAACTGCCAACAAAACAGCCAAAGACTTGTTTTTTATTGTTTTACTAAACATCGGGCCCACCCCTTTCGTGTTAATTTTTTTAATAGTATAACACAAAAATCTAAAAATGTCAAATTTGTAACCAAAATGTTTTCAATTTTGTAACAATTTCCCTTTTCGGTTTGTTTTTTGCCACTTGACACTTTAAGGTTTTACATTTAAAATGTTTATGTAAATTAAATACTGAAAGGCGGTATATTTATGCATCCAGTTCTTGAACAAATAAGCAAAATCGGTCTTGTTCCCGTTATTAAACTTGACGACCCCGACAAAGCCGTTGACCTTGCAAAAGCCCTTAAAAAAGGCGGTATTCCCGTTGCCGAAATTACTTTCCGTGCAGCAGGTGCCGACCGCGCTATTGCAAACATTGCCCGTGAAATGCCCGAAATTTTGGTAGGCGCAGGCACTGTTATTACTGTTGAACAGGTTAAAAAGGCCGTTGCAGCAGGCGCAAAATACATTATTTCTCCGGGTTTTGACCCCGAAGTTGTTGGTTACTGTGTTGAAAACAACATTCCCATTACCCCGGGTTGCACTAACCCTTCGGAAGTTAGCGTTGCAACTAAAATGGGCTTGGAAGTTGTTAAGTTCTTCCCTGCCGAAGCAGGAGGCGGTCTTAAAGTATTAAAAGCACTTGCAGGTCCGTTCCCCAAAATGAAGTTTATTCCCACCGGCGGCATTGGCCCCGATAACCTTAACGATTATCTTGCGTTTAACAAAATTATTGCCTGCGGCGGCAGTTGGATGGTGCCGGGCAAACTTGTTGAGGCAGAAGATTGGGACGGTATTACCGCTTTGGCAAAAGAAGCCGTTATGACAATGCTTGGCGCAAAAATTAACCATGTTGGCATTAACTGCGCCGATAAAGATGAAGCATTAGGCGTTGCAGGTGAATTCCAAAAAATGCTTGGCGGTATGCGTGAAACAAGTAAATCTTATTTCACCGCAAACGAAGCCGTTGAAGTTATGCATTTTAAGGGTAAAGGCACAATGGGTCACCTTTCGGTTGCCGTTACAAGTGTTGAACGCGCAATGACCTATTATCAGTCACAGGGTTACGAGTTTGATATGGATACAATTACTTACGATGACGCAGGCAAACCCAAATTCGTTTACTTTAAAAACGAAATCGGCGGTTTTGCAGTTCACCTTGTAAAGAAATAAAAAAGAAGCGGAGACCAAACGGTCTCCGCATTATTTATTTAAAACATTGGTAACAACCCTTACATAATAATTCTATTCCTATATTTAAATTTATATTTCATAAATATAAAGTATGTTGTCAGAACAAAGGTAGAAATGATTTAATATTCGTACTAAGGAATGTTAACTGCGTTTTAGTTGTACATTGGACTTCTCCTAATTAAACAAGAAAGGTTTTTATTTTTAATTTAAAAGGTTTAACTAAATTTTGGGACTCACCCCTTTAATTTATTTTTTGCTATAAACAGGTTCGGCTTCCAATTTCATTGGTATCAGCCCCTTTCTTTTTGTTGTCTTTATTATACAGCATAATGCACCATTTGTCAAGTAAAATTTAATAACTTTTGTTTACTTTTTACATTTTTGCATTAAAAATCAATAATTATGCATATATTTTGCCATAAAATGCTATTGACTAAACGGTTCTTTTAGGCTAAAATATATTCAGAAAACCCACGGAGGTATTAAAATGGACGAAAATAAAGAATATAACCCTGATATTGTAACTTTAACCGATGACGACGGAAAAGAATATTCCTTTGAAATATTAGACGCCGTTGAAACAGACGATGCAAGATATCTTGCAATGCTTCCTGTTTACGATGACCCCAAAAAACTTTTAGACGATTCGGGCGAACTTGTTATTGTTAAGGTAATGGAAGAAAACGGCGAAGAATATTTTTGCGAAATTGAAGACGACGACGAATACGAAACCATTGCCGACGCCTTTATGGACCGTTTGCAAGACGCATTTGAAATTAACGAAGAATAATATACTCCATCCTACCCTGTTCGCGGACTGTGGCTATATAACCCTACAACCATATTAAAGGGAACTTTGTCTCGGGCGGCGGGTTTGCAGGCCTCCCGCTTTGGCGGACGTTGGAAGCACAAAACCGTTCGGCTGGTACCCACCTGCTGTTTTTGCAGGTTATAATTTGCCCATTACGGCAGGGTGGGAGTTGTTTTTTGTAAAAAAAGCAAAAAACGGGGTTGACTTTTAATAAACCTTGTGGTATATTATTCAAGCGTTCTGTTTTTGCTGGTGTAGCTCAGTTGGTAGAGCAGCTGATTTGTAATCAGCAGGTCGGGGGTTCAAGTCCGTCCACCAGCTCCACTTTTTAATCAAGTCCAAAGAAAGGACTTGAACCCTAAGAGGGTGAGCCGCGTTAAGAAAACAATTAATAATTGTTTTTAGTGGCGAAGTGCGAGGGCGGTACTGCACCAAAGGTGCGGTGACCGAGTACGGAAGATTTTCGCAGAAAAGCTTCGTCCGTCCACCAGCTCCACTTTTTAGGACAATTAAATATGGGAGAGTTCCCGAGTGGCCAAAGGGGGCAGACTGTAAATCTGTTGCTTCTAGCTTCGATGGTTCGAATCCATCCTCTCCCACCAAAAATAAGACAGTCTTCGGACTGTCTTATTTTTATCCAAGCCGAAGGATTGGTATGTAATCCGCGTTAGCGGAATGTAATCACCGCAAGATGTATCTCTTCGGCTTGATTACATACGCAACATTCGTTGCGATTACATACAATGCTTTGCATTGATTACATCCACGGCTCCGCCGTGATTAAGAAACGGGGAGTATCCATCCGAAACACCTCTTGTTTGCTTTATGGTTTTGTGTTAAAATAAAATTAATTCTTTTATGCGGAGGGGTAAATATGTATAAAATTGGCTTGTCAACCTGCGGAAAAGTAATATGCGAAGACTTATTTAGAAAATATAGCGATGCCGGAATAACGGCTATGGAAATTTCTACCAACCGCGAGATAGACTATAAAATGATTAAAATTTGGTCTAAGAAATTTAATGTTGATTTATGGTCGTTTCATTTACCGTTCGCGCCGTTTTCGGAAATAGATATTTCAAATGCAAAGATTGGAAAATCTACAATTAACTATTACGAAGAGTTAATAAAAAGGGGCTCGGAAATTGGCATAAAAAGGTTTATTGTGCACCCGAGCGGCGAACCTATATCGGACGAAGAACGCAGCGAGCGAATGAAATGTTCAAAAGAAAACCTTGCAATTCTTGCAGAAACAGCGCAAAGAAGTAACGCAGTTATTGCTGTTGAGGATTTGCCGCGTTCTTGTCTTGGAAAAAATTCTAATGAAATTGCAGAACTTATTAGTTTGCATAAAAATTTGATGGTTTGTTTTGACACAAATCACTTGTTAAGCGAAAATCCTGTTGATTTCATACATAAAATAGGAAACCGAATTATTACAACCCATGTTTCAGATTATGATTTTATAGACGAAAGGCATTGGCTTCCCGGAGAAGGCGAGTTAGACTGGCAGGCAATTTTGAATGCATTTAAAGAAATTGAATATAACGGCGTATGGCTTTACGAAATAGGGTTTTCTTGCCCTAAAACAATTATTAGAAAACGAGATTTAACTTGTGAAGATTTTGCTAAAAACGCATTGGAATTATTTAAAAACAAAAATATTACGGTTCTCTTGTCTGATAAATAAAGTCTTTAGATGTAGTTTCTAATATTCACCCCGTACTTTTGTACGGGGTTTTACTATTTTCTTGTTTGCATTACGGTTTTGTGGTATAATTTAATAAAGGCGGTGATATATTTGAAAAAAATTATGTCTTTAATAATTGTTTGCTTAATACTCTTTTCTTGCTTGTGTATTAACGCGTTTGCTAAAAACGAGGATACATACCACAACCACTATGCAATCTCGCTACGCGCCGGCGGTGGCGGTGGTGGCGGCGGTGGCGGCGGAGGCGGCAGCGGCGGTTCCCACCATTCCGGTTCGGACCGTCAGCCCACACTGCTTGAGTCTATTATTGATTTTATAATGTTTCCGTTTATATTCTTTTCTTCTTCTATTTTGTTTTATATTAAACTCACAAAGCGTTCAAGAAAGTCTAAACAGTTAATGAAGAAAATTATGCAAAGCGACAGTGCTTGGAAATACAAAGACATTTCTGCTACCGTAAAAGAAAGTTTTATTGCCATTCAAACTGCGTGGTCAAATATGGATATGTCCCCTGCTTCACAATATATGTCAGACGATTTATATGAAAGTTTTCAAACAAAACTTAATTGGATGTCTTTCAAAAACGAAAAAAATATTTTAGAAAAAATACAGTTAGTTCAAGCCCTGCCCGTTGCTGTGTACGATGATTTTGATAATTCCCGTGACTTTATTTGGTTTTACATAAAGGGCAGAATGGTTGACTATACAATTGATACAACCACCCAATTTAAGATTAACGGCAAAACATCGCCAACCTCATTTATAGAATATTGGCAATATACACGAAAAGGTGAAAATTGGGTTTTAAACAAAATTTTGCAAAAAAACGAATCCGACCAAATTCCGTTTAGCGAATAATTAAATGCTAAACTAATTTTAATCAATTAAAAAAGGAGGTTTGTTTGTATGAATGTAAGGTTTAAAAGGTTATTTGCCTTTATAATAGATTGGAATATTACTTTATTTCCGTTCGTATGTGTATTTTCTTTTATTGCCCTTTCCATAAAGCATGAATCTGAAATTAATCCTTTGATTGTTCTTCTGTTATTTTCCATTATTCTTTTTGCCTTTGGAGCATTTATATTAAGAGATGTTATTTTTAAAGGACGCAGTTTAGGCAAAAGAATTTTTGGGTTATGTGTATACGACAAAAACTCTTTAACGCAGGCTAATTTAGAAAAATGCCTTTTGCGAAATATATTTTTATTTTTATACATCATTGACGGTATATTATTACTTGCAACCGGAAAAACAATAGGCGACCGAGTCGCTGGTACTTTGGTTACCACAAAACAAGGTTTAGAATCTTATACCGAAGAAACACAAAATAATTCTTCTGTTTCCAAGAAGGAAAAAACCAAAAAAATAATATTGACATTTACAGTAATTATTGGTTGTATAATTCTTTTTATAGGATTAATTCAATCTATTTTAAACACCATAAAAAACACAAAAGAATATGGCGTTGCTTACAATTATTTTATTCAAAGCGATACTTTTAAGGAATTGAATGTTAATGAATCTGAAATTCGTTTCAATCAATATTCTTCATATACATCTTCATCAGAAAACAATCCATCTTTTTCAAAAACTGCTGAAATTGGATTTGTTGTAGACTTTAAGTCTTTTACAGTTGTGTGCCACAAAGAAAACGGAAACTGGAAAGTATGCAACGAATGCACTCTTTTTAAATAAAATATTTTCTTGCCTTGTTAAATAATATAACAAATAACCCAACAAATTAAACGGAGAAGTTTTATGACACAGTACGAGCGTATGGTAAAGGGGCTTGTTTATGACCCTGCTGACCCTGAAATTTTAAAAGAGCAAAGTGTTTTTTTGCAAAAGTTATGGGAATTTAACCAATTAAAGCCAACTCAGTTTCAAGAAAAGCAAAAGTATATGCGTGAAGTTTTTGCTTCTTGCGGTGAAAACTGCTATATTGAAACACCCTTTTATGCAAACTGGGGCGGAAGCCATATTTATATGGGTTCGGGCGTTTATGCCAATTTTAACCTTACGGTTGCTGACGACGGCAATGTTTATATTGGTGATAGGGTAATGTTTGGGCCAAATGTTACAATAGCCACCGCCAACCACCCAATTAACCCCGAACTTCGCGCAAGAGGTCTTCAATACAACAAAGACGTACATATTGGCGAAAATGTTTGGATTGGTGCAAACACCGTTATTGTTCCCGGCGTTCGTATTGGAAAAAACACAGTTATTGGCGCAGGCAGTGTTGTTACCAAAGATATTCCCGAAAATGTGGTTGCGGTTGGCAACCCTTGCAGAGTTATGCGCGAAATTTCGGAAAGGGACAACGAATTTTTTTATAAAAATGAGCCAATTGATTGGGAAAATTTATAATGAAAAATGAACTTTTAAGCTACCTTATTTGTTTTTTAGAGAAATATGACTACCCTGCCCAAGCAAAAGAGGATTTGTTAAATGCTTTTAATGCAGTTTGGGGTAATGAATTTATTGAAATAATTGAAGAATATAATAAAACCAAAGACTGCGATTTTGCTTTATTTATTGAAAAAACCTCCCGCCTTGCCGAACATGTGGGTGTTCACAAATACACAGCGCATTTGCTTTTATTTATTTGTCTTTCTAAAAAACTTTTGGAATATTACAAAGAGCAAAATATTAGCGAAGAAATTCTTTATAATTCGCTAAATGACCTTTACTATAAACTTTTAGAGTGCCGTACCCTTTACGGAATAAACGGAACTTATGTGGCAAGTTGGTACGAAGGTTTCTTTAATATGACACGCTTTGCGCTTGGCCGACTTCAATTTGAAGTTGTTAAAACCGATACCGAAGTAACGCTTGGCGATACTGTTTTTCCTGTGGGCAGCAAAGCAATAAATATGCACATTCCGCGCACAAAAACAAAACTTTTACACGAAGAGGTTTTAGAGTCTTACCGCCAAGCAGCAGAGTTTTTTGGCATAAACCCGGCACTTTTTACCTGCGGCAGTTGGCTTTTAGACCCTTGGCTTAAAACGGTATTACCCGAAGGCGCCAACCTCTTAACCTTTGGAAATGATTTTAAAATTGTTAAAACTATTCCAAGCAGTGCAGATTACATTTCGCGTGTGGTTTTCGGTATGTTATATGACGGAAACCCGATAACTTTGCCGCGCGACACTACACTTCGCCGCGCTTATGCCGAAAGTTTTGAAAACGGCGAACCGCCGCATGTTGCCATTGGTTACTTTTTATACCAAGACGGCAAAATTAAATAATAAAATTTGCAATAATTTTTTGGTTTTTCAGTTTATTCCTGTTACCAAAAAATTATTGCTTTTTTTATGTATAAGTGTATAATATATACTGTAGCAGTATGTCGCAGTAAAGAAATTTGCTATTATACATTTTAGAAAGCAGTGACAAATAATGGAAAATAAAAACATTTTAAGTACAGCGGCGCAAAACGCAATGGCTTCGGGTGTTAGAAGAATGTTTGAACTTGCCAAAAAGTACGATGATTCAATAAATTTAACACTTGGCGAGCCGGGTTTTATTACCCCCGACCACATTATTGAAGCAGGTGTTAAATCGCTTAGGGCGGGTAAAACAAAATACACCCCAAATGCAGGTATTAAAGAACTGCGCGATGCTATTGCTTACAAACTTTTAAAAGAAAACGGAATTAAGTGCGACCCCGACAAAAACCTTATTGTAACTGCAGGTGCAACACAGGCGTTAATGCTTGCAATAGTCACCCTTGTAAACCCCGGTGATGAGGTTATTTTGCAAGGTCCTAACTGGCCCGATTATATGGGGCAAATTGATATGGTAAATGCAAAAGCGGTTTATGCCAAGGTAGACGAAAGCAACGGTTTTAAAATGACCGCCGATATTATTGAACCGCTTATTACCGAAAAAACAAAACTTATTATTATAAATTCGCCCTCTAACCCAACAGGCGGTGTTCTTGATTACGAAGATTTGGTTAAAATTGCCGACCTTGTTAAAAAATACAAGTTATTTGTTATTTCGGACGAGCCGTACGAAAAACTTGTTTACGATGGCTTTGTTCAAAAAAGTCTTGCTTCAATTAACGGTCTTGATGATTATGTTTTAACCATAAACAGTTTATCTAAGACCTATGCTATGACGGGATTTAGGGTTGGTTACATTTGCGCCAACGAAAAAATAACCGAAAACCTTATTAAACTTCACGAAAATATGGTAGCAAGCGTACCCGAGCCAATGCAAATGGCGGCGGTTGAAGCTCTTTATAATGGTGAAGAGGATGTTAAACGCATGGTTGAGTATTATGCAAAAAACCGCGATTTAATTGTAAACGGATTAAACGAAATTAACGGTTTTAGCTGTGTTTGCCCCAAAGGCGCGTTTTATGTTTTTCCAAACATTACCGGTTTTAACATGAGTTCAACCGAAGCCGCTGAGTATATTTTAGAAAAAACCCATGTTGTAACTGCCCCGGGTAACGCTTTTGGTCCTTTGGGCGAAGGTTACATTAGAATTTGCTATGCTTCTAAATATGAAGATATTAAGGAAGCACTAAATAGAATGAAAGCCGCATTCGGCACAAAAAAATAATTTTAAGTGAGTGAATTAAAATGAATTACGATGTAATTATTATTGGCGCAGGTCCCGGCGGTATTTTTGCTGCTTATGAACTTATGCAGCATAATTCCTCTTTAAAGGTTGCAGTTTATGAGGCGGGCCACCCGCTAGAAAAACGCCGCTGCCCTATTGACGGCGACAAAATTAAAAGTTGCATTGGCTGTAAAAGCTGCAGTATTATGAGCGGTTTTGGCGGTGCAGGTGCTTTTTCCGACGGAAAATACAATATAACCAATGATTTTGGCGGTACGCTTTACGAATATATTGGCAAGAAAAAAGCGCTCCAGCTTATGCACTACGTTGATGAAATAAATATGCGCCACGGGGGCGAAGGCACAAAGCTTTACACAACTGCAGGCACGCGCTTTAAAACTATTTGTATTCAAAACGATTTGCACCTATTAGATGCATCTGTTCGCCATCTTGGTACCGACATAAACTATATTGTTCTTCAAAACCTTTATGCTTACCTTAAAGATAAAGTTACATTTTTCTTTGACACCCCCGTTGAATCTGTTGAAAAAACAGCCGACGGTTATAAAGTTATAAGCAAAAACGGCGAAGCATTATGCAAAAACTGTATAATTTCGGTTGGCAGAAGCGGAAGCAAGTGGATGGAAGATGTTTGCAAGGAACTTAATATTCCCACAAAATCTAACCGCGTTGATATTGGCGTTAGGGTTGAACTTCCTGCGGCTGTTTTTGCCCATTTAACCGATGAACTTTACGAAAGTAAAATTGTTTACCGCACCGAAAAATACGGCGATAAAATAAGAACTTTCTGTATGAACCCCAAAGGCGCGGTGGTTACCGAAAACACAAATGGCATTATTACTGTTAACGGCCACAGTTACGAAGACCCGAAAAAACAAACCGAAAACACAAACTTTGCTTTGCTTGTTGCCAAACATTTTTCGGAACCGTTTAAAGATTCTAACGGTTACGGCGAATCTATTGCGCGCCTTAGCAATATGCTTGGCGGCGGTGTAATTGTTCAGCGTTTTGGCGACCTTATAAGAGGCAGACGCTCAACCGAAAGCCGTATTGAAGAAGCGTTTATTACCCCAACTTTAAGCGCAACACCGGGGGATCTTAGTTTAGTTTTGCCAAAGCGTATACTTGACGGTATTATTGAAATGATTTATGCGCTTGACAAAGTTGCACCCGGCACTGCAAACGACGACACACTTCTTTACGGTGTTGAAGTTAAGTTTTACAATATGGAAGTCCTGGTTAATGAAAAACTTGAATCTCGCCATAAAGGGCTTTACATTATTGGTGACGGAAGCGGTATTACCCATTCGCTTTCACACGCTTCGGCAAGCGGCGTTTATGTTGCAAGAAACATTTTAAATAAATAAGTAGGCAGGATGGCAAATGCCATCCTGTTTTTTGTAAACTTTTTGTTTACATTTTTAATAATTTATTGCCGTAAATGGAAAATTATGATATAATACCCTCGTTCTTTTAAAGGAGTGATTAAGGTGAAGCAAAAAAAGGTATTAAATATAGTTCTTTCGGTTTTGGGTTTCATTTTTTTGTTTTTGGGCCTTATTACCTTTTTTTCCGCAAACTGGTATTTAAAGGTTTACGGTGATTTAGGGTTTGATTCTGTTTTATATACCCTTTCGGTTTCTTTTGAGGGTGTTGAAAGCGGTATTTTTATTAAATATTTAACCGGTGCACTGCTACCTGCGGTTGTTTGCACACTTGTTTTGTTTTTTGTTTTGTTTGCGCCGTTTTTTAAAAAACAGTTTAAGTTTTTTCCGTTTAAAAAATGGTTAAGCATTGCTTTAAGTTTTGTTTTGTGTATGGTTTTATTATACACCTCAGCCGACAGAGCAAGTCTTCTTTCATATATAAAAGCAATGGGCCAAGAAAATTCAACTTTTATTGAAGACAACTATGTAAACCCCGAAAATGTTAATATTACATTTCCCGAAAAAAAGCAAAATCTTATTTACATTTATTTGGAATCA
Organism: Acutalibacteraceae bacterium; assembly: GCA_045601805.1. Taxonomy (GTDB): domain Bacteria; phylum Bacillota; class Clostridia; order Oscillospirales; family Acutalibacteraceae; genus SIG607. Next base: position 34,737 of record JAZSAJ010000008.1, read on the forward strand.
ATGGAAACGGCTTTCTTTTCGCAAAGTGACGGCGGCGGAAACGACAAAAATGTTGTGCCCGAACTTTACAATTTGGCGCAAAATAATTTAAACTTTTCGCACAATAACGGTATAGGCGGTTTCAGTTCTCTTTCGGGTTCTACCTGGACTATTGGGGCTATGGTTGCAACAACATCAGGCATTCCCCTTAAAACTCCTTTTGGAATTGATGCAAACACCTACAACCAAGGTTCATTTTTACCGGGTGTTACTTCCCTTTCAGACATTTTGCGTAAAAACGGTTATTACCAAACCTTAATGGTTGGGTCAGACTCTTCTTACGGCGGAAGAAAACAATATTTTGAAGGGCACGGTGTTGATAAGGTTTATGACCTTTATACCGCGCGACAGGACGGCATTATTCCGCCTGATTACCATGTTTGGTGGGGTATGGAAGATAAACACATTTATAATTACGCAAAGCAAGAACTTTTAGAAATTGCAAAACGCGACCAGCCATTTGCCTTTACAATGCTTACGGTAGATACCCACCATATTGACGGTTATGTTTGCGAATATTGCAAAAACGACCACACTGAGCAATACGAAAATGTGCTTTCTTGCGCAAGTAAACAGGTAACAGAGTTTATTGAGTGGATAAAGGCACAAGATTTTTACAAAAACACCACAATAATTGTTACGGGCGACCACCCCACAATGGACGGCGGTTATATTTCAAGAAATGTACCTGAAACTTATGTAAGAAAGGTGTATAACTGCTTTATTAACTCAAAAGCAGAAGCCGTAAATACAAAAGGCCGCGAATTTTGTTCAATGGATATATTCCCTACAGTTTTGGGTGCAATTGGCTGCGAAATAGAGGGCGAAAGGTTGGGGCTTGGCACCAATTTGTTTTCAAGTACTCCCACCCTTTGCGAAACTTTGGGAACTAACATTGTAAATGAAGAAGTTTCTAAAAATTCAAAATATTATAACAAGGAGTTTTTACAGCTATTTACTGTAAAAAAGAAATAATTATGACACCGTATAATATTATTGTGCAGATTATTGGCATTTTTGCTATGGCGTTTAATATTTTATCTTTTCAACAAAAAACGCCAAAAAAGGTTATGGCATTTTTGCTTCTTGGCACAACCCTTTTTACAATTCATTTTTTTATGTTGGGCGCGGTTATTGGCGGCCTTATGAACATAATTGCCGCTTTCCGTTCTATTGTTTATATGAATAAAGAAAAACTTAAAAGCGATAGAATTTATTGGCTTTTAGTGTTTATTGCACTTTATATTCTTTCATATATTCTTACTTTTACGGTATTCAAAACGCCGTTTACTTTAAAAAATGCCATACTTGAACTGCTTCCTGTTATTGCTCTTACCGTTTCTACCGTTAGTTTCCGTATGCAAAGCGCAAAGGCAATTAGGGTATTTGGCTGCATTAGTTCGCCATCGTGGCTTATTTATAACATAATAAATCATTCCCTTGGCGCAACCATTTGCGAAGCGTTAAGTATATGTTCTATTATAATTGGCTTCTTTAGATTTGATATAAAAAAGCATTGACAAAAACAATACTTATTGGTATAATACTATGGCTAATGAGTATATTAGTTTCCTTTCCGGTTTAGCCGGACAAAAGTCCATAAGGAGGTGCAACAACGATGACAAGTAAGTACGAATGTGCTATGGTATTTTCCGTAGCAAATGGTGAAGAAGCAACCAAAGCTTTGGTTGAAAAGTTCAACACCTTAATTTCTGAAAACGCTAGCATTGAAAATGTTGACGATTGGGGCAAGCGCAAACTTGCATACTTAATCAACGACGAAGCTGAAGGTTATTACGTTTTCACAACATTCACTGCAGAGCCCGAGTTCCCTGCTGAACTCAACCGTATTGCAGGTATTACCGACGGTGTTTTACGCGCAATGGTTATTAAAAAATAATAGGAGGATGCGTTTTAATGTTTAATTTAGTAGTATTAACAGGTCGCCTTACCGCTGACCCTGAACTTAAAACTACCCCAAATGGCGTATCTGTAACCACATTTTCAATAGCAGTAAGCCGTCGCTACCGCGCCGGTGAAGAAACCCAAGCAGATTTTATTAATATTGTTGCTTGGCGTCAAACTGCTGAATTCATTACAAAATACTTTAAAAAAGGCAGTATGATTGGAATTGAGGGCTCTATTCAAACCCGTCGTTACACCGATAAAGACGGTAAAAACCGCACAGCGTTTGAGGTTATTGCCAACAACGCTCAGTTTGTTGAGTCTAAACGCGATTCTGCTCCTGCCGCTGCAGACGTTCCTGCATCTTTCAGCAACACAACCGGTACTGAATTTACCGAACTTCCTGCTGACGATGACGACGATTTGCCATTTTAATATTAAATGAAGGAGGGTCTTACTAATGGAAAGAACCGAAAGACCTGAGCATAGAAAAGCTCGCAGAAAGGTTTGTCATTTTTGTGCAGACCGTGTTGAAGAAATAGATTACAAAGATATAGCAAAACTTCGCAAGTTCGTTTCTGCTGAACGTGCAAAGATTCTTCCCCGCCGTGCTACCGGTACTTGCGCTGCTCACCAGCGTAAACTTACCATTGCTATTAAGCGCGCACGTCAGGTTGCTATTCTTCCCTATTCTAACGACTAATAGTAAACATTAAAGCTGTGTAACCAAATTGGTTACACAGCTTTTTTATTTTATGTGTGAAAGATTTGAAATATTGGCAATAACAATTAAAGTTTCCCCTTTTTTTAGTGGTGCAGAAGGGTCAATTTGCACCTCAACATTTTCTTCATCGCGCACGGCAATAACATTAAAACCATATTTTTTTCGCAGGTTAAGTTCAATAAGGTTTTTGCCAACCCAATCATCTTTAATATTTATTTCTGCTATTGAAACATCTTCCGATAATGACAGCATATCAATAAAGCCCGAACACAACAGATTTTTTGCAAGCCGTATACCCGATTCGTTTTCAGGAAATACCACTTCATCAGCCCCAACGCTAAGCAATATTTTTTTGTGCCGTTCATTCGCGCATTTTGCAATAACAGTTTTTACCCCTGCCTCTTTACAAAGCGTAACAGCCATTACACTTGCTCCAAGGTTACTTGCCATACAAATAACTACTGTATCAATTTCGGATATACCTAAACCTTTAATAACCTCTATATCGGTTACATCTGCGCATTTGCAAATTGGCAGATATGCTGCCGCATCGTTTATAATTCTTTGGTCTGCATCTACCGCTATAACTTCCATTCCGTTTTCCACTAATTCTTTTGCAACTGCTAAGCCGTACCTGCCAAGACCAAACACAGCATAACTCTGTTTCTTTCGCATAATTATTCTCCTTTATCCAATACTTATATCTTCTTCAGGGTCGGATATAACATTTTGATTTTCCTTTTTACTGCCAAGCGCAACAGCCAAAGATATTGGACCGACTCTGCCAAAATACATTGTTGTAATAATAATTACTTTTCCTATTTCGTTTAGTCCTGCCGTTATATTACGCGACAGGCCTACCGTAGCAGTAGCACTTACCGATTCATAAACAACATCAATAACAGAAAAATCATTTGTTGCCAAAAGTAAAACAGCAGAAATAAAAATTATAATAAAAAATGTTATTACAACCGCAACCGCTTTGCGAATAGAATATTGTGATACTGTGCGGTTAAAAACGGTTGCGGATTCCTTGTTTTTTATTGTTGCAAAAGCCGAGCAAATTAAAACAACCAAGGTAACTGTTTTTACACCGCCCGCAGTACCCACAGGCGAACCGCCTACAAACATTAATAAAATTGACACCAAATAAGATGCACCTGTTAAATTTTCTTGCGGCAAAGTTGCAAAACCTGCAGTTCTGGTGGTCACCGACTGAAAAAGTGATGTTTGAATTTTATTAAAAAGACTCATTTCCCCTATTGTTAATGGGTTGTTATACTCAAAAACAAATATTAATAAACCGCCAAGAAATATTAACACAAGTGTTGCGGTTATTGCTATTTTAGAGTGTAAAGTTAAATACCTAAACAGATGTTTGTTTCGTTTTGTACGGTTTTTAAAAACGCGAACAATATCCCACCAAACAATAAAACCAATACCGCCCAAAACAATTAAGGCAGAGGTAACAATATTTATTAAAGGATTAGTTGCATAATTACACAAACTGTTTTCGCCCACAATATCAATACCTGCATTGCAAAAAGCGGAAACAGCATTAAAAATTGATATCCATATTCCTCGTACACCAAAATCGGGAATGAACACAAGCATATAAAGCCCTGCCCCGATTCCTTCTATAATAAAAGTACCTGCAATAATTTTCTTTATAAACTTAGAAAGCCCAGCCATCGTGTTTAAATTAAAAGAATCTTTAATAAGCAAACGGTCTTCTATTCCCATTTTTTTATCAAGCATAACCGTAATCCCAAAAAATATGGTTATAACGCCAAGCCCACCAATTTGTATTAAACACAAAATAACTATTTGCCCAAAAAAACTCCAAGTAGATACTGTGGGAAGTGTAACAAGCCCTGTAACGCAGGTTGAAGTAGCGGCGGTAAACAGCGCATCAACATAAGGAACCGCTTCCCCTCGTGAAGAACTGATTGGCAGCGCCAAAAGGAAACTTCCTGCTAATATGGTTAACAAAAAACTAACAAGAATTATTTGTGTTGTTGACAACGAAATTTTTCTTTTACTATTCATATCATATCTTCCAACTTAATACTAAGTTTAATCATACGGTTATTTTACCACATTACAGTAAATATTTCAATATTTTAAAAAACGGCTGTCCGATTAAATCGGTCAGCCGTTAATATTTACCCTGCCGGTTGTGCAGGGGTTTCTGCAGGAGTTTCGGGGGCTTTATAATATTTACCCTCTTCGTTTATAAAATCGTGAAGTTTTTGTTTTGCAATATTTAAATCGTAAATATAATACCAAACGCCATTTACAAATGCATCAAGACCGTCTTTGGGGTTACATTCGTCATCGGGCAAACTAATATTTTCCATTGTGCAGGGGTTTTTAAGCACCCAAAAAGCAAGTTCAATAATTTCGGCATTTGTAAGCGAAGTTTCGCAATGGCTAAGTCCCATTGAGGCAAGTTCAGGAAGCTTATTAACGCTTACACTTTTCATTTTTTCGTAAACCGCCGCAATAACTTCTTTTTGGCGGTTACCTCGGTCAACATCGTTGCCTGTGTAACGGTTTCTTGAATATGCAAGTGCTTGAGGGCCGGTTAAAAGTTGCAAACCGGTTTTTGTTATTGGGTCGCACTTAATACCAATTTCGTTAAGGTGGGTAACATATTCGCGGTTCATTATCATCATTTCATGAGCGTCAACATCAATCATAACACCGCCCACGGCATCAATAATTTGTGAAAATCCAAAGAAGTTCACCGTTATGTAATCGGTTATGTTTAAATCAAAGTTTTGGTTAAGCGCCTTTATAGAAAGTTGTGGGCCGCTATCGTTATAAAAACCGTATGCATGGGTAATTTTATCTTTAATAGTGCCACTTTCGCGTTCAATTTTAACATAACTGTCCCTTGCAATAGATGTCATTTTAATTTTTTTGTGCTTTTTATCAAGCGTAAGAACAATTATAGCATCAGACAGCCCTTTGTTTGTATCGCTTCGGGCATCAATGCCAAACAAAGCAATATTAACAACATCAACACCCTTAAACGCTTCTTCGTTTATTGAAAGTTCTTCTTCCTCTACTTCACCGCGTTCCATATTGTTAAGCAAATGGTGAACATACGCAAAAACCGAACCGGCGGCTATGCAAAGCACCAAAAAAATGCTTGTTAAAGTTATAATTAGTGTTTTTGCTTTTTTAGAAAGTTTTTTTCTTTCTTTTACATTATTATCCAATTTTTTATCCCCTTGTGCTTTTTTCCGTTTACATTATATCATAAATTAAAAATAAGTCAACAACGGCATAACTAAACTGTTTTTGCATATAATTTTTTTGGGATGTAGTTAGCCAAAAGGCGCCTTAAACCCGCGTCTTTTAGGCTGGTTCGGGGGTAAATGTTTTGGCTATGTTTAAAAAACTTTATTATTGGCAAACGGCGGGGTTTTTATTTACAAGTGCTTTTGGGGTTGTTTTGCACTTCTTATACGATTGGTGTAATCAAAACCGTTTTGTTGCAATTTTTTCGGGCGTAAACGAATCTACCTGGGAGCATATGAAACTTTTATTTTTTTCGCTGTTTATTTTTTCTTTGGTGCAGTATTTCTTTTTTAAAGATTACAAACAGTTCTTTTGCGTAAAATTAAAAGGTATTTTGTTGGGAATAACTCTTATTCCGATTATTTTTTACACATTAACAGGCGCGTTTGGGGAGCTTCCCGATTGGCTGAATATTAGCATTTTCTTTATATCGGCGCTTTTGGTATTTTTGTTTGAAACACTTCTTTTTAAAAACACACATAACGCGAAAAGTTCATTTCCTTGTTTTATTATAATTTTATTTATTGCCTTGATTTTTGCAGTATTTACTTTTTATACGCCAAGGTTACCATTGTTTTTAGATACAGCGGAAAACTTTTACGGTATTAAAAAAACTCCCTAACGGGAGTTTTTTTAATGGTGATGATGGTGGTGATGGTGGTGATGTCCGTGTGCCTCTTCTATTCGGCATTCTTGTTCGTGACAATGTTCGCTTTCAGTTTCAAGTTCAAGTGTTGCGTGAACAATGCCAATATGTTCAAGTTTTTCCCTTGCTTTTTCTTTAATTTCGTGTTGGTCCATATCAGTTACAATATGCATTGTGGCGTAATTACTGTTTCCGTCAACACTCCACGCGTGAACATGGTGAACATTTTTTACGCCCTCTATTTTACATAGTTCTTCTTTTATACTTTCAACACTTATTCCAAGCGGTACCTTTTCTAAAAACAAATCAAGCGCTTCTTTAAGGTTTTTAAATGCGCTTATAAATATAAACACCGCAACACAAATAGAAAGTATTGAATCTATTAAAGCAAAATCGGTAAACCGCATTACTAATGCGCCAATTAAAACAACAACCCAACCCAAAACATCTTCAAGCATGTGAAGATTTACGGCTTTTTGGTTTATGTTTTCGCCGTCTTTGGTAAAATAGGCGGCGGCAAAGTTTACAATTACACCAATAATTGCAAAAATTATCATTCCGTTATAATTTATGGGTGTTGGGTTAAAAATTCTTAATACCGCGTTAAAAATAACAACAACAGACCCAACAAGCAAAATCATGGTTGTTATAACACCGCCAATAACCGAATATCGTGTGTACCCGTAAGTGTAAACTTCGTCGGGTTGTTTTTTGCTTTTTGCTTCAAACAAACAGGCAAGGCCAATGCTTACCGCATCGCCCAAATCGTGAACAGCGTCGGATGTAATTGCAACACTGCCCGTAAACACACCGCCAAAAAATTCAAACACCGCAAAGGCAAGATTAAGCACAAATGCAATAAAAATATTTTTGTTTTTCAAATATATCGCTCCCTTTTATTACATTATATTATACCATAATGAAATTTTCCAGTCAATTTAATATACTTTTAAAAAATTATACAACTGGTTGCTTGATAAAATAATTTATTTGTAGTATAATAAGTTTAACAAATTTTTTTAGGAGTGATTCACTTGAAACTTATTATTAAAAACAATTACGAAGATATGAGTTTGTGGGCAGCACAGCATATTGCCAATGCAATAAATGCTCACAAAGAAGACCGCCCGTTTATTTTGGGTCTTCCCACCGGTTCTTCACCGCTTGGCGTTTACAAAAACCTTATTAAAATGAACAAAGAAGGCAAAGTAACTTTTAAAAATGTTGTTACCTTTAATATGGACGAATACGTTGGTTTGCCCCGTGAGCACGACCAAAGTTATTGGTACTTTATGCACGATAACTTCTTTAACCACATTGATATTCCTGCTGAAAACATTAACATTTTAAACGGTATGGCACCTGATTTAGAAGCAGAATGCAAACGCTATGAAGACAAAATTGCTTCGTACGGCGGTATTGATTTGTTCCTTGGCGGCAGCGGTGTTGACGGTCACATTGCATTTAACGAGCCCTTTACTTCGCTTGTTTCACGCACTGGCGTACGCGCTCTAACACAAGATACTTTAATTGTAAACTCGCGCTTCTTTGATAACGACCCCAACAAAGTTCCCAAAACTGCTTTGTCGGTTGGCGTTGGCACAGTTTGCGATTCTAAACAGGTTCTTTTGCTTATAAGCGGCCACAACAAAGCACGCGCTTTAAAACACTGTGTTGAAGGTGGCGTTGACCACGCTTGGACAATTAGCGCACTTCAACTTCACAATGATGGCATTATTGCTTGTGATGAAGACGCTTGCGGCGAACTTAAGGTTGACACTTACAAGTACTTTAAAGAAATTTACAAAGACGAAAAATAAAACCAAAAACCCCAAGCCGTTGGCTTGGGGTTTTATTATGGAACAATATGTTTAATAACAGGAATTCGTTTCATTATGAAAATAATTAAAAGCGATATTCCGTAAATAAGGAAAGGCACTAACAACCGCCAAATCCAACCGCCATCGGGCATAATGTAAGTTAGGGCTTTATTTACAATCATATGTATTAAATATATGCCAAAACTGCAACCGCTAACGGCAGAAATCGTTTTAGTTAATTTTGGGTGGTTGGCAATTCGTTCAATAACGCGTGAATGGCGGAACCAAACAAAGACCGCAACCGCAAGAAATACCGAATAATACTCTAAATAATTAAAAAATGTTTTGTTTATTGCACCGTCGCGAAACGATAAAATTACTGTACCGCCATAGCGTATAACCACGCCTAATACACCTAAAACATAAATAACAATTCTTCTTTTAAAAGAAAGTTCTTCGGTTGAAAGCAAATACCCAAGAATTGTAAATAGCAAATAGCCCCCTGCCATAACAAAATTAAAACTGCCGTTCCACGCTATACCCAAATAACTAAAAACAGGTGGCAAAAACGAAACCGTTAAAAAAGTTATTCCTGCCATATACCACAAAGCATTACGATTTTTTCGTAACAACGATAATACCGGCATAGCAAGATAAATTGCAAACAACGGAATAAAAAACCAGTACACATTTTGTATTGATGTGCAAATAAAACGGCTTAAGTATTGGCGTAATCCAATTTTAAAGGGGTTAACCCTAAACACAACACTGCAAATAAGCGACCACACAACAAAAGGAATAACAGTGCGAATAAATCGCCTTTTTAAAAAGTTTGCCGTAGTATAGCGTTCGCGGTAGTTAATTAAAGTTGCGCCCGAAAGCATAAAAAATATTGGAACCGGCCAATAAAAAAGCACCTCTACGCCAAGTGCCTGATACCAATGAGGCGAATTTGAAAAAACATGAGCCAAACCGTTGTTATGCAACATTACAACGCCAAATGTGGCAATAATGTTTAAAATATCATAATATAATACCCGCTTTTTCATGGCAACGCCCCCTTAACAAAACAATTATATCATTTGCCATAATACAAGTCAAGCGTGCCAAAAACCGCAAAGTTTTGTTTGCTTATTTGTTACATTTTTTAGGCAAATTTTAAAAAAAGTATATGAAATTTTTGAAAATCCGTGCTAAAATATTTATATATACAATATGAAAGCAGGGGTTTTATGTTTAAAATTAACGATATAATTATATATGGTTCGCACGGTGTTTGCAAAATTACAGGTATTGAAGAAAAGAATATTATGGGCACAAAAAATAAATATTTTGCGCTTAAACCAATTAAAAGCGAAAATTCAACCTTTTTTGTTCCAACCGATAATAAAAATGTTCTTTCTAAAATAAGAAAAATATTATCAAAAGAAGAAATAAACGAACTTATTGATTCAATGCCTAACGAAAGCGCCAATTGGATAGCCAACGAAAACACCCGAAAAGAAAAATATAAGTACATACTTTCCGAAGGAAATCATACCGAACTTATAAAAATGATTAAAGCCCTGTTTTTTGAAAAGAAAGAACGCGAAGCAAACGGAAAACGCCTTTTTGCTTCTGACGAACGGTTTTTAAAAGATGCAGAGCAACTTTTATACGGCGAATTTCAATATGTTCTTAACTTAAACGAAGACGAACTAATGAAATACATTTTTAATAGAATAGAAAAAAACTGTTAGGTTTTCCCTAACAGTTTTTTTAATGTAAAACTTTTAAAGCATTATTTTTTTGCCTGTATAAATACTTTCATAGCAAGCGTTTACCGCTTTCATATTATTTTGGTGCATTTCAATATTTACATAAGGTTTAATATGCTTTCTTACACATTCGGCAAAGGAACCAAGCATTGCAGTATAGTGGTTTGGTCCTTCGGGGTATTCGTATGCAAAGGTGTTATAAGGAAGGCCTGTGTGGTAAACACCGCCGCCCATACAGTCGGCCATTATTGTACCCTTTTCACCGCTTAAAGTAACATAAACCTCAACGCGTTTGGGGTAGCCCTCCCAACCGGGACCAACTGCTTTTATTGGCGGCAGTTTATTTTCGTGACGGGAATAAGACGGGTCTATTGTTACACAAACGCCGTTTTTCATTTTGCCAACAACAAAAACGCCCTCTTCAATTTTATTTCCCTCGCGGAAGTTTTCGCATACTTCGGCATAAATGCTTTCAAATTCAGAACCGGAAAAATACCTTGAAAGGTCAAAGGCGTGGGGGTGGTCGGTTAAGGCACCGCCGCGAAAACGGCTATCTCCGGGTTTAAGTTCACATACCCTGCCGTAACTTTGTTTTGGGTCGGTTACCCAAGGCAAAATTTCGGGCGGCAGTACAACTGTTGTGTTATAAATTGCTATTGATAACAGTTTACCAATTGCACCGGCATCGCAAAGCTGTTTAAGACGCTTAATCGTTTGGTCGCCGCGCATTTCAAGTTCAACCTGAATAATCATATCGTTTTCTTTGGCAATAGATAGCATATCATCATATTCTTCCATACATAAGGTTGGAACTTTCATTATAAGAAAGTTCTTTATACCATATTTTGCGCAAAGTTTGAACTGATTATATGTTAAATCGTTTGAACCGCACAAAACAACCGCCTCTAAATCAGGGTGCGCTTTTAGCATTTCTTCGTCGGTTTCGTAAACCTTAACATAATCGGGTATAAGTGCAAAATCGGGAATGTCGCGGTCTTTTGGGTTAATTGACGCCGCTACCCATTCAAATTTATCTTTATTTAGGGGCAAGTTAACTATATATTGCGGACCATGCACACTTGTTAATGAAAGTGTTGCTATTTTAATTGGTTTCATTATTCTGCCCCCTTGTTATAATGCGTTCTCCAAGTTCGGCAGATTTATAGGTACACTCTACCAAATGTTTAATTTCGGCTTCGTTATCCCACAATTCTTTTACACTGGGTTTCTTTGTAACAACCGCTTCAATATTATCTAAAACTGCCGTTTCGTTTGGTTTAAGGCCAAGCAAAGCACCCGGTAAATCGGTAAAACTTTCGGGGTTCTTTTTATTGCTGTCAAACAAATAAACAGAATCAATAGGCACCTGTTCGTTAATAGAACAATCGCTAATCATACCCTCTTTGCCAACAATTTCGTGTCTTACTACCGGTTTTGTTTCGCTACACAAAGTAAGGGTAATTTCAATACTGCAAAGAATGCCTTTTTCGGTATTTAATATTGCCGAAAGCACTTTATCTTGGTGTGTAATGGCATATACCGAAACAATTTTATCGTTTAATATCCACTGACAAGCATCAAGTTCATCGTGCAAAACTTTTTCAATATTGCAATCAATATGGTCAATTCTAATTGATTTATAACTGCAAATTCGGCGTAACACATTATTATCTATTGCCAAATGGCGAATGCCACGCAAACGCCTGTCATATCGCCAAGGGGTTAGCGGGTATTTTTCACCGTTTACCGTAACAATGCGGTCGTCCTCAAAGCAAACACCCGTTAAATCTAAACCGCTGTATTCAGTAAGCGATTTTTTAATAAGTTCAATTTGCATTGGGTTTTACTCCTTATTAAGCACACGCTTGTAGTTTTCACCAAGTTTATCCCAAAGTTTAATGGGTTCTTTTGCAGCAAGATTTGTGCCGTAACCACCGCGGTATGTCCAAGAAGCCAAACGGTCAACACCCAATTCAACAAACAAATCAACAAGTTTATCCATTTGTTCGTAATCGGACGGATCGTGGAAGTAACCCATAATCCAGCGTTCGCTTTCTTTGCCGTATTTCTTTGCCATTTTAACGGTGCGTTCTGCAATGTCTTTATATCTAAACATTGGCAAATCCCAGTCCATAATAGTGGTAGAGAATACATCAAAATAGGGGCAGGAAGCAACGTCATCCCAACGGTCGTAACCGCGGTATTCAGGCAAATAGTAGTTGTCCAAAGTTGCATGAACACAACAGGTAATTTCTAAATTGGGGTTTACTTCTTTAATTTGACGCGAAGTATCCGAGAGGGTGAAAAGTGCTTCTTTCCAACGGAATTCCTTAACGTCATCGTTAATTACTTTGGGCATTTCGTAACCATAGTAATCTTGGAATTTTTTCATACATTCGGGGCAACGGCAGCTCCAGTCGTTACCTGCGCCTTCTAAAACGGCGTTGGGGTACATATAATGGGGTTCATCCCAGAAAAAGCCGTCAACTTCGGTTTCACGCGCAAGTTTAAGGCAAAGTTTAGTAAAATAATCGCGGAAAGCGTTTGTGTTAAAGCAAGCCGCATTAAGTTTTTCGCCTGTGTAAGCAGAAACTTGGCGGTGGTTAATGTTGTTTTGCAAGAAAAGACTTACCTGTTCGCCACCAAAGAACTTACCAATACCCCAGGTATCTGCAAGTACGCGAAGACCAAGTTTTTTTGCTTC
>JAZSAJ010000009.1:0-4127 GCA_045601805.1 Acutalibacteraceae bacterium
CTTTTTTCATTTGTAAATCCTCCGTTTGTGTTTAGTTTTGACTGGCAGGTCTCTGCTATCTTAACACAAACGGAGGATTTTGTTCACCGGTTAACCTCTCTTGAACCACGCGACTATCGCGTGGTTTTCGTTATACAAAAATAAGTCCCTACTTTTGTAGGGACTTATTTTATTTGAATTTTTCGTTATAATTTACTATACAAGCGTTTATTGTATTAATTGCTACTTCTCTACCACTTATTTCTTCAACGGCTGTATCCTTATTTTCAAGGGTTTTATACACACTAAAGAAATGCCTCATTTCATCAAAAATATGTGTTGGAAGTTGGCTAATATCGGTATAAACATTATAGTTAGGGTCGTTATAGGGAACGGCAATAATTTTTTCGTCTGATTTACCGCCGTCTATCATTGAAATCATGCCAATAGGAAACGCCCTAACCAAAGTTAAGGGTTCAAGTGTTTCAGAACACAACAGCAAAACGTCAAGTGGGTCGTCGTCGGATGCGTATGTGCGCGGAATAAAGCCATAGTTTGCAGGGTACTGTGTTGAAGTGTAAAGAATACGGTCTAAAATAATGCAACCAGTTTCTTTATCAAGTTCGTATTTCTTTTTACTGCCTTTGCTTATTTCAATAACACAAACAAAATCCTCTGCCTTTATTCTTTCTTCACTTATATCGTGCCAAATATTAGACATTATTTTTCTCCTTTAAATTTTATATAATTTAGCCAAACCGCCTTCGCTTGTTTCGCGGTAAAGTCCCTTTAAATCTTTGCCGGTTTGGTACATTGTTTCTATAACCAAATCAAATGAAATTTTACGGCTTCCTGACAAAAAGTTTGCTAAACTTAAAGAATTTATTGCGCGCATGGCGGCAACGGCATTACGCTCAATACAAGGTATTTGAACAAGACCGCAAACAGGGTCGCAGGTAAGCCCCAAATGGTGCTCCATTGAAACTTCGGCGGCATATTCAATTTGGTCAATTCCCATATAAAAAAGTTCTGCCAAAGCGGCGGCAGCCATTGAACACGCAGTACCAACTTCCGCTTGGCAACCACATTCAGCACCGCTTATTGATGCGTTTGTGGCAACAATATTGCCAATTAAACCTGCAACTGCCAATGCACGAATAATATCGTTATCTGAAAAATTGTTCTTTTCCTGCATATATTTAAGCACAGCAGGAACAACACCGCAACTGCCACAAGTAGGCGCTGTAACAATAACCTTGCAGTCGGCATTTTGTTCACTTACCGCAAAAGCGTAAGAGCAAACCAAACGGTTTTCACGCGTTTGAGGGCTTTCATCAATATGGCGTTGTTCGTGTAAAAACTGCGCCTTGCGTTCAACACCGAGTTCACCGGGTAATTTGCCTGTGTGAGTTAATCCATCGCGAATACTGTTGCACATTGTTTTCCAAACTTCGTGCAAAAATTCAGGAAAACCGCTGTCCTCGTGCTCAAAAACATAATCTGAAAGGCGGATATTGTTTGCTTTGCAGTATTCGGCTATTTCGGTGAAATTCTTTTCTTTATAAATATCTTCCTGTGCCTTTTCGGTTTCACCCAGAATTTTAATTTCACCGCCGCCAACCGACAAAGCTGTCATTTCGCCAATGATATTATTTCCTTTTATTGCCCTAAAAACAACTGTATTAGGATGCGGCAAATTGTTTTCTTCTTCATTAAAAAGAATATTCACTTGTTTGCCTTTAAATATTTCTAAAATAGCGCGGTCGGTACCATGCCCCTTGCCTGTTTTGGCAAGCGAGCCATATAAAGTTACTTCATAACTTTCCGCCATAGGAAATTTATCAAGAAACTTTTTAGCAGCGAAGCCGGGTCCCATTGTGTGTGAACTAGATGGGCCAATGCCAATTTTATAAATATTTCGTACCGATTTCATAAAAGCTCCTTAAAATAGGTTTTTAACATTATAACACATATTTATATTTAGTGCAATATTGTTAAGCTTTAACATTCGGATTGGATAAAAACAAAGCACTGCAAATGCAGTGCTTTGTTTTTTGGTAGTTTAAACTTAATTACACGAATGAAATGTGCCTGAAAGCTATTGTGTTTTCAATTATTAGAACCAATTAAATGATGAATCATTTTCTCGGGTTCTTCAATAAAAAACTTTGTTGTTTTATAATGCTCAGTTTCATAATATTTCACCTCTTCAATTCCCGATTCAGAAAACTGCAATATTTCTGCATTTGGAAATGCCATTAAAATCGGTGAATGGGTTGCAATTATAAATTGAGAATTGTTTTTCAACAGACTATCCATTTCAACAATTAAAGTCATTAACCGCATAGGAGAAAGTGCTGCTTCGGGCTCGTCTAAAATATATAAACCGTTCCCGCTAAAGCGATTTTGTACAATAGATAGAAAACTTTCCCCGTGCGATTGGTTGTGCAAAGAAACATTCCCATAGTTGTGAGTTGCTTTGACCTCGTCAATATATGTAGCAGCATTATACAAACTTTCCGCCCTTAAAAAGAAACCGTCTTTTGCATAATCTCTTTTAGTTAAAGTTAAATGTTCGGAAAGTTCCGAATGGGTATCTTTAGTAGAAAAAGAAAAGTTTTTTGTGCCGCCTTCAGCATTAAAACCATACGCAACTGCAATTGCTTCAAGCAATGTGGACTTACCTGTACCATTCTCGCCCACAAAAAAGGTGATATTTGACGAAAATTTAAGCTCTTTATTTTCTGCGAGATATTTAATAATAGGTAGATTATTTAGATAAGAATTTTTGCTTAAAGAATTGTCAAATAGAATACTGCTTATATATTTCGCTTTGTTCATTTCGAATTCTCCTTAGCAGTTTTAATTGACGCAATAAGTAATAATCAGATTTTAAAAGCATTTCAAGCCATTTACCTGTTTCGTTTGCTTCTTTAAGCGCAATTTCAAGTTTAGCAATGAAATCAGCACGGCTATGACCATATTTACTTTCGGCAATATTAGCACAAACGCTTGTCGCACTTCTGGCGATTTGATTTGAAATTACAGTTTCGTGTTTTGCTTTTAATTCTTTAGCAAGTTTCAAAACATCAACAGATAATTGCATAGATAAATCTGAAAGTTTATCTTGTTTCATTGCTATCACCTCTTTTGTGATATAGATTATACCATATATTTGTGCGAAGTGCAACATCCCACGCGCCAGCGTGTATTTGCGTTGAAGAAGCAACATCGCTTTTGCCAACGGCAAAACATCGTTGGCGCAGCCACATCGTTTATGGCTTCTGCCGTAACATCGTTTTGTGTCCGCTAAAACGGAACGGTGTTTACCTAACGGTCAAATGATGTTTGCAACTAAAGTTACAAAATGATGTTGTGTCCTGCGGACACAAACACAAAAAGAAAAGCAAGTCTTACGACTTGCTTTTCTTTTTGGAGCGGATTACGAGGCTCGAACTCGCTACCTCCACCTTGGCAAGGTGGCGCTCTACCAGATGAGCTAAATCCGCATATTAAGTGGTGCCTCCGGTCGGAATCGAACCAACGACACGGGGATTTTCAGTCCCCTGCTCTACCAACTGAGCTACAGAGGCAAATGGCGACCCGGATGGGGCTCGAACCCACGACCTCTAGCGTGACAGGCTAGCGTTCTAACCAACTGAACTACCGGGCCAAATGTTTGGTGGGAACAACAGGGCTCGAACCTGTGACCCTCTGCTTGTAAGGCAGATGCTCTCCCAGCTGAGCTATGCTCCCACATTTTTGCTGCTGTTTTCAGCGGCTCGTATAATTTAACACATCTAAAATGATTTGTCAACACTTTTTTTCAACTTTTTTGAAAATTTTTTAAAAAAGTTTTTTCATCACATTATTTTGCAATTTTTTATAATCTTCTTGAAAAAATTGGCAAGGGATAGTATAATATTATGATATATGCGACAAAAATATTATTTGTTGCGAATTTTTTTAGAAAGGGGCGTTTTCTATGTGTGAAAAGCCAAAGTTTTACATCACAACAGCCATTGCGTACACATCACGCAAACCTCACATCGGCAACAGTTATGAAATCGTGTTGACCGACGCTATTGCGAGGTACAAGCGAATAAGTCGGAGGCCAAGCGGTCTTAGGAAGACAACAGGTCAATCCA
>JAZSAJ010000010.1:0-2463 GCA_045601805.1 Acutalibacteraceae bacterium
AGCAACTAAATTAATAATATTAATTTCAAGAGTCTTGTTTTAACATATTTTCTTTTTTTATACAATTAAATTTTGAAATTTTTATAAAAAAAACACACACAACTGGATTTGTGATTTCAACGAATACGACGGTCCAAAATATGGTGTGTATGAAGTTTCGAAAACGTACTTAGAAACGGTATTTTGGAACAGCTATGATGGCACAAAATCACCGTTGAAAGATCCTTCTGTTCACACAAAAGCCATTATTTGGCACAAAGAAGACAAATAAAAAAGGCGTCGAAACGCCTTTTTTATTTTAATTGGTTAGTGTTATTTTGACATACCTTGTTGTTGTTCGGCTTGGTACATTTCACGCGCAACTTCTTCCATTGCTTTTATAGGGTTGATTTCAGCACTACAAGATGTATGTTTTAATCTCGAAGAGGAAAGATCGTGCATTGCCGATAAAGAATTTGCTGTCATCGCAATGTTAATTACTTGTTGAAGATCACGTACGATAACATCATTGCCCATGTTTTTGACCGCCTTGTTTAACAAACGATCCATCTCATTGGTTGTTTGTTGACAATTTTGTTGATCAATGTCTTGGTTTAAATCAAAGTAGTTATTGATAACACCTGCAGTCCAGACGTCATTAATAAACTCTCTGTTGTGGTCGTATTTGTCTTTTTGGCTACAGGGGACATTTTTATAATGGTCCAAACCGTATCCAAATGCTTCATTACTTAAAGCATGATAAAGTTTAATAAAAATGACACGGTCACGATTGTTATCAATGTTACGAATAATGTTTTCGAAAATGTAAACAGATGGTTGTGCCACGCCCTTAATGGTTTTATCAAAACTGTATGGGTTAGTGCTTTGTTCGTCCAAACGTTGGAATTGGTTATTTTGTTCTTCGTTGATAAATTGTGCGAAATATGCTTCGGCAGCAGGGCGATCCTTTAATGAATTGCTGAATTGGTTAACCAAACCTTTCACGTAGGTTTCACCTTTGCCTAAATAGTGGTTAACACCTTTTGCCATATTCATATCAATACTTACACTACCTTTGCCAAAGAAATTATGTACAAAATAATTGCCATTTCCTAATTTTACATCATATGGAATACCATATTCGTCTTGTTCGTCGCCTGTTTTTTCTGGTCCATTTGGATTTGGACATCCCATTAACATAGTGCCAAGTGTAATTGCTACACCAATTTTTACGCTTTTTTTTAAGATGTTTTTCAATTTGTTATTTTTTTCCATGACTATATTCCTTATAAAATCGAATCGAAAATTTCTATATTTTGCTACAAACATTAATTCAGTTTTGTTTCGAGTATTTGTAAATTTTACTCGATTGTATCAATTATACCCTTACATTTACTCGGTGTCAAAATATTTTTAATGAATAAATCTCGATTAAACTGAGAATTATGACTAATTACCTTGATGATTTTAGAATGAATATAAAATATTACCGCGAAAAATTAGAGATTTCTCAAGCTGAACTTTCTATCATTTGTGACTGTGGTACTGGAACAATAGGCGGAATTGAATCAGGAAAAGCAAAACCTTCGTTTGATATGATGATTAAAATTGCAGAAGCTCTCAAGGTAACTCCCGCAGATTTATTTATTCGAGACATTTCTAAAACAAAAGCTGAAATAAAAAAAGAAATTAAAACTCAAGTTGAAATTATGTTGGCAAAAATTTAGTTCTTGCTTGCGAAGGCGTGGAGCCCCGTAGGTCTGGAGCAGATTTTCTGCGGAAGAATGAACGTGAGCGAAGGGCGGAAGGCCGTTTTGCAATAGCGATGTCGCCCTGATAATTTATGCGAAGATTTTTGTGGCGTATTTTACGGTTTCCATGGCGTCTTTGCAATAAGCGTCGGCTCCTATCATATCGGCGTATTCTTGGGTGAGTACGGCGCCGCCCACGCAGATTTTGGTTTGTGGGGATTTTTGGCGGAGGAGTTTGATGGTTTCTTCCATGGCTGCCACGGTTGTGGTCATGAGTGCGGAAAGGCCGACTAATTTTACGTTATTTTGAAGGCATGTTTCTACGACGGTTTCTGGTGGCACGTCTTTTCCGAGGTCGATGACGTTGAAATCGTAGTTTTGTAAGAGAACTTTTACGATGTTTTTTCCGATGTCGTGGATGTCGCCTTTTACGGTTGCTAAAATGATTGTTCCACGCGATGTGCCTTTTTGGCCGGTTTGCTCGATGTGGGCGCGAATTTGTGAGAATGCGTTTTTTGCGGCTTCGGCGGCCATTAATAATTGTGGTAGGAACATTGTTTTGTTTTCGAAGCATTTTCCGACGTAATCGAGGCCGGGTATTAAATGTTCGTTGATTATTGTAAGGCTGTCGGTTGTTTTTAATAATTCTTGTGTGTATTTTTCGCTGTCGGTTTTTAATCCGTGAATTATTGCGTTTGTTAATGCGGAAGTGGTTTGTTCAGCTTTGGATTCT
>JAZSAJ010000011.1:0-41471 GCA_045601805.1 Acutalibacteraceae bacterium
TGCAGTTTTCTATTTTCAAGTTTCCATCTACTTTGTATGTAATACATAGCGATCCCCCCCTTTTCCTTATTTTATCAAACAAAGAAGCTCTTTGCAACCATGTCTATCCAACCGGCAGCTGTGGATAAAGAATCGAATTACGGGTAGAAATGGATATAAAAACACCTACCCTTGCTGATACGATTGTATCAAATAAGGGTAGGTATTATGGTTGCGGGGACAGGACTTGAACCTGCGACCTCCGGGTTATGAGCCCGACGAGCTACCAACTGCTCTACCCCGCGATATTTAATTTTTGGCGTAAAGTCATTATACCACATTATTTTTAAAAAGCAAGTGTTTTTTTAAAAAACAGAGGAATTCGACCTAACTTGACAAAATTTTACCGCAGTGGTAAAATTTTATTAGTGGCAGAAACGCTTTCTGTCCTTTCTTTTTATTTACAAAAGGGGATATAAAGGTGAAGAACAACAAGTTTTTGGATTTCCAAAAGGCGAACTCCGCTAAAGATGTTATTTTTCCGGCATACAAACAATCTAATTTGTTGCCAAGCGTGGTTATGCATTCTGTTGGCCAAGTAAAAATTGCGGTTGGCGAACAAGACACGCTTTGCGTAAAAAAAGGCAGTAATGTTAATGTTGGCACACTTATTGGAAACGGCGAAACGCTGCCTATTTATTCAAGCGTTAGCGGTAAGGTTGTTTCTGCTAAAAAGAGTGACGGTTTTGTTTGCATTGAGGCAAACGGTGAACAAAAAGCCGATGAAATGTTAAAAAAACCGCGTATTTCTTCGGCAAAAACACTTATTAAAGCGTGTAAAGAGTGCGGACTTATTGAATACGAAAAACTAACTTCGGCAGAAACACTTATTATAAACTGTTGCGAAAGCGACCCAATGCTTACGGCAAACGGCCTTTGCATGAACGAAGATTACGATGAAATTTTTAGGGCAGTTTATGTTCTGAAAAAATATTTAAACCTTAAAAATGTAATTTTTGCGGTAGACGGAAATAATCGTGAAGCAATTGCCCGTTTTACCGAAATTATTGGCAATAACCAAGAAAAATACCAAGGAAGCCGCATAATGTGGATGACTTCTTTTATACCTAATAATCAAGACGAACTTTTGGCTTATTATGTTTTGGGAAAAGAAAGTAAAACACAAAGCCACTTTGTGCTTGGGCTTGAAACTGTTGCAAAACTTGGCGAATATATTAAAACCGGTATTCCGTTTGTTAGTAAACGCGTAACGGTAGACGGAATTGTAGGGGCACCACAAAATGTTATTGTGCCAATAGGAACGCCCGTGAACGATATTTTTGAATTTTGCGGTGGCTTAACCGATATTCCGTCGTTAATTGCCACAGGCGGTGTGCTTTGTTACAAGGCGGTTGAAGACAATTTTGCTGTCCAAAAAGACACCAACTGTTTGCTTGTAAAAGGCATTATAACAACAACCAACCCAACGGCTTGTATTGGTTGCGGTCGTTGTGCCGATTACTGTGTAATGGGGCTTTATCCGTTTGAAATAGAAAGCGCCGTGCAAAAAAACGACGGTGAAAAATTAAGTAAACTTAATTTAGATAAGTGTATTGACTGCGGTATTTGTGATTACATTTGTCCTGCTTGCCGTCCGCTTCGCAAGGCGGTAGAACTTGGCAAAGAAATACCTTTTATTAAAGAAACGGTAAAAGAAAATAAACTTAAATCCTTTTTAGAACGCCTTAAAAAAGGAGATAAAGAAAATGGATAAAATGATAATAAATTCTTCGCTTGGTTTTCACGGCAAAGATACAACAAGAACAATAATGCTTGATGTTTTAATTGCATTGGCGCCTGCAACTGTGTTTGGTACGGTTATGTTTGGCGCATATAGTTTGCTTGTTGTTGCCGTAGCCGTTGCGTTTTCGGTGTTACTTGAATTTTTGTGGTGCTTAATTTTTGGGCTTCCATATTCGGTAACAAATTTAAGTTCGGCTGTAACAGGGCTTTTAATTGCACTTGTTATGCCCCCAAGGGTGCCTTTGTGGGTTGTTTTAATGGCATGCTTTGTTGCTATAGTAGTAATAAAACAAGCATTTGGCGGTCTTGGTAAAAATATGCTTAACCCGGCCGTTTTTGCAAAATGTTTACTTTTAATTATATTCCCAAAACAAATGTCGTACTTTTTGGTGCCTTTCAGTGATACACTCATTAAAGCGAAGGATATAAATTATGGGTTAAAAGATTTAGTTTTGGGCACCCATATAGGCGCTATTGGCGAAACATCGGCAGTTTTGCTTTTGTGCGGTGCGCTTTACTTAATTTTGCGCGGTGTTATAAACCCAATAATTCCGTTTTCCTTTATTGGAAGTAGGGTGGTGCTTGATTTAATTTTTAATAAGAGCGCTGCGCACTCGCTGTTTTTTGGTGGCTTAATTATTGCAGCTTTCTTTATGGCAACCGATTATGCAACAACCCCAAAAACAAAACGCGGAAAGTTAATTTTTGGATTTATGTGCGGTGTTATAAGTTTTGTTGTAAGCAAGTTTTTTAAAGCCGAAGGCATATATATCGCAATACTTATAATGAATTTGTTTGTACCGCTTATTGATAAATATGTTCGCCGTAAACCTTTTAATATTTAAAAAAAGAGCCACGAAAAAGATACACTTCACAAAGAAGTGTATCTTTTTTTATATAAAAATGACACTTTACGCAAAAGCGAAAGTGTCATAGTGGGTTATGTATTTTAAAGTATATATAAGTTACTTGCCGAAAACAAGAAATTTATTTTTCGGCAAGTTTAAGTGATATTGCAAACTACCGTTTGCAGTGATATTTTGCCTTGCGGCAAAGTGATATAAAATCCTGCGGCTTTTGTTATATTATATTCGCTCCACAACTCGGCGAAGCCGAATATCACACGGCATAGCCGTATATCACTGCGAAGCAATATCACTCGCCTTTAGGCGAATATAACTGGCGGCACCTTCCTTACGGAGAGTGCCGCCATTGTGGTTCTTTTTTTACGGTAATTGGTTTTGTTCATCAAGCGGAAGGGAATAACTGTCTAAAAATTCGTTTATAAAAATATTTGCTTCTTCTAAACCGCAGTTCTTAACCTTTAAAAGAAGTCCCTCTTTTGCGGCGGCAAATTCTTTGTTGCCCATAGAAGTTTCTTCAATACACTTAATAAGCGCGGAAATTTTATCGGCTGCCTTAATAATTGCGCGAGTGCCTTCATCGGTGTTATAAAATGGCGCAATTTCTGCTTTAAAATCTTCGGGCAGCATAGAAATTAACTTTTGTTCTGCTACCGCTTCAACCTTTTTATATGCCTCTTTAATTTCGGGATTATAGTATTTAACGGGGGTGGGTAAATCGCCCGTAAGAATTTCGCTTGTATCGTGGAAAAGCGCGGCAGTAGCGCAAAGGTTTGCGTCATAATTTTTGCCTAAACGCTTGTTGCCAATAACGGCTAAAGCGTGGGCAATTATGGCAACTTCAAAACTGTGTTCGCTTAAAGATTCGCGCGTGGTGTTGCGCATAAGCCCCCAACGGTAAATATTTTTCATTCTTGATAAAAATGCGTAAAAATCACTTGCCATATAAATCAACTCCTTGAAAAGTATAACATATTTTGTTATAATATTCAATGTTAAATAATAAAAAGGGGATACACAAAGTTTATGACATTTTCAGCAAACAAAAAAGCCCTTTTGGGCAAAACAAAAAGCCGTGCGCTTTCAACTTTTTTATTTGCTTTGCTTACCGCCACAGTAATTTTTTTGCCGGCAATAATTGTTGGTAAGGGTTACTTTATTTTTTATGGCGATTTTAACGTTCAACAAATACCGTTTTATCAAACTTGCCACCAAGCAATTCGTGAGGGCAACTTTTTTTGGAGCAGTATAACCGATTTGGGCTCTAACTTTATTGGCGCATATAGTTTTTATTTGCTTGGCAGCCCGTTTTTTTGGCTAACAATACCTTTCCCCAATTTTATGGTGCCTTATTTAATGGGCCCGTTGCTTATTTTAAAATTTGCCTGTGCGGCGCTTACTGCATATTTTTATATTAGCCGTTTTACCTGTTATAACGAAACCGCAAGGGCAGGGGCGCTTTTATATGCCTTTTCGGCTTTTTCGGTTTATAACATTTTCTTTAACCATTTTCACGAAGCAATTATTGTTTTTCCCTTATTACTTCTTTGTTTAGAACTTCTTTATACCGAAAACAAACGCGGTGTGTTTGCACTTGCTGTTTGCCTTTCGGCACTTGTTAACTATTTCTTCTTTGTGGGAATGGTTGTATTTTCTGTAATTTATTGGATTATTCGCGTTGTTTCGGGCGCTGTAAAATTCAAATTCAGCCGCTTTTTAGTACTTTTGTTTGAAGCGGTTTTGGGTGTTTGCCTTTCGGCATTTTTATTGGCGCCAAGCGTTGCAATGGTTGTAAATAACGGCAGGGTATCAGAATTCCAAAACGGTTGGTCGGCAATTATGTACGGCAAAGAGCATATTTATATGCAAATTGTTCAGTCTATGTTCTTTCCACCCGATATTCCGGCGCATCCCGTGTTTGTTCCAAACATGGGTGTTAAATGGTCGTCAATTGCTGCTTGGCTTCCCGTTGTTGGTATGTCTTCGGGCATTGGTTACTGTTTGGGCAAAAAGAAAAACTGGTTAAAAAGGGTGCTTCTTGTTTGCTTGTTTATGGCGTTTGTGCCGTTTTTAAACAGCGCGTTTTACGCGTTTAACGATTCTTATTATGCCCGTTGGTACTATATGCCGGTTTTAATGCTTTGCTTGGCATCTGCTTTCTGTTTTGAAGATGATGAAATTAACTGGAGCAAGGGCTTTAATATTTCGCTTGTTATAACGGTAACACTTGGCGTAATAATTGGTCTTTTTCCGCAGCAAGTGGGCGAAAAACTTGTTTTTGGTCTTTATAAAGACGCCGGTGAAAAGGGAAGTTATTATTTAAGCCGTTTTCTTATTTCTTGCTTAATAGCAACTGCTTGTTTACTTGTTTGCCGCGGCCTTATTGCGCTTCGTAAAAACAAAAAACTTTTGGTTAATTTAACAGCATTGGCGGTTTGCGTAACTTCGGCTGTTTACGGTTGTGTTTTTGTTATGCAGGGGCAACAACATTCAAGCGATATTGAACAAGTTATGATAAACGAACTTATTGAGGGCGAAGTTGAATTAGAAAAGACGGAAAACAACGATTTTAGAATTGATGTTTACGACGGAATAGACAATACCGGTATGTATTTGGGCTATAACAGTATAAATGCTTTCCATTCGGTTGTTACTCCCACAATAATGGATTTTTATGAATATATAGGGGTAACCCGCGATGTAGCGTCAAGGCCAAGCACCGAATACCTTTCTATAAGAAGTTTGCTTTCGGTTAAATATTTGCTTAACCGTTCAAGCGGTATTCGTTTTGTTGATGCTGACGGGCTTGAAAAAATGCAGGGCTTTAATTATATAAAAACTTCGGGCGATTATTATGTTTATGAAAACGAGAACTATATTCCATACGGCTTTTATTATAATTCTTATATAACCGAAAAAGAATGTGAACTGTTGTTTGAAGATAAAAAGCGTGCCGATATTATGCTTAAAGCGCTTGTTGTACCCGACGGAACTTCTGCCGAGGTTTTGGGTTCACTTCGCCATTATAACGAAGTTGTAGCCGAAAACGAACTTCTTGATAACAGTGAAGAAGAATACCGTATTGCAAATAAGTTTGATTACGAAACTATGGTAAGCGATGTAAATAATTTAAAGCAAAACACCGTAGACAGTTTTTATTTTGATAAAAATCAATTTTATGCAACCTGCAATAACGAAGAACAGCAAATAGTGTTCTTTGCCGTTCCTTACGATAAGGGTTGGAAAGTAACCGTAAACGGTCAAGAAGCAGAAATTATACGCGCTAATGTTGGCTTTATGGCAGTTTCGGTGCCAAAAGGAAATCAAAGCATTGTCTTTACTTACATACCGCCAATGCTTTATACGGGTATAACTATAACTGTTATATCGGTATTAGTTTTTGCGGTTTATATGCTTATAGCCACAGTTACTGCTAAAAAACGCAAAAAAGCAGAAGACTACCCCGAAGGCAATTTGCTTTTAGAATTTTGGGCAGAAGATTTACTGGATGTATATAGCCAAACCGAAGAAAAGGGAAGTTATCTTGACGAATTAGATAATGTAGAAATTCCGCAAAACACAAATTATAAAGGCGGTTTTGTTATTGATTTAACCGAATTTTCAAATGAAGAAGAGGAAAGCAATAAGTAAATTGTTGTTGACTTTTACCGCTTGTTTATGTATAATACATTAGTGGTAATGATTACAGTTTGTACGAGGGTTTCCCTTTGTAATAAAAATAGGCATTAAGAGGAGGTCTTGAAATGAAGAGAACATATCAGCCGAAAAAGCTTCACAGAAAAAAAGAGCATGGCTTTTTAAAGAGAATGGCAACTGCAAACGGCCGCAAAGTACTTGCACGCCGCAGAGCAAAAGGCAGAAAGCAACTCACATACTAAAGACCACTTTGCAGGGCGGACTTCCATGCAGCAAAGTATCTCGCTTTGCTTTATAGAAGTACGCCCTTAGTGGTTTTTTGGGGTGATTTTAAATGAAGCTTGAAAAAATTAAAAGTAACTTTGATTTTCGCCGCATATATTCGCGCGGTGCATCGTTTGTTTCACCGTATTTTGTGCTTTATGTTATGGGCGGCAGGCCGAACACCGTAAAAATGGGCATTACCGTTAGCAAAAAAATTGGTAATGCGGTTTGCCGTAACCGTGCAAAGCGTTTAATTAGGGCGGCGTTTTTTGGGGTTCTCCCCGAAATCAAAAAACAGTGCAACATTGTAATTGTTGCGCGTACCCGTATTTTAAGTGTAAAAAGCACAGTCGTTGCAGAAGAACTAAAAAAACAATTAAAAAAATCAGGCGTAATAGAATGAAGCATATACTAATTTTTTTAGTGCGCGTATACCAAAAGTGTTTTTCGGGGCTTAAGGCAACACCTTGCTGCCGCTTTAGGCCAACCTGTTCGCAATATGCTATTGAAGCGCTGCAAATTCACGGCGCTTTAAAGGGCAGTTGGTTGGCTTTAAAAAGAATTCTTCGCTGTCATCCGTTTTGTAAGGGCGGTTTTGACCCTGTACCCGAAAAAGTATTAAAAAAATCGGAAATTTCCCATCAGGATGGTAAAGATATATGACATTTATTTTTGATTTAATTAACCAGTACCTGTTTTCTCCCGTACTTCGTTTTTTTACGAATATTAGCGGGGGCAGTTTTGCCGCAGGTATTTTTCTTTTTACTTTGGCAATAAACATTATTTTAATACCGCTTAGCGTTAAAAGTCAAAAAGCATCGGTTCAGCAAATTAAAATTAAACCGAAGCTTGATGAATTAAAGAAAAAATGCGGTGACGACAAACAAAAATACCAGGCAGGTATGCAAAAAATTTATACCGAAGAAAATGTTTCTATGGGCGGCGGTTGTTTGCCCATGATTATTCGTTTGGTTCTTATTATGAGCGTATATTATCTTGTTGTATCGCCCATAACCTATCTTGCACCTCAGGTAGATAAAGAAACCTTAAAGTCGGCAACCGTTGCCGTTGGTGCGGAAGAAAAGAACTTAAGAAGTGAACTTGTTGTTGTTGAAAAAGCGCTTGACGGTTCTGTAAACGACCCGAGTGTGCTTGAAATTAAAGAAGAAATTAAAGATTTAAAGTTTGACTTTTTGGGCGCAATTGATTTAACTAAACAACCCAAATTTTCTCTTAATTTCTCTAAAGTAGGAAAAGAACAACTTTTGCTTTGGTTAATACCTTTCGGCTCGTTTTTAGCGGCAATGTTTTCAAGCATTATTTCGCTTGTTCAGCAGAAAAAGGTTAATCCCACTGCGCCCAATATGGCAGGAATGATGCTTACAATGCCTTTAATGTCGTTGTTTATTGCATTTTCTGCTCCTGCCGGCCTTGGCTTTTATTGGATGTGTTCTTCGGTTATAGGCGGCCTTATTCAAGCAGCCGTGCAAGAATTCTACGGCCCTTATAAAATGATTGCAAAAGAACAAAAGAAGCAAATTTTAAACGCCTACGAAAAAGAGCAAAAGGTATAAATAGGAGGAGTAAGCGTGATTAAAGAGGCATTCGGCGTTGCCGATACAATAGAAGAAGCAATAGAACTTGCTAAAAACGAACTAAACGCAGGTTTAGATGAAGATGTAAATTACGAAATTATAGATGCACCCAAGAAAAAGGTAATGGGCCTTTTTGGCGGCTCAAAGGCAAAGGTTAGGGCTTATGTTGAACTCCCCGAACCCAAAGAACCCAAAAAACCTGCTCGTCAAAAGGCAAAAGAAAGCAAACCGGTTAAAAAAGAAGCAAAGAAACCGGTGGCTGAAACCAAAAAAGAAGAACCGGTACAAAAAATTTCTGAATCGGAATTAGAAGTAAACAGCCCTGCTTATAAAGCAGTAAATTATTTAAAACCAATTTTATTAGGTCTTGGCTGTACCGATATTACCGCTTCGGTTGTTTTAAAAGAGGGCGGCGCAAAAATTATTTTAAACGGCGAAGGTTTAGGCGCTTGCATTGGCCGACGCGGTGAAACACTTGATTCACTTCAATATCTTGCTTCAATGGTTGCAAGTATTGGCGGATACTATAGAATTTCGCTTGATGTTGGCAACTACCGTGAAAAAAGGGAAAGAACATTGGTATCACTAGCTAACCGCATTTCTGCCCAGGTTAAGAAAACCGGCAGAAGCCGTTCGCTTGAACCAATGAATCCTTACGAAAGAAGAATTATTCATACCGCAGTTCAAGAGATATCTGGCGTTGTTTCTTCTTCTCGCGGCGAAGGTGACCGCCGCCATGTTGTAATTAGCCCCGAAGGCGGCGAAAAAGCCGTAAAAAGCGCACCGGCTGAACCCCGCGAACGCAAAAGCGATTCGGCTGCACTTCCGCTTTACGGCAAAATAAAATAATAAAAAACGGAGATGATTTTTCATCTCCGTTAATTTTTTGCAAAAAAAATAACCGCCCAAGGCGGAAAAATATGATATCAGCTAAAATCGGCTTTGCTTCGGCAAATCCGATTTATATTTAAAGCTGATTCAAAACCTAAATTAGTTTACCTTGTTTAAACGGCAAACCAAAGCAGATTTCTTTCTTGCAGCGGTGTTTTTATGAAGAACACCCTTTGCAGTAGCTTGGTCAATTTTCTTAACAGCAACCTTAACGGCAGCAGCAGCATCTGCAGAACCGGCTTCAATAGCAGCATCGGCTTTCTTAACAGCAGTTTTTAAAGCAGATTTATATGCTTTGTTGCGTTCAGCATTAGCAGCATTAACAATAACGCGCTTTTTAGCAGATTTAATGTTAGGCATTGTTCCACCTCCTATTTTTTACTCGCATAAAGGTATATTACCACTTTTTTATAAAAAAAGCAACACAAATTTTAATAAAAATGCAAAAAAGAACAACAATATAAAAAAAACAAGGGAAGTGGTATGTTGTTTCGCACAGATTTAGCCGTTGAATTAAATAAACAGGTAAAAAGTAAAAAACCCATTGAATGTATAACCGAAGAACGCGGACAACTTAAAATAACCGAAATAAAGGTAAAAACCGGTGAAGAAGCCAATTCTTTAAAACGGCCAATTGGAACCTATATAAATATTGATGTTCCCGATTTAATATTTCATTCGGGAGAATATAATTTGCTTGAAGATTTAATTACCGAAAAACTGTGCAGTTTAAACTTTCCTAAAAACAATATTTTGGTAGCAGGGCTTGGCAATAAGAATATAACCCCCGATACTTTAGGCCCGTGTGTTGCCAATAGAATTTTAGCAACGCGGCATTTATCTAAAGAATTAAAAGAAGAAACAGGGCTAAAAGAACTTTATAATGTTTCGGTTATAATGCCGGGTGTTTTGGGGCAAACAGGAATTGAAACCAAAGAAATTATAAAGGGTGTTGTTAAAGCTGCAAACATTGAAGGTGTTTTGTTAATAGACGCCTTTGCCGCAAACGATATAAACCGCCTTGCCACCACAATTCAAATTTGCGACAGCGGAATTTCGCCCGGCTCTGGGGTGGGCAATAACCGTGCAGAAATTAGCAAGGCCACAATGGGTATTCCTGTTATTGCCGTTGGCGTACCAACTTGCATTGATATAGGAAATTTATTTAGCGGTAAAAAGGGGAATATGATAGTTGCACCAAGAGATATAGATTTGCTTATTGACCGAAGTGCCGAAGTTCTTTCACGCGCAATTAACCGCTTTTTGCAACCCAAAATAGAACCTGAATTTTTAATGTCTATTGTATAAAACTATTTTATTTTTCATATATATTTATGGAAAACGGAGGTGTTGGCTTTGTATAAAAACGGCAATGCGGTATTTTTATCGGCTTTTTTGGGCTGTTGTGTTTTGGTGGCTTTTTTGGCTTTTTTTATTTTTTCAGAAAAAAACCAACCAACAGAAAGCGTAACCGAAATTACCTTTAGCCCCCAAAACGAGGTTACAAAACCGCAAAGTAATAAAGCCGAAGCCGTTTCTGCCGAAGAGGTAGCCGGTGCGGTTATTCGCCAAACACTTTCGCCGTATAAAGCCAACACCGCTTATAATAATGTTTTTATAAACAATAAAACAAAAAGCGCAACAAGTATAAATATTGCAAATATTTTAAAGCAAAAAAGTGCGGTAAAGTTTAAAAAGGACGGTAGCCCGCAAATTTTAATTGTTCATACCCACACAAGCGAAAGTTATATGCAAAGCGAAAGTGAATATTACACAAAGGATTATGCAACGCGAACAAACAACCAAAACCAAAATGTAGTTGCGGTTGGCAAAGCGTTTGCCGAAAAACTAAATAAAGCCGGCTTTAAAACTTTGCACGACACAACAGTGCACGACACTTCATACACTGGCAGTTATTCGCGAAGCAGTGACACAATAAAAAAATATTTAAACGAATATAAATCAATAAAACTAGTTATAGATATTCACCGCGACAGCATTGGTGACGGTGGTAACAAAGTAGCTCCGGTAACCGAAATAAATGGCAAAAAAGCAGCACAGGTAATGCTTGTTATGGGGTGTGGCGAAAGTTTAAGCGGTTTTACAAATTGGCAAGACAATTTAAACTTTGCTGTACATTATCAACAAACAATGGAGGTTATGTACCCGTCTTTAGCCCGCTCGGTTACATTTTTAAACTCAAAATACAATCAAAATCTTCACACGGCAAGCATTTTACTTGAAGTTGGCACCGACGCCAACAGCATAAACGAAGCGCTTACAGGGGCAAATTTTGCGTGTGACGCGTTAATTTCTTATCTTAATACAATTAAAGAGTAGTGAAAAAATGAAAAGGAATACAAAAATATTTTTAAGAACATTACGGTTATCGTTTGTTTGGGCGGTTTTTTTTCTTATAATAATTTTAGGAATTTGCAAAAGTTACGAAAAAATAAGGGAAACAAGATATGGCGAAATTAAAAACGCCGTCTGCATTGAAGACGGCGTTTTATATATTTTAGATTTTAAGCTGTTCGGTGAATAATCACCCAACGGCTTTTTTTAAGTTTTCTGCATTTTTTTGCATAAGCGAATAATAGGTTTCGCCTTGCTCAAATTCTAATTTTGTTACATTGTGGCACGAATGGAATAAAAGTTTTTTAGCACCTGTTTCTTCGCAAACGGTGTCGGCCATTTTTTGATTAGAAAATTCGGTGTAAAAAACATAAGGAATATTATTTTCTTTCACAAAAGCAATGGTATTTGCCACCGCCTTTGCGTCGGGCTCGGTGTGTTCAGAACAACCCTTAAAAGGCGAAATGTAATCGGCACCGTATTCCTTTGCCCAGTAATAAAAAGGGAAGCGGTCGGCAAAAACAACGGTTGTGTTGTTTTTTACTATACTTTTAAAAGAAGCATCTAAGTTATTAAGGTTTTCTTTTGCCTTATTAAAGTTTTGGTTATACTTATCCGCATTGTTTTTATCAAGCAAAATAACTGCTTCATAAATTTTTTCGGTAATGGTAAGAGCATTTTTTGGCGATGTCCAAAAATGTTCGTCATCACCGCTTTTTTCTAAAAAGTCAACCATTTTAACGGTTTTTGCTGTTTCTTTAAGACCCTCTTTTAAAAGCGAATTTACCCACGCTTCGTCGTTTCCGCCTACAAAAACAAATAAATCGCAACTTTTAATTTTAATAATGTCGGTAGGTGTTGGTTCAAAATGGTGCGCTTCGCTTCCAGGCGGTAAAAGTAAGGTTATATTGGCACTTTCGCCCAATATACTTTTTGCAAAATCATAAGCCGGAAAGCAACTTGCAACAACCTTAATTTCGCCTGTTTTGTTGTTTGCACCTTTGCAACCCGAAAGGGTGAACAAAAGCGCAAAACAAACTAAAAAACAAAGTATTTTTTTCATTATTAAACGGTGCCTTGCGCTTTCATTGCTTCGGCAACTTTAATAAAGCCGGCAATATTTGCACCTGCAACAAGGTCGCCCTCCATACCGTATTCTTTTGCGGCGTTATAAGAGTTTTTGTAAATATCGCGCATAATTTGGTGAAGTTTTGCATCAACTTCTTCGGCAGTCCAGCTGTATCTAATTGAGTTTTGGCTCATTTCAAGACCGCTTACTGCAACACCGCCTGCGTTAACTGCTTTGCTGGGCGCAATAACAACACCGTTAGCTTTAAGGTAAGCAAGTGCTTCGTTTTTGGTGGGCATATTAGAAACTTCAACATAATATTTAACACCGTTTTTAACAATAAGTTCGGCCTCAGCCATGCCAACTTCGTTTTGGGTTGCGCAAGGCATAAGAATATCGGCTTTAACACCCCAGGGTTTTTGACCCTCAAAATAAGGAACGCCAAACTTATCGGCATAATCTTTAACCTTGTCGTTGCCCGAAGCGCGCATTTTAAGCATAAAGTTAATTTTTTCTTCGGTAATAATGCCGTCTTCATCTAAAATGTAACCATCAGGTCCCGAAATAGTAATAACCTTACCGCCAAGTTCGGCAATTTTCTTAACAGTACCCCAAGCAACATTGCCAAAGCCCGAAATAGCAAAGGTTTTGCCTTTAATAGTTTCCCCAAAAGATTTAAGCATTTCTTCGGTGTAATAAACAGCACCGAAACCTGTTGCTTCGGGGCGAATAAGCGAACCGCCGTAGGTGATTCCTTTACCGGTTAAAACGCCGGTAAATTCGTTGCATAGGCGTTTGTATTGGCCGAAAAGGTAACCAATTTCCCTTGCACCAACACCAAGGTCACCTGCAGGTACATCGGTATTAGGGCCAATGTGTCTAAAAAGTTCGGTCATAAAACTTTGGCAAAAACGCATAATTTCGCCGTCACTTCTTCCGCGTGGGTCAAAGTCACTTCCGCCTTTGCCGCCGCCCATAGGAAGACCGGTTAAACTGTTTTTAAAGGTTTGTTCAAAGCCCAAAAATTTAATAATAGAAGCATTTACGCTGGGGTGGAAACGAAGACCGCCTTTGTAAGGGCCAATAGCCGAATTAAACTGAACACGGAAACCGCGGTTTACTTGCTGTTTGCCGTTATCATCTACCCAAGGAACTCTAAAAATAATTTGGCGTTCTGGTTCAACCATTCTTTCTACAACGCCTGCCTCAACTAAATCGGGGCGTTTTTCAATTACCGGTTCAATGCTTTCTAAAACCTCGGTAACGGTTTGTAAAAATTCACTTTCACCGGGGTTTCTTTTTTCTACTGTTTTTAAAACTGAAAGTAAATATTCGTTTTTCATAATTAATCACCTTTAAATAATATTTGTTAAAATTATAATTTATACGCGGTTTTCAATGTCGGTTTTAAGTGCCGAAATAAATTCGTCAAATGTCATAGTAGTGGTTTCTGCAGTATCGCGGTTTCTTACAGAAACTGTGTTTTCTTCGGCTTCCTTAGCGCCCAAAACCAACATATAGGGCACGCGGTCAACCGCCTGTGCTTCTCTAATTTTATAACCAACCTTTTCGTTTCGGTCGTCAAGTTCTGTACGAATACCGGCGGCTTTTAACTTTTCATAAATTTCTTTGCTGTATTCTGCAGTTTTTTCGGAAACAGGCAAAACCTTAACCTGAACAGGCGCAAGCCAAGCAGGGAATTTACCTGCAAAATGTTCGGTAAGAATACCAATAAAGCGTTCAATAGAACCAAAGCAAACGCGGTGAATCATAATGGGACGGTCTTTTTCGCCTAAAGCGTTCGTGTACTCAAGACCAAAGTTTAGTGGCATTTGGAAGTCAAGCTGAATTGTACCGCACTGCCAAGTTCTGCCCAAACTGTCTTCTAAATGGAAGTCAATTTTCGGGCCGTAAAAAGCGCCGTCACCCTCGTTAATAATATAGGGAAGACCTAATTGTTCAAGCGCACTCTTTAAACCGTTTGTTGCAGATTCCCAATCTTCATCGCTGCCCATACTGTCTTCGGGCCTTGTAGAAAGTTCAACAAAGTATTTAAAACCAAATTTTTCGTAAACTTCATTTATTAAGTGAACAACCCTAATAATTTCATCGGTAATTTGGTCTTTGCGCATAAATATATGAGCATCGTCCTGTGTAAAGCAACGAACTCTGAAAAGGCCGTGCAACGCGCCCTTTAATTCGTGGCGGTGAACAACACCAAGTTCGCCAATTCTAAGCGGTAAATCGCGGTAAGAACGCGGTTCGCTTGAATAAACCATAACACCGCCGGGGCAGTTCATTGGCTTAACACAATATGTTTCTTCATCTATTTCAGTTGAATACATATTGTCTTTGTAGTGGTCCCAATGTCCGCTTGTTTCCCAAAGTTTGCGGTTCATAATTTGCGGTGTTGAAACCTCAACATAATCTTCACGGTAGTGAATATCGCGCCAATATGAAACCAAAGCGTTTTTAAGCGCCATACCTTTTGGTAAAAAGAAGGGGAAACCCGGGCCTTCTTCGCAAAGCATAAACAAATTCATTTCTTTGCCAATTTTGCGGTGGTCGCGCTTTTCGGCTTCGGCAAGTAAGGTTAAATAATGTTCAAGTTCTTCGCCCGAAGCAAATGCAATACCGTTTATACGGGTAAGCATTTTGTTGTTTTTATCGTTTTTCCAATATGCGCCCGATTGACCTGTAATTTTAAATGCCTTAACCGCTTTTGTATAGCAAAGGTGGGGGCCTGTGCACATATCAATGTATTCGCCTTGCTGATAAAAACTAATAACGGCGTCTTTATCTAAATCGTCAATATGTTCAACCTTATATTTTTCACCGCGTTCAGTCATAAGTTTAATGGCTTCTTCACGGCTTAAAACAAAGGGCTTAACGGCAAGGTTTTCTTTAACAATTTTTTTCATTTCGGC
The DNA here is from genome assembly GCA_045601805.1 of Acutalibacteraceae bacterium. Taxonomy (GTDB): domain Bacteria; phylum Bacillota; class Clostridia; order Oscillospirales; family Acutalibacteraceae; genus SIG607. The sequence continues at coordinate 15,404 of JAZSAJ010000011.1, forward strand.
TTCAATAGCCAAAAGGTCGTCATCGTTTAACTTGGTGTCACCCAAATCAACATCGTAATAAAAACCCTTTTCGGTAGCAGGGCCGTAAGCAAAGTTTGCATACGGATATAAACGCTTAACCGCTTGTGCCAAAATGTGCGCAGCAGTGTGGCGAATAATGTGCAGTTGTTCTGCCTTGTCTTCGCATTCTTTTACAGTACCGTCGTAATAAACAACTTTCATTTGTTTTCCTCCAAAATATAAAATAAAAACACCCTTAATGCCGTTTGGCATTAAGGGTGCAAAATTTGCACGGTTCCACCTTAATTTTTAACTTAGTGGCAAAAGCCGTTCTTTAACGCAGAATACACGGCAACACTTACTAGTAATTCTGTGTTGCGGCTCGGGAATGGTGTTCATGCAAAACCAAACATAAGAAACTTACACCGCTGTTTCTCTCTCTTTAATGCCGGTTAAGACTACTGTTTCCGTCGTTGCCTTTACATTTTTTAAAATTATATCACAACAAAAAAACCTTGTCAATTATTTTAAGCCAAAATATTCTTTTGCGTTATAGTAAGAAATACCCTCTGTAATCTTTTTAAGCGATGCTTCGTCGTTTGGGTATTCGCCGTTTTCAACCCAACGGCCTAAAAGGGAACACAAAATGCGCCTAAAATATTCGTGGCGGGTGTAAGAAAGGAAACTTCTTGAATCGGTAAGCATACCAATAAAGTTGCCAAGCACCGAAAGGTTTGCAAGGCTTGTTAACTGGCTTGTCATACCTTCTTTGTGGTCGTTAAACCACCAAGCTGAACCATGTTGTATTTTGCCTTTGGCTGCAACTCCCTGAAAAGCACCCAAAATTGTGCCAAGCATTGCGTTATCGGCAGGGTTTAAGGAATAAAGAATGGTTTTTGGCAAATTGTTTTCACGCTCTAAATGGTTTAAGAACGAGCAAATCTTTTCACCGCAAAATACCGAATTTATAACATCAAAACCGGTGTCAGCACCAAGACGGGCAAACATTTTATCGTTCGGGTTTCTAAGCGCGTTATAGTGAAGCTGCATAACAATATCGTGTTTAGCGTATTCCTTTGCGCAGTGCAAAACAATATCGGTTTTATACATTTCGGCTTCTTCGGCAGTTACGCTTTCGCCGTTTAATGCCTTTTTAAGAACAGCATTAACTTCTTCTTCACTGCCAATTACATAAGGCACAAAATCAAGTCCGTGGTCAGAAGCGCGGCAACCTGCGTTTTTAAAGAATATAATTCTGTCAGTTAATGCGAGTTTTACATCATTAACAGTTTTAAGCTCGTAACCAACAACTTCGCCAAGAGTTTTTAAATATTCGCAAAAACCAACTTTGTCAATATTAACGGCTTTATCGGGGCGGAAAGACGGGGCAACCGTAACGTTGAATGTGTCGTCTTCTGCAATCTTTTTATGCCATTCTAAAGTGTCAATCGGGTCATCGGTTGTGCCAATAAAAGCAACGTTAGATTTTTTAATAAGGTTTCTTACCGACATAGAGGGGTCTTTAAGTTTTTCGTTGCAAAGGTTCCAAACTTCTTCTGCTGTTTCGCCGTTTAAAACGCCTTCGTAACCAAAATAGCGTTTAAGTTCAAGGTGTGTCCAATGGTACATTGGGTTGCCAATGCATTTTTCTATTACTTCGGCAAAGTGCTGAAATTTAACGCGGTCACTAGCATCACCTGTAATTTCATCTTCGCTAACACCGTTGCTTCTAATTAAACGCCACTTGTAATGGTCGCCGCCAAGCCAAAGCTGTGTAATGTTACTAAACATTCTGTCTTCGGCAATTTCTTTGGGGCTAATATGGCAATGGTAGTCAATTATAGGCATTTTTTTGCTGTATTCGTGGTAAAGTTTTTGCGCTACCTCGGTATCAAGCAAAAAGTTGTCGTCCATAAACTGTTTCATTTTAAAAACTCCTTTTATTAACCAATTTCATCAAGCAAACCAAGAATTACAATACCCACAACTGCAATGGCTATTGTAATATAATGTTTTACTGAAAGTTTTTCTTTTAAGAAAATTCTGCCCCAAATAACCGAAGCCACACAGTAAGCCGAAATAATGGGGGCACTCATTGCCAAATGTTTTGTATCGGCAATAGCATAAATGTAAGCAAACTGACCTGCGGTTTCAAAAATTGCACCAACATATTTGGGAGCTTCTTGCTTAACAAAGAATTTTTGGCGCTTAATAAGTGCAGTATAAATAAAGCAAATTACACCGCAAATTAAAAAGGTAAGTTCGTAAGCAACATTTGCGCTGTCTTCGTCAAGTTTTTCAAGAACGCGGTTGTCGGCAAAGGTGCCGGCTGCATCTAAAACACAATAAAGAACGGGTAAAAGAAGCGCCCAAACGCTTTTTGCATATTTACGGTTTCCTGCCTCTTGCCTTTTTGCGCGTAGTTCATCGTCTTCTTTTGCTTCAACAAAACCAAGACCAATAACACCGGCGCAAACCATAACGGTTGCAATAATTTGCCAAATGTTAATTTCACCCAAACCAACGGTAATAAGTGTCATAATGGCAACAAGTGCGCCCGAAGAGTTGCAAATAGGCGAAGATACCGAAAGTTCAATGTAACGGAGACCTAAATATCCAAGTGTCATTGAAAGTATGTAAAGCATTGAAACGGGCAAATAGGTAAGCATTATTTGACCGTTAATTTGGGTGCCGCCAATAAAAATTTCATAAGCGGCGTGAATACCCATAACAACGCCAACGGCGGTAACCATTTTTAAATGGCTGTACTTGTCTTTTTCATCACAGCATCCGATTTTTGAAAATAAATCAGAACCGCTCCAACAGAGCAGTGCAATAATTGCTAATAAAAACCACATTTAATTTTTCTCTTCTTTCTTTTTGCAAAATAATGTAAACAACCAGGGCCAAATAATGCCGGCTGTAATTACTATAATAAAATATCTTACACCGCGTGCAATATATTCATAACCAATAATATATTCAAGAGGTGTTTTAAGTCCGGTTTTAACACAAATAACAAGTGCTAAACCGCCTAAAATTTTAATAATTTGTTGCCACCAAACTGCTTTTGTTGAAAAGTTTAAAACCTTTAAATCAACATAATACACAACATCAAGCCCAAGCATACAGCCAAAAAGTGTAAAAGCATTTTTTTGGGCAGAAATTAAATTACCAACATTTTCTTTTAAATAAACATCTTTGCTAAACGGGAAAACCGTTACAAAAATTACAAAAGCAAAACTTAAAAAGGTAAGAACTGCTAAAACAGGGTATAACTTTTTTGGGTTTTCCTTGCATTTTGAAAAGAACGGGAATAAACCAACCGCTAACCCTACTGCCAGTAAAAACGAAACGCCAACATCAAGCGGTGTGTGTACACCTAAATAAAGGCGCGAAAAGGGAACTAAAACAGAAAAAACAATTAAAATAATTCTAAGTATTTTGTTTTTGTTCCAGCAAAACAATGAAGAAAATATACCCACGCTTGACTGTGTGTGACCGCTTGGAAAAGAATAACCGGAAGCGGCTTCACGAGAAGATTCAACAATGGTGAAATTTGGGTTCTTAACCCAAGGACGCGGAACTTTAAAGGTTATTTTTAAAAATTGGTTTAATAAAGTGCCAATGAAACCTACTATTAAAACATAAAGCCCTTCGTATTTATCAACGCACCAAAAAAGTATTAGCGCAATAGACATAAAAAACAGTTCGTCACCCATTAAGGTAATAACCGAAAAAACGGCGTCTAAAACCGGGTTTCTTATGTTTTCAAGAAAGTATAAAACAGACATATTATTTTTCTCCCTTTATTTCTTTTTCCAAGTGGCTGGGGAAAAGAACAGCAAAATTGGGAATATTTCAAGCCGTCCCATAAGCATAGCAAAGCTTAATAGAATTTTAGAAAACGCCGAATATGCTGCATAACTTCCGGCAGGACCAACTTCGGCAAGACCGGGGCCAACATTGTTAAAGCAAGATATGGCAGCAGACAGGTTTGTTTCAATTCCGAACGGTTCAAAGGAAATTAATAAGAAAACCGCCAAAAGACAAACAATATATACTGCAAGATACACACATGTTCCGTGTACTACGCTTTCTTCAACGGTGTTCTTTTCAAACCTTACTGATGCTACTGTACGCGGGTGTAAAAGCTTTTTGAATTCGCGTTTTAAACACTTAAAAATAAGCATAACCCTTGTTACTTTAATACCGCCTGCAGTAGAACCTGCACAACCGCCTATAAGCATTAAGATAAGCAATAGCGATTTTGAAAATACTGGCCAAAGATTAAAGTCTGTAGTAGCATAACCTGTTGTTGTAAGTATGGAAGCTACGGTAAATGCCGAATTCCGTATGGTTTCTTGGACACTTCCAAATACCTTAAATGTATTTAGTGAAATAAACACAATGCTTACAAAGGCAATACCTAAGTATGACCAGAGTTCTTCGCTTTTAAGTGTCTGCCTGAAATTTCTAAGTAGCAAAAAATAAAAAAGATTAAAATTAATGCCGAAAACAAGCATAAAAACGGTTATAACCCACTGTGAATAGTGACTGTAAGAAGCAACACTGTCGGGCTTAATTCCAAAACCGCCCGTACCCGCTGTGCCAAAGGTGTAAATAACGCTTTCGTAAAGCGACATATCGCCAAGGTACAGCAAAAGTATTTGCAATGCCGTTAAAACAATATAAATTAAATACAAAATTTTTGCGGTATCCTTTATTTTTGGCACAAGTTTGCCAACAACGGGGCCTGGAACTTCGGCGCGTAAAATGTGAATTGAGCGGTCGCTAACACCGGGCAAAACAGCAATAACAAACACTAAAATACCCATACCGCCAATCCAGTGCGTAAAACTTCGCCAAAACAAAATACCTTTTGACGAAATAGCGGAAATATTTGGAATAATAGAGGCGCCTGTTGTGGTAAAACCGCTTACCGTTTCAAAAATTGCGTCAACAATATTTGGTATTTCACCGCTTAATACAAAGGGCAGAGCCCCTATTACTGAAAGGTAAAACCAAGACAAAGAAACAATAGCAAAACCTTCTTTTGCAAATATAACACGGCTTGACGGCTTAAATAAAACCCTTGCTATAACGCCTAAACCAAGCGAAACAACCGAGGTAATTAAAAAGGCGGTTATTCCATTTTGTTCTTTATAAATAATAGAAACAAACAACGGCAAAAGCAAAAGAACAGAAGTTATTTGCGCAAGTTTGCCAATTGTGTAAAAAACCATTCTGCGATTCATAAATTCACCTTTTAAACCATAATATCAGAAAGTTCGTCAACCCTTTTGCCGTGCGAAATAACAACAACCCTGTCGCCGAATTCAATAAAATCGTTACCGGAAGGAATTATTATTTTGCCTTTGCGTAAAATTCCTGCAATAAGAATATTTTTCTTAATTTTAAGTTTTGAAAGGGGAATATTTTTAAATGCAAATTCTTCGCCAACCTGAAATTCAAGCGCTTCAATTGTGTCGTTCATAAGGTTGTAAACCGTTTCAACACGGCTGTCACGCGAATGACTTAAAGCCCTTGTGTAACTTGAAAGGGTGTCGGCAACAATTGTTTTTGGCGAAATAATTGTTTCAATACCAAGTTTTCCAGCAAGCTGTGAAAGTTCTGTGCTGTTTACCTTTGTAATAACCTTTTTAACATTTAGGTTTTCAGCGTAAATTGAAAGCAAAATATTTACTTCGTCAAGCCCGGTAAGAGCAACAAAAGCATCGGCTGTTTCAATACCTTCTTCAAGCAACAGTTCGCGGTCGGTCCCGTCGCCGTTTATAATTGTTGCCTTCGGTAACACTTCGGAAAACTCTTTGCAACGCTTTTCGTCTTTTTCAATTATTTTAACAGAGTTTCCGCTTTTAATAAGCATTTGGGCAAGGTAATAAGCGGTTTTTGAAGCGCCCAAAATAATTACGCTTCGTGCACGGTTTTGCGTAAGTTTTATTTCCTTTAAAAGTTTCGGGATTTCGGTAGAAGCGGCGGTTACTGCAATTATATCGCCGTCTTTTAAACTAAAATCACCGTTAGGAATAAAAACTTCATCGCCCCGTCTAACAGCGCAAACAAGAAAATCGTTTGAAACCTGCTTTTTAAGGTCGTGCAGTCTTACACCGTTTAAAACAGAATTTTCTTTAAGGCGAAGTTCAATCATTTCAAACTTTTCAGAACAAAAAGTTTCAACACTTGCGGCAGAAGGCAGTTTTAAAATGTTAAACATTTCTTTTGCGGCAAGGCGTTCAGGGTTAAGAGCAAGCGATAAAAGAAGTTCTTTTTTTAAAAAGCCAAAACTTGAATCGTTGTATTCGGGGTTTCTAATGCGCGACACAGTGTGTCTTGCACCCATTTTTCTTGCAATAAAGCAAGAAAGCATATTAAGTTCGTCAGAACCGGTAACGGCAATTAAAACATTTGCCTTGCTTACACCGGCTTGTGTAAGTGTTTCGTTGTCGGCACCGTTTCCGCAAACACATATAATATCGTAAATGTTAGAAAGTTCGGCAAGGCGCTGGGCATCGCTGTCAATAGCAACAACATCGTGTCCTTCCTTTACAAATCTTGAAATAACCGAAGTTCCGATTTTACCGCAACCTACAACCAAAATTTTCATATTTATGATTCCTCTTTTGAATATAAAAAAATTTTATATATTATACTTTATTTCTAAAGTAAAGTCAATAAAAACCCCCAACAGTAACGGCTGTTGGGGGCTTTTTTTAAAAGTTTTTAAACTTGTCTTTATTTGAATAGGAACTTTTACGGCAGGTAAAGAATATAACCTGGGCATCCTTGCTGTATTCTTCTAAAAACTCCATTGCTTTTTGAGAACGGGTATCATCGTACTGGCAAAAAGCGTCGTCAATAAAAATTGGCAGTCCGCCGCAGTCTTTTGATAAAAGTTCCGAAAGCGCAAGGCGTAAAGCAAAATACGCTTGGTCAATAGTACCGGCAGAAAGATATTGCCAACTTCTTGAACCAAAGAAATTATTGCTTTCTACCGCCAAAGAAAACTCTTTTGAAATATTAACAGAATTGTATTCTCCGCCCGTTAAAGCCGAAAAAATTTCGGCAGTGCGTTTTTCTAAAACAAAAGAAAAAGTTTTTCGGGTCTTTGCGAAAGCGCTTGCAAGTGCTTTCGCGGCAATGTCAATACTGTCGCAAAATTCCTTTTGTTCGGCAAGCAGTTTTTCGGTTTTTTTAATTTCGTGTTCAATGTCGGTGGGGTGGCGGTAAGCCGAAAAATCGGTTCGTGCAACCGCTTCGTCATAAGCAATGCTTTTTGTTATTTCGTTCGCTTCTTTTTGCTTAAAGTTAAGGTATTCTTCTAACTTTTTGGGGTCGGAATTTTCATCTTCACCGCTGCCTATTTCGTTTAATTTAACGGCGGCAAGTTCTGCTGTCATATCTTCGCCTAAATCGGCTTTAAGCAAAGCAAGACGCGTTTTTGCGGTGTCGTACTGCCTTATATAATCGCGGTAAGCATGAATTGCAATTTCAACACCCGAAATAGAAGCAGTAACCGTTTCGTTTTCAAAAAATTCGGCAAAAAACTGTTTTATTCGCTCTGTTTCTTGTTCGCCTTTTTCAATTTTTTCCTTTAAAACTTCTAAATTTTCAAGTTTTTCTTGTGTAAGCGAATTGGCTTTTTTTAGTTGTTCATATAAAGCGTTTTTAATGTTTTGCTGTTCTTCGGTTTCGGCTTCGTTTTTTGCAATTTCGCCTTCGCAAAAATCAATTTCTTTTTGGCAATCACTTAGTAAAACGGCGTCTTTTTTATTAAGCGGTTTCTTTATTTTTGCCAAAATTAAACCTAAAACAAAAAGCAAAACTGCAACACAAAAACCAATTATTCCAAATAGCAATTTATATTTAAGCGAAACGGCGCCTAAAACCGCAAAAATTACTGCAAAAATTAGCAAAACAGGGTTAATTTTTGCCTTTTTCTTAGCGCTTTCCGCCTTTAATTCGTTAAGGCGGCTTACTGTTTGAACGGCTTTTTCTTTTCTGTTTTTTAAAGACAATAATTCTTCATTTAACTGTGCTAATTTTTGTTCAACCAAACCGGTTGCTTCGCTTTTTTGTGGGGTTTTAGCCGCCGCAATTTCAGAATTTATTACTGCAAGACGGCTTTTTTGCTCGGGCAAGGTTTGGCTAAGCATTTTAAGCACCGATAACTTGTCTTCAATAATGTTAATGCCTTTTGTGTCAATAATTTCGCCGTTTGATTTCGTAAGTTTCTTTTTAGCAACGGAAAGTTGTGAAGAAGTTTCAATAAAATCTTTAAGTTTACGAAAATTACGGCTTTGCTCGGTGGCTTTAAGCTTTTGAGCGGTGCGGTCAATTTCCTTGTTTACAAGAATAAGGCGCTTTTTTTGGTTTTCAATTTTTAAAGCCAATGCTTCACGGTCTTCTTCGGCCTGGCGCGAAAGGGTAAGTTGGTTAGCCAAATCAATTAACTTTTGGCGGTTTTTGTCGTACCTGCCAACCTTTCCGCCCTTTGACATAAGTTCTTCTTTTGCAGAAATTAAGCGCGAAGCAATTTTCTTTTCGTTTACATCTTCTTCGCCCGAAACAATAATACTTGAAAGGCGTGAATTAAGTTCGCCCGTTGCGGTGCTGTCGTCGGCAATAGGGCCGAATGACGCAATAAATGAGCACCTTTCAAAAGCCGAAGCGCTTAAATTAAAAAACTTTGCGCCTAAATCGGTTGTGCCGCTAAAACTTTTGCGTTCGCCGTCTAACAAATCAATTAGCGTAACTCTGTCGGTAGAGTTTGAAGCGCCAAAGGTTCTTTCAATACGAAAGTCTTTGCCGTTATGCGTAAAATCAATACTGCCTGCCATAATAGAATTATCAAACGGCAAATACTTTTTTCTTGGGTTTTTTAAAAGGTCGCTTGTTTTAGTGGTATTGCCGTAAAACATCATTTTTATAAAGGCAAGAATGGTGCTTTTTCCGTTTTCGTTTTCGCCGTAAAAAAGGTTAAGATTATCACTAAAGTTTAAACGAAAATCTTTAAATTTGCCAAAAGCCGAAATGTAAAGCGAATTAATCTTCACCAAAATTCACCTGCCCCTCAAAACTTTTAAGACCAATTTGCAAGGCGTTTTCATAAAGTGTTTTATCTTTCTCATCTGCTTGTTCAATCATTAAAAGCATTTCGCGAACAAACCTTCCGCGCAAAGAATTCTCACTTGCCAAAAGTTCTAAATCAACCTTTACTTTTGTTTTGTCTTTAACCCTTAACGCGTAAACAAGCGGTTCGGCATTTGCCTTTATTTCCGAAAGATTTATACTGTTCTGGTTATCTGTTTCACCCACAAGGTTTATGTAAAACAAATCGTCACTATAGTTTTCACTGCTTTCTTTAATTTGTGATATAACCTTGTCAGAAATTAACTGTGTATCGCTAATATCAACATTTAGTGTACGGTAAACGCGTTTGGCAAGCGGAACAAACCGGAGTTTTACGCTGTTTTTTGCAACATCGCCCAAATAAACACCCTTTGGCCCGTCTTCGTCATAACCTTGTCCCTCAATACAACCGCAGTATGCAAAACGGGTTGCGCCAAGGCGCACAACTTCGCTTCGTTTGTGGTTGTGGCCCAATGCAATATAATCCATTTTGCTTTCTTCAATAAAGTTTTTGGTAACCGAAAAATAGGGGGAGGATAAATCGGATTTTGTTTCGCCGTGAAGCAAAAGCAAATTAACCTTATCGTCTTCGGGAACGGTTAAAAAGAAGCGTTCTTCACCTTGGCTGTAAACACTTGAAAAAGACCTACCGTAAACACGGCAGCCAAGTTCAGGAAAAGAAAAAACACTGTCATTTTCGGGGAACACAAAAACATTTGGCGGTAAAACCCTGTTTTTAAAGGGGGAATCCGCGGTAAGCGGGTCGTGGTTGCCCAAAGCAACAATAACTTTTGTGTGCGTAAGTTCGGCGAATGATGCCAAAACTTCGTCTGCAAAAAGTTTTGCGGCGCGGTTGCTTTCAAACAAATCACCCGCAATAAGCAGTAAATCAACATTTTCTTTTTCGCAAAGCGAAATAGCGCTTTTAACCGTTAAAAGCACTTCCTGTTTGCGCTGTTCACCCTTTACGCCCAAATAACTGTGTTCTTTTCCTAAGTGCCAGTCGGCAGTGTGAAGTATACGAACGCTGTTCATAAAAAACTCCTTAAAAACATAAATACTTAATTTAATTATATAAACTTTTATTTTGAATGTCAAATGTAAAAAATTTATGTAAAATATTGCCTTTCTAAAATAGTTATAGTATAATAATATAATAATTTATTGCAAAGGGGTGCTTTTGGGTGGATGTAAGGCAGGGCGATACGCTTATTATGAAGAAAAAACACCCTTGCGGAAGCGAAACCTTTACCGTTTTAAGAATTGGAATGGATTTTAAAATTAAATGTGCAGACTGCGGACACGAAGTTATGCTTCCGCGCAGCAAATGTGAAAAAAATATTAAAAAAATTATTCACAAGGAGAATATTTAATGTTTGAACAGTTAACGGCGGTTGAATCGCGTTTTGAAGAAATTGGTATGTTATTAACACGGCCTGAAGTTGTGTCAGATTCTGAAAAGTATACGGCTTTAAGCAAAGAATATGCCCAAATTTCGCCTTTGGTAGAAACCTACCGCAAATATAAATCGGCAATAGACGCCGAAAAAGAAGCGCGCGAACTTTTAGACGCAGGCGGACTTGATAAAGATTTTAAAGAACTTGTTCAGGAAGAATTTGAACAAGCCAAAACAGATATTGAAGAACTTTCAAATGAACTTAAAATTTTGCTTTTGCCCAAAGACCCTAACGATGAAAAGAATGTTATTGTTGAAATACGCGCGGGTGCCGGCGGTGAAGAGGCGGCATTGTTTGCCGGCTCGCTTTACCGTATGTATACAATGTATGCCGAGAAACAGCGTTGGAATGTTGAGGTTGTAAACGAAAGTGAAACCGAACTTGGCGGTTATAAAGAAATTTCCTTTATGATAGACGGTGCAGGTGCATATTCACGCCTTAAATACGAAAGCGGTGTTCACCGCGTTCAGCGTGTGCCCGATACCGAAACCCAGGGCAGAATTCACACTTCAACCGTTACGGTTGCGGTGCTTCCGCAAGCAGAAGAGGTTGAGTTTGACCTTGACCCCAAAGATTTAAAAATTGACACATTCCGTTCAAGCGGTGCCGGCGGTCAGCATATTAACAAAACTTCTTCGGCAATTCGTATAACCCATTTACCAACCGGTATGGTGGTTGAATGCCAAGACGAAAGAAGCCAGTTTAAAAATAAAGACAAAGCGCTTCGTGTTTTGCGTTCGCGCCTTTTGGAAATTGAAGAAAATAAACAAAAAGATGCTATTGACGATGCCAGAAAATCTCAGGTTGGTACGGGTGACCGCAGTGAAAGAATTCGCACCTATAACTTCCCGCAAGGCAGAATGACCGACCACAGAATTGGTTTAACTTTATACAAACTTGAAAGTATTATGAATGGCACAATAGACGAAATTATAGATGCGCTTATAACCTATTACCGCACCGAAATGTTAAAAGCGTCGGGGGATAACAATTAAGAATGAACACACAAAAACTTTATTTGGGGGAAACAACCGAACAAAGCATTAAAGCCGCTGCCGAAATTATTAAAAACGGCGGTGTGGTTGCCATGCCAACAGAAACGGTTTACGGCCTTGCGGCAAGTGCTTTTGATAATTCTGCCATCAAAAAAGTTTTTACGGCAAAGGGCAGACCGCAAGATAACCCTTTAATTGTTCATATTGCCGATATTGCTGAACTCAGTGTTATTGCAAAAGATATAAATGAAAAGGCGATTTTGTGCGCTGAACGGTTTTGGCCCGGGCCCTTTACAATGGTTGTAAATAAAGCTGGTAAAGTTTGCGAAAGTGTTTCCTGCGGAATGAGTACCGTTGCGGTAAGAATGCCCAATAACGAAACGGCACTTGCTCTTATAAAGGCGTGTGGGGTTCCGTTGGCAGCACCCTCGGCAAACTCTTCGGGCAGTCCAAGCCCAACAACAGCACAACACGTTTTATCAGACCTTGACGGCAAAATAGATGCCGTTTTAATGGGCGACAGATGTGAAGTAGGTGTTGAATCTACCGTTGTTTCTTTTTGCGGTGATGCCCCCGTTTTGCTTCGCCCGGGCGCAGTAACGCTTGAACAGCTTAAAGAAATAGTGCCAAATATAACTGTTGACCCTGCTGTTTTTAAAAGCCCCGAAGCAGACCAAAAGGTAGCGTCGCCCGGTATGAAATATAAACACTATTCGCCTTTGTGCCAACTTGTTTTGGTTGAGGGTGAAAGTGAAGAATTTTGCCGATATGTAAACCAAAAAGGCGGTTTTGCGGTGTGCTTTAGCGAAGACACAAAGTATTTAAACTGTGACTACCAAGTATACGGCAAAAGCGAAGATAAAAGCAGTTTAGCATATTCTTTGTTTAATGTTTTAAGGGAACTTGACGAAAAAGGCATAAAAGAAGGTTTTGTTCACGCCCCCGAAAAAAGCGGTGTTGGCCTTGCCGTTTACAACCGTTTAATAAGGGCGTGTGCATACAGGGTGGTGAAACTTTGAAAAAACTTTTAATTGGTTTAACGGGCCCAAGCGGTACGGGTAAAACCACCGCTTTAAAAAAGGCACAAGAGTTGGGCTTTTTGTGTATAGACTGCGATAAAGTTGCAAAAAATGAGACCGAAAATAACCCACTTTGCAAACAGGCAATTAAAGAAAGTTTTGGCGAAGAAGTTTTTGACGGCGGTGTTTTAAACCGAAAACTTTTGGCAAAATTGGCTTTTAGCACAAAAGAAAAAACCGAACTTTTAAACCAAACGGTTTTACCTTTTGTTGTGGCTGAAATTTTAAGAATTATAGAAAACAGCCAAACGGACAATATAATTTTAGACGCACCCACACTTTTTCAAAGCGGACTAAACGAAATTTGCAACTTTACGGTTTGTTTAATGTGCGACCGTGAAACTCGGCTGGCAAGAATAATAAACCGCGATAATATAACCAAAGAAGCGGCAGAAAGCAGAATAAACGCCGCCGAAGACGATGAATTTTTTATAAAAAACTGCAACTTTACGGTTTATAATAATAGTGACGAAAAAACATTCTTAAATGAATTTAGCGAACTTTTAGTGAAAATAAAGGAGAACAGGTATGAGTAACGCAAAAACTTTAAAAGAAACCCTTTTTAACAAGCAAAAAAACGGTTTGCTTATAAGCGATGAAAAAACCATAAACGAAGCGTTTGAATTTTGCGAAGGTTATAAAGAATATTTAGACTGCGCCAAAACCGAAAGGGAAGCCGCTTCTCGTGCAATTGAAATTGCCGAAGAAAACGGCTTTATGGAGTTTTCTTACGGCAAAGAATACAAAGCAGGTGACAGAGTTTATATAAACAACCGCAATAAAACAGTTGCTTTTGCCGTTATTGGTACAGAACCGCTTGAAAACGGTTCTCGCTTAACGGCGGCGCATATTGATTCACCGCGACTTGATTTAAAACCCAATCCGCTTTACGAAGATTTAGACCTTGCGCTTTTTAAAACACACTATTACGGCGGAATTAAAAAATACCAGTGGACTGCCGTTCCGCTTGCTCTTCACGGCGTGTTTGTGTTAAAGGGCGGAAAAACCATTACAGTTAAAATTGGCGAAGAAGAAAACGAACCCAAATTTGTGGTAAACGACCTTTTGCCCCACCTTGCCGCAGAACAAAGCAAACGCACCTTAAACGAAGGTATTAAGGGCGAAGAACTTAATGTGCTTGTTGGCAGTATGCCTTTTAAAGACGACAGCGAAAGCGAACTTGTTAAACTTAATATTCTATCGCTATTAAACCAAAAATACGGCATTACCGAATCCGATTTCTTGTCGGCTGAACTTGAATGTGTACCTGCTTATAAAGCGTGCGATATTGGCTTTGACCGTTCCCTAATTGGCGCATACGGCCAAGATGACCGCGTTTGCGCTTACCCTGCTTTACAGGCGATTATTGATACAGTTTTACCTAAATACACAGCAGTATGTATTCTTGCCGATAAAGAAGAAACCGGATCTGAAGGTAACACAGGGCTTGATTCGGCATTTGTTAAATATGTTTTTGGCGACCTTGCAAAAACACAGGGGGCAGATACAAGCGTTGTGTTACGTAACGTTAAATGCCTTTCTGCCGATGTTAATGCGGCAAATGACCCAACATTTAAAGATGTTATGGAAGCCAGAAATGCTTGCCACTTAAATTACGGCGTTTGTGTTACAAAATACACAGGCGCACGCGGTAAATCTTCAACAAACGATGCCAATGCCGAATTTGTTGGTTATGTGCGTGATTTACTTGATGAAGACGGCATTGTTTGGCAAACGGGCGAACTTGGTAAGGTAGATATTGGCGGCGGCGGTACCGTTGCTAAATATATTGCCAACCTTGGCGCCGATGTTATAGATTTGGGTGTGCCTGTACTTTCAATGCACGCCCCCTTTGAAACGACCTCTAAATTTGATATTTATATGTGCTATAAAGCAATGAAAGCGTTTTACAAATAAAACTTGGTGTTAATATGGTTGAATTTGGAAAAATTCCGTATTTTTTATACGCCTATTTAAAAGAACAGGGCGAAGAGAAAATTTATATGTCGCTTTACTGCGATATGGACTGCCTTCACAACTACTGTGACGGTTATGTTGTGCTGTCAGAAAAATATATTTATGTAATTCACGGATGTCAGGTCCTTTTACCAAAAGAAAAACAGGGAAAAGGGCTTGACTCTTCATTTTCTTGTAACGAATTTAAGAAGTATAATTTAAACGAAATTGATACAATTAAGGTTGAAGAACTTTTATCAACAGGCCGTCTTGTTGCCAAAACAAAAGAGGATGACTATATACACCTTTCTTCCTTTACAAACTTTTGTAAAAGTAGTGCGGTTCTGTTTGTTAAATACTTTAACCGTATTAAAAAAGGAGATATTACTTCGCCCGATTTTGCTTTAGATGAAGAAGACGACCCAAAAAACACCTGCTGTGAAAAATGCGGTATGCGTTACCCCGATAAAAACCGCAAAATTTGCCCCAAATGTATGGAAAAAGGCAAACTTTATTCGCGTTTTTCTAAATTTGTTTTTAAATACAAAAAAGACATTGCGGTATTGCTTTTATCACTTTTGTTTTTAACCGCAACTGCAATTTTAGCACCCTATTTTTCAAACGGATTTTTTTACGATAAGGTGCTTGATAAAAACGGTTCGCTTTACGGTGAAGTTTTACTTGCGGTTTTAATTGTTATAGCAACAAAAGTTTTTTCACATATTGCCGATATGGTAAACGGCTATGCCTCAACGCTTATTTCGGCAAAAATTGTGTATGACCTTAAAAACACAATTTTTGGGGCAATAGAAAAACTTTCAATGCGCTTTTTTACGGCAAGGCAAACGGGAAGTTTAATGACACAGGTAAATTCCGACGCCAACACAATTTACGGTTTTTTCTGCGATGTAATTCCATACTTTTTAATAAACATTGTTCAGGTTTTGGTACTTAGCATAATTTTGTTTGCAATGAATCCGTTACTGGCATTCTTGTCTCTTATAGGCGTTCCTGTGTTTCTTGTTTTGTTAAGGGCAACCTTTAATGTTTCGGAAAAACTGCACGCTCGCAGGTATACCGCTTCAAGAAAAATGAATTCGCAAATATCCGATGTTCTTGGCGGTATAAGGGTTGTAAAGGTTTTTGCGAAAGAAACAACCGAAAATAAAAGGTTTGGAGTTTATAATACCAATTTTGCTAACACAAGCAAAAAACTTTCAATATTCACCCATTACACATACCCGTTTATTGGTTACATACTTTATATAGGCAATATAATATCGCTTGGCGTGGGCGGTTATATGGTGGCAAAAGGCAAGTTTAGTTACGGCGAACTTATTACTTTTACCGCTTATGTAAATATGATTTACAGCCCAATACACTTTTTTGTTGAAATGATTGACTGGAGTGCTTCTTGCACAAATGCTTTACAGCGCCTTTTTGAAATTTACGATACCGAGCCCGAAATAACTGAAAGCAAAAATGCAATAACACTTACCGAAATAAAGGGACAAGTTGAATTTAAAAATGTTGATTTTGGTTATCTAAAAACCAAAAAGGTAATAGATAATGTAAGTTTTACTGTGCCTGCCGAAAGCATTTTGGGTATTGTTGGTCATACAGGCGCAGGTAAAAGCACAATAGCCAACCTTTTAATGCGCCTTTACGATACCGATGAAGGCGGGGTTTATATAGACGGCGTAAATGTTAAAGACCTTTCTTTTAAAACCCTTTACGAAAATATTGCAATAGTATCGCAAGAAACCTATCTTTTTATGGGCAGTATTCTTGATAATATTCGCTATGCAAGGCCAAATGCCACATACGAAGAGGTAATAAACGCCGCAAAATGCGCAGGCGCCCACGAATTTATTATAAAACTGCCCGAAGCATATAACACCCAAATTGGCGTTGGGAAAAAAGAACTTTCGGGCGGCGAACGGCAGCGAATTTCTATTGCGCGTGCAATACTTCGCGACCCAAAAATTCTTTTGTTAGACGAAGCAACCGCGGCAATGGATACCAAAACCGAAAAATTAATACAAAACGCCTTAAAACAATTAACCAAAGGCAAAACCACAATTATGATTGCTCACCGTCTTTCAACCTTGCGTGACGCTAACAAACTTGTTGTAATTGAAAACGGCAAGGTGGCGGAAGAGGGAACTCATAAAGAACTGCTTAAAAAAGAAGACGGTGTTTATAAAAAACTTTATACCTTGCAAGAAGAGGCGCTTAAAAACGCCGGTATAAAAGAATAGGAGGTAAGGAAATGCAAGAAAGAAAAGAAACTGAAAATAATACTGAAATAGTGTTATTAAACGGCGAAAACTGTACTTTTTACGAAAAAAACGGTTTCCTTGCCTTAAATTTTAAGCAAGATGATAAAACAAAAGAATACACCCGCGTGTTTTTACACCGCAGTTTTCCCTTTGAAAAACTTTATGAATATATTGCGGTGCTTGATGATGATTTGGGCGAAATAGGAATAATTAAGGATATAAATATTTTCGGTGAAGAACCCAAAAAACTGTTAATTAACGAACTTGAAAGAAAATATTACGAACCAAAAATAGAAACAATTATTTCACTTAAAGAACGTTACGGCTTTTCTTATTGGGTTGTAATTACAACCGATGGCCGTAAGGTGAACTTCACCATGCAAGATACCTTTAGAAACATTATACGTGTGGGCGATAACAAGGCAATTTTGCTTGACGTTGACGGCAACCGTTTTGTTATTGAAGATATTGAAAACCTGCCCAAAAAGAGCAGAAAGAAAATAGAACTTTATTTATAGGAAATAAAATTATGTTAAAGGCAGAAACAGAAAACAAAATATTTTCTTTTAATCTGCACCCAACACTTGCAAACGCAGTGTGTAACGGTGAAGTGGTTTTAAAAAACAACAATCTTGTTGTTATGTGTGACGGTAAAGAAACCAAAACCATAAACACCGATACCATTAAAGAACTGCTTGTAGAAATGGGTGTGGGATGTGTTTTTGTGTCTTATAAAGACCAAAACGATACTGTGCGTCTTATTTGCCGTTTAGATATGAAAAACAGCAAAACGGTAATAAAAACTGTTCGCGCAATAAACAAAAACATTAAAAACGGCGCCTTTTTGGTGGAAAAACAAGAAATAAAGCGTTGCCCAAGGTGTTCCAGAATTATAAAAGAGGGCAGAACCAAATGCGCAATTTGTTACGATAAACGCCGTAACGCAAAGCGTATGTGGGAACTTTTTTCTAAACATAAAGTTTTTATAATAAGTGCTATTGTATTGTTTTTTGCAGGAAGCGGAATAAACTTATTACTTCCTTACATAAACAAAATAACGGTAGACAATTATATAAAAGCCGAACCTGGCAAAGCAATATCCACCGGCAGTTTTGCTTTTATAATGCTTTCAATGCTTGTTTTAGAACTTTTACTTCGGGTGTTTTCAAGTTTAAGAAACCATTTGCTTGTGTTGGCAAGCGAAAAAATGAAGGTAGATCTCCGCAACCAACTGTTTCAAAAAATAGGCAGTTTATCTCTTACAAAATTCGGCACTTACACCACAGGTGATTTAATGTACCGTATTGGCGGTGATGTAAACGAAATTGAACGGTTTGCGGTAAATTATTTGCCAAATGTTATGCAACAAGTGGTTGTTTTTATATTGGTTGGCGTATATTTGCTTTTTTACGACCCGCTTTTGTTTCTTTTAATAATGCTTCCCACACCATTTGTAATACTTTCATTTAATTTGTTTTGGAAGTTTGTTAGGGTGCTTTATTCAAAACGGCACTTTCACGCCCAAAAAACAAATTCAATTCTGCACGATATTTTTTCGGGAATACGCGTAGTTAAGGCGTTTGGTATGGAAAAACGCGAAAGCGAACGCTTCCAAAAATCAAGTTATGAAGAAAAGGAAATGCAAAAGAAAACCGATTGTTTTTGGAGCATTGTAATGCCAATACTTCGCTTTTTTATAAGTTTTGGTGAGTTTATTATTCTTTACTATGTTGGCAATAAAATTTTAAAAGGCAGTATGACACTTGGCGAAATGTCGCAGTTTTCTTCTTACGCTTCGCTTGTTTACGGTCCGCTTCGTATGATAGCCCATATTCCAAGACATATAATGCAGTTTAATATTTCAAGTACCAAAATTTTTGAAATATTAGACGAAGAACAAGATTTGCCCGAATCAAACGAACCAATTAATTTAAAAATCAAGGGTGATATTGATATAAACAATGTTTCGTTTGGTTACGATGAAAGAACCGAAGTGCTTAAAAACATTGATTTGCACTTTAAACAGGGTGAATTTATTGGTCTTGTTGGTGCTTCGGGTGTTGGCAAATCAACGCTTATTAACCTTATAATGCGCCTTTACGACGCCGAAGAGGGAAGTATAACCATTGACGGCGTAAATATAAAAGATATTAAGGGCGAAGATTTGCGTTCACAAATGGGTGTTGTTTTGCAAGAAACATATTTGTTTAAAGGCACCGTCGCCCAAAATATTGCATATTCTAAACCGAATGCCACCCGCGATGAAATTATTGCCGCAGCAAAACTTGCCGGTTGCCATTCATTTATAAGGAAACTGCCCGACGGCTATAACACAACGGTTGGTGAAAAGGGTTTAACGCTTTCCGGCGGTGAAAGGCAACGCGTTGCTATCGCAAGGGCGCTTTTGCATAACCCAAGAATACTTATATTAGACGAAGCAACCGCTTCGCTTGATACCGAAACCGAAAAGCAAATACAAGAGGCAATATTAAACCTTTCAAAAGGCAGAACAACAATAGCAATAGCCCATCGGCTTTCTACCTTAAGAAACGCCACGCGGTTGGTTGTGCTAAATAAAGGTGAAGTTGCCGAAGTCGGCACCCACGAAGAACTGGTTAAAAAAGGCGGAATATACCATTCGCTTGTTATGGCACAACGCGAAATGTCAAATATAGAAGAATAGAAAAGGCACCCGTTCGGGTGCTTTTTTATATTAACTTACTAAAAATAATTCCTTTTTCAATCTTTCTTCAATATTTATTTGCATAATTTGTATCGTAAAATAAATGTGCAGAAAGGGAAAAAGTTTATGTATATTATTAAAAATGCGTTACGGTGTATTGGCAGGGCAAAGGCAAGAAATATTTTAATAGGTATAATTACGCTTGTAATTGCTGTTTCTGCCTGTCTTGGCTTGTCTATACGGCAAGCGGCTGAAAGCGCTAAGATGAGCACTCTTGAAGAACTGAATATAACAGCCACCATATCGTATGACAGAAACTCCATGATGAACGATATGATGGGTGGGGAAAAAGGTCAAGGCGGAGGTTTTGACCGCGACCAATTTAAAGATATGATGGGTAGCGCTTCATCGCTGACACTCGAAGAATATCAAAAATATGCGAATGCTAAATCCGTTGAAGATTTTTATTATACACTTACTGCTGCTTTTAATGGTAATGATGAATTGTTGCCTGTAACAGATGAAACCGAAGATTCTGAAAGCAGTTCTAATTCGGGCGGTTTTGGCGGCGGAATGGGATTTCCCGGCGGCGACCGTGGCGGTAAGGGTATGTTTAGTTCATCTGATTTTTCGGTTATAGGTTACAGTAGTGATAATGCTATGACCGCTTTTGTTGATGGTACTGCTTCGGTATTAGAGGGCGGAACAATGTTTAGCGAGGGTTCAACCGAAAAAGAATGTGTTGTTTCTGAAGAACTTGCCATATTTAACGATTTGTCTGTGGGCGACACAATAATTCTTGCTAATCCATCTCTTGAAAGTGAAGTATACGAATTAAAAATTGTAGGGTTATATGAAAGCTATGCAAACAACGACTTTTCTATGTCAATGTTTGGCAAAAGCCAAGACCCAGCAAACCAAATTTATATGAGCGCTGCCGCGTTGCAGACCATTCTTGATGCTTCGGAAGGGGTTTCTACAACCATTACCGATGAGAATACAGGCAAAGAAATTGACAGCGCGGTTACAGGTTCTATTTCTGCAACTTATGTGTTTGCAAATACCGAAGATTACAATAAATTTGAACAAGAAGTGCGAACTTTAGGTCTTGATGATTCTTATACTGTTTCATCTGCTGACCTTACTGCCTTTAACAACAGTTTAACACCGCTTAATACACTAAGCACAATGGCTGGGTGGTTTCTTGTAGTTATTCTTATTATCGGTGCAATAATTCTGGTTGTTCTGAATATCTTGGGTGTGCGTGAACGCAAATATGAAGTTGGCGTTTTAACTGCAATGGGAATGAAAAAATGGAAGGTAGCCGCACAATTTATGTGTGAAATCCTTGTTGTTACAATGATTGCTGTAATTATTGGCGCCGGTATAGGCGCGGTAAGTTCTGTTCCGGTTACAAATGCACTTTTGGCCGGTCAGGTTGAAAGCCAAACTTCACAACAAAACCAAATGGAACAAAACTTTGGCCGTCCCGGAAATATGGGCGGTAACCGCGAAGAAAATACGCCCCCTGATATTCCAAATGATAACCGAGGCGGTAAAAACCCTATTCAAAATATGTTTGGCGGTGCAGTAGATTATATTACAGAAGTAAATTCAGCAATGAATTTAACGGTTGTATTTCAAATGCTGGGTGTAGGGCTATTGTTAACACTTGTTGCAAGTATGGCGTCGGTGTTGTTTATTATGCGATACGACCCCTTAAAGATTCTTGCAAACAGAGATTAAAAAAAGGAGAAAGTTATGTCTATTTTATCACTTCAAAATATAAGTTTTTCATATGATAAAACTCCTGTGCTCCAAAACATTTCATACGAATTTCAAAAAGGAAAAATGTATTGTATTGTTGGCAAATCGGGTGCAGGTAAAACAACTCTTTTGTCGCTTCTTTCGGGACTTGCAAAACCCACAGACGGCGAAATATTTTATGACGGCAAAAATGTTGCAAAAATAGATAAATACACCTTTCGTTCTAAATATATTGGCGTAGTGTTCCAAAGTTTTAATTTAATTACAAAATATACAGCTCTTGAAAATGTTGTTCTTTCTATGGATGTGGCAGGATATAAAACTAAAAACAAAGAACAAAGGGCAATAGAACTTCTTAAAAGCGTTGGGCTTGACCAAGACGAAGCAAACCGCCGTGTGCTAAAATTATCGGGCGGTCAGCAACAGCGTGTTGCAATTGCCAGGGCGCTTTCTTATGACCCTGATATTATTCTTGCTGATGAGCCAACGGGAAATCTTGATACCGACACACAAAACGAAATTATGAATATTTTTAGAGAACTTGCAAATAAGGGCAAATGTGTGATTTTAGTTAGCCATTCGCCCGAAGTTGCGGCACTTTGCGATGAAAGATATGAACTTGTAAAAATTAACCGTTCTAAAAATTCTTAAATGTTTATTAATATATTTATGGTATAATAAGTAAAATAGGGGGTGGAGTTATGAGAATTTTACTGGTTGAAGACGAAAAAAGAATGGCAGAAGCACTTTGCTGCCTATTGCGCCTTGAAAATTATGAAGTTGACCACTATGCAAATGGACTTGACGGTTTAAATGCAATATTAAGCAATATTTACGACATTGTTATTCTTGATGTTATGTTGCCCGAAATGAATGGGTTTGAAATTGCAAAAAGGGTGCGCAGTAAAGGAATTATAACTCCTATTCTTATGCTTACCGCAAAGGCAGAACTTGATGATAAAGTCACAGGGCTTGACAGCGGCGCAGATGATTATTTAACAAAACCCTTTATGACAAAGGAATTACTTGCGCGGCTTCGTGCGCTTGGCAGAAGAACGCTTGGCACAACTGACGGTGTTTTGTCTTTTGGTGATATTACGCTTGATACAAGCACCCTCACGCTATCTTGTACCGCTAACGGTCAAAGTGTTCGGCTTAGCGAAAAGGAATACCGAATTCTTGAGTATTTAATTGCAAACAGCGGTCAAATTTTAACACGCGAACAGTTAGCGGTTAAGATTTGGGGATTTGATAATGATGCCGAATACAATAATGTTGAAGTATATATGTCCTTTACACGCAAAAAACTCAGCTTTGTTCAGGCAAAAACCGAAATTAAGGCAGTGCGAGGTATAGGTTATGAATTGAGGTGCGACGATGTTTAAAAAATCCCGTAGAAAAATCGTTGTTTCAATTATGTCTATTCTTACTCTTTTGTGGGTAGGAACGCTTGGCGTTATTTATGCATCAAGTTATTTTGAAATGAAAAATCAAAATGAGCGTATGCTAAAGCAACACTCTCAAATGTATAATCTTAATCAATCTGTAACCGATTTTCCATCTGCTCCACCCAGACCTGGCGGTAATCACAATTTAAGTCCCGAATCACCAAGGTTTCAATTATCTACCTTTTATTCGGTGGCTGTATCATACGACGGCGAAATTCTTGAAATTAAGAATGGAATGCCTACGGTACATACCAATGATGATTTGGGAAAGTTGGCACAACAAATTATAAACGAAGGTAAAATTAACGGAGCAAAAAATAATCTTGCATTTTATAAGACCAATAAAGGTGGATACATCCTTGTTACTTTTATGGATAACACCGTAGTTAATCAAAGTGCAATAACATTATTCCGATATACCCTTATTTTTGGGGGTGTTGCTTTAGTTTTGTTTTTCTTCTTATCGGTGTTTTTGGCCCGAAAAATTGTAAATCCTTTGGAAGAAAGTTACCAAAAGCAAAAGCAGTTTATATCCGATGCCGGACACGAATTAAAAACACCTGTATCGGTTGTAAGTGCCAATGCCGAACTGCTTTCGCGTGAAATAGGTGATAACAGATGGCTTCAAAATATTCAATATGAAAATGAGCGTATGGGAAAGCTTGTGGGTCAGCTTCTTGACCTTGCCCGAACCGAGAACGTAACACCGCATATGGAACAGATTGATTTTAGCCGCTTGGTAGCAGGCGAAGCACTTCCGTTTGAAAGCGTTGCCTTTGAAAAAGGGGTTGGGTTAAACACTAATATTTCATACGGTATTGGTGTGGTTGGCAATAGTACCGGGCTTAAACAAATTGTTTCAATACTGTTAGATAACGCTATCCGCCATAGTAAAGATAAAGGGAAAGTGTATTTGTCTTTAACAAAGGAACGAGGATTTGCAAAACTTTCGGTAACAAATAAAGGAGATGAAATTCCCGAAGAACAACGCGAAAAGATATTTGAGCGCTTTTACCGTGTAGATACTGCCCGAAACGGCGAAGACAAGCATTACGGCCTTGGACTTGCCATTGCAAAGGCAATTGCTGTTTCCCACAAAGGTAATATTAAAGTACGTTGCTTTGATGGACTTGTGGAATTTACAGTGTTAATTCCTGAACTGTAAAAAGGTACACTCTGTTTTAGAGTGTGCTTTTTTTATATAAAACACTTGACAAAATTTAAAATTTACAGTATCATTGTATTAAGACAATAATACAATGGGCGGTAAAAATGAAATTAGATTTTGGTAATAATATTCCAATTTATCTTCAGTTAGTTGAACAACTTAAAAACGATATTATTTCGGGTAAAATTTCGGCAGGCGAGCGGTTGCCTTCGGTAAGGGATTTAGCTTTTGAGTTTAAGGTAAACCCCAACACCGCACAAAAGGCGCTTGTTGAACTTGAAAACATTGGGCTTGTGTTTACCGAACGCACTAACGGTAAGTTTGTAACAAACAATACTGCACTTATTGAAAAGAACAAAAAAGAATATGCAAATGAAATAACACAAAAGTATATAGAAACAATGGGGAATATAGGTATTAATAAAAACGAGCTATTATTCATTATTAAAGAATTTGGAGGAAACGAATAATGGAATTATTACAATGTATAGGTTTAAATAAAAGCTTTGGCGAAAAGCAAATACTCAAAAACATAAATTTAACCATACCGCGCGGTAAAATAATTGGGCTTTTGGGTAAAAACGGTTCGGGTAAATCAACCCTTATAAAACTTATAAACGACCTTTTAACCTTAACTTCGGGCGAAATTTTAATAAACGGCAAACCGGTTGGAACTGACAGTAAAAAAATTATTTCTTATTTGCCTGAACGCACCTATATTGAAAAAGGTATGACGGTTGAAAAAACCGTGCAGTATTTTGCAGAATTTTATGATAATTTTGATAGCGAAAAGGCATATAAACTGTTAAATGATTTAGGGCTTGACACCAAACAAAAACTTGCAAAAATGAGCAAAGGTATGCAAGAAAAAGTACAGCTTGTGCTGGTTATGAGCCGTAAAGCCGACCTTTATATTCTTGATGAGCCGCTTGGCGGTGTAGACCCTGCTACAAGGGACTATATTTTAGATACAATTCTTACTAATTTTAACGAAGGCGCCAGTGTAATTATTTCAACCCACCTTATAAGTGATATTGAGCGTATATTAGATAATGTTATTTTTATAGAAAACGGTGAAATTGTATTAACCGCCGAAGCCGATGAACTAAGAAACCGCGAAGACGCTTCTATTGACGAAATTTTTAGGAGGATGTTTAAATGTTAAAGAAACTTCTTAAATACGACCTTAAAAGTATTTTTAAGGTGCTGATTATTTTTTATATACTGGCTATGTTTTTTGGCATATTAACAAGAGTTTTCTTTAGTTTTAAAAACTCTTTATTATTACAAATTTTAGGCGAAATTGCCCAGGGCGCCGCAATTTCTATGATGTGCAGTACGCTAATAAATAATATAATGCGTATGTGGGTAAGATTTAAAACAAATTTTTATTCGGATGAAGCTTACCTTACACACACTTTGCCTGTGCACAAAAGCACACATTATTTATCAAAAATTTTAACAACAATTATAACCCTTTTTGTAAGTTTTTTGGTAGTTTGTTTTGTGCTGTTTATAGCGTATTATTCAAAGGAAAACCTGCAGTTTATAAAAAATCTTTTATTGCCTTTGGCAGAAATTTACGATAGCACAATGCTTGGCATTATTCTTTTGTTTTTATTTGTTTTGTTTTTAGAATTTTTAAATATTTTACAGTGCGGATTTACGGGAATAATATTGGGGCACAGAAAAAACAATGCCAAAACCGGCTTTTCGGTATTGTTTGGCGCTGTGGCATTTATGGTTAGCCAAACCATAATAGTTATGCTACTCTTCTTAATAGCGCTTTTTAATAAAGATTTTATGAATATTTTTGTAACAAACACTGTGCCAACCGTTCAAACTCTAAAGAGTATGATTTATATAGCGATTTTCGGATATTCTTTAGTATCAGTAATTATTTGCTGCGTAAACATAAAACTTTTCAAAAAAGGCGTAGATGTAGATTAAAAAAGCACCCGAACGGGAGTTGCGATTAGGGATGAAATGCCTTAAAAAGTAAATTTTTGCGGTCTAATGTGTTAAAAAGCCGCGGTACGCGTCAGCGTTACCGCTGCTTTTCGCCTTTTATACCACTAAA
>JAZSAJ010000012.1:0-7678 GCA_045601805.1 Acutalibacteraceae bacterium
ATAAAAATTAAAGCAACCAAAGCAGTACTGGGAATTATTTTATCTTTCATTGGATTGTTGTAAAATTTTATCATATTTCACGGAATGTACTATATCGGAACTAGATTTTAATCACTCCGCTTTTAATCTTCATTATGCAACAACAAAGCACCAACTTTCGTTGGTGCTTTTGTTTTATTTCTTTGCGTCAAGTTTTTTGCGCCACAATACCCAAAGCGGAGCCGAGATGAACAAGGACGAAAGACATCCTGAAACAAGGCCGAATGCCATGGGAATTGCAAAGGTGCGAAGTGAAGTTAAACCGTAAATTTCGGCAACAACAATAATTGTTGCAACTGCCAAACTTGTTGTAAGTGTTGTAACAATGTTACGCACTTTTACGCGGTTAAGACTTAAATTAACAAGTTCTTCGGTTCCTTTTTCGGGCATATTCTTTTTAAATTCACGAACGCTGTCGTAAACAACGATGGTATCGTTAAGCGAATAACCCAAAATTGTAAGAACAACTGCAATGAAGTTAGAGTCAATTTCCAAGCCAAAAATTGGGCACACAACAAAGGCAGTAGCAATATCAAGCACAAGTGCCACCAAAGCAGTTAAAGCCGCAGTTACACCGCCAATTTTTCTAAAGCGGAATGCAACATAAATTACAACCAAAATTGCGGTTAATAATACTGCCGCCAAACTTTTTAAGAAGAAGTGTGTTGCAAGTGTGGGGCTAACAGAAGTTGAAGAATAAAGTTCAATTTTATTGTCTTTATACTTTTCACTAAGTGCCTTTGTAAGTTCTTCCAAAGCAGAGGTATCAATAGACTTGTTTTTAACAAGCGAAACTGTTAAGGTGTTTGCATCGGTTGCAATAGCCGAGCCCTTTGTAACGGTTGCGCTTGCCGACAGTTTTTCTTGCACCAAAGTTTTAACTTCTTCGGTGTCAAGATCTTTTACTGTGTCGCTATATGTATAATTATAAGTAACAACAGTACCGCCTTTAAAGTTTATATCCAACTTAACGCCGAATATAATGCTTGCCGCAATACCAATAACCAAAAGTGCGGCATAGCCAATAGCAACAAATTTAAAGGATTTGCAAAAATCAATGTTAAACTTTTTAGCCATTATTTTGCACCTCCGTAAAGCCAAGGTTTACGCAAGAATTTGAACTGCGAAACACTTTTAAGCATAAGTTTAGAGCAAACAACGCCCATAATTAAGTTGAAGATAACGCCAACTAAAAGTGTGCAACCGAACGAGTAAATAGAACCGGCAATAGAAGCACCAAAGATGAGCGAGAAGAGTTTATTTATTATAAAGCCCTTTGTACCAAAAGCACCCATAAGCACAACTGCAACAATAATAATGGTTACGTTACCGTCAATAATTGCGCTTAACGAGTTCTTAAAGCCGCTGTCAATAGCGCCGTCAATTGTTTTGCCGTTTTTAAATTCATCGCGAATTCTTTCGGCAGAAATAACGTTACAGTCAACGCCAACACCAATTGAAAGGATAATACCTGCAATACCCGGTACAGTTAAGGTGAAACTGTTTGCATTTGGGAAAAAGCCCGAAATTGCGGCAATAGAGCCGGCTAACTGGCCCAAAAGTGCAAAGGCAGCAACAACACCGTTTAATCTGTAACGAACAATCATAAGTAAGCACACAACACCAAAAGCAATTGCGCCTGCAATAAGCATAACATTAAGCGCATTAGAACCAAGCGTTGCAGAAACAATAGAAAGTTTGCTATCGTCAACCGTTAAAGCAAACGGAAGTGAACCTGCATTAATTTTATTAGCCAAATCGGTTGCTGCAGCGTCGTCTTCCATACCTGTAATAATTGCATTACCGTCGGTGATTACTGCCTGAACAGCAGGAGCACTTAAAACGATACCGTCCATACAAATGGCAATTTGACCTTTTGTTGGCTGGAGCTCAGCAGTCGCTTTTGCAAAAGCAGCAGTGCCGGCTTCGTCAAGCTCAAGGTTTACAACATAACCGGTGTAGTTTTCGTCTGATACATAAGAAGGTGTTGCCTTTTTAACACTATCGCCCTTTAAGATAACCTTATTGGCATCGTAAGAAGCGCCGTTGCAGAAAGTAAGTTCGGCAGTTTCGCCAAGTTCTTTTACTGCTGCAGCCGGGTCAAAATCGGCGTCATCAGCCGCCCAAGGAAAACGAACAACAACCTGGTTGTTTTCCTTATCGGCATAAATTTCGTAATCGGTAATATTCTGGTCTACAAGACGGGTTTCAATTATTGCTTTAGCAGCATCAATATCGCCGTCGGTTATTTCGGTTTCAGCAATGTCAGGGGCAAAAACTGCCTCAACACCACCGCGAATATCAATACCCCAACGAATATCAGAAGCGCCTTTAATGTACACATTCTTAATATCGCCATGGTAATTCGCAACACCGAAAAACGCAGTGTAGGTCAGAACAAGAATGAAAGCAAGTACCAAAACAAAAGTAACCTTGCTTGCGCGTTTATTTTTCATAAACTTGTCCTCCGTTTTGAATTTACTATAACGAAATAATTATAACTTTTTTACACAAAAAAGTCAATTATTTTAAAAGCAATTTTTCGCAACTTGCATACTTAACTGCACAACAAAGTAAGGTTGCCGCTTTTTCAATTTCATGAAGTTCCGGATACGAAGGTGCAATTCTTAAACCGCTGTCGGTTTTATCAACACCGTAAGGGTGAGTTGCCCCTGCATTTGTAAGCACCATCCCTGCTTCTTTACAAAGTTCTGCTACCCTTTTGGCGCAACCGTCCATTACCTTCAAATAAATAAAATATCCGCCGTTTGGTTTGTGCCAAGAAGCAATACTGTTATTAC
This sequence comes from Acutalibacteraceae bacterium, assembly GCA_045601805.1. Lineage (GTDB taxonomy): Bacteria > Bacillota > Clostridia > Oscillospirales > Acutalibacteraceae > SIG607. Next base: position 2,841 of record JAZSAJ010000012.1, read on the forward strand.
CAAGTTTTTCTTCAAGTTCTTTAAGAACAGCGTCAAATTTTGGCCTTATAAAATCGGCATGAATTTTCATATATTTTTTAACTTCAGATAAATTCTTAAACATTTTTATATGGCGAAGTTGATTCATTTTATCGGGGCCAATTGTTTGGTATTTAATTCTTTCCCTAATTAAATCAAGATTTTTCTTGCTTCCCGCCATTGCCGCAACACCAGCGCCGGGGAAAGAAATTTTTGAAGTTGAAGTAAAGGTAAGAATATTATCTTCGTTCCCGTATTTTACCGCTTCGTTATAAAGGTTTAACATTTTATCGCCGTCGCCATAAACATCGTGAACAATATAAGCGTTATCCCACATAACCAAAAAGTCTTTAGCGGCAGGTTTCATTTGGGCAATTTTTCTAACCGTATCATCACTGCAAGTAATGCCCAATGGGTTACTGTATTTAGGCACACACCACATACCTTTTACAAGCGGGTCTTTAACAAGTTCGTAAACCGCTTCCATATCGGGTCCGTTTTCAGTCATTTCAACCTGTATAAGTTCAAAACCAAGATATTCAGTAACCGCAAAATGACGGTCATAACCGGGGGCCGGGCAAATAAATTTAACCTTGCCCTGTTTGCACCACGGCTCTCCGCCCATACCTTTAAGCATTGCCTGGGTAAGCACATCAAACATCATATTAAGCGAAGAATTACCGCCCACAATAACATTTTCTTTGTTTACCTCAAACATTTCGGCAAACAATTCTTTTGCTTCGTCAATACCGTCAAAAATGCCGTAATTGCGGTAATCGGTTCCGTTTTCTGCTTTAAAAACAATATCTTTTTCGGTTTCTTTATAAAACTCGTAAATAGCATCAAGTTGTTCGGGCGCAGGTTTTCCGCGTGACATATCAAGTTTTAAGCCCAAACTTTTAAGTTTTTCATATTCTTCTTTTACGGCTGCAAATTCTTCTTTTAATTCATTTGCAGAAAGAAGAGCATAGTCTTTCATTGGGGGCTCCCTCCTAGGTAAATATTAGAAGTATTATATCAAAATATTTATACATTTTCAATTAAATTTTGTTTTTTCAGCCATTTAAACCTAAAAAACACACTTTTTGCAGGCGGAATTGACACTATTGACAAAATTTTATCAAAAAGTGGATGTTTAAACCCTAAATGATAAGACCAAAGCGCAATTGGTGTCTTTCCGTTATCATTTTCGCTTTGTTCACCGTACTTCGTATCGCCCAGCAAGTAATACCCGCGTGAAGCAAACTGCACCCTTATTTGATGGGTTCTGCCTGTATGAAGTTTTACCCTTACAAGCGATAAACCGTCTTTTTCCTCTAAAACAGTATATTCAAGTTTTGCATATTTTGATTTTTCGGTTGGCCGTTTTACAGCAAAAACTTTACAAGCAGTTTTGTCTTTAACAAGATAATCTTCAAATACACCGCTTTTTTCTTTAAGTTCGCCGTGTATAACGGCAAGATATTCTTTTGTAAATTTATGGTTTGCCATCATCTTAGCAAGGGGCAAAGTTGCCTTGCCGTTTTTAGAATAAACCATAACACCGCCCACATTTCTGTCAAGGCGGTGTATTGTATCAATTTTGTATACTCCCGTTTGCTTTTTTAACATTTCGGGCATATTCTTTTGCCCTAATACAAATTCGCTTAAAACACCAACGGGTTTTTCACAAACTATAATGTATTTATCTTCATAAAAAGTTTTAATCATTATTTGTTTCCTTGTTTTGCTTTGTAAAGTTTATATAGCGCTTTGCTGTCGCCAATGCCCTTTATTATTGCGCGCAATTTTTTAAAACCGTCTTGTTCAAAAAACACCTTTAAAATAAACCACTTTAAAAAAATACGGCGTTCGGTTTTAAGGTTAATTTTGCCCTTGTATTTTTTCATATAATAATGAATATTTCGGGCGTAATAATATGTTCTCTCAGGCGAATGATTATAAGTAAAAACCGGCTTTTTAAATTTTTTAAGCCCTAAACGTGATGCAATTTTTATAAAACTTCTTACTTCTTTTGCTTCGCCTAAACGGTGGTGCAGTTTAGCCGCAGTTATTTGCAAAATTTTATAACCGTTTAGCACTGCATTTGTGCAGTAATCAAAATCAACGCAATCAATAAACATTGCTTCATCAAAACCGCCAATTTTACGCCACACAAAAACATTTGTTAAGGCGCCCGAAGTTATAGCACGGTTTGTTTCAATTACATTGGGCAAAACATTACTTCTTATTGAATTTTTTTCGTTGTCGTCAACAATAAACGGGCAAAGAATTGCAACATTTTCTTCCTCAAAGTACGGTTTAAAGTTTTCCACCATATCACTAAATGCAACTGAATCTTGGTCAAGCGTAACTATCCAGTCGTACCCGTTTTCTTCGGCCTTTGAAAGCAGTATGTTAAGTGCTGCGGCAATACCTTTGTTTATGCCGTTTTCAATAAGAATTACCTTTTCGTCCTGTTTGCAACAAAAACGAACGGTGTCAATATTTATTGAACCGTTATCTACAATATATACCCTGTCAACTTGATTTTTTATGGCTGCAATATTTTCTTGTAAACGCGCCATATCGGGATTATAAAGCACAATTCCTGCGCATATTTTGTGCAAACAAAACACCACCCTTTAAGAAGCAATTTAACTTACGAATACTGCCTATATTTACCGCAAACTTCCTTTGTTTCGCCAAGCATTCTAATGTTTCCCTTTTCTATCCACAAAACTCGGTCGCAAAGGCGTTCAATTTGTTCAATTGAATGAGAAACAATAACAACGGTTGTTCCGCCGTCCATTAGTTCATTTATTCGCTTTTCGCACTTTTCCTGAAACAAAAAATCGCCAACAGCCAAAATCTCGTCAACTATTAAAATATCGGGCGTAATAACAGTTGCAATAGCAAACGCAATACGCGCCACCATGCCCGAAGAATAGTTTTTAATTGGCATATCTAAAAATTCGCGAAGTTCCGCAAAATCAACTATTTTATCAAAGTTTTCGTCAATATACTTTTTGCTATACCCCAGCACAGCACCGTTTAAATAAATGTTTTCACGCGCGGTAAGTTCGCCGTCAAACCCTGCACCAAGTTCAATTAAAGGCGCAATATTACCGCACACACTTATTTTACCGCTTGTTGGTTTTAAAATGCCCGAAATCATTTTTAAAGTTGTGCTTTTGCCCGAACCGTTTGTACCAACAATACCAAACACTTCCCCTTTTTTTACATTAAAGGAAATATTATTAACGGCAACAAAATCTTTAAAATGAAGTTCGCCTTTTATAAGTTTTAAAAAGTATTCTTTAAAACTTTCAAGTTTTTCAGAAGCCATATTAAAATGCATTGAAACATTTTCGGCAACAATAGCGTAATCGGTGTTTATAACTATACCCCCTAAATGTGAAGTATGAATTTATCTTCTTTCTTTTTAAAGGCAATCGCGCCAACTAAAAATACCAAAACTGCATAACCGGCGCACAAAACAATTTCTTTAACACTTGGTGTATTATGGAACAGCACAAGGTTTCTAAACATATTTATATATTGGTACATTGGGTTGTACTGGAACAAAAAGAGCAATGTTTTTTGCCACCAAACAGTTGTGTTTATATCAATATTAAGCGATTCTAAACTGTAAAAAATTGGAGTTAAATAGGTCCACGCCGTAAGAACAATGCCATGAATATGAAGCGTATCTCTAAAAAATACCGTAAGGCAGGAAAGCAACAACCCAAGCCCCAAGCAAAACAAATAAAACGCAACAAAAAGCAATGGTAAAAGCAATATGTGCCAACTTATTCCAACGCCTTCAAACAAGCAAACAATTAAAACCGCAACCATTGAAACCAAAAAGTTTACAAAAGAAAAAGTAACTTTTTCAAGTGGGAAAATGTATTTGGGTATATAAACCTTTTTAATAAGCGAAGATGAAGCCAAAACCGACTGCATTGCTATATTGGTGGATTCAGACAAAAAGTTAAACATTGTTTGCCCCAAAATTACATAAACGGGGTACGATTCTTTCATGTCTACCCTAATTACAACGCTGAAAACCGCCGAAACAACAATCATCATAAACAGCGGATTTAAAACACTCCAAGCAATTCCCAAAAAAGAACGGCGGTATTTAACCTTAAAATCGCGAACAATAAGATATTCAAGCAAAAAACTGTGTTTTTTAAATTCTTTTAAAAACTTGCTCAACCAATATCACCCCATTTTTTAAATTTTAACATATTTTTAATAATAAATCAATAAAAAGAAAAAGACAGGCCAAAGACCTGTCTTTCGTTTGTGTCGGCATCTACCTATTTTCCCGGGCGGCTGCCCGCCAAGTATTTTCGGCGCAAGTGAGCTTAACTTCCGTGTTCGGGATGGGAACGGGTGGACCCTCACCGCAATCAGCACCAACTAAAACTGTACTTTAAATACAGTAACAAACATATTCTATTTGGTGACCCGTACGAGATTCGAACTCGTGTTGCCGGCGTGAGAGGCCGGAGTCTTAGGCCACTTGACCAACGGGCCAGGTAGAAAAAGTGGTGCACCATCGGGGACTCGAACCCCGGACACCCTGATTAAGAGTCAGGTGCTCTACCAGCTGAGCTAATGGTGCATAGGGTAGCAATCTACTCCAATATGATGCATTCGCACCCTCAAAACTGAACAAACGAGAAGACGAAAGGAACAAATATAGGTCAAGCCCTCGGTCTATTAGTACAGCCTAGCTTTGACATCACTGCCTTTACACATGCTGCCTATCAACCCGGTAGTCTTCCGGGGACCTTACTAGTTTACACTATGGGATATCTTATCTTGAGGCT
>JAZSAJ010000013.1:0-46773 GCA_045601805.1 Acutalibacteraceae bacterium
ATCAAAAGATGGTCTTATTTTTTGGTGGAGCTAAGGGGATTCGAACCCCTGACCCCCACACTGCCAGTGTGGTGCGCTACCAACTGCGCTATAACCCCATTTGTTACTTGGCTATAATAACATATTATATATAATATTGCAAGTCTTTTTTGTTTATAATAATTTTTGTCTTGACAAAATAAGGCAGTAATTATATAATATCTTTTGTTCCAAATATTTTGGGGAATTGTGTAACGGTAGCACGACAGACTCTGACTCTGTTTGTTGGGGTTCGAATCCCTATTCCCCAGCCAGAAATAAAACATCAACCCTTGTGGTTGGTGCTTTATTTTTTGTTGTGATTATAAACAGGGATTCGAACAAGGGCGGTTTGCCGTATAGCAAATTGCAACCTTTCGGTGAACGGTTGCAAAGCCCGTGGGCAACTCCCGTTTGGTGGGCTATTATTTTTATCATCTTGCAGAAACTAAAAAAATGTATTATAATGCAAAAAATGGGCTCGTAGCTCAGTTGGAAGAGCGTACGGTTCGCATCCGTAAGGTCGAGGGTTCGAACCCCTTCGGGTCCACCAACAAAGAAACCTCTTTTGTCTACCAAGACAAGAGAGGTTTTTTGTGTTCTGTTGAAAAAGAGATGCTTATGTGATATAATATTCAAAAAGGTGGCGAAATTATTGAAAAATATTTGCTATGAGTGTTATGAAACAGGTTGTATAACAGAAAAAGAGATATATGATATTGCCCAATTTGTAACAGTAAAGAAATATAATGTACTGTATGCTGAGGAATTGCCCCGTTTTAGAAAACAGCCTCTTAAAATATATGCACTTCCATATGATGATCAACCTGATAAGACTTATAACGGAACAGGGAGAATGGGACTTGATTTAGGGGATAAACAACGCAAAAAACTTACAGACTTACAAAAACACCTTTCTAAAAAGTTTCTCGATGATTTCAATTTTGCAGATGAACTAATGCAAACGGAAAGCACCGCATTACAGTTTGTTTCTTTGTTCGAGAAATCCGATAATTTCGAACTGATTTGGGTGCGCAATAGTGGAACAAACCATGCTATCCCTGAGGGTTACCAATTTATTGGTTATGATATATCATATCCTTGCGATTATTCCGGCAGCTTCTCCATTATTTGTGATTGTATGTTTATTTGCCGTTGGCATGGCTGCGATAAAGAAGGCGTACTCTTTATGCCTGAGTTTAGCAAGTTGAACGACAATGGATTGTTTGATGATTGGAAATCCGCACATGATTACATGGTAAAATACTTGTCTGAAGAATGGACGGAGCGTGGAGAATACTGTATTCTTGAAATATTCAAAAAGTTGGATCGGTAAATCAGAGCTGGTTTACACTACTTTTAGTCTTTCTTACCCCTATTTATACTACTTTTAGTCGCTCTTTCGCACATAAAAAGGTCTTGCCGTTTGGTATGGTCTTTTTTAGGAGAAGAAATGTTGAAGATTTGTAATTTAGAACTTGGCGGTTTTGCAGCACTTGCGCCAATGGCAGGGGTTGCCGACCGCGCAATGCGTGAAATTTGCATTAAATACGGTGCCGGTTTTTGTGTTGGCGAATTAACCAGCGCAAAGGGTGTTAGTTTGGGAGATAAAAAATCTGCCGAACTGCTTGTCTGCACCCAAAACGAAAAGCCAATGGCTTCGCAACTTTTTGGCTGTGAACCGCTTGTTATGGCAAGGGCGGCAGAAGTTGCGCAAAAAATGGGCGCCGATTTTATAGATATAAATATGGGTTGCCCTGCGCCCAAGGTTGCAAATAACGGCGGCGGAAGTGCCTTAATGAAAAACCCAAAGTTAGCCGGTGAAATTGTTAGTGCGGTAAAAAGCGCGGTTAGTTTGCCTGTTACCGCAAAAATTCGTTCGGGTTGGGATAAAAGCAGTATAACCGCAACCAGTGTTGCAAAAGCGGTGGAACAAGCGGGCGCCGATATGATTACCGTTCACGCCCGAACGCGCCAGCAAATGTATGCCCCGCCTGTTGACATGACGGTAATAAGGGAAGTAAAACAAGCGGTAAAAATTCCTGTTGTGGGCAATGGCGATGTGACGGATTACCTTTCGGCAAAAAAAATGTACGAAGAAACAGGTTGCGATTATATAATGGTGGGCAGAGCCGCTATGGGGAACCCTTTTATATTCACCGAAATTAACCGCGCTTTTTTGGGGAAAGAACCAATTGAATTTTCTTTAGCAGAGCGTTTGGAAGTTTTGAAAGAACAAGTGCGTTTAATGCAAAAATACAAAGGTGACAGAACCGCATTTTTAGAAGCAAGAAAACACACCGCTTGGTATTTAAAGGGTGTAAAGGGCGCCAGTAAACTGCGTAAACTTTGCGGAGAAATAAATAATTTTTCAGATATTGAAAAAATCTGTGAAATAGCCCTTGCGAGTGAAAGCAGTGTGTGATAGAATATAAACGATAAAATTTCCGAAGGGAAGAAAAATATGTCAGGACATAGTAAATGGAATAACATTAAAAGAAAAAAGGAAAAAACCGATGCTGCCAAGGCAAAAATTTTTACCAAAATGGGCAGGGAAATTGCCGTTATTGTAAAACAGGGTGGACCTAACCCCAATGAAAACAGCAATCTTAAAGATGCTATTGCAAAGGCAAAAGCCGCCAATGTGCCCAATGAAAATATTGAGCGCATTATTAAAAAAGCCGCCGGCGATACCGACGCCAATAATTACGAAGATTTGGTGTACGAAGGTTACGGCCCTAACGGTGTTGCTTGTGTTGTTGAAGTTTTAACCGACAACCGCAACCGCACCGCAGGTGAAATGCGCCACTATTTTGATAAATGCGGCGGTAATTTGGGCCAGGCAGGCAGCGTTATGTTTATGTTTGACCGCAAGGGTATGATTTTAATTGAAGCCGAAGGCAAAGACGAAGACACCGTTATGATGGACGCTTTGGAAGCCGGCGCAGAAGATTTTAGTTTTGACAGCGATGTATTTGAAATTTCCACCGACCCCAATTCTTTGGGCACGGTAAGAGATGCTTTAGAAGAAAAGGGTTACACCTTCCTTAGCGCCGAAGTTGCTTATGTTCCGCAAACAACTGCTTCGCTTGATGATGAAGAATCGGTTAAGAAAATGGAAAAACTTATTGATATGATGGACGAAAACGAAGATGTGCAGGCATTTTGGCACAACTGGGAAATGCCCGAAGAATAAAAAGCATACAAAAAATACCCCGTACTGCAAAGGTACGGGGGTTGTTTTTATTCTGCGTAAGCAATTGCGGTGCCCGAGTATTCGTTTAAGAAGTCTTCCGCACCCTTTTTAAAGTTTAATGAACAGGTGTTTTCGTTGTTAAAAACAAAATTCATTGAAAGACGGCCGAAATAATCGTCAATAACCTGAACAAAAATGCTAAGTTGGTTGCCTGCATGCCAACCTGCCGAAGCGGCGCAACGGTATGTGTGTCCGTCTTTACCGGGCTTTGTGCCAATTTCATCGGAATAACCGGTTTCGGGGAACTGCTGAATAATATTTTCAGCCATACCAAAAGCAATTTCTTTTTCGCCTTGGGCATTTTTATAGTAAATTTTACCGCCATTTTTGTTTATATCAATTTTGAATTTTTCCCATCCCATTGGGTTTTGTTTGCAAACAAAGGTTTTACCGTTTATTTTTTCCGCCATAGCATCAGACGCATCGTTATATGCGGTGCGAAGTTTTCTTGTGCTTAAATATTCTTCTAATTCTTGGTATGCCTTTGGGTCTTCAGGAATGGGGCCGTCAATTTCATCAAAAATATCGTAAACGGCCTCAAACAAACGGTTTGCGCAAATGTTGGGGTCGCCGTTTTGGTTGTCAGAAGTACAAACGAAAATAAGCTCTTTTTCAGGAATAGCAATAGCAAACTGGTGGCCCATACCAAAGAAAGAAAAAGAATCTTCGCGCGGAAGCCAAATGTAATAACCGTAACCGTAGCGTGTTGTGCGGTCGTCAAAAAGTTCAGGGCAACTTAAATTAGAAACCGCTTCGGTCATATACTGACGGCTAATAAGTTGTTTGCCGTTGTATTCACCTTTATCGGCAACAAGTTTTGTAAAACGCGCAAGGTCGCGAAGTGAAGCAATAAGTGCCGAATCACCCCAAGAATGACCGCCCGGGCATTTAAGCATTTTTGACGCGCTGTTGCAACCAATTTCTTTAAGGAAATATTTGTTCATAAAATCTAAAAGCGGCATACCGCTAATTTTTTCAACCAAGCAACCAAGCGCAAAACTGCCTTCGCTGTCGTAATCAAAGTAACCGCCCGGTTCCCTTGGCGCACTTGTTGTTACATAGTGCTGTAGGCGGTCTTCGGGCTTTTTACCAAACCAATAAGACGGCGCCAACGCAGTTTGCATTGTTAGCATATTTCTTATTGTTTGCTTTTTAAGGTTTTCGCCAACTGCATCGCTATTATATTCGGGGAAATACGACATAAACGGCTTGTCAAGGTCAATTTTACCTTGGTCAACCAAAACACCAACGGCAATAGCGGTATAACTTTTTGTTATAGAATACAACCGGTGGGGTTCATCAACCTTAAACGGTTCCCAATACGCTTCTAAAAAAGCATCTTCGCCTTTAAGCATAATAACGCCGTGAAAAGCGTGACCGCGTTCTTCAAGACGCTTAAATGCCTTAAGAAGTTTTGCCGAACTTATACCTGCTTTTTCGGGTGTAATTTTATTAAACATAATATTTCCTCCAAATAAAAGGTCTTTAACCTAATTATATCACCCACCGCTTTTTTTGCAACATAAAAATACTGTATTTTGTTCTAAAAAAAAGGGTTTGGACATACTTTTTTACAAAGAAACATTGGCGGTATAAAAAATGAGTTTGTATGAAGAAAAATTTAACAGCGCACTTTTTGGTGTAAGCGAAAAAATAGCAAAGGTTTTAACAAACTTAAAACCAAGTGAAAAAGAAGAAATACAAGAAATTCGTCTTCGCGCAAATTTGGCGGTAGCGCTAACCAAAAACGGCGAAAATTTTTACATATTTAAAAACGGAATCCTTACAAAAGAGGTAAGCGATGACTGTGTTTTTGCTAATAAAGAAGATATAGCCGCCTCTTTTAAACTTTTGGTAAGAAGTTCGGTTTATTCGCATTTAGAAGAAATAAAAGAGGGTTTTGTAATAATGCGTGGCGGACACCGTGCAGGTATTTGCGGAAGTTATTTGTCAAACGGCAGTATGGGCAATATCTCATCAATAAATATTCGTATTGCAAAAGAGGTTTTTGGTTGCGCTAAAGAAATTGCAAAGGGTTATTTTGGCGGCGGTTTGCTTATTGCCGGGCCGCCCGGAAGCGGTAAAACCACCCTGCTTCGCGATTTTATAAGAATAACAGCAAAAGAAAAACGAATTTGTGTGGTTGATACGCGCGGAGAAATTTCGGCTTCGTATTTGGGGGAATGTTTTAACGATTTAGGGCAAAACACCGATGTTTTGGTGGGTTACCCCAAAGATAAAGGAATATTTATGGCGGTGCGCACAATGTTTCCGCAAATAGTTGCCTTTGATGAGTTTTCAACATTCAGCGAATACAAAGAAATTTGCGACGGCTTTTTGCTTGGCGTAGATATTGTATCTACCGTGCATATTGGTTGCGAAAATGATTTATTTGTGCGTCCGCTTACAAAAAAACTGCTTGCAAGCGGTGTAATAAAAACGGTTGTGTTGTTAAGCGGTTCACCGTGTAAAGAAATGGTTATAAAAAATGTAAACGAGTTGGTGAAAGAATGTGGCAATTAAAACTGCTTGGCAGTGCGCTTGTTACCTTTTGCTTAACAGGGGCAGGTTATTTAAGGGCGCAAAAACTTAATGACAGGTGTATATCTCTTGAACTGGCGCAAAACTTTATTATAAAAACGGGCGATAAAATAAGAAGCGGCGAAAACGAAATACAAGAAATAATAAACGGTGTTTACCCAAAAGAAATTAAAAAAGAAGCATTGACAGCCGAAGAAAAAAGCGTGTTAAACGAATTTATTAAAGGCGCAGGAATGGGAGATTTTATAACCGAAGAAAAGCGGTGCAATTTATACCTTAAAAAAATTACAGAGTTAAAGGAAAAAGCGGTAAAAGAAAGAAACGAAAAAAGCAAACTTTACTGCACGGTCGGGTTATCTATGGGCATAATGGTATCGCTGCTTCTTGTTTGAAAGGAAACAAAATATGGATATTGACTTTATTTTTAAGGTTGCTGCGGTAGGAATTCTAGTTACCGTTTTAAATCAACTTTTGGTGCGGTCAGGACGCGAAGAACAAGCAATGATGACAACTTTGGCAGGGCTTGTTGTGGTAATGTTAATGATAATAAATTCAATAGGCGATTTGTTTCAAACCGTAAAGAGCGTTTTTGGATTATGACTTTGCTTTTTAAATGTATAGGAATTGCGCTTATAACCGTTTTGTTGGTTAGCGTTTTAAGGCCAATTAAAACCGAATACGCGTTGCTTGTTAGTTTGTGCGGTTCGTTTGTTGTTTTATATATTATAGTAGACGGAATTATGGGGTATCTTTCTGCCTTTTTGGGTTATATGGCCGATGTTGGTGTTGAAAGCAAAATAATCAGCGTAATTATTAAGGCAATAGGGCTTGGGTATATAACCGAATTTTCTTCAATGACGGCAAGAGATTTCGGACAAACTTCGCTTGCCGAAAAAATAGTTTTTGCAGGAAAAACAGGCATTTTTGTTTTAACACTTCCCTATATAAAAATGCTGTGTGAAACGGCGGTGGCATTTATAAAATAAATGAAAAAAATAATTTGTTTGTGCTTTTGCGTTTTTGTTGTGTTTTGTTTTTGCGGCTTTAATTATGCCGAAACCGACCCTTTAAACGAAGAAGCGAAAGAAGTAGAAAAATCATTAGATAACGAAACCCAAAAAATATTAAACGATATAGGCGCGCATATATATTCTCCTTCGTGGATAGAAGAACTTTCTTATAAAAACATTTTTTCTTATTGCCTTGATTTTGTTAAAAGCGGCGGAAGTAGGCCTTTTAAAGCGCTAACTTCGGCTTTGGCGGTAATTATACTTTGTTCGCTTATGCAAAATTTTTCGCCAAACTCCACAGTTTTAAAAAGTGTTAATTACACTTCGCTTGCTTCGTTTGCGGTTATAATTGCGCCGGCACTTTATTCGCTTACCGGAACTGCGGTATCGCTTTTAAAAAGTGTTTCGGTTTTTATTGGGGCACTTGCGCCCTTTGTAACGGCTTTGGTTACCGCTTCGGGAAAACCAATAAGCGCGGCAGGGTCTTCGGTTTCGCTGTCGGTTGCGCTGTCAGCACTTTCGGTTGTTACTTCGTTTTTGGCGCTTCCGCTTATGAATACATATTTAAGTTTTGGCATTTGCGCAGGGTTTACCAAAAACAAAGGTCTTACACAGTTAGCCAAAAGCATTAAAAAAATAGTGAACTGGGTGTTTTCGCTTTCTATTACAATTTTTTTGGCGGTTTTTTCGGCAAAAAGCAGCATTGCTGCCGCCCAAGATTCATTAACAACAAAAACCGCAAAATTTGTTTTGGGCAGTACCGTTCCAATAACGGGCGGAGTTTTAAGCGAAACACTGTCTAGTGTGGTTGCGTCGCTGTCATTAATTAAAAAAAGCGCCGTAATTTACGGCGCGGTTGTACTTTTTATAATGGTTTTGCCTGTTTTAATAGAAACGCTTTGTTGGAAATTTTCTTTTTTGGTAATAAAAACGGTCGGCGCGTTTTTTGTAAGCGACGGTTTTTTAGATATAAGCGAAATTTTTAACGATATGTTAAGTATGCTTTTTGCGGTGCTTCTGCTGGTGCCTGCTTTGTTTGTTATTATGTTGGGAATTGCGGTGAGTGTATGATAAAAGTGGCAATAGGTTTTTGTTTGCTTTGTGTTTTACTTGCCTGCAGCGATATGCTTTTGCCAAGCGGTAAAACAAAAGGAATGGTTAGTTTTTTAATAAGCGCCGTGTTTATGGTGTCGGTATTAAACTTAACCAAGGAAGTGAATATAAATTTTAACAACATACAAAATTACAAAATGGAAAAAAGCAGTGCGGCTTACGGTTTTGTTGCCGAAGAAATAATTGGCGCGCTTTTAACCGACGAAAAGGTTTATTATAACAAACTTTCGGTATTGGCTAATAATAACGGGGAAAACGGCATAGTTATTAATAAGGTTACGGTTTATACAAACCAAGAAAATAAAGAAAAAGCAGAAACCGTTATAAAAAACAAGACCACGGCAAAAACGGTGGAGGTAATAAGTGATTAGCAAGTATTTAGGGTGGGCAAAAAAAGTTTTTAAGAACACAAAGGTTATTATAGTGTTGGGAATAACGGGAATATTGCTTATTGGATTTTCTTCGGTTTTTACCTACCCCGAAAAAGAAGAAAAAACGCAAGAAATTGTTTATAGTACGGAAGAATATAAAAGTAATTTAGAAAAACAAATAAAGAACATAGCCACAAAAATAACAGGAGATAAAAAAGTTTCGGTATTAATAACGCTGGAAAGCGGTATTAAATATTCCTATGCTAACGAAAAAGAAGAAAACAAAAGTGATAAAAGCGACGGAACAAAAAGCGATAAAAGCGAAGGGGTGAAGCAAAGTTACATAACCGTTAAAACCGAAAACGGCGCCGAAAAGGCGCTTGTAATAACCGAGCATATGCCAATAGTTCGCGGTGTTGCGGTGGTTTGCAACACTGCCTCGCAAAGCGAAATTAACGCTTTGCAAAACGCAATTACGGCTTCGCTTGGTGTTAGCGATAAACAGGTTTTTGTTACAGCAAAAGCCAGATAAAATTAAAAAGGGAGTGTTCTTTTTGAAAAAAGGTAAAGTTATAACTTTAAGTAAGGTTTTAGTGTGTTCAATGGTTTTGCTTTTGGGGGCGGCAATTTGGCTTAACACAAAATATTCGGGAGGAAAAACCAAATATATGGGTGAAACCACCTTTGTTTCGTCAGACAACAGCGAAGCGGTGCCAACCGTTTCGGAAGTAAGCGATTATTTTACCGAAGCCAAAGCCGAGCGCGACGCGGCATATAAACAGGCAAAAGAAACGGCAGAACAAATGTTAAACGGCGAAGAAGACAATCAAAAAGAAGCCGCAGCAAATATTGAAAAACTGCTTAAAAGACAAATTAGCCAAACCGATGCCGAAAATTTACTTACCGCCAAGGGCTTTATAAAAAACCTTGTAATAATATCCGATGAAACGGTTACTGCTATAGTTGAAAGCGAAGGTTTAACGGCGGCTCAAACGGTGCAAATTCAAGATGCAATAATAAGTTGCTGTGCGGCGCAGTTAAATAATATAAAAATTGTTACGGTTAATAATTGAAAATTTAAAAAAATTGTGATATAATACAAAAAAAGAATTAAAAATAACCGAAAGGAACAAACATATATGGAAAACACAAACAATTTAACAGTTAGTATTGAAGTATTGGAACAAATGGCGGTTATGGCGGCTCTTGAGGTAGAGGGCGTTATGGGTGTTGTAGATAAACCTGTTAATATTAAATCGGTTTTAAATAAGGGCAAACTTTTTAAACCTGCCGTTGCTACCGAAAAAAACGGTGCTATTTCTATTGATATAAATATTAAAATAAAAGAATCGGCACTTGCAAAAGAGGTTGCCGAAAATGTGCAAACAACTGTTAAAGAAAAACTTCAAAACATGACCGGCAGTGCAATTACACGCGTTAATGTTATTGTGGCCGATATTTGTTTTGAAACAAAATAAAATACTTTAAGTTTTACCCCGTGCAAGTGTTTTGCACGGGGTATTTTTTATATGCCCTTTTCATATATATAAGGTATAACGCTACAAAATAAGGAAGGGTATGATTAAAATGAAAGAGTTTTATCCCGAAGGGTATAAAAACAAACCGTATAAAAAGCGAGTGTATACTCCTGCATTTCTTGCCGATTGTATAGAAACCGAAGAAGTGTTGGAAGCGGTTGCACTTTTGTGCGACGAAGAACATAATACTATGGTTGATTTGGGCTGTATGAAAGGAATAATTCCAAGAAACGAAGGCGCTATTGGTATAGCCGAAGGAATAACCCGAGATATTGCGGTGCTTTCACGCGTTGGCAAAAGCGTTTGCTTTTGCGTAACCGATATAAAAACCAATAAAAATAACGAGGTTTATGCTGTTCTTTCAAGATGTAAAGCGCAACAAAAATTTAAAAACTGGTTTTTTGAAAATAAAACAGTTGGCGATATTATTCCTGCCCGTGTTACCCATTTAGAACCGTTTGGCGCTTTTTGCGATATTGGGTGCGGAATACCGGCTCTTTTGCCAATAGATTCTATTTCGGTTTCAAGAATAACTCATCCGCAAGATAGGTTTAATACGGGCAACGATATATTTGTTGTAATTAAAAATATATCAAGTGACGGCAAAATAACCGTTTCCCACAAGGAACTTCTTGGCACTTGGCAAGAAAACGCAAATATGTTTTCTTGGGGCCAAACCGTTACGGGAATTATACGCTCGGTTGAAGATTACGGCGTTTTTGTTGAACTTACCCCCAACCTTGCAGGTCTTGCTGAACCAAATGCAAACGCAAGGGTGGGCGAGTGCGCTTCGGTATACATAAAAAGCATACTGCCCGAAAAAATGAAAATTAAACTTATAATAATAGATAGTTTCAGCGAAAAACCGTCTAAAGAACCGTTTTATTTTAAAAAGGAAGGCAGAATAGATAAATTTTGTTATTCTCCACCGTGCTGCCAAAAGAAAATGGAAACAGTTTTTTGCTAAAAATTTTTATACTGAAAGCATTTCGTATTGACTTTACAAAATAGTTGTGGTACGATAATATAGAATAAAAATATTATTGAAAATGGTGCGAAATGAAAAAAGTTATTTCAGTATTGTTATCTATAATTTTAATTTTAAGTACTGTGCTTAGCGGTGCTGTTGTTAATGCTGCAACATCGCAGGTAACCTTTACATTAACCGCAGGTTCGGCGGTAAATGTTGGCGGTACTGCACAGGTTACCGTTACCGCAAGCGGAACAAGCTTTATGGCAGCGGTTATTGACTTGGCTTTTGATACTTCCGCTTTAAGACTTACTGGTGTATCGGGCGATGCAAGTTATCTTCAAAACGATACAGGTGCAAGGGTTGTGTTTATGGGCGATTCTGCACAAAGCGGTCAAATTGCAACCCTTACTTTTGAAACCTTAAAATCGGGCACATATTCTGTAAACGCAAGCGCGGAAGAGGGTAATGTTTCCGATGCAAATGCAAAAGAACTTGTTGCTTCTTTCGTTTCAGCGAATATTACAATAAATTGCACTCATCAATATGTTTTCAGTCATATTGTTGAACCTACCTGTAAAGACGAAGGAAGATATGTTTACATATGTAATATTTGCGGCGAAGAACAACCCAATACTCAAACAATTCCCACTGTTCCGCACATTGCCGGCGAAGAAAGGGTAACCAAACAACCCGATTGTGTAAATACCGGTTTAAGACAAACTTACTGTGCTATTTGCGGCGGCGAATACGGTGAACCTGCTGTAATTCCTGCAAACGGCCACACTTTTGGCGATTGGATGATTGATGAAGATTCAACCTGCTCAAAAGACGGTGTAAAGGTACATATTTGCGAAGTTTGCGGTGCCGAGGAATCAGAAAGCATTGAAAGCGCAGACCATAATGATTCGTCATGGGTTGTTATTAAACCTGCAGACTGTGTAAACGCAGGTACCGAAGCGCTTGTTTGTAACATTTGCGGCGAACAAAAACAAACAAGGGAAATCCCCGCTGTTAACAGCCACGATTATATTTGGGCTGTAACTAAAGAGGCAACCTGTAAAGAAGCAGGTGAATATAGCGAAGTATGCCGTATTTGCGGTGATATTAAGCAGTCCGAACCAATAGAAAAACTTGCTCACACAAAGGGCGAAACGGTTATTGTTAAAGCCGATTGTGACACAGCCGGCAGCGAAACCACATATTGTGCGGTTTGCGGTGAAGTTTATGAAAGCAAAACAATAGATGCGCTTGGTCATAAATACGGTTCTCTTAATGTTAGCGTAGCTCCCACAGAAAACACCCAGGGTAGCGCTACTCATACCTGCAGTGTTTGTAATCACACCGAAGAGGTTACGCTTGAAACTACCAATGCTTATTTAAGCGCCGAAAACCTTTTGGTTGGTAAAATTGAAGCAACAAAAACTGTAAAACTTGCTATTTCAATTCAAAACAGCAAACTGTTTTATGCAGGTATGTTTGAAGTTCATTACGATAAAGATATGCTTGAATATGTTGGCTTTGAATCTGAGGGTATTGACATTACCGTAAATGCCGCAACCGAAGGTAAAATTATTGTGCTTATTACGGCAGACAGTGTGTTAAATGACGGTAAAATTATTGACCTTCAGTTTAATGCTAAAACTAAATCGGGCGCAAGCAATATTACAATTGAAAACGCTAAATTCAGCGATGGCGAAAGCGATGTTTTCTTTAATATTGAAAACGGTTCTTTTGGTATAAAGAGTGTTATTGACGGCGATGTAAACGGCGACGGCGAGGTTGACAGTGTTGACTTTAGCATTTTGAAAAAAGCCGTTGCAGGTGTAACCGACATTGAAAATAAAGACGAAGCAGACATTAACTACGATGGTAAGGTTAATATTACCGACCTTGCTATTCTTAAAAAAGTAGTTTCGGGCATAATTGTGTTGGGTTAAGGGGTATAAAAAATGTTTGTAAAAAAAAGCATAGCATTTGTTTTAACCCTTATAGTAATATTTTGTTTGTTTTTGCTTCCGGTTCATGCTATTGAACTTCCAGAACAAGTTTTTCCAACACCCCAATTTTCTTACGGCGGCGCTTCGGTTTTAAAACCCGAAATCAGCGAAAAATATAACACCCAATCTATAAGGGTTTATTATGAGTACGCTACTACCCCCGACGGCAAGATTAAGGTTGGCGAAAAGGGTCTTTCAATAAAAGAACGCGGTGTGCTTATTAAAGCGGCAGATACAAGCGATACCGCCTTAACGGTAAGCAATATTGGCAAAGGCGGTGTTATTGTTGCCAACAAAACCCAAAACTTTGGCGAATGTTGGAATAACGATACTGTAAACGGTAAACTAACATATAGTATTTATGTGGCAAATTTTGATAAGAACGATACAAGAAAAATTGCTTTTAGGGGATATATAATTTTAGAAGATAATCTTGTATATTACACCGAAACCGTTTATTTAAGCGTTAGCGAAATAATAAGGCAAGATATAACCGATGTTTATTAAAGTAGTAGAAAAGTTTATATAATCATTATAAAAGTCACCGGGAATTATAAAAAATTTCAAGGTGGCTTTTTTGTTTTTAACCTTTAAAACAAAAATATTATTGACAAAGGTTTTTTAGCGTGTTAAAATTTTATCATAATCTTTATTAAATTTTAATTTAAAAGGAAAGAGGTTACAAAAATGAAATTCAATTTCAAAAAAGTTGCAGCATTTGTATTGGCTGCAGTAATGGTAATGGGCTGTATGACCGGTTGCGGCGGCAAAAATTATACCGCTAATAATACCGAATATGTAATTGGTTTTTCCGGCCCTCTTACTGGCGGCGCAGCGGTTTACGGCGTAGCTGTTAAAAACTCTGCACAAATGGCTGTTGACGAAATTAACGCAGCAGGCGGTCTTGACGGTGTTATGTTCAAACTTTTGGCAACCGACGACCAGCACGATGCAACAAAGGTTGCAGCAAACTATGCAAACATGCTTGAAGGCGGTATGCAGGTGTCACTCGGCACAGTAACAACTGCCCCCGGTCTTGAATTTACTAACCTTTCTGCCGAAGACAATGTGTTCTTCCTTACCCCATCTGCTTCGGGCGACGATATTCCGAAGAATGCTAACGGTTATCAAATGTGCTTTGCCGACGGTAACCAGGGTAAAGTTGCTGCAGAATATGTAAACGGTGTTTACAAAAACCAAACAATTGGCGTATTCTATAAATCTGACGACGCTTATTCAAACGGTATCTTTAAACAGTTCAAAGATAACCTTGATGCTTCTATTAAGGTAGTTGAAACTGTATTTACCGGCGAAGCAAGTGACTTCTCTACACAAATTTCTACACTTAAAGATTGCAAATTTATCTTTATGCCTATTTACTATCAACCTGCATCTATCTTCATGACTCAGGCAAAAGATACAATTGCTGCCGATGCAGTTTATTATGGTTGCGACGGTTTTGACGGCCTTGCCGGTCAGCTTGACCTTTCCACCATTCCTCAAGAAGTTTCTATGCTTTCTCACTTTGATTCTAACGCAACAAGCGGTAAAGCTGCAGAATTCGTTAAGAAATATACCGAAAAATTCGGTGCAGAAACTCTTAACCAGTTCGGCGCTTCTGCATACGACTGCGTATATGCTATTTTTGAAGCAATGAAAGCAGCAAAAGCAGCAGGCAAAGAAATAAGTGTTACAATTGGCGCTTCTGAACTTTGCGAAATTCTTAAAGAACAGTTTACAGGCGGCTTCACATATTCCGGCAACACCGGCGACAACATTACTTGGGAAGCTAACGGCTATGTTAAAAAAGGCGCTGTAAAATATAATCTTAAAGGCGCTCAATAATAATCTGCTTTTTTGTAAGATTATTTTATAAAATTATAAATTTGCCGGTGTAGGTTTCTGCCCCGGCAAATTTGCATTGAAGGTTTTAGTTATGGAAATTATTGAAACACTAATAAACGGGCTTAGTATTGGCAGTACTTATGCCGTTATAGCGCTTGGATATACCATGGTATACGGCATTGCAAAAATGCTTAACTTTGCCCACGGCGATGTAATAATGGTTGGCGGATATATGATATTTTTGGTGCTTTCTGCCATTGCCAACCCAATTGTTGGCTTGGCTGCCGCAATTGTTTGTTGTATTCTGCTTGGTATTACCATTGAAAAAGTTGCATATAAACCATTGCGCGGCGCTTCGCCTTTGGCGGTTTTAATTACGGCTATTGGCGTAAGTTATTTATTACAGTCTTTGGCGCAAATAATTTTTGGCTCGGCACCCAAAATGGTGGTTATTGCCAATATGGGCAATGTTAATATTGCAGGGCTTAAAATTCCGTTGTATGTACTTATAACACTTGCTTGTTCACTGGTTATAATGGTGGCCTTAAACCTGTTTGTAAAATACACTAAAACAGGCCGCGCCATGATTGCGGTTAGTGAAGACAAGGGCGCGGCACAGTTAATGGGAATAAATGTAAACGGCATTATTATGATTACCTTTGCTATTGGCTCGGGCCTTGCCGCATTTGCAGGTTTCTTTATGTTAATGAAATCTCCCAGTCTTTCAAACACCTTGGGCGCAATGCCCGGTATAAAGGCGTTTACTGCTGCTGTTATTGGCGGTATAGGTTCTATTCCCGGCGCAACCGTTGGCGGTTTGTTAATGGGCGTTGTAGAGGCAATTTCCTTTAAAATTCCTGCCATAGCACCCTATACCGACGCTATTGAATTTTTGATTCTTATTGTAATACTTTTGGTGCGCCCCACCGGTATTTTGGGTAAGGTCAGAAGGGAGAAGGTATAATGGCAAAGAATAAAATTAAATGGAAACATTATACAAACTATGTTGCAGTTGCTATATGTACTGTGGTTTTCGGCGCAATGTCTTTTTCGGGCATGCTTGCCGCTTCTACCTTGTATCTCCTTGAAAAAATAGCAATTTCTATTATGTTGGCAGTGTCATTATCGGTTGTTGTTGGCTTTTTGGGTGAACTGTCTTTAGGCCATGCCGGTTTTATGTGCGTTGGCGCTTACCTTGGCGGTAAAGCTTCTTGCCTTTTGGAACCAATTCTTGGCAACGGCATTATAACCCTTTTAATATCGGTTGTAATTGGCGGTGCGGTTGCGGCCTTGTGCGGTATTGTTATTGGCCTTCCTGCTTTGCGCCTAAAGGGTGACTATCTTGCTATTGTTACCTTGGCTTTCGGCGAAATTGTTCGTTCTATATTTATGAACTCAAGCGACGAAAGTTTTGGCGGTTCTTTGGGTCTTTCTACACCAAGATACGATAAAAATACACTTTTTATTATTGCTCTTGTGCTTGTTCTTATCTGCCTTGCCGTAATTCAAAACCTTATTCGTTCTAAACACGGCCGTGCCATAACAAGTATTCGCGATAACGAAATTGCAGCACGCGCAACAGGTATAAATGTAACAAAATATAAACTGTCTGTTTTTACCGTTTCGGCTTTCTTTGCCGGTATTGCGGGTGTTCTTTACAGTTTTTCAAACTATAATGTTCAAAGTTTAAAATTCAGTTATAACTATTCTATTGAAATTCTTGTAATGGTTGTTTTGGGCGGTATGGGTAGTATTAACGGCTCAATTATTGCCGCTACACTTATAACCTATCTTGACACCGCGCTTCAAACCGTTTTAACGGGCGATTTGGCTGTGCTTCAAGATTTGCTTTATGCGCTTATTCTTATTGCGGTTGTTATTTATAACAATGCGCCCGGCCTTAAAGGTTTTAGGGAAACATATAATGTTTCTAAACTTTTTGCAAGATTTAAAAAGCACGACCCTGCTAACCAGTTAGACGACGAAGCAAAATGGGACCGCGTACCCACCAAAATTGAAATGAACGAAATATTATCGGTTGATTTGCAACCCCAAATGTCAACCGTTGACCCCGATAAAAAGGAGGGTAAATAATGTCTGAAATTATCCTCAAAACCGAAAATTTGGGTATTTCATTTGGCGGTCTTAAAGCCGTTCAGAATGTAAATATTGAAATTAAGAAAAAACAACTTTACGGTCTTGTTGGCCCTAACGGTGCCGGCAAAACCACCGTATTTAATATTTTAACCGGCGTATATCAACCCACAACAGGTAAATTCTATTTGTGTGGCGAAGATTTAACGGGTAAAAAACAAGAAGCAATTAACCACAAAGGTATTGCAAGAACATTCCAAAACATTCGCTTGTTTAACAATATGACTGTTATAAGAAATGTTTTGGTTGGTCTTCATAATCAACCCGAATTCAAGTGCAGCATGATTGAAAGTATGCTTCGTTTGCCCCGTCACTTTAAGGTTGAAAAGGCAATGCGAGAACGCGCAAAAGAAATTTTGCGTATTGTTGATTTAGAAGAAGAGCGCAATTTCCTTTCTTGCAATCTTCCTTACGGCAAACAAAGAAAACTTGAAATTGCACGCGCTTTGGCAACAAACCCAAAACTTCTTTTATTAGATGAACCTGCTGCCGGTATGAACCCTCACGAAACCGAAGAACTTATGAAAATAATTACCCGTATTCGTGATGAATTTGATATGACAATATTGCTTATTGAACACGATATGAAGTTTGTGTCGGGCCTTTGCGATGAAGTAACGGTATTAAACTTTGGCACAACTTTGGCTCAGGGCGATACCAAAACCGCGCTTAATGACCCCGAAGTTATTAAGGCATATATTGGAGGATAACGCTATGGCATTACTTGAAGTTAAAGATTTACAGGTTTACTACGGCGTTATTCAGGCGCTTAAGGGTATAAGTTTTGAAGTAAACGAAGGCGAAATTGTTACCCTTATTGGCGCAAACGGTGCAGGCAAAACCACCACAATGCAGTCTATTATTGGCCTTATTCCCATTAAAAGCGGCAGCGTTGTTTTTGACGGTAAAGATATTACAAAAACTCCTTGCCATAAAATTGTGCATCTTGGTATGGCACAGGTTCCCGAAGGACGCCGTGTTTTCCAAGAACTTACTGTTTACGAAAATCTTTTAATGGGCGGTTTTTCAAACAACGATAAAGCGCAAATAAAGCGCGATATTGAAGGCATTTACACCCGTTTCCCACGCCTTGCAGAAAGAAGAAATCAAATTGCAGGTACACTTTCGGGCGGTGAACAGCAAATGCTTGCAATGGGTAGGGCAATGATGAGCCACCCAAAACTTTTATTATTAGACGAGCCCTCAATGGGCCTTTCCCCTTTGCTTGTTGACCAGGTTTTTGAAATTATAAAAGATTTCAGAAACGACGGCACAACCGTTTTGTTGGTTGAACAGAATGCAGGTAAATCTCTTGCAATATCCGATAGGGCTTATGTTTTGGAACTTGGCTCTATTGCGCTTTCGGGCACAGGAAAAGAACTTGCATCAAGCGAAGAGGTTAAAAAGGCATATTTAGGAGGATAAAAAATGAGCGAAGCAAA
This sequence comes from Acutalibacteraceae bacterium, assembly GCA_045601805.1. Taxonomy (GTDB): domain Bacteria; phylum Bacillota; class Clostridia; order Oscillospirales; family Acutalibacteraceae; genus SIG607. Next base: position 18,259 of record JAZSAJ010000013.1, read on the forward strand.
TGCAAATTGTTCGGGCAACTGCTCAAGTTGTTCTGCAAGTTGCGGTGAGCGCAAAGAAAGTTTTATTGAGCCCACCAAAGAAGTAAATAAAATTAAACATGTAATTGGTGTTGTAAGCGGTAAAGGCGGCGTTGGTAAATCAATGGTAACTTCGCTTTTGGCGGTTGCTATGAAAAGGTTAGGCAAAGAAGTTGCCGTGCTTGATGCCGATATAACCGGCCCGTCAATTCCAAAATCGTTTGGAATAACCGGCCGCGCCGAAGGCAGTGAACTTGGTATTTTCCCTGCCTTAACCAAAAACGGCATAAAGGTTATGTCAATAAACCTTTTGCTTGAAGACCCAGAAAGCCCTGTTGTTTGGCGCGGACCTGTAATTGCAGGCGCGGTAAAACAGTTTTGGAGCGATGTTGTGTGGAACGATGTTGACTATATGTTTGTTGACTGCCCTCCCGGTACTGGCGATGTTCCGCTTACTGTTTTTCAGTCGCTTCCGCTTGACGGCGTAATCATTGTAACATCTCCTCAGGACCTTGTTTCAATGATTGTTAAAAAGGCATATAAAATGGCCGAAATGATGAATATTCCCGTTTTGGGCATTGTTGAAAATATGAGTTATGTTAAATGCCCTGATTGCGGTAAAAAAATTGAAATTTTTGCTTCCGGCAAAACCGAAAGCGTTGCCGATGAACTTGGTGTACCGCTTTTGGGCAAACTTCCTATTGATAAAGATTTAGCAAGTCTTATAGATAACGGCTGTATAGAACTTTTAAAAGAAGATTTACTGCCCGACGCCACAGAAAAATTATTAAAACTTTAAAAAAAGCACCCATTGGGTGCTTTTTTTAACCAATAAAATAACCGTTTTCGGTGTAAATAAGCGAACAAAAAAGAGTTGGCGAAAATTCTTTTGGGCAAACTTCTGTAAGTTCATTTGGCAAGACTGCACAGGGGTTTTCGTTTTCGCCTAAAATTCTGTCGCAAAAAATACCGCTTTTAAAAACGCGGGGCAACACACCGCAGTTTTCAAAAAGTTTTTGACCAAAACAAGAAAACAGTTCTTGGCTTAAATAAAGTTGTTTTGAATATCGGCAAATTTGCTCAATATCCTTAAAATCGGCTTGGCAGTTAATGTAAACATTTTCGGCCTTTTTTGTTTTAAGGTCGTTTATAATTCTTTTTACACAAAGTTTTAGCCTGTAGTTTTCATTTGGCTGTTCGTTTGCTGTGTGAAAAGCAGTGCCAAAATTTTTTATAAAAAGTTTTTTTGCCTTTTTTTCTGAACAAAAGTGGTTAACGGTGTAAATTTCTATTTCTCCGTAATTGGTTTTAAAATGTTCCTTTTCAACATAATTTTTTCGTTTTAATATAAAAATTTCTCTTTTTTGCTGTTTGCTTATTTTTTTATAAACCACCGCCTTTAAAATAACCCTCACCTTATTCCTTTATTACTTGACAAAACGGCATAAAAGTATATACTTAATATATAAATATCCTTAAATAATGAAATAAATTCCTTGTTTTCGGGGTTGCTATGAAATTACTTGTTAAATTCAGAAAAACGGTTATGACCGTAATAAAAGCCCTTATTGTTATTTCAATGGCTTTGGGCTTTATGAGTGTGTGGTATAACCATTACGGCCAAACCATTTACAGTATGCGCGGTAATTACGTTGTGCTTTTTTCGTATTTGCTTTTGTTTTTGCTTTTTGCAGAACTTTACGGCGGTTTCCGTATTGGCGTTTACCGTTTGCACGAAATAATTTACAGTCTTTCGCTTTCTGCGTTTATAACCAATGTGTTTATTTATCTTGAATTTTCGCTTATTTCAAGAAACTTAGTAAGCGTAAGGTACTTTGTTTTAAGTTTTCTTTACCAAATATTTGTTATTTGTATTGGTTCTTACTGTGCCAACACCGTTTATTTTAAACTTTATCCGGCGCGAAAAATGCTTGCAATTTTTGCCGAAGACGAAGAGGGAATTAAAGTAATTCGCAAAATGTCTAAAATTCCCCGCCGTTTTAATATTGAACGCGGCGTTTCGGTTAATTTAACTTCTATCGCGGAAATTAAGGCGCTTATTGATAAATACGAAGCGGTTGTGCTTTGCGATTTTGATAAGCAAAAGAAAAACGAACTTTTGCATTACTGTTACGCAAATAGCAAGCGTACTTATGTTTTACCCTCAAGCACCGATGTTATTATTAAAAATTCCGATAACATTCAAATTTCCGATACCCCCATTTTAATGTGCCGCAACCAAGGAATTCGCCTTGAACAAGAAATGGTAAAGCGCGTTATGGATTTGGTGGTATCAATAATAGGAATTATTGTAACTTCCCCAATAATGCTTATAACGGCAATAGCAATAAAAATTTGCGATGGCGGTCCTGTGTTTTTTAAGCAAAACCGCGTCACCAAAAACCGCAAAATTTTTAATGTTCTTAAATTTCGTTCAATGGTGCCCGATGCCGAAAAAGACGGCGCACAAAAAGCGACTGAGGGCGACAGCCGTATTACCCCTGTGGGCAAGGTTATAAGGGCTTGCAGAATAGATGAACTTCCGCAGCTTTTTAATATTTTGTTTGGCGATATGTCGCTTGTGGGCCCACGGCCTGAAAGAATTGAAAATGTTTATGAATATGTCGCGATGTATCCCGATTTCAATTTAAGGCATCGCGTTAAAGCAGGTCTTACGGGTTATGCTCAAATTTACGGAAAGTATAACACAACACCCGAAGACAAGTTAAAAATGGACCTAATATATATCGAACAATATTCGGTATTTATGGATATAAAACTTCTTTTTATGACCGTTAAAATACTTTTTATGAAAGAAAGTACCGAAGGGTTTAAACCTGTGTCAAAAAAAGAAATTACAAAAAAGGAGAAATAATTATGGAATTTAATGCAACACTTGTGGTAATGGCAGCAGGTATGGGTAGCCGTTTTGGCGGTTTAAAACAAATTGAACCCATTGGCAAAGGCGGAGAGGCACTTTTAGACTTTTCTGTTTACGATGCTATGGAAGCGGGTTTTAACAAAGTAGTTTTTGTTATTAAAAAAGAAATTGAAAAAGATTTCAAAGAAATTGTTGGTAAACGCATTGAAAAGAAAATTAAGGTTGAATATGCATACCAAGAAAAAGAAGATTTGCCGGGCGGCCTTGTTTGCCCTGCTACACGCGCAAAACCTTGGGGCACAACACAGGCAGTTTTAAGTTGCAAAGATGTTGTAAACGAACCCTTTGTTATTATTAATGCCGACGATTATTACGGCAAAAGCGCATTTAAAAAGATTTATGACCAATTAAAAGCCGATTCAAGCGACTACTGCATGGTTGGTTTCCGTCTTGAAAACACCCTTACCGAAAACGGCAGCGTTTCGCGCGGTGTTTGCAAAACCGAAAACGGTTATTTAAGCGATATTGACGAAGTTACAAAAATTTACAGTGACTGCACATACGAAAATGCAGACGGAAGCAAAGGCCAGTTTGATAAAGATGCCGTTGTTTCAATGAATATGTGGGGACTTCAGCCCAATATTTTTGCTCATTTAGAAGAAGCTTTTACAGAGTTCCTTAAAGAAAATCTTAACGAGCCCAAGAAAGAATGTTACATTCCCCTTGTAATTGGCGATTTAATTAAATCGGGCAAAGAAAAAGTAAAGGTTTTGGTAGCCGATGACAGATGGTACGGCGTTACATATCGCGAAGATAAAGATGCAGTAGTTGAAGCCATTGGTAAACTTGTAGATGCAGGTCTTTATGAAAACATATAACAAAAACAATAAATTTGTTTAAATTTCCGTTGACATTGTTGTATAATTGTGATAAAATAACAGTGTGAAATTATATGTTATTATGAAAGGTGCATATATTATGAAAAAGTTTTTAGCATTATTCCTTTCTTTAGTGTTGGTTTTTGCCGTAGCAGGCGTTGCTTCTGCTGCAGGCGTAGACGACAACATCATTGATGCCGGCGATATCTTTGGCAATGCTGGTGTTTATTTTGATGAAACCGAAGTTCAGGTTGGCGGCAATGTTACAGTTGATGTTAAAATTAAAAACAACGCCGGTTTTACAAAGTTGGTTATTACCGCTGAATCTAACGGCGTAACCTTAACCGACGCACAAGCCGTAGAAGGCACTACTGTTACTCGCGAAGGCAGTGTTGTTACTGTATTGGCTGACCCTGCTTTTGTAGGCCAAGATGCTGTGGTTGTAAAACTTCAGTTCACCGGTGCAGCAGAAGGCAAAACGGCTGTTGCTCTTAGCTTAGCTGCGTTTGTTGGCGACAACGAATTTGACACTGCTAAAGTAAATTCTTATATTACCGTTAAACCTGCATACACAGTTGGTGATATTGATAACAACGGTGAAATTGATGTTGTTGACTTGGCTCTTTTAAAGAAACATGTTGCAGGTCTTGAAATCCTTGACAACCCCGAAGTTGGCAATATGGACGGAAACGATATAGTTGATGTAGTTGACCTTGCTGTCTTAAAGAAACAAGTTGCAGGTATTGAATAATTAGAATTTAATTACTAACTTTAAGGGCGGTTTTCCGCCCTTTTATTTTTGCGGTAATAGTGCTTGTTTAAATTTACCTATTGATTTTCTTTAGTATATACTGTAAATTAAAATATAAAGGAGGGTGCGTGTTGAAAGCGTTAAAAGTTATATGTGTTTTTATGTGCTTTGTAATGTTGCTTTCTTTTACGGTTTCGGCACAAGAAAAAAGCGCAAATCTTGTTTTGCCCTCTTCTTTTGTGAATGTAAACGAAACTTTTTCGGTGGCATTAACCACCACCGCTGAAGAACCGTTTTTTGCCCACAGTTTTAAAATTGAATTTGACAGCACAGCAGTACAACTGCTTACAACTGAAAACTGCAATATACTGCGTGATGGTGTGGCAAGGGTGGCGTTTTCTTGCTCTTCAACGAATACCGTAACCACACAACTACAGTTTAAGGTGTTAAACCGAAAAGATGTTGTTTTTAAAATAAGTGAAATAACGGTGTCGGATGGTAATGAGGAATATTATTTTGACGACATTTCGGCAACCTTTAACAATAGCCAAGCAAAAAAAGGCGATTTAGATTTAAACGGTGAAATTGATGTGGTTGACCTTGCGCTTCTTAAAAAGGAAGTTTCAGGGATAAGCCAAATAAATGATGAATATATATCCGATTACGATTCAAACGGAACTGTTGATGTGGTTGACCTTGCGCTTCTTAAAAAGTTTATTGCAGGATTATAACAGGAGGGTACTATGTTAAAAAGAGTTTTAGCAATTTTGCTTTGCGCAATACTTGTTATCCCCGCGTTTTACACCTTTGCCGAAAGCAGTTTTACACTTAAGTTTCAAAAAGATAAATTTAGAATTGGCGAACAAACAAAATTGGTTGTTTCGGCTGAAAGTAATGTTTTGTCGGCTTCGTTTTATTTAACCGATAACGGAAAATTTAAAATTGACCGAAGCAAAATGCAGTATGACCTTGAAAAAGGCAAATATAAAGTTAATGTAAACCTTGAAAACGGAGAAACCTTAATAAACTTAACCGCAAGGTATACGGGTGTTGCCGAAATTACGGCAAGCGAAATTGTGCTGCACACGGCAGACGGTGATTTACCGGTAAACGATATTACCGTTTCGGTGCCAATAAAACCCAAAGCCACCGAAATTAAAACAAAGCAAGAACTTGCCGCAATAAAAAATAACCTTTCTGGTAACTATATTTTGGCGGCAGATATTGTTTTTAACGAAGCCGATTTTATGCCCGGCGGTGAATTTTATAACGACGGTTACGGTTGGGAACCAATTGGTAACAGCATATACCACGCATTTACGGGTACCTTTGAAGGTAACGGCTTTAAAATAAGCGGTATACAAATACATAAGGCCGACTATAAATATTTAGGTGTTTTTGGTGTAAACAAAGGTGTAATAGAAGAACTTGTTGTTACCCATTCTACATTTAACGGCATAATGGGTGTGTTTGTGCCCGACCAAAGCGATGCACCTGCCGACGGCGAGATTGATTACGAGGACCCGAATTCTTGGACTCCACCCACAGGCAGTTACGATGACAGCAAGTTAGATGAATATGACCGCAGCGGCAAATCAAGCGCAAAGGTCGGCGGTATTTGCGGTTATAACTTGGGCAAAATTTATGCTTCTGCTTCTTCCGCAACGGTATTGGCAAATATGGAAGCAGGCGGTATTTGCGGTGCTAATGCAGGCGAAATTAATGAATGTTATTTTTACGGCGAAGTGAACGGCGAAACCGCAGGCGGTATAACCGCAAAAAGCATTGCCCTTGCAAAAATAGAAAACTGCCTATCAAACGGCACCGTTAACGGTACTACCGCAGGCGGAATTACGGGCGTTAACCATCAAAGCGAAATTAAAAACTGTTTAAGTGTTTCTAAAATCAGCGCCCAAAACATAGGCGGTGTTTCGGCGGTTTATTATAAAGCCACCGCCGAAAACGCATTTTATTATAATCAAGACGGTTTAACCGACGAACAGGCGGAAGCAAAAACCATTTCGGAACTAAAAGATTTAAGGTTTAGCGATGGCTGTTGGAATTACGAAAAACAAGTGCCCGTATTAAAATGCTTTGCTGAAATTACCAATATAAATATAAGCGAAAATAACGAAGAATTTGATATTAACGGCGACGGAAATGTTGATGTGGTTGATTTGGCGTTGCTTAAAAAAGTTGTGGCAGGGCTTGAAAATGCCAATAACTTTACGGGTTGCGATATTGATAAAAACGGCGTTATTGAAGTAGTTGACCTTGCAATACTTAAAAAGAAAGTTGCAGGAATTAAATAAAAATGCTTTTTCCAGTATTTGAAAATAAGAAAAATATTGACAAAACGGGAAAATGGTATATAATTAAGATATAATATTGCCTAATTTTATGCAAAAAGGCAAAAAATAAAGAAAAGGTGAAACTTATGAAGAACAAAATTTTATCCATTCTTCTGGCAGTAACAATGATAGTTGCATTGTTCATCCCCATGGTTGCAGTTAGCGCTGAAACCGTTACCCCGGGCCACATTGCAATATCGTTCGGCGAACTTTCAATTGACGAGTATGACCCAACGGGCGTAGTTGTTCCTATTGAAATTGCTGAAAATACAGGCGATATCTTTGCCGGCAAACTTTATGTCGTAAGTCTTAACGATAATATTGAAGCTGACTTCTGGGAAAACGGCGACATTGCCGATACCGATGAAGGCGGCAGAAGACCTGTTGAGTTTGGTCTTGAGTGCATGTTCAATGGTACGGAAGCATCCGTTACATTTGACCGCACAAAAACCGACGCTAACTCCACTACTGGTTTAAGAACTACCGGTACTATTGGTTATATGACTTTCTATACCAAAGACGGCAGCAATATTGACCCTGCTGATTTAACCAACGGCACATACAAATTCAATGTTGGTTCTGCTTCTAAAATAGTTTCTATTCACAACGATGCAAACGGTGACCCAATTATCCATACAATCGGTCACTACCACACACCCTTTAAGAGCACAGTAGCAGACCCTGAAGGTTGTAAACAAGAAATGTGCACCTACTGCGGTGAAGTGTTTGCAAAAATTGACCACAAATTCACCAACTATGTTGCAAAAGACCCTGCTGAATGTGGCAAAAATGCTACCGAAGAAGCAGTTTGCGACAACGGTTGTGGCAAAAAAGATTTAAGAGAAGTTGCTGATTCGGCTCTTGAACATTCTTTCACCAACTATGTATACCAAGACGACGCTAAATGCGGTGTAAACGGTACTGAAAAAGCAGAATGTGACCACGGCTGCGGCGAAATCGATGTTCGTTCAAAAGACGGCACAGCACTTCAACATTCTTACACTAACTATGTATACAACAACGACGCTAAATGCGAAATTGACGGTACCGAAACTGCCGTTTGTGACAACGGTTGCGGTAACGAAGACACACGCGCAAAAGCTGGTACAGCTCTTACCCACAGCTTTACCAACTATGTATACAATGAAGACGCTGTTTGTGGCGAAGACGGTACAAAGACTGCTGTTTGTGACAACAACTGCGGCGAAGAAGATACCATTAAAGCTGACGGTACAGCTCTTACCCACAGCTATACAAACTATGTAAGCAATAATGATGCTAAGTGTGGCGTTGACGGTACTGAAACCGCTTTGTGTGACCATGGTTGCGGTACAGAAGACACACGCGCTGATGTTGGTTCTGCACTTACCCACAGCTACACTAACTATGTAAGCAATAATGATGCTAAGTGTGGTGTTGACGGTACTGAAACTGCAGAATGTGACCACGGTTGCGGCAATAAAGATACACGCACTGATGAAGATTCTGCTTTAGAACATGAATTTACAAACTATGTATGTGATTACAACGCTACAACAACAAGCAACTGCACTGAAACTGCAGAATGTAACCACGGTTGCGGTGAAAAAGACACATTGGAAATTTTGGGTTCTATGTTGGTTCCTGAAGTTGATATGGGCGGCATTGTAATTGAAACCGAAGAAGGCAAAGTAATCCCCGGCGATACAACTATTACCGAAAGCGATGTTGATTATGACGAAAACACCGTTAAGGGTTACGATGTAGTACTTCAGTTCACTTTTGAATCCATTACCAGCAAAAACGGTCTTGATGATGTAAACGCTGACCTTACATTTGATATGTCTGACTTGCCTTACGACCAATATGATTCTTTCGTATTCGGTGTAATTGGCGCAGACGGCAAAGTTACAATTATTGAAGACGTTAAATATGAAGGCGATGAAGCTTCCTTCAATGGCTCTCTTACTGCTGATTATATCTTCCTTGGCATTCCCAAGAAAGTTGTTAGCAATACTTCCGATAACTTCAATATGGTAATTTATGTAGCAGTTGCTCTTGCTTCTGTTATTGGCCTTGCAGTTGTTGGCAAAAAGAGATTTGCTCTTTAATTCTTAAACTAAATTAACAAAAGCCCCGACGGTGCACGCCGGGGCTTTCAATATTGGTGGAAATATGAAGAAAATTATATCTTTAATACTTTGCTTTTGCCTTGTTTTTACGGCTTTTTGTTTTTCGGCTTCTGCCGAAAGTTACGGCACAATTGTTGGCGAAAGCGCCGAAGTAAAGCGTGGCGAAACCTTTACCGTAAAACTTAATTACGAAAACAATCCGGGTTTTTGGATAATGTTTGTAACCCTTTATTTTGATTCTGATTCCTTAGAATTAATTGAAACTAAAAAAGGAAATTATAAAGGTGTTTCTTTAAACCAAATGACTTACCCCGATAATTTGGGTAAAGTTTTGCTTGATATTGAGGGAAACAGTGCGCAAGATGTTACCGGTGACGGCGTTTTGGCGGAATTAACTTTCCGTGTAAAAGAAAATGCAAAAATTCAAAAAAATGCCATTGTAATTTCGGTTGGTGACGGTAAAGCATGTAATTTTAAAACCGATTTAATAAAACCTGCCGTTAAATATTCGGTGGTAAATGTTGTTTGTAAAGAACACGAAATAGAAAACGGAACTTGTAAAATTTGCGGTTTTTCTGACGGTACAGTAAAACAACCAGGGGTTGTTGTGCCCACCCCCGAAAAAGAAGAAGATAAAACCGAAATAGGCGAAACCGTTATAAATACCCAAAACGCAGGGCAGGAAGTGTTACCCGAAAAACCAACAAACCCCACACAGCAACAACAGGTGCAAAAAGACAATGATAATATAACCCCAAGTAACATAAATATTTATGCGCTTGTGGGCGGTTTGGCAGTACTTTTAATTGCGGTAGTTTTAATAATTATTTATATATTTAAAAAGAAATAAAATTAAGCCACAGGATACCCCCCCTGTGGCTAATTTATTGTTGAAAAAAACCACCGTATGTGGTAAAATTATTGTGTGTAATTGTGAGTATTGTAAAGGGTGTGAAATTGTGGGCCAAGATATAACGGTTTCGGCTTCGGTTGTAACCTATAATTGCAAAGAAAAGGCGGTAAAAACTGCCCAAAGTTTGCTAAAAAACACAAATAAATACCCTTTTTGTTTAACCGTTTACGATAACGCATCGTGTGACGGTACTGCAGAAGCCGTAAAACAACTTGACGGTGTAAACTTGGTTGAAACAGGTGAAAACCTTGGCTTTGGCAAAGCGCACAACCTTGCACTTTATAACAACCTTGGCAAATACCACGCCGTAATTAACCCCGATATAATTGTAAATAGCGATATTTTGGCAAGTTTGGTTGATGTTTTAGAACAAAACCCCGATATAGCCATGATAACCCCGCAAATTCTAAACAGTGATGGCAGTGTTCAAAACTTGCAAAAGCGCGAAGTTAAGGCAAAATATCTTTTCTTTGGAAGATTTGCAAAATTTGGCGGAATATTTAAAAAAATTCGCGATGAATATACTTCTTTTTCGTTGGACAGTAACGGTTTTGCCGAAATAGATTTTTGTACGGGTTGCTTTTTTGTTATAAGAAGTGATGTTTTCTACCGCCTCGGCGGTTTTGATGAACGCTTTTTTATGTATTTGGAAGACGCCGATTTATCTAAACGAGTAAAAGAATTTGGCAAAATTGTGTATTACCCTGCCGTTTCGGTTACACACCTTTGGGAGCGAGACAGCGCAAAAAGTTTTAAATACCTTTTAATTCATTTATTATCCTTTTTTAAATATTTATTAAAATGGCGAAAGGAAAAAGCAAAATGAAAATTCTTATAACCGGCGCAAACGGTCAGCTTGGTAACGAATTGGTTGCCGTCTTAAAAAGCGGCAAAAGCGAAATTGGCAATATAAGCGCCGAATATAAAGATGCTTCTGCTACTGCGGTTGATGTTGACGCCCTTGATATTACCAATAATTTGGCTGTTTGTGAATTTGTGCAAAAGGGCGGTTTTGATATTATAATAAACTGCGCTGCAATGACCAATGTTGACGGTTGCGAAACCAATAAAGAGGCCGCATATAAAGTTAATGCAGTTGGTGTAAGAAATTTGGCAGTTGCCGCCGAAAAAATTGGTGCAAAGTTTGTGCATATTTCAACCGATTATGTTTTTTCGGGCACAGGTACTGTTCCTTACTGCGAATGGGACCAAGTTGCACCGCAAAGTATTTACGGCAAAAGCAAAGCGCTTGGCGAAAAATACGCTTTGGCTTTTTGTAAAAAAACCTTTGTTGTTAGAACTGCTTGGCTTTACGGTTATATTGGCAAAAACTTTGTTAAAACCGTTCGCCGAATTATGCGTGAAAAGGGAGCTATGACGGTTGTAAACGACCAACGCGGAAACCCCACAAACGCAAACGATTTAGCGCACCATATTTTAAAACTTGCCGTAACAAGTGACTACGGAATATATCACTGCACGGGTGAAGGCGAATGTTCGTGGTATGAATTCGCTTGTGAAATTGTAAAACTATCGGGTATTGCAGGTAAAGTAAGCCCTTGCACAAGCGAAGAATACAAAAGCCCAACAAAACGCCCCGAATTTTCTTCGCTTGAAAATTTGGCGCTTAAATATAGCGTAGGCAACGAAATGCGCGAATGGAAAACCGCGCTTAAAGAATATATAAACAAGGTGGAGGACTAACAATGAAAACATATTTAGTTACCGGCGGCGCAGGTTTTATTGGCTCAAACTTTGTGCTTTATATGCTTAAAAAATATAACGATGTAAAAATTGTTAATGTAGACGCTTTAACCTATGCAGGTAATTTGGAAAACCTAAGAAGCGTTGAAAATAACCCTAATTACCGTTTTTACCAGGCCGATATTTGCGACCGCGAAGCAATAAGAAAAATATTTAGCGAAAACGAAATTGATTATGTTGTAAACTTTGCGGCAGAAAGCCATGTTGACCGTTCAATTACCAACCCCGAAATTTTTGTTAAAACCAATGTTTTGGGTACTGTTAATATGCTTGCTTGCGCAAAGGAAGCGTGGCAAACGGGCGACGACCAATACAAAGACGGCGTTAAATATTTGCAGGTTTCAACCGATGAAGTTTACGGCTCTTTGGGCGAAACCGGTTATTTTACCGAAACCACTCCGCTTGACCCCCATTCACCTTATTCTTCAAGCAAGGCATCAGCCGACCTTTTTGTAAAGGCGTATGGAGATACTTATAAATTCCCTGTTAATATTACCCGTTGTTCTAATAACTACGGCCCATACCAGTTCCCCGAAAAACTTATTCCGCTTATTATGAACAACACTCTTTTGCACAAAGATTTGCCCGTTTACGGCGATGGTTTGCAAATAAGAGACTGGCTTTATGTAGAAGACCATTGCAAAGCTATTGATATGGTTATAAGAGACGGTGTTTTGGGTGAAGTTTACAACATTGGCGGACATAACGAAAAAACAAACATTTTCATTGTAAAATCAATTATTGAATACATTAAAGAAAATGTTGATGCCACAGTTGGCGAACATATGATAAAGCATGTTACCGACCGCAAAGGCCACGACCGCCGTTACGGCATTGACCCGCAAAAAATTAAAGACGCGCTTGGTTGGTACCCAGAAACCTGCTTTGAAGAGGGTATAAAACTTACTCTTGCTTGGTACTTAAACAACAAAGAATGGACAAAAAATGTAACAAGCGGCGCATATAAACAGTATTACGAAAAAATGTATGGCGGAAAGAAGGAAATTTAATGCCCGAAAAATACGGCAACTTTACTTTTCATAAAACCGATATTGACGGTGTAATTATTGTTGAGCCAACAGCGTATGGCGATGACCGCGGCTACTTTATGGAAACCTACCAAAAGGAAAATTTTTATAAAGGCGGAATTACGGTAGATTTTGTGCAGGACAATCAGTCAATGTCAAAACGCGGTGTTTTGCGCGGTTTACATTTTCAAATAAACCATCCGCAGTCTAAACTTGTGCGTTGTGTACGCGGCGAAGTTTTTGATGTTGCGGTTGATTTGCGGCCGGGCAGCAAAACTTACGGTAAATATGTATCGGTAATACTTTCCGATAAAAACAAAAAGCAGTTTTTTATACCAAAGGGCTTTGCCCACGGCTTTTTGGTGCTGTCAAATGAGGCAGAATTTGTTTACAAGGTAGATGATTTTTATCACCCCAACGATGAAGGCGGCCTTGCTTGGAACGACAGCACAATAAATGTAAACTGGCCAATAAATGAAGATATGCAAATTTGTCTTTCGGAAAAAGATAAAAACAACCCCATACTTTTAGAAATAGGTGAATAAAATGTTTAAGAAAGTTTTAGCGTTTTGCTTGTGCCTGTGCTTAATTTTAACGCTTGGTGCTTGTAAAAAGAATCGCTTTAAAGATGAAGAATCAATAACTCCGCCGACTAACACAGCGGTTTCACAAGGAGAAACTTCGGGCGAAGCACCGTCAGAAGAAAATCCACAGGAACAAAATAAACCAACGGCAAGCACAAACAGTGACAGTTCATACCCAATAAAAATTACAACTTCAAAAGTTTTAAGTGCTGCACAGTTAAACGGTAACTTTAAAGATGCCGCAAGAATATATACAGAACTTTCTTATAACTGTGTGCCTGTTGATTGGGATTTAGGACCTAAGCAAATTAAGAAAGACGGTTCTTCCAATGTGTATTTTAGGGTTAGTGACAGCCGTTTTGATTCGGTTGCAGAACTTGAAAAATATATAAACGAACTTTTTACCCCAGAATGTATTAAAACCTTTTATAACCCTGCAAATTTTGTAGATTACGAAGGTCACCTTTATGCAGTATCGGGCACAGGTGGTGATGATTCATTACTTGCCGGTTGTGTGTTTAATGTTACAAAGCAAACCACAATGCGTGTTTTATTTACGGCAAATGTTTATAGTTATAAGAAGATACAGGATAAACCTGCGCAAGCAGAAATTTTTACCGAACAACCAAAAGATGTTTCGATGTATGATGTAAAAAAGGTTGATTTCGTTTACGAAATTTCCGAAAACAAAGAATCTTGGAAATTTTCTAAATTCGGTAATATTATTTAATCCAGAAGGTGAGCATTTTGAAAAAAACTATTTCGGTTTTATTAGCAGTTTTAATTTTAGTTACAGTAACAAGTGTTTCGGCGTTTGCACAACCGGAACTTCGCCCAATTGAAGAAGTTTTAAGGGAAGCCATTGTTAATTACGAAGACAGCGTTGATGTTTCGGCTTACGGCTATTATGTTCAGCAAGGCGATAATAACAGATTATACGAAACGGCTCATTACGGCGTTTACCAAACCTATGCCGATACTTTCCATTACAACGCTTCATATAATTCCACTGATAATTATGTTTATGATAACCACACCGGTCTTATAAAGGAATATAAACTAAACTATATTTACACCAAAGAACAGGTTGAAGAAGTTAAAGATTTAGCGGAAGAACACATATTTTCGCGTGTAAAAGACAGTTGGACCGATATGGAAAAAGCACTTTTCTTCCATGATTACCTTTGCCAATTCTTTCAGTACGATATTCGCTTGTTCATTGAAGAAACCCAAAACGATGTTGCGCGTGATATTTACCAAATGTTTAACAACGGCATGGGTGTTTGCCAAGCGTATGCCAACACTTATGAATATCTTTTACAACACGAAGGTATTGAATGTAAACTTGTTGCAAGTGATGATTCAAACCACGAGTGGAATATTGTTAAACTAAACGGTGAATGGTACCATGTTGATGTAACACAAGACGACCCGCTTATAGCAATTGATGAATATAGTATTGCTTTTTTAGATATGGCGGGCAGTGTTTCGCATGAGTTTTTCCTTTTAAGTGATAACGGTATTTACGACTACTATGAAGGCGGCGACCATTATAACTGGTACTGCACAAACGATAAAAACAAGGGAGTAACCCCTTGCAACAACGCAAAATACGAAAACGGCTGGCTGTTTAATGAATCTGAAACCGCATTTTGCTATGTAGATAATAATTGGTATTATTTCCATCACAATGAAGAAAATGTAAAAGCCGAACTTGTTAAAACCAACAATTTTAAAACAGGCAATGTTATAAAAACCTTTGATTCTGTTTGGGATGCCGCAGAACCGGGGTATTACTATAACTCTGTGTTTACCGGTCTTTCGGAAGTAAACGGATATTTAATTTATAATACCGACAATGCAGTGTTTGCTTATGATGTTAAGAAAAACAAAGAATACAATTTATTTGGATTAACTAATATTTATAACAGGGATGATGTAATAACGGTTGGCGGTGAAGCCGTAATGCCAAATAATTTGCACATTTACGGTTCCAAAGCAGAAGACGGCGAAGTATATTGCCAACTTTCACAAAGCCCTGCCGACTACGCCTATTATGTTGCTATAATTCCTCTTTGCGATTATATTCACCCTGATAGTGAATGGGTTGTTGTGAAAGAGGCAACAGGTTGGTCAGACGGTAGCGAGGAAAGAAAATGTTTGCTTTGCCGTGAGGTGCTGGAAAGCCGCGTTTTGCCCGCAACGGGAAGCGGTTTCCCAAAAGGCGATGCCGACTGTAACGGCGAAGTGAATGTTGTTGATTTAGCACTGCTTAAAAAATCGGTTGCAGGTATTTCCGCACAAATGGATTTTGACCTAAACGGTGATAAAAAAACCGATGTTGTTGATTTAGCATTGCTTAAAAAATTTGTGGCAGGAATTATATCTGCACTTTAAAATAAAGGCCCGTAGATAAAATCTACGGGCTTTTAAAAAAGAAAAAGAGCTATCCTAAAAAGGATGCTCTAAATTCTCATCAACAAAGAAAATTCTTTATTAGATTGCACGGGTAACCTTGCCGGAACGCAAACAGCGTGTACAAGCATAAATGCGACGGGGTGAACCGTTTACAATAGCTTTAACTCGCTTAACGTTCGGTTTCCAAGTGCGGTTTGAACGTCTGTGTGAATGGGAAACTTTAATACCGAAGCTAATTTCCTTATTACAAATATCACATTTAGCCATAAGTCCGACCTCCTTTAATTAATCAGCAAACGATATTGTAGCATAAATTTTTAAAAAAAGCAAGTGTTTTTTTATATATAAAAACAAGCAAATGTAGTTTTTGCTATTTTTTGTTGAAAAATTTTGCTTTTAATGGTATATTTTATTAAAAGACAGGAAAGAGGCACAGTTTATGATAAAAGCGGTTTTGTTTGATTTAGACGGAACTTTGGTTGATACTTTAGAAGATTTAACCGATGCTACAAATTACGCGTTAGAAAAAAACGGATACAAGGCAATAACTAAAGAACAGGTTAAAGAGTATATTGGCAACGGCAACCGCAATTTAATGGAACGCTCTTTAGGTAAGGCGGCAACCGAAGAAAGTGTAAACAAATGCCTTAACGATTTTTTTGCTTTTTATAAAGACAACTGTACCAAAAAAACAAAACCCTATAAAGATATTGTAAAACTTCTTAAAGGGTTAAAAGATACTGGCATTATGGCTTGCGTTGTTACCAACAAGGCCGATTCAATGACACAGGTGCTTGTGCCCGAAATTTTTGGGGCTGATTTTGCTTTTGATTTTGTTTTGGGCCAATGCCCCGATATACCTAAAAAACCGCAACCGCATATGGTTTATGTTGCAATGAACGAAATTGGCGTTAATGCCGATGAATGTTTTTTTGTTGGCGATTCATATACCGATATGTTGGCAGGCGGCAGCAGCGGTAATATTCCCGTTGGCGTTCTTTGGGGATACCGCGATGAAAAGGAACTTATTGACAGCGGCGCAAGATTTATTGTAAACGAACCAATGGAAATTTTAAATTTAATTAAAGAAATAAACTCTTAAAAGGAGATAAATATGAAAAGACAAGATTATATTACTTGGGACGAATATTTTATGGGCATTGCTTTGCTCTCTGCTCGGCGCAGTAAAGACCCGTCTACGCAGGTGGGCGCTTGTATTGTTAGCAAAGACAATAAAATTTTATCTGTTGGCTATAACGGAATGCCGCGCTTTTGCGATGACGACGAATACCCTTGGGCGCGGGAAGGCGAAGCATCGCAAACAAAATATTTGTTTGTTTGCCACGCCGAACTTAATGCAATACTTAACTATTCGGGCGATAATAATTTGCTAAAGGGAAGCAAGGTTTACACAACACTGTTTCCTTGTAACGAATGTGCAAAAGCGCTTGTGCAAAGTGGTGTTGGCGAAATAATTTACTATAGCGATAAATACGCCACAACCGATAGCACGCTTGCGGCAAAAAGAATGTTCCGCAGTGCCGGTATAACCCTTACGCCTTATGAATTTTCGGGCAAAGAAGAGAATATAAAACTTTAAAAATCAAACCTACCGAAAGAATTCGGTGGGTTTATTTTTTAAAAAAATGGCGAAAAAATAATATAAAATAGCCAAAAAAAGTATTGTAAAAATAGGCAATATTTAGTATAATAAATTTGATTAGATTTTTTAGAATTCTAAATGGTTTTTGATAGGAGGTATGGCATTATGAGTATGGGTTTTGTATGCGCAATGGGAATGGGAACCGTGTTTATTGGACTTGTTTGTATTGTAATACTTTGTGTTGTTTTCAGTGCAATTATTAATGCGGGAAAAAACAAGGTTAAACAAACCGAAAAGGTTGAAATGTTGCCCGTGAATACTGCACCTGCAGAAATTCCCGACCGTCAAAAAGTTTTAGCCGCGGTATGCGCCGTTTTGGCAGAAGAACTTGGAACCGACGTTTCGGCACTTAAGGTACATTCCTTTAAAAAACTTTAATAAATTACACGAAAGGTGATATAAAAAATGAAAAAGTATAAAGTAAATGTAAATGGCACAGAATATGAAATCACAGTTGAAGTTGCAGACGCTGCCGCAGTTTCGGCTCCTGCCGCTGCTCCTGCTCCTGTTGCTGCTCCTGCTCCTGCTGCTGCTCCTGCCCCTGCCGCTGCTCCTGTGGCTGCCGGCGGCGAAAAGGTTACAAGCCCAATGCCCGGTACAATTCTTTCTGTTAATGTTAAACCCGGCGATGCTGTTAAAGCAGGTCAGGTACTTATGATTCTTGAAGCAATGAAAATGGAAAACGAAATTATGGCAGGTGCCGACGGTACCGTTGCTTCTGTTGAAGTAACTCAGGGTGCATCGGTTGAAACAGGCGCTGTTCTTTGCGTTATTGCATAATTTTTTCGCGGAGGTCAGCACAATGAAAAAGAAATTCTTGTTGTGCCTTTGCGTGGCTTTGCTTGCAACTTCGCTTCTTTTTTCGGGAATAAGCGTACTTGCAGCGCCTGCAGATAACGGCACAAGGATACAGGGCGATAACACCCTTTTAACCGTAAGGTCGGCCCTTATTAACGAAACCGGCGTTCCGCAGTTTACTGTTTCTATTACGAATAACAGCATGGACAAGACTGTAACCGGCGCTAAAATTCTTTTTACTGCCGATGAAATCGGCATCGGCACAAAAGAAATTTCGGTTGGCGAAATTGGTGCAACCCACACCAAAAATGTAACCGTAAACCTTTTGGCAGACGGCGGCGCAAATGCTAACGATTTGGTTAGTTTTGATGTTGTTTATAATGTTAGCGATGCAAATGGCATTGTTTTTCCAAACGATGACAGTATTTATTCTTTAAGTTATGCCGATGTTTTAAACGAACCTGCACCCGATGAACTTACAGTTGTTAAAAACTTTTTAAACCAAACCGGTTTCAAAGCAGTTTTTGGTAATTTAGGTAAAGGTTTAGCAGGCGACGGTACACCCTTTGAAAACTTTGTTGCAAACTACGGCACTTTGGTAATGCTTTTAATTTCTTTTGTGCTTATGTATCTTGCTATTGCAAAAGGCTTTGAACCGCTTCTTTTATTGCCCATTGCTTTTGGTATGCTTTTAACAAACCTTCCCGGCGCCGAAATGTTCCACGAACAGCTTTTTGCTGGCGGTCACGTTCATTGGGACCTTTTCTCTGCAACCGCAGGTTTACTTGACTACTTATACCTTGGCGTTAAACTTGGTATTTATCCTTGCTTAATTTTCCTTGGCGTTGGTGCTATGACCGATTTTGGTCCTCTTATTGCCAACCCCAAAAGTTTGCTTTTGGGCGCTGCTGCTCAGGGTGGTATTTTTGCAACATACGTTGGTGCAACCCTTTTGGGCTTCACCCCTGCGCAAGCGTCGTCCATTGGTATTATCGGCGGTGCCGACGGTCCTACCGCAATTTTTGTAACTTCAAAACTTGCGCCCGAACTTTTAGGCCCCATTGCCGTTGCGGCATATTCATATATGGCGTTGGTACCTGTAATTCAGCCCCCCATTATGAAAGCGCTTACCACCAAGAAAGAGCGTATGATTGTTATGAAACCTTTGCGTCAGGTTTCTAAACGCGAAAAAATTGTGTTCCCCATTGTTGTAACCGTTTTTGTTGCGTTACTAGTACCTTCGGCTGCTCCGCTCGTTGGTTGCTTAATGCTTGGTAACTTGTTTAAAGAATGCGGTGTAACCGACCGACTTTCTAAAACTGTACAAAACGAACTTATGAATATTGTTACAATATTCCTTGGCGTAACTGTTGGCGCAACCGCAACTGCCACTACATTCCTTTCACTTAAAACCTTAATGATTATGGGCATGGGTATTGTTGCCTTTGGTTTTGGTTCTGCTTGCGGTGTTATTCTTGCAAAAATTATGAACCTCTTCTCTAAAAACAAGGTTAATCCGCTTATTGGTTCTGCCGGCGTTTCCGCTGTTCCTATGGCAGCAAGGGTTTCACAAACTGTTGGTCAAAAAGAAAACCCCAAGAACTTCCTTTTAATGCATGCTATGGGCCCCAACGTTGCAGGTGTTATTGGCTCGGCTATTGCCGCAGGCGTACTTCTTGCATTGTTCGGTTAATAAGGAGAAAATTTTATGACAAAATTAAACATTACAGATACAATTTTGCGTGACGCACATCAGTCGCAAGCGGCAACAAGAATGACGCTTGACCAAATGCTTCCCGCCCTTAGCGAACTTGATAAAGTCGGCTACTGGTCGGTTGAATGTTGGGGCGGCGCAACATTTGATGTGTGCATGCGCTTTTTAAACGAAGACCCGTGGGAGCGTTTGCGTGCAATTCGCAAAGCAATGCCCAACACAAAACTTCAAATGCTTCTTCGCGGTCAAAATATTTTGGGTTACAAACACTATGCCGATGATGTTGTTGAGGCGTTTGTTAAAAAATCTATTGAAAACGGCATTGATGTTATTCGTATTTTTGATGCTCTTAATGACACCAGAAATATGGAATGCGCAATGAAAGCGTGTAAAAAATACGGCGGTATTTGCGAAGCCGCAATGAGTTACACAATTAGCCCTGTTCACAACGAAGATTACTTTGTTGAACTTGCAAAGAAACTTGAAAAAATGGGCGCCGATGTTATTTGCATTAAAGATATGGCAAACCTTTTGCTTCCTTACCAGGCATATTCTTTAATTAAAAAACTTAAAGAAGCCGTTAAATGCCCCATTCATTTGCATACCCACAACACAACGGGTACAGGCGATATGACACTTTTAATGGCAGCACAGGCAGGCGTTGATATTGTTGATACCGCGCTTTCGCCCTTTGCAAACGGTACTGCAAACCCTGCAACCGAAGCGTTGGTTGCAACTTTGCAAGGCACCGAACGCGACACAGGTCTTGATTTAACTAAGTTGGCTGAAGTTGCAAAACACTTCAGAAGTGTTGCCGACGAAATGAAAGCAACCGGCACACTTGACCCAAAAGTGTTAAGCGTTGATACCAAAACACTTATTTACCAAGTGCCAGGCGGTATGCTTTCTAATATGATTTCGCAACTTAAACAGGCAGGTAAAGAAGATAAATATTACGATGTTTTGGCAGAAGTGCCAAAGGTTCGTGAAGACTTCGGTTATCCTCCGCTTGTTACACCTACAAGCCAAATTGTTGGTACACAGGCAGTTATGAATGTAATTTCGGGCGAACGCTATAAAATGGTTCCCAAAGAATCTAAAGGTTTGCTTCGCGGTGAATACGGTACACTTCCTGCAAAGGTTAACGAAGATGTTAGAAAGAAATGTATTGGCGACGATAAGGTTATTTCCTGCCGTCCTGCCGATTTACTAACACCTGAACTTGAAAAATACAAACAAGAAGCAGGCGAACTGGCTCGTTGCGAAGAAGACGTTTTAAGTTACGCTTTGTTCCCACAGGTTGCAACGAAATTCTTAAAAGAAAAATACGCTGTAAAAGAAAAACCCAAAAATGTAGATGAAAACGGCGTTCGCACTCTTATTGTAGAAGATTTATCTATATAATTACTTAAGCGGACTGCTTTGCGGTCCGCTTGAATTCCCTTTAAAAAGGAGTTATTTATGCTTTTAACTGTTGATATTGGCAATACAAATATAACACTTGGCGTGTTTTTGGGCGAAGAATTAAAATTAACGGCGCGGCTTGATACTAATACAAGAAAAACGGCCGACCAATACGCTGTTGATATTAAAAATATTCTTTCGCTTTATAATACAGAGCCAAAAGATATTAATAACTGCATAATTGCTTCGGTTGTTCCTTCGGTTGGCGAAACCGTAAAACGCGCGGCGGCGTTGCTTTGCGGTGCAGAACCAATTTTGCTTGGCCCTGGTGTAAAAACAGGGCTTAATATTAAAATTGATAACCCTGCGCAACTTGGCGCCGACCTTGTTGCAGGCGCTGTGGGTGTTATTGGCAAATATAGTATGCCTTGTATTGTTATTGATATGGGCACCGCAACAACCGTTAGTGTGCTTGATAAAAACGGCTCGTTTATTGGCGGTTCAATTGCGGCAGGTGTTCGGTTAACCTTAAAAGCGCTTTTTGAAAACACCGCGCAACTGCCAAGTATTTCAATAACAGCGCCGCAAAAGGTTATTGCAACAAATACTATAGACTGTATGCGTTCGGGGCTTGTTTACGGCGCGGCGTCAATGATTGACGGTCTTATTGAACGCGCTGAAACCGAACTTGGCGAAACGGCTTCGGTTGTTGCAACAGGTGGTTTAAGCAAAGAAATAATTGCCCACTGTAAAAGGGAAATTATATACGATGAAAACCTGCTTTTGCACGGTTTAAGAAAAATTTTTGAAAAAAACAATTAAAACAAAATATAATGAACTGTACCGGAAACGGATAGTATCGGAGGTATTTTTATGTCAAAAGGTAAAATTCAAACAGAAAAAGTAGTTTTGGGCGCGGTGCTTACAGCACTTGTTGTGGTACTGCAACTGCTTGGCGCATTTGTTCGCTTTGGCCCGTTTTCAATTTCGCTTGTGCTACTTCCAATTGTAATTGGCGCGGCAATGTGCGGTACAAAAATTGGCGCTTGGCTTGGCTTTGTGTTTGGCATTGTTGTGCTTATAAGCGGCGACGCCGCACCGTTTTTTGCAATTAACATTGCAGGCACCGTTGTAACGGTTTTGGCAAAGGGCACTTTGTGCGGTCTTTTTGCAGGTCTTGTTTACAAACTTTTAAGCAAATATAACCGCTATTTAGCCGTTATAGTTTCGGCGGTGGTTTGTCCTGTGGTTAATACCGGCGTGTTTTTACTTGGCTGTAAACTGTTTTTTATGAGCGCCATTACACAGTGGGGCGCGGCCGAGGGCTTTAATTCTGTGGTGCAATATATGTTTTTAGGCCTTGCAGGCGGTAACTTCCTTGTGGAACTTTTGGTTAATATAATCCTTGCCCCTGTGGTACTTCGCCTAATAAAACTTAATAAAAAATTATAAAAAGGTGCTATATAGCACCTTTTTTGTATTTGATTTAACAAAATTGGTAAAAATTAAAAAAAACACTTTATTTTTTAAGGAAAGTTTGTTATAATATACTGGATACTCTGGAAAAAGTAGAGTTTTTAGTAAAAGATGGAGAAATCCACAAAAATTCAGGAGGTTTATTATGAGTCACAAGTATGTCTATCTCTTTAGCGAAGGCAATGCCACAATGCGTGAACTTCTTGGCGGTAAAGGTGCAAACCTTGCAGAAATGACCAACATCGGTCTCCCTGTACCTCAGGGCTTTACTGTTACCACCGAAGCTTGCACACAGTACTATGAAGACGGCAGAAAAATCAACGATGATATTCAAGCACAAATTATGGAATACATTGATAAAATGGAAGCTATCACCGGCAAAAAATTCGGCGATAAAACAAATCCGCTTCTCGTTTCCGTTCGTTCCGGCGCAAGAGCTTCTATGCCCGGTATGATGGATACCATTCTTAACCTTGGTCTTAACGAGGAAGTTGTTGAAGTAATGGCTGCTCAGTCGGGTAACGCTCGTTGGGCTTACGACTGCTACAGAAGATTTATTCAAATGTACTCCGACGTTGTTATGGAAGTTGGTAAAAAGTACTTTGAAGAACTTATTGACAAAATGAAAGAAGAAAAGGGCGTTAAGCTTGACGTTGAACTTACTGCTGACGACCTTAAAGAACTTGCAAATCAGTTTAAGGCAGAATACAAATCTAAAATTGGTAAAGACTTCCCGTCTGACCCCAAAGAACAGCTTATGGGCGCTGTTGAAGCCGTATTCCGTTCATGGGACAACCCCCGTGCAAACGTTTACCGTCGTGATAACGATATTCCTTATTCTTGGGGTACCGCTGTTAACGTTCAAATGATGGCATTTGGTAACATGGGCGACGATTGCGGTACAGGTGTTGCCTTTACACGTGACCCTGCTACAGGTGAAAAAGGCCTTATGGGTGAATTCCTTACCAACGCACAGGGCGAAGACGTTGTTGCAGGCGTTCGTACTCCTATGCCTATTGCCGAAATGGCAGAAAAATTCCCCGAAGCATTCAAACAGTTTAACGAAGTTTGCGCAACTCTTGAAGACCACTACCGCGATATGCAGGATATGGAATTCACTGTTGAACACGGTAAACTCTTTATGCTCCAAACACGTAACGGTAAAAGAACTGCAAAAGCAGCTCTTAAAATCGCTTGTGATTTAGTTGACGAGGGTATGATTGATAAGAAACAAGCAGTTGCTATGATTGACCCCCGTAACCTTGATACACTTCTTCATCCGCAGTTTGATGCTAAAGCATTAAAAGCTGCTACACCTGCAGGTAAAGGTCTTGGCGCTTCCCCCGGTGCTGCTTGCGGTAAAGTTGTATTCACCGCTGAAGACGCTGAAAACTGGAACGCTCGCGGTGAAAAGGTTGTTCTTGTTCGTCTTGAAACTTCTCCCGAAGATATTACCGGTATGAAAGCTTCTCAAGGTATTCTTACCGTTCGTGGCGGTATGACCAGCCACGCTGCCGTTGTTGCTCGTGGTATGGGTACTTGCTGTGTATCCGGTTGCGGCGACATCATTATGGACGAAGAAAACAAGAAATTCACTCTTGCAGGCAAAACTTATGTTGAGGGTGACTATATCTCTATTGACGGTTCTACTGGTAACATTTACGATGGTATCATCCCCACAGTTGACGCTGAAATCGCTGGCGAATTCGGCAGAATTATGGCTTGGGCTGATGAATTCAGAACATTAAAAGTTCGCACCAATGCCGACACTCCTGCCGATGCTAAAAAGGCAAGAGAACTTGGTGCAGAAGGTATTGGTCTTTGCCGTACCGAGCATATGTTCTTTGAAGCAGACAGAATTGCAGCATTCCGTGAAATGATTTGCTCTGATACTGCAGAAGAACGCGAAGCAGCACTTGCTAAAATTCTTCCCTACCAGCAGGGCGACTTTGAAAAACTTTACGAAGCTCTTGAAGGTAACCCTGTTACCATTCGTTTCTTAGACCCACCGCTTCACGAGTTCGTTCCTACCGAAGAAGCTGATATTAAAGCTTTGGCAGATGCTCAGGGCAAAACTGTTGAAGATATTAAGAATATCATTACTTCTTTGCACGAATTCAACCCCATGATGGGTCACCGTGGCTGCCGTCTTGCAGTTACCTATCCCGAAATTGCAAAAATGCAAACTTCCGCCGTTATCCGTGCTGCTATCAATGTTAAGAAAGCACACGCTGACTGGAACATAGTTCCCGAAATTATGATTCCTCTTACCGGCGAAGTTAAAGAAATGAAATTCGTTAAAGACATCGTTGTTGCTACTGCCGATGCTGAAATCGCAGCTGCAGGTGTAGACCTTAAATACGAAGTTGGTACAATGATGGAAATCCCCCGCGCTTGTCTTACTGCTGATGAAATCGCTAAAGAAGCTGAATTCTTCTGCTTCGGTACAAACGATTTAACCCAGATGACATTCGGCTTCAGCCGTGACGACGCTGGTAAATTCCTTACCGCATATTACGACAGCAAGATTTACGAAAACGACCCGTTTGCAAAACTTGACCAAAACGGTGTTGGTAAACTTATGGAAATGGCTGTTTCCTTGGGTAAAAAAGTACGCCCCGAAATGCACTGCGGTATCTGCGGTGAACACGGCGGTGACCCGGTATCTGTTGAGTTCTGCCACAAGATCGGTCTGGACTACGTGTCCTGCTCCCCCTTCCGTGTGCCCATCGCAAGACTGGCCGCTGCACAGGCTGCAATTAAAGAATCTAAATAATTAGGTTTACAAAGCAAAACTATCCGCCCGAGATTTCTCGGGCGGATTTTTGTATGGTGTTGAAAATGGTATTCCTTTTTGTTATAATAAAATCAAGAGGTGGTTTTATGGGATTATTTGATATGTTTAAAAAGCCAAAGCAAAACCTTAAAAACACAAATGGCGAATGGGCAGTTTATGCACAAAAGATGTGCGTTTCCGCCATTGAATATGCAAATGAATTTAATAAAAAATTAGATTATTCTGAAAACAGCATTACATATTTGGAGGAAATATTAGATTGGTATTCAAAAGATATTTCTATTTCTAAACCTACCGAAAACCAGATTTGGAGTATGGCAATTATATTCGGCTCATATTTAGGCGAAACATTGTTAAAAAACGGGCTTACGAAAAAAGGTTTTGTTTGGGGAAAAGAAGCTTCATCGAATGTACCTTTATTGATTAAGGACGATGGTTCTTATCTCACTCCAAATGATAAGGTTTATAAAAGATTAGTCAACGGTAGCGAAGATAGTGTCGTCTCTTTTTACCGATTTGCCACAAAGGAAATATAATTCCCTCTTTTGCGCATAGCACCACAGGCTGCTATTAAAGAAAGCAAGTAAGCTTTCAAAAGGCCAGTATTTATGCGGGTTTGCAGGCATTCTGATTGCCCCGAAAACCACCTAGAATACTGCTGTTAAACAAGCAATAAACACCCCGTATTCTTTTGAATACGGGGTGTTTTCATTTTGAGGACTTATATTTTTTGAAAAAATTTGTGGGAGATATGCCGGTATATTCTTTGAACTGCCGGCTAAAGAAGTAAATATCGTTATATCCGCATAGTTCCGCTACTTGGGTAACGGTATAAAGTTCTGATAGTAATAGATCGCAGGCATAGTTAATTTTCAGCTGAATACTGTATCGGATCGGAGATATGCCAAATTTCTTCACAAAAAGCTTTTTGATATAGGGGTAACTGATCGTACAGCAGGAGTCGAGTTCTTGTGCGGTTATCTTTTCATTTAAAAAATTCTTCTCTATATATGCAATGGCAGGTTTTATTGCGTCGAATTGGTTTTGAGGGATGTAGTTTTTCTTTTGTAGTTCGGCAAAAATTTTATACAGCAAGGAAACGCATTCAAAATAATACCCGTCATCCTTTGCCACCCAAACGGCAAAGATCTTTTTAAACAACGCTTTGATCTTCTCATTTTGTGTGGGACCTATTACAAATGCTTCGTCCGAAATCTGCACATCTGTATCGAAAAATACATCTATACATTCACCGGGTTCTCTCCGTTTGACAACATATTCCTGAACATTGCCTTGCGGTAGAAAACGAATACAATCTTTGGTGATATCCAGTTGTTTTCCGTTGAAAAAGACTGTTGATTCCCCGGAAATATGGAAAATCAACTCGTTTCTGCAGGCCTTTTTGTTGGAAAAAGAGGTGATTGGTTCTGTATATTCATCTTTTCCAACAAATATCACCCGATGGATATTCGTAATTATAAATCTGTCATTTATCATATCACCCGAGGATAGTTTACCACAAAGCGCCATTAATTGCAACACAATAGTATCAAAAAGTATAAATATGGCTTTTTGTGTATGTACTTGCTTGCGGTTGTTTTATATAATTTTCTTAATCAATCGTTGGAGGGATTAATTTTTATGAATGAACGAATCAGAAAACTGACGGAATTAACCTTAAAGGGCGAAATGTATGCCCATCCAACAAAAACAGAGTATGATAGAGAGGACCTGTTTTTGTCCCGTCAACAGAAAGAATCCAAGCAGCTTTGCCAGTTTATTTTAAACCAACAGCCCGTTTTGACTGAGTACTCAAAAATGACCGGCTTTTTCAACTGTGACAGTTCAGTTGTAGGAGATGCTTTTCGCCGAATGGGACATAAGGCGTGGGAGAAAGTAAGAGAAAAATTTTACTTAAAAACGATAGATAACCTATCGACTTTTGAGTGGCAGCACGCAACCGCAGACTATCAAAAGGTTTTGGACAAGGGCATCAAGGGGATCATAGAGGAAATTGATGAATCCTTAAAAATCCATACTGAAACAGAAGAAGCGGAGTTTTTAAATGCGCTGAAAAGCGTTGCCAATGCGCTGATTGGCTGGGCGCATAAATGCTCCGACAAGGCGTTGGAACTTTCAAAAACGGTAGAAACAGAAGAATATAAAGAAAATTTAGTAACTCTATCTAAAGCACTGCTTAATGTACCTGAAAATAAACCGAATTCCTTTTATGAAGCAATTTTAACAATTTATGTATGCTTTTCTGCCGACCCCGACAGTGTAGGAACTCTTGACAGATATTTACGTCCGTTTTATGAAAAAGACATTGAGAGCGGAGCAATCACAAGAGAAGAAGCCAAGGAATATTTGCAGGAGCTTTTCTTAATGCTTCAGGCGGCAACACATAAAAACAACACTAATTTCACCCGTGGCGCAGAGTCGCATTTTTGCATTGGCGGTTACTTACCTGATGGGACAGACGGTTTCAACGATTTGTCAAAACTTATTTTAGAAAGCCTTTTGGAATTGCCGACTTGGATACCGCAAGTTACTTTGCGTTGGACGGCAAAAACACCAAAAGAGGTATTCCGCTATGTGCTTGACTGCGAGCGTAAAGATCCCAAAAAGCGAATTGCCTTCCAAAATGATGAAAAGCGGCTCAAATGCTATACCGAAATCTGCGGTTTCCCCTTTGAAAAAGCGGTTGGATATACTACCGTCGGATGTAATGAGCCGGCATTTTTGGGAGCCATTACCGGCAGTAACTCCAAAAGCAATTTTGCACGTTCCACCGAAACGCTTTTCCATAAAAAGAGCGAAAAAATGATCGCCGCAAAAACCTTTGACGAATATTATGAGATCTTCTTGCAAGAACTCTTCAGCGATCTGGATATCGCCTATGAATATGACGATAAATACAACCGTGAGCGTGCCAAGGATATCAACTATTTATCCAGCATTTTCTT
>JAZSAJ010000014.1:0-9341 GCA_045601805.1 Acutalibacteraceae bacterium
ATTAATAAGATTAGTATAAAAATCGTATAAATTATAGGTCTTAAACAAAAGTAAAAAATGGTTTGAATTAAAAGAAGTTATCATTTAAATTATAATGATTATGCAAAAAAGTAAAAAATAATAATGATTGTTAAGTGCAGAAATATTTTTGATTAGTAGCATTATTTCTTTCTTGATTTAAACTAAAAAGTTAAATATTATTAAAGTGTCTTAATGACTTACACTTAACGAAGGAGGAATTATTTAGAATTTACACACATTATTCACATGCAGGCGGAATTTTTAAAATCGGCCACAAGGTCAAAATTATCGTTATTATTTCACGACCATATTGAAAATGACATAATAGGAATAATAACGATATTGTCAATCTTAATTCTTTATTGCTATATGAATTGGTTGACACTCCACTTTTGACGGTGGGTTTGGGCAACAGGAAATGTTCGTTGTCTTGTTTGGTAGGCATAAGGCCTGCTGTATCTGAACAAATAGCAATCGTAGGCGAAAACATTGGTTTTCGCTTCAAAAAATAATTATAGTTGTCGGCATTAACGGTTTCGGACACGAAACCGACAATGCCGATAGCATAATTATTATGATTTGGGCGGTGTCAATGCGAAGCATTGGCACCGGCTAATCCAAATTTTATTGAAAGGAGTAAACTTGTATTATGGGTAAGAAAAAATCGTTATTCTATCAGTTTGCATCGTCTATTAACGATAGCGAAAGCGGTCATAAAAAATTTGTGGATAAACATTCACAAAAAGCACAGACCGAGCAAGAAAAACAACCTTGGCGAATTTATAGTTTTTCGGCAAAAAGCAATTTGCTCGATACTGCACATAATTTGAGTAGTTATTTAAAAGAAAACTATAATATTGCTATGGTAAAAGAGATATCGAGCGATATGTGCCAATCGTGGTTGGACCATTGTGCAAAAAGTGGTTGCAGTATTTCAACACTTGAAAGCTACAAGTCCAATTTGAATAAACTATCATACATTATAAATAGACATTTTGGACTACATAAAGATTTTAGTACAACGGTCAAACACGAATTGATTATTGATAAAACGAGCCCACGTGAGTTTGCACTTTCAAAAGAAGAAATTGAAATGGTAAAATCATCAATCGTTAAACCTTGTAATTCGAGCAATTATTTTCTTTTCACATCCTTTTGTGCAACAAGAATAAATAGTGTAGAGAAACTTATGTGCCGTGATTTGACGTTCGGCAAAAATTATGAGGTCGGAATCAGAATTCTCGGCGATAAGGGAAATAGGGACCGTTCTTTTACTATTCAAGACAAAGAGTTTTACAAACTATGCCGTTCGCTTGTATCTAATAAAAATCCCAATGATTTAGTTTTTGGTGGTATAAAAAAAGATAGTGCGAACAGATGGCTAAATAGACGTCTTCACAGATTGGGAATAACTGTTAAATCGCAGACGATTGGCAATAAGGCAATCTATAAAAAAGGTAATCACTCGGTGAGAAAATATGCGATTCAGGAGTATTGCCAAAAGCAATATAATTATTATCTCGAACAAGGACTCTCACCCGATGCCGCCAAAGCACAGGCCGAAAAGGACGCCTGTATTAGATTGGGCCACGGGTCTGAAGGTCGCAGCGATATCATTAAAATTTACCTCTCGGCAGGCTCGTAAAACTTTTTTTGCCAAACTATTGACAAATTAAAAAATATCATTATATTTTATAGTAGGAGTGATAAAAACACACCAATTTGTTGCTGTGTTTCTATATTTTTGGAGGAATTAAATACTTTTTGGAGGAATTGTACACCAAGATAGGCATTGGTCTGTCTTGGTGCGATTCCTCTTTTTTTATCTAATTCTGACGAAAGGAGAACAAAGCAATGTCAATAATTAACCCCATACCTATCTATCAAAAGCCGAATGAACGAGAAGAATTTGTAGTATTCACGGGCTATGTAAAAAGTGTTACAGACCGAGGCAGATATAATTCCGTATCATTCAAAGTTGATTCAAACAATAGCGGCGATGAAGTTCCGCTTGTTTCAGTAAGATGCTTTGAACAGAAATACGGTGTCAACCATAAAAAATTGGTTGAAGATACAAAAGGTAGATTCCTCGTTGTTCTTGCTATCAAAAATTTTTACAATGGTAAAACCGATTATATAGCAAGACATATTTGTGTTGCACCCAAAGAATTTTGTGCATCTACACATCCTATTGTTGATGAAGCACCTATTGCTGACGATATTCCCGAACAGGTTACTGAACCACAAGCGGAATATGAGCAATTATCTTTATTTGATAACATTGACGATAATTCGTTACCATTTTAATTAAATAATCATCTACCGCTTTTGGTCGGCAATGGTCGAAAACTCGGTGGCTGACTCTGAATAAGAAATACGCTAAAATATTTTACGAAAGGAGTGCTAAAACACTTGAAAGTCACTATCGCAAGATGTGACCTTAAGTGCAATGAATATGAAAAAGCAATTACTGAAAAAGAAAATGAATTGTCCACTGAAGGCATTATTGAACTTATGTATTTAATTTATAAAAATGAAATGAAAGGAAGCATAATTAATGAATAAAATCCCCTTATACATTTATTCTAAATTGACGGCAAAAAAACAGACAAACGAAGTTTTAGAATATGCCAATATTCACAATTTAGAAGTGTTCCCCATAGATAAAGATTTAATTTATATTAACCCTGATTTTTATAATATATCAATTAGACGAGACAGAAGAAAAACCGATAATGTAATTATATATGCCCGATTTTCTTCTTCCAATCAAAACGAAATCTCTATTACAGGTCAGTTAGACGAGTGCTTTAAGTATTGTGCTAATGAACATTATACTGTTATTGCCGTATATGTTGATATGGCACAAACAGGCACAAACGATAGACGATATGCTCTTCAAAAACTTAATGAAGATATATCCAATCAAAAGTATAACGGCTTTAATGTTATTGTTTACAAGTCTAATCGCTTTTTTAGAAACAGGAAAAAGGCATCATTTTATAAGTGTATATATGAAACATATGGAATTGATGTAGAATCAGCCACACAACATTACGGCAAAGGCAGAGACTCAACCTTTATGAAAACTGTGGAAGAAGGCCTTGACGAATATTTTTCTGTTGAGTTATCAGAAGCGGTCAAACGAGGGTTAAAACAACGAGCAATGCAATGCCGATATACAGGCGGTTATGTTACATATGGTTATCAAATCAACAAGGAAACAAAACTCTATGAAATCAACGAAACCGAAGCGGAAAATGTGCGAATGGTTTTCAAAATGTATGCCGATAAAAAAGGATATACAGAGATTTTGCGAGAGTTGGATGCTCGTGGTGCTATCACAAGAAAAGGAGTACCTTTCGCCAAGAACACATTGGGGGATATGTTAGGAAATGAAAAATACATTGGTACTTATACCTATGGTGTAAGGACTCCCAAAGACGAAAATGGCAGCAGAAACTCGCACAAATACAACTCTGCGGAGAACATTGTTAAAATTCCCAACGGCATACCCGCTATTGTTGATGAAGATATATTTACATTGGCACAAAAGCGAAAAGAAGCAAATAAACACGGAACACATAGCAAACGAGAAAAAGAAAAATATTTGCTTACGGGTTTATTATACTGTGCTGAGTGCGGTCATGCTTTTACAGGCAATGTAAGATATGCAGGAAGAAATAAAACCAAATATGTGACCTATCGTTGCACTAATCACAACAAAGGCGAAAAATGCGAGTGCAAAGAAGTTAACAGAGATTATTTAGAAAACTTTGTTATTGATACAATCATTAACAGAATTCTAATTCCGCAAAGAGCAAAAGAACTGTTAAATGATTTTAGACAACGGCAAATAAAAGGTAATTCTGAATATGACAATCGCAAAAAATCTCTACAAAACGAGATTACAACACTTGAAACACAACGAAGAAATATCCTTAATGCCGTTGATAAGGGAATCGCAACTGATGACCTACTTGAACATTTACAGGACAAAAAACACGAAATAGAGCGAATTAAGGCAAAGTTAAAAGAAATGGAAAACAATGCTCCTAAACCCATTGACGAAAAAGAGTTTAAAAAACTTATTGAGAAAACAAAGGAAGTTATTAAACAAAAAAGTGTTGATGAGTTAAGGCGGTTAATTGCCTTTTATATTTCTCGCATAGAAATAGGAAAGGATGACATTTCTGTCATCCTTTCGTTTACCAATATTGTGTTATTGGTTGGTGGAGGCGAGGGGAGTCGAACCCCTGTCCAAAAATTCATTCACACAGGCATCTCCGAGCGCAGATACTTGTTTACATTCCCTTGCACAGACGGGAAATATCACCCTGCTGTGCTTGGTAGCCCAAAGTCGTGACGGAAAGATGGGCGGCTTTCCGTTCATGTGCACCGCTAAATGACGCCCTCGCAAAGCCGCGGTATTCTTTGGTCGGACGGCTGCTTAATTAAGCAGCAAGAGCAACTTTATTGTTGTCGTTTAATTTTAAAATTGTGAGTTTTAAGGCGGTCCCACACCGCCGCTCGCTTCCCATGCTTCAAAATTCCTGTCGAAACCTTTACGCCCCCATGATACATTGTTATCTGTTTTGCTCTTTTAAAGCGCGGTCAATTGTTCGGTTTGCAGCTTTTTTGGCAGCCTCGGCGCGTTTGTCATAAAGTTTTTTACCTTGGCAAACGCCAACCTGCACCTTAACAAGCGAACCCTTAAAATAAACCGAAAGTGGAATAAGTGTTAAGCCCTGCTGTTTTATTAAACCCAAAAGGCGCATTGCTTCTTTCTTGTGAACAAGAAGCCGTCTTGGTCTTATTGGGTCTTTGTTAAAGCGGTTGCCAAATTCATAAGGACTTATGTGCATTTGCTTAATAATAAGTTCGCCATTATCAATACTGCACCACGCGTCTTTAAGATTAATATTACCCGCGCGTACCGATTTTATTTCCGTGCCGGTTAATTCAATGCCGGCTTCAAGCGATTCTTTAACAAAGTATTCAAAAAATGCTTTTTTGTTTGTTGCTATAGTTTTTGTGTTTTCCGACATTAAATCACCTCCAAAACAGTAGATACATTATATCATATACATTATATAAATTTCAAGAACATATATAATACAAATTGTTCCAACAAAATGCATGGTTTTGCATTTTATGCGTTAAATTGCATAAAAATTAAAATATGCACAAAAATATGCATTAAAAATCACTACAAACAGGGTATAATTGCAAAAAAATGCAAATTTTTTTTAAAAAACACTTGCATTTTTATTTATTTGGTGTTATGATATGAACATCCTAAAAATAAATTTTTGGAGGAAACAAAAATGAAAAAAGTTTTATCTATTATGTTAGTTGTTCTTCTTGCAATTTCTTGTTTCGCAGGTTGCGGTGCTGCAGGCACTAATAAGGTTAAGGTTATTGACCTTGCATTAAGTGCTGAAGAATATGCATTTGCAGTTGCAAAAGAAGAAACCGATTTCTTGGGCAAAGTAAACGCTTTCCTTACTAAAATTAAAGGAAACGGCAAATTTGATGAAATTTGCAATAACTACTTTGGCGACGGAACTCCGCTTTCAATCACATCTGCTGCACTTGACGCTAACAAAGAACAGTTGGTTGTAGCAACAAGCACTGGCTTTGAACCCTTTGAAATGGTTGACCAAAACGGTAAATATTCGGGTGTTGACCTTGAAATTGCTTACTACCTTGCACAAGAATTAAATCTTGAACTCGTTATTCAAGATATGGACTTTGATGCAGTTGTAAACTCTGTTCAGTCTGGTATCTGTGATATTGCTATGGCTGGTCTTTCCGTAACACCTGAACGCGAAAAGGTTGTTACTTTCTCTGATTCTTACTACAACGCTTCTCAGGTTGTTATTACTAAAGCCGATGACACAACTTTTGATGAATGTAAAACAGGCGAAGAAGTTGCTGCTATTTTGGCTGGCCTTGGCGCAGATACAAAGGTTGGCTGTCAGCAGGGTACAACTGGCGAACTTTATATTAAAGGTGATGCCGACTACGGTTTTGACGGTTTAACTGCAGAAGCTGCTCCTTACAAATATGTTGCTTTGGCAATTACCGCTATGCAGCAAGGTCAAGTTACATATGTTATTGCCGATAACGGTCCTGCAAAAGCAATTTCCGCAAAAATTAACGGTT
Organism: Acutalibacteraceae bacterium; assembly: GCA_045601805.1. Lineage (GTDB taxonomy): Bacteria > Bacillota > Clostridia > Oscillospirales > Acutalibacteraceae > SIG607. The sequence goes on from JAZSAJ010000014.1 coordinate 6,190, forward strand.
AATAATTGTTTAGCTAAGCTTTTTTACGTGCCTTTGGGGGTCCGTCCTCCAAAGGCATTTAAGCGTTATTAGAAAGGGAAAAATATGGATTTTGCAAATAAATTCAGCGTCTTCTGTGAACTCTTTTTTGAACGAGGCGGTTGGAAAAGGGTTATTACAGTCGGCCTTGTTAATACACTTTTAATTGCTGTTATAGGTTTGTTAATTGGTATTGTTTTGGGCACTGTTATTGGTGCTATTAAAGTTATGCCCAAATATAAACTTTTACCCCGAATTTTAGATAAAATTTGCACAGTATATGTCGGTTTCTTCCGCGGAACTCCGCTTGTTGTTCAGTTGCTTATATCTTATTATGTTTTGTGGCCGCTTTTAGGTGTTTCAATTTCGTCGCTTAACACAAGCATAATTGTTTTCGGTTTAAACAGCGCTGCTTATGTATCTGAAATAATGCGTGGCGGCGTTTTATCGGTTGATGGCGGTCAGTTAGAAGCTGCCCGTGCGGTTGGTTTAAGCTATTCTGCGGCAATGCTTAAAATTGTTATTCCGCAGGCAATTAAAAATATTTTACCTACTCTTGGTAACGAATTTATTGCCTTAATTAAAGACACTTCGGTTGTAAGCTTCGTTGCCGCAACCGATTTGTATAAAACCTTTACCGAAATAGGCAATGTTCGTTATGAATACTTTGTGCCTTATCTTGCTATGGCAGTTGTTTATATTGTATTGGTGCTTCTTATTTCGTGGGGAATTAAAATTATGGAAAGGAGCCTGAGGAAAAGTGATAGAAACCGTTAATTTAAGAAAATGCTATGGCGATTTAACTGTTTTAGACGGTATTAGCATTAAAATTGAAAAGGGCGAAAAAGTTGTTATTTTAGGCCCTTCGGGTTCCGGTAAATCAACCTTTTTGCGTTGTCTTAACTGTATGGAAGACCCAACTTCGGGCAACATCTTTTTCCATGGTGTAGACCTTGCCGATATGTCGGTTGATATTAACATTCACCGCCAAAAAATTGGTATGGTTTTTCAACACTTTAATTTGTTTAATAATAAAACAGTTTTGCAGAATATAATGCTTGCTCCTCTTTATGTTGTTAAAAATAAGCAACGAAAGGCAAAAATAAACAAATTTTTCAAAAAGCCCTATGACGAAAACGATTTAAAACCTTTAAATGTTACCAAGAAAGAAATAGAAGAAAACGCTTACGAACTTCTTAAAAAGGTTGGGCTTGAGGAAAAGGCAAATGTTTATCCTGCAATGCTTTCGGGTGGTCAAAAGCAGCGTGTTGCTATTGTTCGCGCGCTTGCAATGAACCCTGATGTTATGCTTTTTGATGAACCAACAAGTGCTCTTGACCCCGAAATGGTTGGCGAAGTTTTGGAAGTTATGAAAGAACTTGCGCAAAGCGGTATGACAATGGTTTGCGTAACACACGAAATGGGTTTTGCCCGTGAAGTAGCAGATAGAATTATTTTTATTGATGAAGGCGTAATAGTTGAAGAGGGAACACCCGAAGAATTTTTTGGTAATCCAAAATCTGAACGCCTTAAAGAATTCCTTTCAAAAGTTTTATAAATAAGGCGAGTGAAATAAATGGCAAAAATGTGGGCAGGTCGTACCGATGGTATTGTAAACCAGTTGGCGGATGACTTTAACTCATCTATTCATTTTGATAAAAAACTTTATAAGCAGGATATTAAGGGAAGTATGGCGCACGCCGCTATGCTTTCTGCCTGTAATATAATTTCCGAAAAGGAAAAAGAACAAATTATAGACGGTCTTGACGGAATTCTCCGTGATTTAGAAAACGGCAGTTTAGAGTTTGATATGAGTTGCGAAGACATTCACATGTTTGTTGAACAGGAACTTACAAACCGTATTGGTGAAGCAGGTAAAAAACTTCATACCGCAAGAAGCCGTAATGACCAGGTTGCGTTAGATATGAGGCTTTATTTAAACGAAGAAACAGAATCTATAAAAAAACAATTAGTTTCTTTGGTAAAAACTTTAACCAATAAATCAGAAGCGTATAAAGACTGCATTATGCCGGGGTATACCCATTTGCAACGCGCTCAACCGGTTTCTTTTGCACATCATTTATTGGCCTATGCGTTTATGTTTTTAAGAGATATTGACCGATTAGTTGACTGCCAAAAGAGAATAAATGTTTCGCCTATTGGCTGTTGCGCACTTGCAGGAACAACTTATAATACCGACCGAAGATACGAAGCAAAACTGCTTGGAATGGACAATATTTGTCTTAATTCGTTAGACGGTGTTTCTGACCGAGATTTTTGTGTGGAATTTGTTAGCGATTTATCGCTTGTTATGATGCATCTTTCGCGTTTTTGTGAAGAAATTGTGCTTTGGACAAGCTGGGAATTTAAGTTTGTTGAATTAAGCGATGATTATACAACCGGCTCGTCAATTATGCCGCAAAAGAAAAATTCAGATATGGCTGAACTTATACGCGGAAAAACGGGCAGGGTGTATGGTGATTTAATTGCGCTTTTAACGGTTTTAAAAGGTCTTCCGCTTGCTTATAACAAAGATATGCAAGAAGATAAAGAAAGCGTTTTTGATGCAGTTGATACAATAAATAAATGTTTGCCTGTTATGAACGGTATGGTTAGCACAATGACAGTGCTTAAAGATAATATGCGCAAAGCTGCTCAAAAAGGGTTTATAAACGCTACCGATTTAGCCGATTATATGGTAAAAAAAGGTATGCCGTTTAGAACTGCTTATAAAATTTCGGGCGGTATTGTTGGTGATTGCATTAAGAATGGTAAAGTTCTTGAAGAACTGTCGCTAAATGAGTATAAAGAGTATGACAGTATTTTTGAAAACGACCTTTTTGAAGCAATTAACCTTGATAATTGCATGAATAAGCGTATAAGTGAAGGCGGAACAAGTAAAGAATCGGTAACCGAGCAAATTGAATATATCAATAACTTGTTGTAAATATAAAAAAGTCCTACATTTCGGGAGTTGCTGTTAGGGATTAATTGGTTTTTCAGATAAATTTGTACTTTTTCTTGTTGCGAAAACTTGTAAGACACAAAGTATTACTTCGTTTTCACAACTACGAAACCGTTACAAATTTATTCTTATAAAACTGCAAAGCACCTTAAAAAGATAAATTTTTAGT
>JAZSAJ010000015.1:0-26654 GCA_045601805.1 Acutalibacteraceae bacterium
TTCCAAAAATCCCGAATGCGAAATTTAGTGAATAGTGAAAAGTGAATAGTGAAAAAGTAAAAATCCCGAACGCTTTTGCATTCGGGATTTTTGGCGCCTCAAGTAGGACTCGAACCTACGACACCGCGGTTAACAGCCGCGTGCTCTACCGACTGAGCTATTGAGGCATTGTGTCGGCATCAACCTATCTTCCCAGGCCGTCGCCAGCCAAGTATTTTCGGCACCAGTGAGCTTAACTTCCGTGTTCGGGATGGGAACGGGTGGACCCTCACCGCAATCAACACCGACTATCGCTTTAGGCGACTTTGATATATTAACACAACATTCTTTTTTTGTCAACAGTTTTTTTAAAAAACTTTTTTAAAATTGACTTATCGGGCATACTGTTATATAATGTTAATACAAATTTACTGGAGATTACTATGAAAAGAAAAGCAATATTTATAACTTCTTTAATAATTCTTGTTGCGGCGGTTTTGGCTTTGGCCGTTGTTCTTTTATACCCTTTATTTAAAAAACCCACAAGCAGCGAAATTACACCGCCTATTGATTTGCCCAGCGAAGTAATTTTGCCCGACAACCCAATTGACTTTAAAACCTTGCAAGAACGCAACAGCGATGTTTGCGGTTATATAAAGGTACCTGGCACCAATATTGATTACCCCGTTTTACAGGTAACCGATTTAGCGGAAAGTTATTATTTAAACCACAACATTGATAAAAAATACGAATTTGCCGGCAGTATTTACACCCAAAAGTATAACAGCCGCGATTTTACCGACCCACACACCGTTGTTTACGGTCACAATATGCTTAACGGCTCAATGTTTGCAACACTTCACCGCTTTAAAAATACCGATTTCTTTAACGAAAACCGTTATATTTACATTTACACGCCCGGCCATATTTTAACCTATGAAATTTTTGCGGCCTACCGTTTTGACAACCGCCATTTGCTTTATTGGTTTGATTGCACCACAGAAGACGGTTTTAAAAATTATTTAAACACAATATACACCCACAAAGATTCAATAAAGAACATTAAAAAAGATGTTAAGGTAACCGAAAAAGACCGTATTATAACCTTAAGCACCTGCATTACAAACGACAATTACCGTTATCTTGTTCAGGGGGTTTTAATTGATGACCAAAAAACAAATTAACCCCAAACTAAAAAAAGGCATTATAATTGCAACTTCTGTTGTTCTTTCTGTTTGCGTGTTGCTTGTTACTACCTATTTTGTATTGCTTCATTTGGGTAAAAAGGGGCTATTATCAGGCAGCGGCAAACTTGATATAGACGACCTTGACAACGCTTATTACGATGATAATGCAATTGTTTACCAAGGCAAAACATACCATTTTAACCCAAATATAACCTCAATACTTTTTATTGGTTGTGACAACAAAAAACCGGTTGGCGACACAAATATAGTATACGGTAAAAGCGGACAGGCCGATACTCTAATGCTTTTAACCTGCGACACCGAAACCGGCAAAACGGTTGTTACCGCTATTCCGCGTGATACTATGACGGAAATTGATATTTACAGTAAAAGCGGCAGCTTTTTGGTTAGCCAAACCGAACAGATTTGTTTGGCTTATGCTTACGGTGACGGCAAACACACAAGTTGTGAAAACACAATTAAAGCGGTTTCAAAACTGCTTCGCGGTATGCCTATTAACTCTTATTTAGCCATTGATAAATCGTCAATGGAAGAAATTCAAAGGAAGTTAGGCAGTGTAACGGTTACGCCAAACGAAACACTAAGTATATCTATTGGCGGCGGCAATAAAATTTATTTTACAAAAGGCAAAACCACAACCATTCAAAGCCAATATGTTTCTCGGTATTTATCTGTTCGCAGCCATAACCCCGATTCAAGTTATTTAAGAATGGAACGGCAACTTGATTATTTAAAGGCAGTATCTAAAAAGATTGTCCAAAAAACAAAACAAGACATTACCTATCCTCTTTCGCTTTACACAGCTTTTCAAAAGAAAGCAACCACAAACTTAACCGCCGATAAAATTACATTTTTAACCACAACTGTTTTTAAAAACCGTAATAACATTGATATTGGTTTTAAACAGGTTATTGGCACACAAATTTTGGGCGAAGACGGATTTGCCGAATTTTATGCCGATAAAGATTATATGATGGAACTTGTTTTAGAACTTTTTTATACTACCGAAGATTAAAAAAAACACTGTGCTTTCGCACAGTGTTTTTATATATTTTTTGCTTCGTTAAGCGCCGAAAGAATAACTTTATCCATATCAAAATAAGCATATTTACCAAGTCGGCCGCCAAAAATAACATTTTTATCTTTTTTAGAATGTTCTTTATATTTTTCATAAAGGGCATTATTTTTTTGGTCGTTTACCGGGTAATACGGCTCACTTCCCTTTTGCCACTTTGCAGGGTACTCTTTTGTTATAACTGTATTTTCTTTAGCGTCTCCCTCTGCAAGTTTGCCAAGCGTGTCGCCGTATTCAAAATGCTTGTGCTCAATAATTCGGGTATATGGAATTTCGTAATCGGTGTAATTTACAACCGCATTACCTTGGTAATTTTCTGTATTAAGCATTTCGGTTTCAAAACGCAAACTTCTATATTCAAGTTCACCGAAGCAGTAATCATAAAACCTATCAATTGGGCCGGTAAACACTATTTTTTCGGCAATACCGTTAAACTCATCTTTGTGTTCAAAGTAATCAACACCAAGTTTTACTTCTATACCAAAAAGCATTTTTTCTACCATTTTGGTGTAACCGCCAACGGGTATTCCTTGGTACAAATCTTTAAAATAGTTGTTATCGTAAGTAAACCTAACAGGCAAACGCTTAATAATAAAAGCCGGAAGTTCAGTTGCTATTTTGCCCCACTGTTTTTCGGTGTAGCCCTTTACAAGTTTATTATAAATTGTTTTGCCAACCAAATTTATTGCCTGTTCTTCAAGATTTTTGGGTTCACTAATTTGGCTTTCTGCTTTTTCGCTTTCAATTTTTGCCCTTGCCTCGCTTGGTGTTTTAACACCCCAAAGTTTATTAAAGGTGTTCATATTAAAAGGTAAATTATATAGTTCATCTTTATAAATGGCAACGGGCGAATTTGTATAGCGGTTAAATTCGGCAAATTGGTTTACATAATCCCACACTTCTTTATTGCTTGTATGAAAAATATGAGCGCCGTATTCGTGAACATTTATACCGCACACTTCTTTTGTGTAAATATTTCCGCCAATATGACCCCTCTTATCAATAACAAGACAACTTTTGCCCTTTTTGTTTGCTTCATAAGCAAAAACCGCGCCAAAAAGACCGGCGCCCACAATAAGATAATCATACTTTTTCATTTTATCACCTTTAACTGCCTTTTTTAATTATTAACAGCGTTCTGTATAATTTAAGGTTCAACACAAAACTTAACGCCTTTATTTTAAGCGGTAATTTAATATGTCGGTTCTCTAAAACCGCAAAAATATCTTTTTTAATTTCGCTTCTGAATTCTTTTATCTTTTCAAAAAATTCTTCTTCTTTGCCGCCCAAAACTATTCTGTCACAAATAATAAACACCGAAAAAACATATCTTGAATATGCCTGTTTTTTTAAGGTCGGATATTTTTTAGAAACAGATTTTAAAACGCGTTTTGCAAGGTCTATTAACACAAAATGCCTTTGGTCAATACTTTCATGCATTATTCCAAGTTCGTTTACATAATAATAGTACTCTGCCGCGCTGCAATAAACAACTTTATCTGCTAAATCCATTAAATCAAATATTAAATCAAAATCTTCATACAAAATACTTTTTTTAAAACGGTTTGAAAAGAAAAACTTTTTTGCAAAAAGTTTACCGTTTGCGCTGTTTGTAAACTCACGCTGCAAAAGCATTGTTTCAATAGCGCGTTTTTTATTAAATACTTTAAGCGTAAAATTGGGTTCACTTGCAGGTGCATATTTGCCGCTGAAAGTGGTGGTTTTGCAAACCGAAACATCGGCGTCGTTTTGCTTTATACATTCATATAAAACTTCAATAAAATTAAGCGAAATATAATCATCTGCATCAACAAAGGTTATGTATTCGCCTTTTGCTATATCAATTCCTTTGTTTCTGGCATCGGAAAGCCCACCGTTTTCTTTGTGAATAACGGTAATTCGGTTATCTTCCTTTGCATATTCTTCGCAAATTTTACCGCTGTTATCGGGCGAACCGTCGTTAACCAAAATTATTTGCAAGTTTTTATAACTTTGCAAAATAATGCTTTCAATACAACGGCTTAAATACGGTTCTGAATTATAAACAGGCACTATAACGCTAATTAAGGGTTCCATTTTTTTCTTCTTTCAATGTTAAAAATTTAATAAAGTATCCTAAATATGCCCAAAATATAAAACTTGTTGGGCAATTAACATAAAAAATATGCGACAAGAAAAGCGCCGAAGCCAAAACCATTAAACAAATAGACAAACAAAGTGCTGCTTCTGTTTTAACCGTTTCGTGCGTATGGGTATAATTTTTAAAGGTTGTTGCCAACACAGTAACTGCAAACCCCACCGCCAACAAAACGCCAACTATTCCTTGGCTTACTAAAATATCAAATACCACATTATGAAAAGCGTCAAAATCGGAATGGTCGTTATTTACAATATAAGTGTTTGGCATTTTATCGTTTGCATAGCCAAGCACATTTTCAAAACCAATACCAATAACCGCGTTTTCTTTTGAAATTTCGGTTGCGCTTTTCCAAATATCAAAACGGCGGTTGCTAATATCTTCGCCGAATTCTTCTTCGGTTCTGCCTATTTGAGAATTATCGCCCGCAATAAGTTGGCTTGATAAATTCCAACCCTCTTTTATACAAAGATTTGAAGCAAAAACTACAACCGCTACCATTACCGCTATAGCCACTGTTTTAAGCCAATTTTTATTTTTATATTTAATTCGTAAGTAGCAAACGGTAAAAGCAATTATACCAACATAAGAACAAACCTGCCCCGTTCGGGATGCCGTAAAAACAACATAAAAAAAGTTAATTATACTAAACACACAAAGCAAAGCCCTTAATGCTTTATTTTTGTATTTAATAAAAAGATAAACCGCAATTAAAACTGCAGTAAGCGAATAAACACACGCATAATTTGGGTCGGTGTGAATTCCGAAAAGGCGGCCCCAATGCGCAATGCCGACATGGAACATAACGCCTTCCGGGTTTACATATTTTTGATAAAAGCCAGTAAAAAGCATTATAAGCGACACTAAATTTTGTATTGTTACAAACGAAAGTATTGTTGCGCTAACGGAAATAAAATCGCTTTTAACCTGTTTTTCGGTTGCTTCGGTGTTAAAGGTAAAAAGAATAAAGAACCAAAAAGCCATCCACACAAGCGTTTTTATGCTATCAAATATTGCATATTTATAAACAAAAAAAGATGACACACAAAAACTTATTAAAAACAGTACCAAAAACAGTACTTTTTTAACCTTTATATAAAATTTTACTTTAAAAAGACGCGCAAAAATAATAAATGCGCCAATTAAAAGCACACAACCGGCAGATAAAAGCATAACTTTTCTGCCGGTAACATAAACACTTACCGATAACAACAAATGTAATATATATATTACCTTGAATATAGTTTCAATAATGAAAAAATTTGGCTTCGCCATTTTTTCCTTAACACTTTGCATAAATAACACCTAACTAAAAAGCACTCTTAATATTTCCTCTTTATTATGTTCGTACGAAAAATTTTTAAGCAATTTTTCGTTGTATTTCTTGCTTAACATATTTTCAGATTCACAAATCTTTTTTGCCCAAGCAGACGCATCTTTAATGCTTAAAAACTCACAAGCATCGCTTATAGCACAAAGGCGGTCTATTTTATTGCTTAACAAACAGGTTACACCCGAAAGTTGCGCTTCTACCGACACAATGGGAAGCCCCTCAAAACGCGACGGGAGCAAGAAAATATCCATTGCCTGCATAAGTTCTGAAACATCGTTTCTTGCACCTAAAAAACGAACGTAAGAAGAAAGGCCTAATTCATTAAATTTTGCTTCTACTGCTTGGCGTGTTTCGCCTTCGCCAATTAAAAGCAAAATAACATTTTTATTTTCCTTAACCGTTTCTTTTAAAATTTCGGTTAAAAAGAAATTATTTTTTTGGTAACTGTAACTTGCTACCGTGCCAAGCAAAAGCGTGTCTTCCTTAATGCCAAGTTCTTCCCTTTTTTGTATTCGCATTTTTAAATTGGGTCTAAATTTATTACTATCAACCGAATTAAAAATAATTTTACATTTCTTTGCTTTTCTTCTACCAAAAAGCCAAGCAGCCGCAGTAAAAGAACAAGCCAAAAACTTGTCGGTACACTTATTAAGTATTGGCCTTGCCAAAAAGTTAATTGCGCCGCGCAAAAACCTTTTTAACGGGTTTTTAATATCCATTCCCGAACTGTGCGAATGAACAAAGGTAGGCAGTTTCATATCTTTTGCAGCTTTTACACCGGCAAAATTAAGGGGTTCAGAAATATTAAAATATGCACGGTCATAATTGCCGTTTTTTATAATTTCTTTAACATCTTTATATTGTTTAAGTGGGTTTTTTAAACTGCTTACCGTAAACACATTAAAGCCGTAACTATTGAGAAAGTCTTTTGTTTTTTGGTTCGGTTTGCTTGTTAAAAAGTCTAAACAAATGCCATTTTCTTTGGCGATTTTAATTACATTTATTAAATATTTATCTATTCCGCTAACAAGAAAATCAACCACATAACCAACTAAAACCTTCATTTTTACCTCTAAAAACTTTTTTTGTACTTTTTACCGCTAAACTTTGCCCACAAAAAACTAAAACCTTTTTTTACCCAATTTACATTTTCCATATCTATAACCTTTACTTCGTTATAGGCATACCCCTTGGTATAAAGCCAAACATCAAACAAAAGTTCAGAAACCCTGCCTAAATACCTTGCGTGGAAATTATCGTACTGTTTTGGGTCTAATTTTTCTTTAAGCTCAAAAAGAATGCTGAAAAGCCATGCGCAATACTCGTTTAACAGTTCTTTTTTCATAACAAACATATTAAACATGTGTGCGCTTTTTCTTGTTTTAAGTTTATTAAATTCATTTAAATACTGTGGATATTTTTCTTTTATAATATCCCCGGCGGTACAAAGCGTTTCAATATAAAGCGTGTGGGCGTAATGGCTGTATAAACTTTCAATATAATAATTACGCTTCTTAGGAACAATTATATCGGCTTTTTCCAAAAGAACACTTGCTGTTTTGCCGTCTAAAACACCCAAAAATTTATTATTTTTTATATTTTTAGTGGCAAAATGGCGCCTATAATGAGCAAGGCCAATATAATCATTATTCATATTCTTCCAAGCCCAATAAAGCCCCGTCAGTTCGCAAAAATAGGGGTTTTCTAATGATATATTTTCGCCCGTATTGTCACCCGCAAAGCCAATATCCGCCTTACCCTCTGCTCCAACAAAAAGTGGCAAATAAATACTGTCATTTGGCATTTTATAGGGTTTATGGGCGGCAACAATAATTTTAATATCTTTCATTTTTCACCTACATAGAACCGTCTTTTTTAATAACTGATTTAACCGTTTCAAAAATAATTTTTAAATCAAGCCCCATGCTCCAGTCGCGAATGTACTTGGTATCAAGTTTAACAACTTCTTCAAAATCAGTTATATTACTGCGTCCGCTAACCTGCCAAAGACCTGTAATACCGGGCTTTATTGCAAGACGAGCGCGGTGGTGAAGTTCATATTTGTTCCATTCGTCTTCTGTTGGCGGTCTTGTCCCACAAAGACTCATAGAGCCAAGCAGTACATTTAAAAACTGCGGAAATTCATCTAAACTGTAATCCCGTATGAAGTTTCCTATTCCCTTTTTAATTGTTCCGTCTGCAAGTTTTTTACAACCAATAATTCTTGGGTCGTACTCAAGTTTAAACATCATACCGTCTTTAACAATATTTTGTTCTTTAAGTTCCTCTTTTCTTTCTTCTGCATCAAGGTACATACTTCTAAATTTATACATTTTAAACTTTTTGCCGTTTTTGCCTATTCGGGTTTGTGAAAAGAAAATAGGGCCGGGAGATTCTTTATAAATAAGTGGACCAATAATTACGGTAAGCAACAATGTTGCCAAACAGCCAAAAATACCGGCAACAATATCCATTAACCGCTTTAAAAACGCTTGGTTGGCAGACGCAAAATTTATGCCAATGGTTAAAACATTTTTACCTGCAACCTTTTCAATGGTTTGTTTGTTAAGTTCTTTTTCGGCACCGTACTGAAACTCAAGATGAACAACAATGCCCATTTGAATTACTTTTTCAACAAGATTATCAACCGTTTCATCGGCAGGAAGAGAAATGAACACTTCGTCTACCCATTGCCTACACAAATACGAAACAACATCTTCCGCAGTAGAGGTAACCTTCACGCCCTCAATTGTTTCGCCTACTCTGTTTCTGTCAAAAATGCAAACACCCGAAATGTGATGTTGCATTTTTTGTTTTGCACAAAGCGTTGCAACAACATCTTCTGCCCTGTCGTTATTTGTAATAACATACATTGACGGTAAACGCTTTGCCGCACGGCGCGAAAGCAATACCTTTTTCCAAATAAAACGCGTAATAAACGCTAAAACAACATAGAAAGCCGCAATTAAATATACAAATATACGCGAATAATCGGCACTCTTTTTTGCAGAAAACAAATAAAATGCAACAATTAAAACCACAAGTATTGAATGTTTTACGGTTTGGGTTATTTCAACATAAATATCGCGTCTTAATACGGCTGTTAAGGAGTTATAACAAACAGTAATCAAAACATCTGCCAAACAAAAGACAAGCAGAATATCTATATACATATCGTTTTTATAAGGGTTGCCAATACCGAAACGGCCCATAAAAGCTAAAACATATGCAATATTAAGACTTAACACATCTATTAAAAGAAAATCAAAATGCTTTATCCAACCTTGTGCTTTTAGACGATACATAATTTTTTCCTTTCTATATGTTTATATATTTAATATTAGCATATTTTACCTTAAATTGCAACTCATTATATGTTCTATTCAAAAAAAGAAAACGGCCTGTAAAAACAGACCGTTTTAGCGTTTTGTTTAATTAAATTAAGCGCGTTTGGAAACAACCACCATAGCACCTGCTGCAAGAATAACAGCAGCCAAAACTGCAACTACCAAAACAGAAGCATCTGATGTTGGGTCAGAAGTGGGAGGAGGTGTTACGCCGGGTTCATTAATTTGAATATTAACGCCTTCAAATGCTGAAGAAACAACAAGTTTATCGGAAAGGGGTTTAACAACAACTGTTAAATACTTACCGCCTAAAGCAACAATGCCGCCTGCTTCAATAGTGTAGTCAACGCCTTGAACAGCAGCAGCGCCGTTTTCTAACTTAATTTCAACAACTTCGTAGTCGGTGCCTGCAACAGCAGGTGTTTTGTTGGCATCTTTATAGAATTTCCAACCTTCAAATTCAAGTGTTTCGCTTTTACCGGGTTCAAGAGTAATGCTGTCGCCGCTAACAACGGGAACCTTTTGAGCAACCTGAGAGTTAGAACCGGTATTGGTTTGGTTAATAATAACCTCGCTATACTCTGTTCCGCCGGAGCTCTTTAAAGCGAAAGCCGAAGCAGAGAAAGCAAATAATAATACAAACGCCAAGATAAGAGATAATACTTTTTTCATAATTATCCTCCTAAATAAAATTTTACATATAGATTATATCACCGAAAAAACAAAAAGTAAAGCATTATTTTTATTTTTATTGAAATTTTCTTAATATTGACAACAAAATGAATCACTTTTATAATGTTAAAAGGTATAAAGGAGTAGATTTTATGGAACTTGAATCTTTGCTTTCGCTAAACGGCAATTTGGCAATAACAATTAAAGAAACAACAAAATCAACCAACGACGATGCTAAATTCTTTGCCGAAACCGAAAAGCGCGACCGTTTAATTATTTCCTTTGAACAAACAGCCGGTAAAGGAAGAAAAGGCAGAACATTTTTTTCGCCAAACGGTACCGGTATATATATGAGTATATTACTGCACCCCGAAATTAATGCCAAAGATATTGGCCTATTAACCACCGCAGCCGCAGTTTATACCGCCCAAACAATTGAAAAATTTGCAAACAAAAAAACCGAAATAAAATGGGTTAATGATGTTTTTATAAACTCAAAAAAAGTTTGCGGTATTCTTTGTGAATCGGCATTTAAAGGCAGTAACACCCCCGACTATGTTATTATTGGAATTGGCATAAACCTTTATTCCAAAAAAGGTGGCTTCCCAAAGGAAATTGAAAATATTGCGGGCAGTGTTTTTGAAACAGCCAAGCCAAGCAAAGAAATTATGGCAAATATAATTTCGGAAATTACAAATCAACTTTATAATATTGTTTACAACGACCGTTTATACGAACATATAAATGAATACAAGCAAAAAAATTTTTTGCTTAACAAAACCGTTTCTTTTATTAAGCAAAATAAAAAAATCCATGCAACCGTAACCGGCCTTGACGAACGGCTTAATTTATTGGTTAAAACCGAAAACGGCGAAGTTCTTACGCTTTTTGACGGCGAAGTAAAACTTGAATATTAAAAAATCGCGGCAAATTCTGCCGCGATTTAATTATTATTTATCTTCTTCCGGATTATAGGGAATATGAGTTTTAACCCTGCCTTCAGCAGTTGATACAGTTATAATTGGGTTAGGTGTTGGAATGTATGTCTTTTTAGTAGTAAGCCAACCACCGCCTTGCATATCAACCTTTTTCTGGCCTTTTCCATTTTCATCAAGAACAATTTCAGCAAAGGCTTCACCTAATTGTCCTGCATCAATATTAACGGAAATAACACAATCTTTAAATTCGGTTTTATATGTACCTGTAGGAGCAACATCAACAACGATAGTTGCTTTAGGAGTAATGTGATACTTCGTTTTTTGGTCTTTTTCATCCAATTCTTCAGGGAATTCGGTTCTCATATTCTCAACCGATGCTTTAACAGATACATAGTTAGCATAACTTGCTGTACTGAATTTTTTATCCTTAACAATCTCTTTGGGTGTGCCGCAAGCAACGCAAGCAACAACCAACACAAGTGCAAGTAAAAGAGCAAATATTTTTTTCATAATCTTCCTCCTAAACATTCGTTATGCGTATTATATCATACAAAAATCATTTTTACAACATTTTTTTTATTTTTTCATATATTTGTTCATAAATTGGTGGTATAATATACCAAAAATACTAATTAAGGAGTGCTGTTATGCTAAAACTTTGCGAAATCAAGAAAGATTACCCTGCAGGCGAAAACACTGTTCATGCGCTAAAAGGTATATCTCTTGAATTCAGGAAAAGTGAATTTGTATCAATACTCGGTCCCTCGGGCTGCGGCAAAACCACAATGCTTAACATCATTGGCGGTCTTGACCAATATACTTCGGGCGACCTTGTTATAGACGGCGTTTCAACAAAGAATTTTGGCGATAGGGATTGGGATGCTTACCGCAACCATTCCATTGGTTTTGTTTTTCAAAGTTATAACCTTATTCCCCACCAAACCGTTCTTCAAAATGTTGAACTTGCCCTTACACTTTCGGGTGTTGGCAAAAAAGAGCGCCGTGAACGCGCCGTAAACGCCTTAAAAAGTGTTGGCCTTGGTGACCAATTAAAGAAAAAGCCCAGTGAAATGTCGGGCGGACAAATGCAGCGAGTTGCCATTGCCCGCGCCCTTGTAAACAACCCCGATATTATTTTGGCCGACGAGCCAACAGGCGCGCTTGATACCGAAACCAGCGTTTCTGTAATGGATATTTTAAAGGAAGTTGCAAAAGAACGCTTGGTTATTATGGTTACCCACAACCCCGAACTTGCTGAAAAATATTCAACCAGAATAATTAAAATGTTAGACGGCAACATTATTAGCGATTCAATGCCAACCGAAGAAACAGCCGAAACTGTGCAAACAGAAAAAAAGGTAAAAAATGTAAAAAAACCGTCAATGTCTTTCTTTACCGCTTTTTCTCTTTCGCTTAAAAATCTTTTTACAAAAAAAGCAAGAACATTGCTTACTTCTTTTGCAGGCAGTATTGGTATTATTGGTATTGCCTTAATATTTGCTGTTTCACAAGGCACAAGCGCCTTTATAAACGCCGTACAGGAAGACACTCTTACTTCGTACCCGTTAACGCTTCAAGCCACAAGTGTTGACATTACAACATTAATGGAAACTTTTATGGGCCAGGCAAACACTACAGCAGAACACGGCAAAGACGCCGTTTATTCACAAGCAGTAATGTTTGAAATGATTAACGCGCTTAATAACATTGAATCTAATGAAAACGATTTAAAATCTTTTAAAACTTATTTGGGCAGTCAAATTGATTCTGACAGTAAATTAAACGATGCTTTAAGCGGTATTTCCTATACTTATAATCTTGATTTGTTGGTTTACACCAAAAATGTTGATGGTGAAATTATAAAATGTGACACAAGGGAACTGTTATCAAACGCAATTGCCGAAAACTTTGGTATGAGTATGGGCGGTGAAAACGGCAATGCCATGCCTTTTAGTTCGCTTATGGGTTCAGGTCAAACAAGTATGTCGCCAATGGGCTCTATGAACCTTTGGAACGAAATGTTAAGCGGCAAAGGCGGAAGCCCAATAAACCCAGTTTTAAAAGAACAGTACGATGTTATTTACGGCGAATGGCCAAAAAACTACAACGAAATAGTTTTGGTAGTAAACGAAAACAACGAACTTGACGACCTTACCCTTTATGCTTTGGGCCTTAAATCAAAATCGGAAATTGACAGTGTTTTTGATGCCGTTAAAAACGGTACTACCTTACCCACAGAAACAAAGACCTGGAGTTACGAAGAGATTTGCAACACCGATTTTAAGGTAATTTTAAACAGCAGTTGCTACACAAAAAACGAAGCAACAGGTCTTTACACCGATTTAAGACAAACAGAGGCAGGTCTTAAATATCTTTATGATAACGCCATTTCGCTTAAAGTTACTGGCATTTTAAGAAAAAGCGAAAACGCAACTTCGGCAATGTTAACCGGTTCAATTGGTTACACAAAACAACTTACCGAACACATTATAAATGAATCTTTGGGTGCCGAATGTATAAACTCACAGCTCACAAACCCCGAAATTGATGTTTTTAACGGACTTCCTTTTAAAGAAAACACAGGAAACCTAACCGATACCGAAAAAAAGGAAGAATTTAAAAAATATATTGAAAAACTTGACACTAACGGCAAAGCCAATGCTTACATTAAAATAA
The DNA here is from genome assembly GCA_045601805.1 of Acutalibacteraceae bacterium. GTDB lineage: Bacteria > Bacillota > Clostridia > Oscillospirales > Acutalibacteraceae > SIG607. The sequence goes on from JAZSAJ010000015.1 coordinate 13,366, forward strand.
TGAGCATACCAAAACCCGAACAAATTGAAGCGGCGGTAAATTCGGCTTTAAAAAGCACAACCCGAGAACAAACCGAAAAAACCGTTATGCAGGCATTAAGCAGCCAAACAGGTATGAACAATACCGATGTAAGCAATTATATTAAGGCAATGAACGACGAGGAATTAAACGAAGTTTATGCCAAACTTATTGAAGCAAGTGTTAAAGCGCAAACGGCGGCTGCTGTACAGAAACAACTGTCCGGTATGCCAAAACAAAACCTTGCAATGCTTTTAACCAAAGCTATGAACGGTTACACCGATAAGCAGTTTGCAACCTATTACGATGAAGTTTTAGATTTTTCGGAATCTGACCTTGATACAAATCTTTTAAAACTTGGTTGCATTGACTTAAATTCACCTGCTTCAATTAACCTTTACGCTTCAAGTTTTGAAAACAAGGAAATTATTGAAGACTGCATAAAAGAATATAACGAAAGCGTTGAAGAACTTAAACAAATTGAATATACCGACTATGTTGGGCTTATGATGTCTTCGGTAACAATTATAATTGACGCCATAACCTATATTCTTATAGCGTTTGTTGCCATAAGTTTAATTGTTTCTTCCATAATGATAGGCGTTATTACCCTTATTTCCGTTCAAGAAAGAACAAAAGAAATTGGTATTTTAAGGGCAATAGGCGCTTCAAAAGCCAATGTTTCAAGTATGTTTAACGCCGAAACGGTTATAATTGGTTTTTCTTCGGGACTTATTGGTATCCTTACGACATATTTATTGTTAATACCAATAAACGCAATAATACAAAGTGTTACAGGCATTATGAACCTAAAGGCATATTTGCCAATTTCGGTTGCCTTAATCTTAATAGCAATAAGTATGCTGCTAACCTTAATTTCGGGCATTATCCCCTCGCGCAGTGCCGCAAAAAAAGACCCGGTTGTTGCTTTAAGAACCGAATAAAACTAAAAAAGTGTTGTGCTTTTTTGCACAACACTTTTTTGTTGACATAAACTATCCTTAAGGGTATAATATGGTGGTTTATAGGGAGTGGTATTTATGTTTAAAGGAATGAGAACGGCCACAAAGAATGCCTTTTTGCTTGGCGGTATGTGTTGTTTATCTTATTTGGCGGTTTATATTGCGCGAAATGTTTTAAGTGCAGTTACTCCGTCGTTAATTGAAAACGGCGTGTTTTCAGAAAAACAAATAGGCAATCTTTCGTCTGTTTATTTTATTTCCTATGCAATAGGTCAACTTATTAACGGAATTATAGGTGACAGAATTAAAGCCAAATATATGATAAGCATTGGTCTTGTTTTGGCAGGTACTGCCAGTATTCTTTTTGTTCCTTTTGTAACACTTCCGTGGGCAGCAATTATTATATACGGATTTACGGGATTTTTGCTTTCTATGATTTACGCCCCAATGACAAAAGTTGTTGCCGAAAACACCGAACCAATTCACGCCGAACGCACAAGTATTGGTTACACCTTTGCTTCTTTCTTGGGTTCCCCTGTTGCAGGTCTTTTGGCAGGTTTGCTTATATGGCAGGGCGTATTTAACACAAGCGGAATTATTTTAATTATAATGGCGGTAACTTGTTTTATTAGTTTTACGCTGTTTGAGAAAAAGAAAATAATACAGTACAATTTATATAATCGTAAAAAAGCAAACGAAGGCAGTGTTTCTGTTCTTTTTAAACGAAGAATTGTTAAATTCACAATTGTATCACTAACAACAGGCATTGTAAGAACTACTGTGGTTTTTTGGATGCCTACATATTTTTCACAATATCTTGGTTTTACCCCCGAACAGTCGGCAAGTATATTTGCAGTGGCCACCTTTATAATATCGTTTTCGGCGGTAATTGCATTAATGGTTTACGAAAAATGCAAACGAAATATAGATGCTGTTTTGTTTGGTTCATTTATAATTTCAGCGGTATTTTTCTTGCTATTGTTTATAGTAAAGTCACCAATATTAAATATAATTGTATTTGTTATTGCGGTTATGGCAGCAAACAGTGCCACAACAATGCTTTGGAGTGTTTACTGCCCAAGTCTTAAAGATACGGGTATGATTTCAAGCGCAACGGGATTTTTAGATTTTGCAAGTTATACTGCGGCGGCAGTATCAACCGTTTTGTTTGCAAATGCAACCAAAACAATTGGTTGGGGAAACCTTATTCTTATTTGGTGCGGCCTTATGGTAATAGGTATTTTAATTTCAGTTCCAAAAAAGAAAACATAAATAAAAACTGCGGTAACGCATTGCGTTACCGCAGTTTTTTATTCTTCTGTTTCTTCGGTTTCTATTTCGTTTACCTTTACCGTAATTTCTTTTGTCATTAAATCATCGGCACTGGCAACCGTTAGCGATAAGTTCATATATTCAAAAACTTCGCCCTCTTCGGGTATTGCACCGCTTAATTCCGAAAGCCAACCGTTAAGTGTAGTTGCTTCGGTTTCTTCGGGTGTGTCAAGCGAAAAGAATTCAAAGAAATCTTCAACCGAAACGGTGGAAACCACCTGATAAAGATTTTCCGAAAGTTGAACAAAATCTTCAACGGCTTCGTCGCGTTCGTCCCAAATTTCGCCCACAATTTCTTCTAATATATCTTCCATTGTAACAATACCGGAAGTTTCACCAAACTCACTTACCACAACAACAATGTGGTTATGGTCGGTTTGCATATCTTTAAACAAAATATCTAAATGAACCGTTTCGGGCACAAACACGGGCGGATGAAGTACCGATTCAAGCGTAAAGCCCTTTTCACTGCGTTTAAGCAAATAATCCCTTGTATGCAAAATACCAATAATATTATCGGTTTCGGCGTCAACCACAGGAATACGGGAATAGCCCTCGTTTTCAATTATTTCTAAAATTTCTTTATCGGTTGCATCGTTACTAATGGTAATAACCGCTTTGCTTGGTGTCATAACATCTTCGGCTGAAAGGCGCTCAAGTTTAAACACATTTTTAATGTATTCAATATCGTCTTGTTTAAGACTTCCTTCGTCGGCACCGGCATCAAGCATTATAACAATATCTTCTTCCGAAACAGTTTCTTCTTTTTCGTTTGGGTCAATACCAAACAAACGAAGAACACAGTTTGTTGAAGCGGTTAAAAGCCAAATTATTGGGCGCAAAACCACCGCAAAAAACGAAATTACACCGCAAACAACACCTGCAAATTTTTCTTTGTGGCGCATTGCAACACGTTTTGGAACAAGTTCTCCCAAAACAAGAGTAAAAAACGAAAGTATAAGTGTTATGGCAATAACCGAAACAGTATTTATAGCACCTTGTTTGCCGGCAGAAATATTAAAGGTTTTAATAATAACCTTAGATAATTTTTCGGCAAAATTATCGGCCGCAAAAGCCGAACCCAAGAAACCTGCAAGGGTTATACCAATTTGAATTGTAGAAAGAAACCGTGTTGGCTCCTCTATCATTTTAAGCATTTTCGCGGCTTTTTTGTCACCGTCTTCGGCCTGCGCTTTTACCTTTTTTTCGTTAAGCGAAATTACCGCAATTTCGGTTGCGGCAAAAAAAGCATTAAGTAAAATCAGCACAAGCTGTAATATAATATGTTTTAACATAAGTCCTCCAAAAAAATAATTATGAAATGAAAATTTTGTTTTTATTAGTTTCTGTTTCGTGCAAAAACTTTACCTAAAATGTTCAAATCATTTTGATAGTTTTTTAAAGGCCTAACAAAAACCGCAGTGAAAATACTTCGCGGTAGCGGGTCCACACAACCAACTCCTTCTTTAAAAGTTTAACATTGTATATTATACAATAATGTTTTATAAATGCAAGTGTTATATTCTTTACTTTGTAAAGTTAATATTATAAGCGTAGCAAAAATCACCAAAAAATACGCGGAATGCGCCTTTAAATGATTTATAATATCTGCTGTAGTTTTTAACGCCGAACAAAAGCGAAAGCCAAATAAACAAATTTTTAGTTTGCAAAAATTTTAAACGCCTTTTTTCAAATTTAATAAAACTTTCAATGCTTTTTCTGTCTTTTTTAAGCAGTTCAAGCGAAAGCAAATAACTGTGGGCAGTAATTGATTCCATTAAGCCGTCTACCCTTTTTTGCCTGTCACCCAAAAAGGTGGTACGCGTCATATCGGAAAGCGATACATTGTTTTGGTGGTAGCGGTATTTACAAAGTTTTGTGTTAAGCACCGCGCTTTTCCCAATAATTGCACCTACAATATTTATAAACCAGTCGTGCGCCAAAAGGTTTTTTACATCAATTGGTTTTAAATAATTTTTAACTTCTGCCCTAAAACAAGTGGCAAAACCGCGAATGTAAGAACAGCCAATAAGCGAATTTACACTTATAAAATCAAGCGTACCGTCAAACCTTTCGCCAAGGTATGTAATACCGCTGTTTTCAATTATTTCGGAGTTTTCATTAATAATATCGTAACGCGAAGAAAGTACCTTAATTTCGGGGTTGGCTTCAAGCGTTTTGCACATTTCCGCCACCTTATTTTCGTACCATTCGTCATCTTGGTCGCAAAGGAAAATTATATCGCCCTTTGCCTTTTCTATTGCGCCAAAAAAGTTTAAGCAGTAGCCAAGGTTTTTTTCGTTTTTTATAATTTGCCAACCGCTTAAGTTATTTTCTTTAATAAACTTTTGGCAAATGGCTACGGAATTATCGGTTGAACCATCATCACAAATTATAACTTCTTGGACTTTCTTCGTTTGGTTTTTAATGCTTAAAAGTTGTTTTTCTATAAACTTTTCGCCGTTATAAAGGGCGATGCAAACCGAAACCATAACTTTCTCCTTACTTCATTTTTATAAAAAGCATTGTTACCTTGTGTTTTAACAAGTGAACCAAATAGCAAAACGCAATTATTACCGTTATGTTTTTGCTTTTTGCAACCGCTTTTATAATTTTCTTATAAAATCCGCTTGCATTAGCGTTTTTTACTGCTTCGCCAAAAAGTTTTTGGTTTATAATACCTTTAACATATTCTCTCTTTTTGCCCTTTTGCAAAAACAAATCGCAAAAGGCGGAAAAGCACCACTGAATATATAAAAAATTCCAATACCCTTTATTTTCAGGTGACACTTCGCAAAGCAAAAAATACCTTTTTTCAAGGGTTTTAAGTTTATTTTCGTTAAACCTTTTAGTTATACTTCCCTTGTGCTGAACATAGCAGTAAAAACACTCACTGTAACACGCATAAACTGGGTTAAAGCCCAACAATTTTAGGTTAAATTCGGTGTCTTCGTAAATTTCGTTTTGGGTAAACATTATCCCTGTTTTTTGTAAAAATGAACGCTTGTAAAGTTTACCACAACAGGTATCAATTAAGTTTTTTTCTTTTAATTCAGGTAAATATTTATGTAGGTTTTCGCCGTTTAACACGCAGGTTTCATAACAAACCTGCTTTTCGCTTTTGCCGTAAACCAAGCGGTAGCCCGTAGCAGTAATATCGGCGCCGGTTTTTATGGCATTTTCATACAAAAACGAAAACGCGCCCTGCAATAAAAAGTCATCGGAATCAAGGAAGAAAATGTATTCTCCTATTGCCCTTGAAAGACCAAAATTACGGGCGGACGACAGCCCGCCGTTTTCTTTATGATAAACCTTTATTCGCTTATCTTTTTCCAAAAAAAGATTGCATTTATTTTTACATTCTTCACCCGAGCCGTCATTAACAATTATTACTTCAAAATCGGAAAAATCTTGGCAAAGCACACTGTTTATGCATTTGCCAAGATATTTTTCGGTGTTGTAAACAGGTATTATAACACTGATTTTACACATAATTACAAGAACACTTTGCCTTCGGCAACCTGTTTTAAGTGGTGGCCGTAGGGTGATTTTCCGTATTTTTCGGCAGAATCAAGCAATTTTTCTTTGCTTATCCAACCGTTAATATATGCAATTTCTTCTGGCGCAGAAATTTTAACGCCCTGGCGGTTTTCAATAACCCTAACAAATTCTCCGGCTTCTGCCAAAGCATCCATTGTGCCGGTATCAAGCCAAGCGTAGCCCCTGCCAAGAGTAACAACATCAAGTGAACCGTCTTCTAAATAAAGTTTGTTTAAATCGGTAATTTCAAGTTCACCGCGTGGTGATGGTTTAACGCGTTTTGCAAACTCAACAACGCGGTTATCGTAAAAGTAAAGACCGGTTACACAGTAGTTTGATTTTGGGTTTTTGGGCTTTTCTTCAATAGAAATAACCTTGCCGTATTGGTCAAACTCAACAATACCAAAACGTTCGGGGTCTTCAACATAATAGCCAAAAACGGTTGCGCCGTTTTGCTTTTCGGCAGCCGCTTTAAGAATTTTGCCAAAACCGCCGCCGTAAAAAATGTTATCGCCCAAAACCATTGCACAACTGTCGCCTGCTATAAATTCTTCGCCAATTAAAAACGCTTGTGCCAAACCGTCGGGCGAGGGCTGAACGGCGTAAGAAAGGTTAATTCCGTAATCGCTTCCATCCCCCAAAAGACGCTCAAAATTCGGCAAATCGGTGGGGGTAGAAATAATAAGAATATCGCGTATACCCGCAAGCATTAAGGTTGAAAGCGGATAGTAAATCATTGGTTTATCGTAAACGGGTAAAAGTTGCTTAGAGGTTACCATTGTTAAGGGGTAAAGGCGTGTGCCGCTTCCCCCCGCAAGAATAATACCTTTCATATCTTTTCTCCTATTTCACTTCGTTTATATCAATTGAAAGTATGGCAATATCTTGAATAGGTTTATCGTTTGCATTTACCTTTGCATTTGCAATTTCTTGCACAACATTAAATCCGTCAAAAACCTGACCGAAAACTGTGTGGCGGTAATCAAGCCAAGGTGCGCCGCCAAGTTCTTCGTACTGCGCAACTGTTTCTTTTGGGAACATATGCGGAAGTTCTTTCATTTGTTCAACTAAAGAACTATCAACCGTATCGGCTTCAACAATAAAGAACTGGCTTCCGTTTGTGTTAGGGCCTGCGTTTGCCATGCAAAGAGCACCTTTTATGTTGTGAAGTTCTTTAAAAAACTCATCTTCAAAACTTTTGCCCCAAATACTTTCGCCGCCGCAACCTGTTGCGGTTGGGTCGCCGCCCTGTATCATAAAGCCCTTAATTACACGGTGAAAAATTATGCCGTTATAGTAACCGTTTTTGGCGTGGGTTGCAAAGTTTTCAACCGCCTTTTTTGCGTATTGCGGAAAAAGGCGAATAGAAATATCACCCATTGTGGTATGCATTACTGCAACAAGTTCGCCAGTTACCGGTTTATCGGTTTGGTTAAATGCCATAATAAACTTCCTTTCAAGCCATATATTTAATTATATTTTAACAAGTAAACTTACTATTTGCAACAACTAATTTTTTTCTTGTAATTATACACAATATATGGTATACTTACCTAATAATATTGAATTTAAGGTGGGTTATTATGAAGTGTCCGTTTTGTGCTTACGAAGAAAGCAAGGTTGTTGATTCGCGTCCTACCGACGAGGGCGAAAGAATTAGGCGCCGCCGCGAATGTTTAAAATGCGGCAAACGTTTTACAACCTATGAACTTATTGAAAGTTTGCCGATTATTGTTATTAAAAAAGACAAATCGCGTGAACCGTTTAACCGCGAAAAACTTATGAACGGTCTTTTGCGCGCTTGTGAAAAAAGGCCTGTTTCAATTAACGAACTTGACCTGCTTATTGATGATATTGAAGCCACCATTCAAAATTCGCTTGACCGCGAAGTTACAAGCGAAAAAATTGGCGAACTTACAATGGAAAAATTAAAATCGCTTGATGAAGTTGCTTATGTTCGCTTTGCTTCGGTTTACCGCCGTTTTAAAGATGTAACCAGCTTTTTGGACGAACTTAATATCCTACTTAAAAAATAGTTTTATCACCTTTGGAGTGTTAGTATGACAGACAACGAAAAATTGGCGGAACTTTTACTGCCAAACATTAAAAAATCAACCGAATATTACGAAGAACTTTATAAAGAGCGTAATTTGCCCGAAGGCGCAAGGGTTGTTCGTGTTGCGCCCAGCCCCACAGGTTATTTACACTTGGGTACCCTTTTCACTTCGCTTGTAAACCGCATTACTGCAACTTCAAGCGGCGGTGTTTTCTTTACAAGAATTGAAGACACCGACAAAAAGCGCGAAATCGCAGGCGGTATTAAAGATATTATTGAAGGTCTTGCTACCTTTGGCATTACCATTGATGAAGGTTTTATTTCAGCCGATATGCAAAAGGGCGATTACGGCCCGTACAAGCAGTCAGAACGCGCCGAAATTTACCAAACTTATGCCAAAAAGTTAATTTGCGAGGGCCTTGCCTACCCCTGTTTTTGCACCGAAGAAGAACTTGCTAAGGTAAGAGAAGAACAAGAACAGCAAAAGGTACGCACAGGTTACCACGGCAAATGGGCAAAACACAGGGATATTACCTATGAAGAGGCAAAAGAAAAAGTTGATAGCGGTTTACCCTTTGTTGTGCGTTTGCGTTCACCCGGAAACGAAGAAAACCGAATTGTTTTTGAAGATTTAATTAAGGGTAAAATTGAAATGCCCGAAAACGATGAAGATTTTGTTATTTTAAAATCTGACGGCATTCCAACCTACCATTTTGCCCACGCTGTTGACGACCACCTTATGCACACAACCGTTGTAATGCGCGGAGACGAATGGATTTCTTCTGTTCCCAAACATATTCAGCTTTTCAAAATTTTGGGCTTTAAGGTGCCTAAATTTGCCCATGTTTCGCCCATTATGAAGCTTGACAACGGTGCAAAACGCAAAATTTCTAAACGAAAAGACCCCGAAGCTGCAGTGCGTTTCTTTATTGAAGAAGGTTATGAGCCAGAAAGTGTTATTGAATACCTTATGACCATTGCCGCATCTGACTTTGAAGATTGGCGCAGGGCTAACCCCGACAAACACTACAGCGAATTTAAGTTTAACTTAAAGAAAATGAGTGTTTCGGGCGCATTGTTTGACGAAAACAAGTTGCTTGATGTTAGCAAAAATTATATTAGCAAACTTTCAAGCGCCGTATTTTACGAAAAGCTTTGCAAGTGGACAAAAGAATTTGACAGCGAATTTTATTCGCTTTTAACCAAAAACGAAGCATTTTCAAAATCAATGCTTGCCATTGACCGCGACTGTGCAAAACCGCGTAAAGATATTGCTAGGTTTAAAGAAGCCAAAGATTACTTCTCGTATTTCTTTAATGAACTTTTTGTTCCTTGCTACGAACTTCCCGAAAACATTGAAAAGCAAGATGCCGTAAAGTTTTTGGAAGAATACAAAAAAGTTTACGATGAAAACGATGAAAAGCAGGAGTGGTTTAATAAAATTAAACTGCTTTGCGCACCCCTTGGTTTTGCCGAAGAAACCAAAGTTTACAAAGCAAACCCCGAAAATTATAAGGGTCACGCCGGGGATTTAAGCACTGTGCTTAGAATTGCCGTTACCGGCAGAAGAAACACCCCCGACCTTTGCAGTATTATGCAGGTGCTTACAAAAGAAGAATGTATTAAGCGAATAGATAACGCTATATGCAATTTAGCCAAAGCATTTAAACCCGAACCAGCCTAAAAGGGCGGGTTTAAGGCGTCTTTTGGCTCTTTGTCGCTCATAGGCGGCAGCCTTATTTGCTTCGCATCACCAAAATCCACTCATAAATCCGCGCCTTTTAGGTCGGAGAATTTTGTGATTAAAAGATTTTATGGTGTGGCGAGGCACAAAACGCAGTTAATACTTTGTGTATTAACGAGTATTTTAACAAAGCCACAGCGTAAAATCTTTATCCCAAAATCTGATTCGGGTTTAAATGCTTTGGCTATAAAGGAATGAATTATATGGCAAACGAAGAAAAAGTTACCACGGAGGTTTCCGTTCCTTCTAACTTTATTTACGATTTTATTGATGAAGATTTAAAAGAGGGCGTTTATACACGCGTTCAAACCCGTTTTCCGCCCGAGCCGAACGGGTATTTGCACATTGGCCACGCAAAAGCCATTTGCATTGACTTTCAAACGGCTGAAAAATACGGCGGTAAATGCAATTTGCGTCTTGATGACACCAACCCCACCAAAGAAGATGTTGAATATGTTGACGCAATTAAAGAAGACATTAACTGGCTTGGTTTTAATTGGGACAATGTTTATTTTGCGTCTGACTACTTTGATTACATTTACGAATGTGCATTAAAGTTAATTGATAAGGGTTTGGCTTATGTTGATGAACTTACCCCCGATGAAATAAGGGAGTACCGCGGTACACTTACAGAACCCGGCAAAGAAAGCCCGTTTAGAAACCGCCCAATTAGTGAAACCAAAGACCTTTTTGCCCGTATGACTGCAGGCGAATTTGAAAACGGCAGTTTGGTTTTAAGGGCTAAAATTGACATGGCTTCGCCCAACCTTAATATGCGCGACCCAATTATTTACCGCGTTATGAAAGCGCACCACCACCGCACAGGCGATAAATGGTGCGTTTACCCAATGTACGATTTTGCGCATCCGCTATCTGACGCCAAAGAGGGTGTTACACATTCGCTTTGTTCACTTGAATTTGAAAACCACCGTCCGCTTTATAACTGGTTTTTACAGGCGTTAGACATTCCTACACCGCCAAGGCAAATTGAGTTTGCAAGAATGAATGTAAACTATACCTTAACCAGCAAACGCAAATGTTTAAAACTTGTAAACGACGGTATTGTTTCGGGTTGGGACGACCCAAGAATGGCTACCATTTGCGGTATGCGCCGCCGCGGTTACCCCGCTGAAGCAATCCGTGATTTTGTTGAAAAAATCGGTGTTTCAAAGGCCTACAGCGTTATTGACTATGCCCTTTTGGAATCTTGCGTTAGAGATAACTTAAACCTTAATGCGCGCAGGGCTATGGTTGTTTTAGACCCCTTAAAAATTGTTATTGATAATTACCCAGAGGGTAAAACCGAAGAAATTTGGGTTGATGTTAACCCCAACAAACCCGAAGACGGTAAATATAAGGTTTTGTTTTCTAAAAATCTTTATATTGAGCAAGAAGACTTTATGTTAAACCCAATTGGCAAATACTTCCGTCTTTGCCCCGAAAAAGAGGTTCGTTTAAAGGGTGCATATTATATTCGTTACGCTTCGCACGAAACCGACGAAAACGGCAATATAACTGTTGTTCACTGCACCTACGACCCTGAATCGTTTGGCGGTGAAACGGCCGACGGCAGAAAGGTTAAAGGCACTTTGCACTGGATTAGCCAAGAAGAAGCAGTAACCGCCACCGTTAAACTTTATGACCGTTTATTTAATGTGCCCAACCCGTCTGATGAAGAGGGTGTTGCAAGTTTTGCCGATAACATTAACCCTGATTCGCTTTGCGTTATGAAAAACTGCAAAATTGGGCCTGACATTAAGGCAGCAAAGGTTGGCGAAACATTCCAGTTTATGCGCCAAGGTTATTTCTGCATTGATAAAGACAGTACTGCTGATAACATTGTTATTAACCGTACCGTTGCCCTTAAAGATTCCTTTAAGAAATAAGAAAAAGGCGTTTAAAGTCAAATTACTTTAAACGCCTTGATTTTAGGAGAAATGTATGACAGTTAAAGAACTTTTAAATTTTTTGTGTAAGCGTTTTCCTTTAAACCTTGCCCTAACTTTTGATAATGTTGGTTTGCTTGTGGGCAACGAAAACCAAGAAATAAGCGGTGTTTTAGTTGCGCTTGACTGCACCAAAGGTGCAATAGAAAAAGCAAAGGAAAATAATTGCAATTTAATTGTTACCCACCACCCCGTTATTTTTAACCCGATAAAACAGGTGTTAGAAAATGATTTAGTTTACACCCTTATAAAAAATGACATTTCGGTTATTAGTATGCACACAAATCTTGACACGGCAGACGGCGGTGTGAACGATGTTTTGGCAGAAGTTTTAGAACTTAGCAGTGTAGAAAAAATTGTTTGCGAAGACGGTTTTACCATAAGACAGGGCGAACTGCCAAAGGTTATGAGTGCAAATGATTTTGCAAAACACATTAGCAAAAAACTTGGCACCAGTATAAAATACTGCGGCGAAAACCAAATTAAAACCGTTGCCGTTTGTTCGGGAAGCGGCGGTGAGTTTTTACCCCTTGCAATAAATGCCGGTGCCGACGCTTTTGTTACGGCAGAATGCAAACACCATTTGTTTTTATTGGCCCAAGAAAAAGGTGTTTTTCTTGCCGATGCAGGTCACTTTAACACCGAAAACATAATAGTTGAGCCGTTAGCAAGTTTAATAAAAGAAACCAATTTAAAAGTTATAACCTACCACTACTCACCAATAAAGGAATGTACTTATGATTTTTAATGAATTTTACCACCATTTTTTAACCGTTGCTAACCAAGTTTTTATTTTGTTTTTGCTAATTTTGCTTGGTTTTATTTGCGGTAAAAAAGGTATTATAAGTGAAAAAGCTGCAGAAACCCTTTCGTCAATTGCCCTTTATTTTTCAACCCCGGCGGCTATTATAAGTTCTTTTATACGCCCGTTTGAAAAGGAAAAACTATCCAATTTGGGCTATGCATTTTTAATTTCAATTGTTTTTCATATTTTTGCAATTTTACTTTCACTTTTAATTAAGCAAAAAAATGAAAACGAAGAAAAAGTATCAAGGTTTTCTGTAATTTTTGCTAATGCAGGTTTTATGGCTATACCTTTGCAACTTGCCCTTTTTAATTCTGACGGTGCTTTTTACGGTTCGGCTTATGTTGTAATATTCAACATTATGGTTTGGACTGTTGGTCTTATTATAATGGGCGGAAAACTAACCATTAAAAAACTTCTTTTAAACCCCGGCACTATTGGAGTTTCCATTGGTCTTTTAATTTTTCTGCTTAACATTCACCAGTATGTGCCTACGGCATTAACCACAACAGTTCAGCATATAGCAAACCTTAACACCCCTGTACCAATGTTGGTTATTGGTTATTACCTTTCAAAAATTAATTTGGTAAAAGCAGTTGCCGACAAAAGAATATATTTTCCGCTTTTTTTACGGCTAATTGCTTGCCCTGCTGTTTGTATGTTTTTACTTTGGTTAATTAAAATGGACAGCGCAGTTGCAGTTCCGCTTATTGTTGCTGTTGCTTGCCCTGTTGCCGCAACCACAACAATGTTTTCGGTTAAGTTTAACCGCGATGTTGACCTTTCGGTAAAACTGGTTTCGGTTACAACTTTATTTTCAATAATAACACTTCCCCTTTGTGTTGCGCTAACACAGGTAATACTTTAATAAAAACGCCCCGTTGGT
>JAZSAJ010000016.1:0-9430 GCA_045601805.1 Acutalibacteraceae bacterium
GCTAATATTAGTTCAAAACTGGGCAGAATGTTATTTGTGTCGATAGGTGATTATTATTTGCACTTTGAAGTCAATTAAATAAAAAATTCTTGGTTTTCAGGCACATTTCATTCGTGTCATTAAGTTCGAACTTCCCAAAAAGAAAAGTCACACATCGTGTGGCTTTTTCTTTTTGTGTTTGTGTCCGCAGGACACAACATCGTTTGCGAGTTTACTCGCAACATCATTTGACCTTTAGGTCAACATCATTCTGCTTTAGAGGACACAAAACGATGTGATGCTTCGCATCAACGATGTTGCGACTTTGTCGCAAATACACGCTCACGCGTGGAATGTTGCACTGCGTGCAAATTTATGCTATAATACACATAGGCGGTGGATTAGATGGTAAGCGAAATTATATTACTTATTATGGAATGGATTGGAACAATATCTTTTGCTGTTTCCGGTTCGCTTGTCGCAATAAAACACAGTTTAGACCTTTTTGGTGTTATTACTGTTGGTGCCATTACGGCGGTTGGCGGCGGTATTATGCGCGATGCTATGATCGGCAATGTGCCGCCGAAAATATTTTCTAACCCTATTATTTTAGTTATTGCTGTTATTACTTCGGTTATTGTTTTTCTTATTGCATATTTTTATCGCAATAAATTTAAAAAATTAAGTGAAACAATTGACACCGTTAATATATTATTTGATGCGCTTGGTTTAGCGTCGTTTTCTATTACGGGTGTTGAAATGGCTTGTTTGGCGTCCTTTAGGGATAATTTGCTTTTGGTAATAATTATGGGCGTTATTACAGGTGTTGGTGGCGGTGTATTGCGCGATGTTTTGGTTAATGAAAAACCGTATATTTTAACCAAACATATTTACGCTGTTGTATCGGTTTTAGGTTGCTGTATTTATTATTTATTAAGTATTCATTTGGGTTACACCGTTTTTGCAACAGTATTTGTAATAATTTTTACTGTAACGGCGCGAATGCTTGCCGCAAAATTACGTTGGAAATTACCCAAAATTGAATTTAATGATTAAACTATAACAAAATTTTCACCCCTAAAAATATTATTGAAAAGAAATTCTATGTGTGTTATAATAAACGAACAAAAGGTTACACTAATTTTAATCTTATTTTGAAAGGAAAGATAATTATGAAATATGTTTGCGATGTATGCGGTTGGGAATACGACGAAGCAGTTGGCTACGAAGAAGAGGGTATTGCCCCCGGCACAAAATTTGAAGACTTGCCTGAAGATTTTGTTTGCCCACTTTGCGGTGTTGGCAAAGATGAATTTAGCGAAGCTGAATAATTTTTGGAGTGCCAACCTTTTTTGTTTGGCACTCTTTCTTTAAAAAATAAAAGGATTGTATTATGAAAATTACAAACGATATAAAATACATTGGCGTAAACGATAAAAAAATTGATTTATTTGAGGGTCAGTTCCCTGTTCCAAACGGAATTTCTTACAACTCTTATGTTATTTTAGATGAAAAAATTGCCGTTATGGATTCGGTTGATGCGGCCTTTTTAGACGAATGGTTTGAAAACATTGAAAACACAGTAAAAAGTGAGCCCGATTACCTGGTGGTAACACACATGGAACCCGACCATTCAGCAAATATTTTTAACTTTTTAAATAAATACAAAAACGCTGTGGTTGTTTCTTCGGCTAAGTCATTTGATATGATGAAGGGCTTTTTTGGTACCGATTTTAGCGACAGAAGAATTGTTGTTGCTGACGGCAGCGAACTTACTTTAGGCAAACACACCCTTACCTTTTACACCGCACCTATGGTGCATTGGCCCGAAGTTGTTGTTGCCTATGATTCTTATGATAAGGTACTTTTTTCTGCCGACGGTTTTGGCAAGTTTGGCACACCCGACACCGAAGAAGACTGGGCTTGTGAAGCAAGGCGTTATTATTTTGGTATTGTTGGAAAATACGGTGCACAGGTGCAAAAACTACTTGGCAAAGTTAGTGGGCTTCAGATTAACACCATTTGCCCTTTGCACGGCCCTGTATTAAGCGAAAATTTGGGTTATTACATTAACCTTTACGATATTTGGTCTTCTTACAAAAATGAAGACGAGGGCGTTGTTATTGCCTATACTTCGGTTTACGGCAACACCAAAAAAGCAGTGCTTAAATTTGCCGAAATATTAAAGGAAAACGGTTGCCAAAAAGTAAAGGTTTTTGACCTTGCAAGGTGCGATATGACCGAAGCGGTTGAAGACGCTTTTCGTTATTCAAAAATTGTTTTTGCCACCACAACTTATAACGGCGAAATATTCCCCTATATGCGCGAATTTATTAACCAATTAACCGAACGCGGTTTTCAAAACAAAACTGTTGGTTTTATTGAAAACGGCACTTGGGCGCCGGTTGCTGCAAAGGTTATGAAAGCAAATTTTGAAAAAAGCAAAAACCTTACTTTTTGTGAAAATACCGTTACAATACATTCAGCTTTAAATGCTGACAGCGAAAATTCGCTTTCACTTCTTGCAAAGGAACTAATTAAATGAAACTTGTACTTTTAACGGCTTTAGGTGTTGGGCTTTCTACCGTATTTGGTTCGCTTATTGGCTTTTTATTTAAAAAAGCATCTCATAAATTTTCAGATATTATACTTTCGTTTGCCGCAGGTGTAATGCTTGCCGCCGCAATATTTGGCCTTGTTTTGCCTTCGCTTGAATACGGCGGTAAATACGGCTTAATTGTAACGGTTGCAGGTATTTTTGTGGGTGCTTTGTGTTTAAGCGCAGTGGACAAACTGGTTCCCCATTTACACAAACTTGTTGGCGTTAACGATGGCGACGGCAAACTTAACAAGGTTTTGCTTTTTGTTTTGGCAATTGCAATACATAACCTGCCCGAAGGCATTGCCGCCGGTGTTGGTTTTGGTGCTGACGATGTTTCGGGCGCACTTCTTATTGCAGGCGGTATTGCGCTTCAAAATATTCCCGAAGGTATGGTTATTATTGGCCCAATGCTTGCGGCGGGTGTTTCGCCAAAACGCACCTTTATTTGCGCTGTAATTACCGGTGTTGTTGAGGTTGTTGGTACCTTTTTGGGCTATTTTGCGGCAACCGCTTCTTCGGTAATTTTGCCCTTTGCTTTGGCTTTTGCGGCAGGCGCTATGTTATATATTATAAGTGACGAAATGATACCCGAAACCCACTCCCACGGTAGCCAACGCGGTGCAACTTTTTCGCTTTTGGTTGGCTTTTGCGTTATACTAATTAGCGATACTTTGTTATAAGGAGAAAATTATGGCTGTAAGATTAAACGAAGACAAAGAAACCGTTAAAAGAATAAAAGAGGGTCTTAAGGCAAAAGGCGGTTACTGCCCTTGCAGAATTCCCAAAACTGAAGAATACAAATGCATTTGCAAAGAATTTAAAGAACAGATTGCCGACCCTAATTTTGAGGGGTACTGCCACTGTATGCTTTACTATAAATCCAAAGATTAAGGAGTATTGTTATGGCTGTTATTAAAATTACAACCGAAAACTTTAATACTGAAGTTGTAGACAGTAAGAAAACCGTTTTGTTAGATTTTTATGCCGATTGGTGCGGCCCTTGCCGTATGGTTGGCCCAATTGTTGAAGAAATTGCGGCTGAACCCCCCGAATACACCGTTGGCAAAATAAATGTTGACGAACAGGGGCTTATTGCCGAAAAATTTGGTATTTCAAGTATTCCTGCCCTTTTTGTTGTTAAGGACGGCAAAATTAAAACCAGCGCAATTGGTTTTAGGCAGAAACAGGAAATTCTTGATATGTTAAAGGATTAAAAAATGGCAAAGGTAAGTATTATAGTACCTATTTATAATGTGGAAAAATACCTTGAAAGTTGTATTGTTTCGCTTTTAAACCAAACTTATAAAGATATTGAAATTATTTTAATAAACGATGGGTCAAGTGACAACTGCCCCACCATTTGCGACAGTTTTAAAGAAAAGGATGCTCGCATTAAAGTTATTCACCAAGAAAACAGCGGTGTTTCGGTGGCACGAAATGTTGGCATTAAACACGCAACGGGCGAATACCTTTCGTTTGTTGACCCCGATGATATTGTTTATGGGGATTATATTTCGTATTTGCTTGGTTTATTAGAGGATAACCCCCAATGCGAAATTGCCGCTTGCGGTCACCTTGTTGTGCGCGGTGAAAAAAAGGTACCAAATTCACTATTTACAGGTGTTAAGGTGTTAAACCGAAAAGAAGCTTTTTTTGAGGTTTTATACCACGGAATTTTAGACATTAGCCCTTGGGGAAAACTTTATAAAAAAGAAATTTTTAGTAATATTTCTTTCCCTGTGGGTATTCGTTATGAAGACACTTATGTTTTTGGCGATGTATTAACGGCGGCTAACAATGTGGTTTTCGGCGGTGAGTGTAAATACGAATACATACAGCACGAAAATTCTTTTGTGGGAAGCGGTTTTTCGCCCGTTCGGCTTAGTTATATTCCTGCCGCAAAGCATTTGTGCGAAATGGCGCTTATGTGCGACCAAAGTTTAAAAACCGCTTGTATTCGCAGAGAAACACACGCAGTTTTAAGTACCCTTAGGTATATGGAAAACTGCCCAAACGAATACAAAAAAACAAGAAAAGAGTTAAAACGCGAAGTTTTAAAAAATGCAAAACTTTTGCTTTTAGATAAATACACCCCAAAACGCGATAAAATAGCAATTTTAAGTTTAATGTTTGGGCTTCCCGTTTTCTTTGCTTGTTGGAAAATTTACGGAAAAGTAAGATAAGAAAAACCGCAGTTAAAACTGCGGTTTTTCTTGTTTATTCGCAACGGTTAAGGCACAAAACGTAGCAAGCGGTTACCGTAATAATCTGAAAGAAGAAAAGAACAAGCAATCCTGTTAAAATTGCACCAACAACACTGGTTGCGGCAAAGGTTATTGCCAAAAGAACAACCGACAAAATTACTGCGCCAATAATGCTTAAAAGCAAAACAAAAAGTGTTGTGCAATCGCAACATCCGCCAATACCGCCCTGCCCTTTAACCAAAATTGACGACACAAGGGTTCCAAAAAGATATACTACTGCAACACCAAGCACCACCCACAAGAAAGCAGGGGTTAAGGTAATTACGGCGGTTATGCGCAAGAAGGCAGTAATAACTCCCAAAATAACGCTTACAACCACCGCCACGGTTGTGCAGTTGTTTCTGCATCTGTTACATGAATTTATCATTTATTTTTCACCTCCATTAACAATATATGCCATCTTTTAAAGAAGGGTTTATCCTTGACATAAAAGTCTTTAAATGGTAACATATTAAAGTAATTTTAAATATATAGGGTGAAGAAATGAATAAACTTTCACATTTAAAACCTGAGCGTGTGTTCCATTATTTTGAAGAAATTTGCGCTATTCCGCACGGTAGCGGCGATATGGAAAAAATTTCGCTTTATTGCCAAAATTTTGCAAAGGAAAACGGGCTGAACTATACCGTAGACAGCGCACTGAATGTAATTATTTTTAAACCTGCAACTGCAGGTTACGAAAACAGCGAACCAATTATTTTGCAGGGTCACATTGATATGGTTTGCCAAAAAAATATTGACTGTGAATTTGACTTTTTAAAAGACGGAATTAAGGTTTACGAAGAAGACGGTTTTGTTAAGGCAGACGGCACAACGCTTGGTGCCGACAACGGCATTGCTGTGGCTATGGTAATGGCAATATTAGAAAGCAACAATATTCCCCACCCTCCGCTTTATGCACTTTTTACAACCGACGAAGAAACCGGTATGGTTGGCGCAGGCGCACTTGATGCATCGCTTTTAAAAGCCAAAAAACTTATAAATATTGATTCGGAAACCGAAGATGTTTTAACCGTTTCTTGCGCAGGCGGAAGCGATTTTAAGGCGTTTTTTAAAAAAGAAACATTAAGTATGAGCGGAACAAAAATTAAACTTGTTCTTAAAGGTTTATTGGGCGGTCATTCGGGTGTTGAAATTCACAAAGGAAGAATAAATTCTTCTATTCTTGCCGGTAGATTTTTAAATGCACTTAAAAAAGAATGTGATTTTGGCATTATTGACATTAACGGTGGCGACAAAACAAACGCCATTACAAACCGCACCGAAATTACCGTTTGCACAAATAATATTGCCCTTTTTAAAAGGTGCGCAAACGACTGTGCCACTGCCATTAAAAATGAAATTAAAGACCGCGAACCCGATTTTTGTTTGGAAGTTTTAGAAGAACAAAATGGCGAATTTTTGGTGTTTACAAACGAACTTACAAAAAAACTTATTTGCGCTTTAATGCTTACACCGTCGGGTGTTTGCGAAATGAGCGCAAATATAAACGGTCTTGTTGAAACATCACTTAATTTGGGTATTTTAAAAACCGAAGAAGACAAAATATTTTTACACTACTTTTTAAGAAGCAACAAAACCTCTTCTCTCATATTTTTGGAAGAACGCTTGCAAGTTTTTTATAATATGCTTGGCCTTAAAACACTTGCATTTGGTCATAATCCGCCCTGGGAATACAAAGAAAATTCCTCTCTTCAAGAACTTTACAAAGTGTGCTTTAAAAATATATTTGGCAAAGAGCCAAAAATTGAAGCCATACACGCAGGGCTTGAATGTGCCGTTTTTGCTTCTAAAATAAATGATATTGACTGTATATCCTTAGGGCCTGATATTTTTGACGCCCACACCCCGAAAGAGCGTTTAAGCGTTGAATCAACCGAAAAAGTTTATGCGTTACTTTTAGAAATGCTTAAAAACTTAAAATAGGGTTGCACTATTTGGCAAAATATTGTAAAATAAATAAAAAAATTAAGGAGTAAAGTTATGGATAACAAAAACAATTTCAAGCCGTATATTGCGGCTGAAAAAGTAACTCCCGAATTAACTGTAACTTCCATTATTATGGGCGCTTTGTTGGCAATTGTTTTCGGTGCGGCAAACGCTTATTTGGGGCTAAGGGTTGGTATGACCGTTTCGGCTTCCATTCCTGCGGCAGTTATTGCAATGGGCGTTATTCGCGTAATTATGCGCAAAAACTCAATTCTTGAAAGTAATCTTGTTCAAACCATTGGCAGTGCGGGTGAATCGCTTGCGGCAGGTGCAATTTTTACATTGCCTGCTTTGTTCATTTGGGCGTCAGCAGGCGTTATGGACAAGCCAAACCTTATTGAAATTACCCTTATTGCCCTTATTGGCGGTCTTTTGGGTGTTTTCTTTATGGTGCCTTTGCGTAATGCACTTATAGTTAAAGAACACGCAACACTTCCTTACCCCGAAGGCACCGCTTGTGCCGAAGTTTTGCTTGCGGGTGAAGAAGGCGGCGCAAACGCTTCTACCGTTTTTGCCGGTATGGGTTTTGCCGCTTTGTTTAAGTTTATTATTGACGGGCTTAAAGCCGTTTCGGGCGAAATTTCCTTTAAAATTAAAGGTTATGCAGGCGAAATAGGTACCCAAATTTACCCCGCTGTAATGAGCGTTGGTTATATTTGCGGCGCAAAAATTTCTTCTTACATGTTTGCCGGCGGTGTTTTAAGCTGGCTTGTGCTTATTCCCCTTATTGTTCTTTTTGGTGAAAACAGTGTTCTTTACCCCAGCGTTGACGCTACTATCGGTCAACTTTTTGCCGAAGGCGGCGCAGGTGCTATTTGGGGTTCCTACGTACGATATATCGGTGCGGGTGCACTTGCCGCAGGCGGTATTATAAGCCTCATTAAATCCCTACCGCTTATTGTTCAAACCTTCTCAGGTGCCTTGAAAAGTATGTCAAGCGCAGGCACCTCTTCAAACGAACGCACCGCAAAGGATATTAGCATTAAAGTTGTACTTATAGCAATTGTTGCATTAACATTACTCATTTGGCTTATTCCTGCTATTCCTGTTAACCCTATCGGCGCGGTTATTATCGTGGTGTTTGGTTTCTTCTTTGCAACCGTTTCTTCACGTATGGTAGGCCTTGTGGGCAGCTCTAACAACCCTGTTTCCGGTATGGCTATCGCCACCGTTTTAATTGCTACGCTTATTCTTAAAATCACAGGTACTTCAGGTATTAAGGGTATGATAAGCGCAATTGCTATCGGCTCTATTATTTGTATTGTATCTGCTATCGCAGGCGATACCTCTCAAGACCTAAAAACCGGTTATATCTTAGGCGCCACACCTAAAAAACAACAGTACGGCGAAGTTATCGGTGTTGTTGCAGCAGCTCTTGCTATCGGCGGAACACTCTTCCTCCTTGATAAGGCATGGGGCTTTGGCAGTGATGCCTTGGCTGCGCCACAAGCCACCCTTATGAAGCTTATTATCGAAGGCGTTATGGGCGGTAACCTCCCTTGGGGTCTTGTATTCACAGGTGTATTTATTGCAGTTGTGGTTGAGCTTATAGGAATCCCCGTTCTTCCGTTTGCTATGGGTGTATATTTTCCCGTACAGCTTAACGCTTGCATTATGGTAGGCGGTGTTATCCGTTGGTTGGTTGAAAAATTAAGCCGCAATAAACAAAACAAGGACGAAATCGTTAACGACGGTATCCACTTCTCTTCGGGTATGATAGCAGGCGAAGGTCTTGTTGGTATTCTCCTTGCAGTATTCGCTATAAGCGGACTCGATAAGGTTATAAACCTTTCGGGCTTGGTAACACCTGTAATTTCAAACGTAGGCGGACTTGTTCTATTTGGTATCATCATTTTAACCCTTCTCAAATTTACTATTTGGAAAAAGCGCGGATAAATAGATGAAACAAAAACAACAAAACTATTTAGATAAAATACCGCTTAAAAACCCTAATATTAAATGGAATACCGATTGTGATAACTTAGTTACCTTAGAGGTCGAAAACAAGGGCGTTTTTAACCGTATAGCACAAAAGCTTTTCAAAAAGCCAAAAATAAGTTATATCCACCTCGAAGAGTTTGGCAGCTTTGTTTGGCCTCTTATAGATGGTCAAACCGATATTACAAGCCTTGGCGAAAAGGTAAAAGCGCATTTTGGTGATAAGGCAGAACCACTTTATCCCCGCCTTGTAAAGTATTTTGAAACACTAAAAAGTTGCAAATTTATAACTTTTAAATAATTAGTATTGACAATCCGATTGGTTTGCTTTATAATATGAAAGCAGTAAGGACTGTATTTTCCCACTTTGAAAATGCAGTCCTTTATTTTGCGCAAAAAACAAAAAGGAAAGATTAAAATGTCTAATTTCAAAAAATATGACGTAGCAATTATCGGCGGTGGTATAGGCGGCCTTATGGCGGCTTATCGCTTAAAAGAAAACTCGCCAGAACTTAAAATCGTTATAAGCGAAAAAGGTGATGAGCTTGAAAAAAGGCATTGCCCTGTAGGGAGGGATAAAACCTGTGTTCACTGCAAAATTTGTTCCATAACAAACGGTTATGCAAGTCGGAGGGCCAAGCGGTCTTAGGAAGACAAC
>JAZSAJ010000017.1:0-5840 GCA_045601805.1 Acutalibacteraceae bacterium
CAGAAACATCGCCTGCCTGTGTTTCAATAATGGGCAAAGCAGTTATTGAACCACCGCCATATTCGGGTGCAACACGGGCTGCTCTCTCTAAAAGTCTGGAATGTAAATAGAATACATCACCGGGATATGCCTCACGACCCGGAGGACGGCGTATTAAAAGAGAAAGTGCACGGTAAGCAATAGCGTGCTTTGATAAGTCATCATAAATTATGAGAACATCTTTTCCCTGCTGCATAAAATATTCTGCCATGGCACAGCCTGAATATGGTGCCACATACTGAAGTGGTGCTGTTTCGGATGCTGATGCTGATACAATAATTGTATGTTGCATAGCTCCTGCCTTTGAAAGCTCATTTGCAAGCTGAACCACTGCAGTGTTTTTTTGACCAATGGCAACATATATACAAATAACACCTGTATTTTTTTGATTTATAATAGTATCAATAACAATTTCTGTTTTACCTGTTTGGCGGTCGCCTATAATAAGTTCACGCTGACCACGGCCAATTGGTATCATACTGTCAATTGCTTTAATACCCGTTTGAAGCGGAACGCTAACACTTTTACGCTCTATTATACCGGGTGCTTCCTGCTCAATTGGGCGGGTTGAACTATATTCAATTGGGCCCTTGCCGTCAATTGCTTCGCCCAAAGCGTTTACCACCCTGCCAAGCAGTTTTTCGCCAACAGGAACAGAAAGCACCTTGCCTGTTCTTTTAACGGTTGAACCCTCGCGAATATTATTTTTATTAGAAAGAACCGCAACCGAAACGGTATCTTCTTCAAGGTTTTGAGCCATACCGAAACTGCCGTCTTCAAATTCAAGCAGTTCATTTGCCATACAGTTAGCAAGGCCCCAAACACGCGCAATACCGTCGCCCACAAGAATAACTTTACCCGTTTCGCTCATTTGTGTGCGTTCTTTATAATTTTCAATTTGTGTTTTAATTATATTGCTGATTTCACTGGGATTACTCATTCACTTATTACTCCCTTTACCTTATTAAGTCGGGCAGATACACTGCCGTCTAAGGTTTTTCCGTCTACTTCAACCTTTATTCCGCCTATTAAAGATTTATCTTCAATGTAAACCGCTTCCACGGTTTTTTGGGTTAATTTACAAAGTTTTTTATTAAGCGCTGTTTTTTGTTCTTCGCTAAGTTCGGCGGCATAGTAAACCTTTGCAACAATTTTGTTTTCATAATGGTTTAAAAGGTTTCTATATTCATTTATGCAGTCAAATATTTCACAAATATGTCCGTTTTCACAAAGCAGTTTTAAAAACACTTTGACATATTCGCACTCTAAACTGCCAAATGCTTCTTCTATTAAATTAAGCCGTTCGCTTAAAAGTACTGCCGGAGAATTTAAAACCCTTACATATTCTCCGTTTTCTTTAAACACCGTATAAACAGTGTTTAAACATTCGGCATACTTCTTTGTTTGCCCACTTGATACGGCAAGTTTAAATAGCGCAATAGCATATTCCTTAGCTGTCTGCGTCATTTTCTTCACCTAATTCTTCAATAAAGGAATCAATCATTTCTTTATGGTCTTCTTTATTGATTTCGCGTTTAAGCATTTTTTCGCTTAACAGCGCGCTAACTTCAATAATTTCCTTTTTAACTTCGTTTTCGGCTTTTTTCTTTTCAAGAAGCGCGTCTTCTTTTGCCCTGTTTACAATGCCTTCGGCTTCGCTTTTTGCATTTTCAATAATTTCATTTTCACGCGCTTTGGCAATTTTTACGGCAGAACGAATAACACCGTCGGCTTCGTTTTTTGCGCCCAACAGTTTTTCTTCGTATTGCTGTTTATTTAAAAGCGCCTCGTTTTTTGCTTCTTCGGCGCGGTTATAGTCTTCTTCAATTGCATTTTGACGGTTTATAAGCATTTTTTTAACCGGATTATACAAAATTTTTTTAACTATAACAAAAATTAAAACAAGGTTTAAAAGTGACACTAATATCTGCCACAAATTAACCGAAATAACATCTAACGATTGCATACTTTTACTCCGAATTAAAGAGCTTTAATTGTTTCAACAAGAATGTTTACAAGAATTCTTGGCGCAACAAAAAGAAGTAAAATTGCAATAACCAAAGCATAAAGACCTGTGGTTTCTGCAACCGCACAACCCATAAGCATTGTTGTGGTTACTGCGCCCTTGCTTTCGGGTTGACGGCCAATTGCTTCGCACGCTTTTGCAACTGCGTTACCTTCACCAATACCGGGGCCAATACCTGCAATCATTGCAGTACCTGCGCCCAAAGCACAACAACCCAAAATAATACCAATTGCGATTTCCATTTTATTTTCCTCCAACTATTTTTTTATTTCTTTTTATATACTCATCAATATCAAAGGCACCCGAAACATTAAGCATTGTAAGCATTGCAAAAATAAATGCCTGTAAACAACCGCTGAAAATATCAAAATACAAAGAAAGCACAGCGGGAATACCTATTTGCAAAAATGGTATTTCTGCCAAAAAGCCGGGAAGCCACCTAAACAAAGTTGCCGATAAAGACGATAAAGCATACGCTAAAAGCGTAGAAATTACCGTTCCCGAAAGCACATTGCCGTAATGACGGAATGACATTGAAATTGGTGTAGCAAATTCGCTTATAAAGTTTATTGGGGCCAAAAAAGCCACCGGTTCGGTAAAACTTTTTAAATAATGAACAGGGCCGCACTTTAATTTATAATAGGTTATTAATATGAAAACAAGAATTGCCCAACCGCCCACAATATTTATATCGGAAGTTGGCGGGAATAAACCTAAAAGCGACAAAAGACTTGAAAATGCGGAAAGAGCCAAAATGGCAATAACAAACGCCGAATAACCCTTAAAATATTCACCCATATTTTCTTTTACCAAACCGTCTACTTTTTCAACAATAAGTTCGGCAAAGTGTTGGCGTTTAAGTTCAATATGCTCTTTTAAGCCGTGTGTTATATACAAGCAGAAAAAGAGTATTGTTATAATTACCAACGCCGAATTAAGTTGCGATTCGGTTATGGGCAGGTTTTGTATGGGCATATTTATTGTAAAGAAAATTCTTGCGCCTGTTATGGTAATACCCTGTGATAACGGTTGGGTTAGCGCCTTTACAACCATGCCCAAAACAAGCGGTAAAACCATCATAACAATATAAATGGTATCAACAATTTTAAATTTTAACGAGGTTTTCAAAGCACACCCCCCTTTTTTGTTTTTATAATTTTTAGAAATTTTTAAACACAGGACGTAATGCTATGGCAATACGCGGGAAAACATAAGGAATTATAAGCGCTATAGTATTAAAAACGGGAACAGCGTAACCTATAACCGCCACAACAAGCAACATAAAAAACCTTAACATTTGCGATATTTTTACCAAGTTTTTTGCCTGTTTTTCTTCTTTTTTTAAGGCGGACTGAACAGTAATGCCCATTAAAAAGAAATTACCAACTGCCGCCAAATATCCTAAAATGTTGCCTGTTAGCACTTTATAATCCCATTTACCTATAATTAAGAAAACCGATTGCAATATTACACTTAACAAAAAAGTAACAACAGCAATATAACAGGTTTCTTTTTTAACGGTAGCGTCAATTTTTTGCATTTTGTCCACCTCAATACATACTTTAATTATTTTACTATAATTTTAACCTTTTTACAAGGTAATAATTACTTTTTGGGCGATAGTTCGTTTAATAATGTAAACCCAAGTATTAAAGCACCGCCAACAATTTGCACCGCTGTTATGGTTTCTTTTAAAATTAAAACCGAAACCGCTACCGCAACAAGCGGGTCAATGTAACTTAAAACGGCGGTTTCTTGACCGGAAAGTACCTTTATTGAAGAAAAATACAAACAGTATGTAATTCCTGTATGAATTATACCTATTACCGCTATGCAAATTAAACCTAATTTATTAACGCCCGCAAAACCGTTTTGTTCGGTTAATAAAACGTATGGTAACAGTACAAATACTGCCGCAACAAACTGCAAAAAGGTGCGGTGAATTCCGCCTACCTTTTGTATTTTTTTGTTTAAAATAATAACCGTTGCGTATAAACAAGCCGCCGAAAGCCCAAAAGCAATTCCCAAAAGGTGTTTGTTGCTTTTTGATATATCGCCAACACCTGTTATAAGCACAATACCAAGGGTAGACATTAAAAAGCAAATCCACTGCTTTGCCGTCATTTTTTCCTTAAACAAAATTGGGCAAACAAGTGTTACAATTATTGGTGCAAAATAATAACTTAATGTTGCAACCGATACTGTTGTGTATTTATACGCCTCAAATAAAAGTATCCAGTTAAAACCCATTGCAATTCCCGACACAAGTAAAAGCGGTATTTCGCTTTTTATGGCAGAAAAATTGATTTTTTGCTTTGTAACAATTAAGAATACTCCCAAAAGTGCGGCGGCTATTACTGCCCTGCACAGCGCAAGTAAAGGCGAAGATATTTGGGTAAACCGCACAAAAATACCAATTGTGCCAAAAACCGCCATTGAAACGGCAAGCATTACCCTTGCCTTGTTTGTATTTGACATTTGTTTTCTCCTACATTAAATAACCGCTTATAATTCCAATTACTGCTGAAAGCAGTATTATAACTATTGGGTGCACCTTTTTAAACACAAGCACCGCGCTAAGCAAAAAGATGCCAAGTGAAACAAAAAATTCTGCCGTTTTAAACACCGAAACACTAAAGCCCATTGGGAAGAAAACGGTGGTTGCCATCCCTATAAGCGCCGAACCAATAAGACCAATTACGGCAGGTTTAAGGCCGGTCATAACCCCTGCCACAATTTTGTTTGTTTTAAATTTTTCGTAAAACTGCGCAACAATTAAAATAACAATAAACGACGGCAACACAACGCCAAGTGTGGCACAAAAAGAGCCAAAAACGGCACCCAAAATGCCAAATTCCCTGCCTACAACCGAACCAATATAGGTGGCAATATTTATTGCAAAGGGCCCTGGGGTAGATTCGCTTACCGCAATAAAGTTTACAAGCGAAGCCGAATTTAGCCACTCGTTTGCCAAAACTTCTTCGCTAATAAGCGGAAGCATTGCATAACCGCCGCCAAAGGTAAACGCGCCAATTTTAAAGAAGGTTAAAAACAGTTTTAAAAATATCATTGTCTTTTCCCCCTTAACGAAACAAGGCCGAGCAACGCGCAACCAATAATAACGGCAAGTACAGGAACATCAAGAAAAACGGTAAGGACAAAAGAAAGCGCAATAATTATATAGGAAAGCGCATCTTTTTCGCACTTTTTATACATAGTCCAAATTGCCTTTAACAAAAGCGCCAAAACGCCTGCGCGTATACCAAAAAATGCGTACTGCACCGCTTTAATATTTTGAAATGCGGTTAGCACAAACGAGATAGCAAGTATAATTAAAAATGACGGCAACACAACGCCGAGTGTGGAAAAAAACGAGCCCCAAAAACCGCAAACTTTATAGCCCACAAAGGTAGCCATATTTATTGCAATAGGCCCCGGGGTAGATTCCGCAATGGCAACAATTTCTAAAATGTCGTCGTCGGTTATCCACTTTTTGTTTTCGGCTATTTCCTTTTGGATAAGCGGAATCATAGCGTACCCACCGCCAAAGGTGAACGCACCAATTTTAAAGAACACGGCAAACAGCCGTAATACATTTAAAAATTTGTTTTTCATTTAATAAACCTCGTAAATTAACATTAAATAATAGTATACCAAATATTTCCGCATAATTCAATAATGGGTTTTGAAGAATAAATAATAAAGAATAAAGAAAAAAGAATAAAAAAGGTGTTCCGCATAGCGAAACGATATAAAAAAAGCCGTGCATAGCACG
>JAZSAJ010000018.1:0-21632 GCA_045601805.1 Acutalibacteraceae bacterium
TTAACTTTTCACTTTTCATTCTTATTTCTTATGTAAAATTGTTGTTTTTGTGCAATTTTTATTGACTATTATTTTATTTTAAAATATAATAAAGAAAAATATTTCGGGGAGCCGTTTCTATGATTACTTATAACCAAGAAAGCAACTCATTTCATTTAAAAACTAAAAACACAAGTTATATTTTCGGCTTTGCATTCAATAAATTTTTGGTACATTTATATTGGGGCAAAGAAATAAATCTTGATAAGGTTGTTTATGAAGATTTTATTGACTTTACATACGCCAAAAGAAATATGTGCGCTTGTGATTATAAGGATATAAATATTTCGCGTGATATTTTACCTATGGAATTTTCTACTTTTGGAAATACCGATTTAAGAACCCCGACATTTCACGCGCAGTACAAAGACGGTTCGCGTATTACAGAACTTGAATATGTTTCTCATAAAATTTACAAGGGTAAAAAAGCAATTAACGGTTTGCCCACTACTTATGTTGAAAATGAGGACGAAGCCGACACGCTTGAACTTTTACTTCGCGATAATTTAACCGGCTTGGAAATTACACTTCATTACAGTGTTTTTTATGAACTTGATGCAATTACAAGAAGAGTAAGCGTTTATAACGGCGGTAAAGATGGCGCAGTTTTGAAATCTGTTCTTTCGGCGGTTGTTGATTTTAATAATAAAGATTATGACTTTATTCATCTTCCGGGTGCTTGGTCACGCGAACGCCATGTAAAACGCGTTCCGCTTTTTGACGGCAAACAAATTGTTGACAGTGCGCGCGGTTCAAGTTCATTTAATCATAATCCGTTCTTTGCTTTGGCAGAAAAAAGTACTACCGAAAACAGCGGTAATGTGTACGGATTTAACCTTGTATACAGCGGTAATTTTACTGCCGGTGTTGAGGTTGATACATACGATACAAGCCGTGCTTTTATTGGTATTAACCCTTTTGATTTTGCTTATGTCTTAAACTGCGGTGAAACATTTGATTCGCCCGAAGCAGTTCTTGTTTATTCAAATAGCGGTTTAGGTGGAATGTCAAGAATTTACCACAAATTATACCGTACCCGTCTTTGTAGGGGAAAATATAGAGATGTTGAACGACCGGTGCTTATTAACAACTGGGAAGCAACCTATATGAAGTTTAACGAAGAAAAAATCTTGGATATTGCTAAAAAAGCAAGCGAAATTGGTGTTGAACTTTTGGTGCTTGACGACGGTTGGTTTGGCACACGAAATACCGATAAATCTGCTTTGGGCGACTGGTTTGTAAACACCGAAAAACTGCCTAGCGGTCTTTCGGGTTTGGCTAAAAAAATAAACGAAATGGGTATGAAATTCGGCCTTTGGTTTGAACCCGAAATGGTATCGCCCGATAGTGACTGCTACCGCGCAAATCCTGACTGGTGTATTCATGTTAAAGACCGTATTCGCAGTGAAGGAAGAAATCAGCTTGTGCTTGATTTAAGCCGTAAAGATGTTTGCGATTACATTATTAAAAGTGTTAGTGATATTTTAAGCAATGCCAATATTGAGTATGTTAAATGGGATTATAACCGCACAATGACAAATGTTGGTTCGGCGCTTTTAAAACCCGAAAATCAGGGTGAATTTTACCACCGCTATATACTTGGTCTTTATTATGTTTTGGAAACGCTTGTTAGCCGTTTTCCTAATGTTTTATTTGAAAGTTGCAGTTCAGGCGGTGCGAGGTTTGACCCGGGTATGCTTTACTATATGCCGCAAACCTGGTGCAGTGATGATACCGATGCAATTGAAAGATGTTTTATTCAACACGGAACAAGTATGTGTTACCCTTATTCTTCAATGGGTGCCCATGTTTCTGCTGTTCCTAATCATCAGGTCGGAAGAACAACCCAAATTTATACTCGCGGTGTTGTTGCAATGGCTGGCCAGTTTGGTTTTGAGCTTGACCTTAATAAACTGTCTGAGGACGATTTAATACAGGCAGCAGAACTTATTAAAACTTATAAAAAGTACGGTTCTGTTTTCCATAAGGGTGATCATTACCGTGTGTCCGACCCGTATGTTGATAACTATATGGCAAACGAGTTTGTAAGTGAAGATAAGAACATCGTTATTGTTACAATTGTTGGTATTAAGGCAACCCCAAATGATGCTTTACGACATATTAAACTTGATGGTTTGTGCGCGGATGCAGTATATAAAACCGAAGACGGCAAGAAATATACGGGGGATTTCTTAATGAAGGTTGGCTTAAGCTGTATGATTACAAGTGACTATTTAACAAAAATGATAGTTTTTAACAAGCAATAATTTATAAAACCGCAGTTAATTTGACTGCGGTTTTGTTATTTTTCGGTGAGAATTTTCATATTAAAAATATGGAGGGATTGTATGAGCACCGAAAATAAATTTAAGAAAAATTATTTGCCCATATTGGTTTTGCAAATTGTTTCTGCAATTTTGTTGGCCGGAATTGTTCTTTGTATTAAGTATGTTTCGGAAGATGTGTTTGGGCAAATTAAAATTTTACATAATAAATACTTTGAAAATCAAATAACTAAAAATGAAACGCAAATTGAACAAGCATCGGCAGTAATTAATTTTCAGCCACTTGTTTATTTAAAAGAAAACAGTGAAACAACTGAAAATGTAAACAGTTTTTGCACACCGCTTAAAGGAAAAATAACCTCATCGTTTGGTGAAAGAGAAGACCCTTTTTCAAAGGTAAACAAAATGCATAAGGGTACAGATATTGCCGGTGACTATGGAAAAGAAATTTTGGCGGCGCAAGACGGCGTTGTGTCGTATGTTGGTTACGAAGAAAATGGGTATGGAAATTATTTAAGTATTGCTCATGGTGATACTTTAAAAACCGTATATGCGCATTGTAGCAAAGTTTTGGTAAAAAAAGGCGAAACAGTTAAAAGGGGTCAAAAAATTGCTTTGGTAGGAAGCACCGGCGCCTCAACCGGCAACCATTTGCATTTTGAAATAAGAATAAATAACTTACAGGTTAATGCCGAAGAGTTCGTTGATTTTTCGTAATGTGCTTTAAAATTTTAGGAACCAAAATTTATATATCCTTTCTTTTTTGCATAACTGTATTATTTTTTGCAATTATTGATAAAAATGGATATTTGTTTTATGTATTAACGGCTTCGCTTTTACATGAAATAGGGCATATTATTATGCTGTGCTTTTTTAAGAATGCACCAAACGAAATAAATTTTTTGTTGGGCGGAATAGAATTTAATACTAATAATTTGCTAAACTCAAAAAATAACATTTTGGTGTCATTAAGTGGACCTATTGTAAACATACTGCTTTTCGTTGTTTTCTATAAAATAAATATAAATTTTTCAGCAATAAATTTGCTGTTGGGTTTGTTTAATCTATTGCCTTTTTGCGGTCTTGACGGCGCAACAATTTTAAATGAAATACTTGCCAACCATGGTTATTCGCAAAAAATAATCAGCGGTATAACAATTTTGTTTTCTGTTGGTTTATTTTTAATGTCAATTTTTATTAATGATATTGATAATAAGGGTTCGTTGATAATTATTTCGGTGTATTTTTTTGTTTTCGGGATATTAAATTATGGTTGAATAAATTGATTTATTATTGTATTATATTATAAGCAAAATAAAACAGACGGTGAAAATATGGATAATAAATTGCTTGAAAAATTATTGTTAAGTGTTCAAAAACCCGGCAGATATTCGGGCGGAGAACAGGGAAGTGTTATAAAAAACAAGGATGATATAAGTGTTCGTTTTGCTTTTTGCTTTCCTGATACATACGAAATAGGAATGTCGCACCTTGGAATGAAAATTCTTTATTCTTTGCTTAATTCAAAAGAAGATATTTGGTGCGAAAGGGTTTTTGCGCCTTGGATAGATTTTGAGGAAGTAATGCGTAAAAATAATATTCCGCTTTTTGCATTAGAAAGCAAAGATAATGTTAAAGATTTTGACATTATTGGCTTTACTTTGCAATACGAAATGTGCTATACAAATATTCTTAATATGTTGGATTTGGCAGGGCTTAAACTGAAATCAAGCGAAAGAAAGGAATTGACTCCGCTTGTTATTGCAGGCGGCCCTTGCACTTGTAACAGTGAACCGCTTGCCGATTTTTTTGATTTGTTTGTTATGGGCGAGGGTGAAGAAGTTCTTTTAGAACTTACCGATTTGTATAAACAAGCAAAAGCAGATAATTTGACTAAACAAGAATTTTTAATTAAAGCATCGCAAATTGAAGGCATTTATGTACCCTCACTTTACAATATTGAATATAAAAAAGACGGTACTATTTCTTCGGTAACCGCTAATTTAGGCGCACCAAAAACAATTAAAAAACGAATTATAAGCGATATGGACAAGGTGTTTTACCCCAATGAATTCGTTGTGCCGTATATTGAAATTGTTCACGATAGGGTAATGCAAGAAATTTTCCGTGGCTGTATTCGCGGCTGTCGTTTTTGTCAGGCAGGTTTTTTGTATAGGCCTGTTCGCGAAAAAAGTGTTGATACTATTTCTTCACAAGCCAGGGATTTATGCTCTTTTACCGGTTATGATGAGGTTTCTTTAACTTCGCTTAGCACAAGTGATTACCGCGAATTAGAACCGCTTTTAAATTCTTTGCTTGATTGGACCGATAAAGATAAAGTTAGTTTATCTTTACCGTCACTTCGTATTGATAACTTTTCGCCGGAACTGCTTAAAAAAGTTCAGCACATAAGAAAAAGCGGTTTGACTTTTGCGGCAGAGGCAGGTACGCAGCGTCTTCGCGATGTTATTAATAAAAATATAACAGAAGAAGAGATTTTAAATACCTGTAAAACTGCGTTTTTAGGCGGTCATACTTCGGTTAAACTGTATTTTATGTTAGGTCTTCCAACCGAAACCGACGAAGATGTTTTGGGTATTGCAAATTTGGCGCAAAAAATTGTTGATTTGTATTATTCACTTGATAAAAAGCAAAAAGGAAAAAGTGTTAATGTTTCGGTTAGTGTTTCCAACTTTGTTCCAAAACCCTTTACTCCGTTCCAGTTTGAACCGCAAATCACAAAAGAAGAAATGCACCGCCGTCAAATGCTTTTAAAAGACGCGATTAAATCTAAAAAAATTACACTTTCATATCACGACAGCGAAACAAGTTCGCTTGAGGGTGTTTTTGCACGCGGTGACCGTCGTCTGGGTGCGGTTATTTTAAGGGCATATGAAAAAGGTTGTAAATTTGACAGTTGGAATGAATGTTTTGCGCCGGAAAAATGGCAAGAAGCATTTGATGAGTGTAAAATCAACCGCGATTTTTATAATATAAGAACGCGCGAATACGAAGAAATTTTGCCTTGGGACACATTGGATATTGGCGTTACAAAAGAGTTCTTTGTAAGGCAAAATGAACTTTCTAAAAGAGCAATAACAACTGAAAACTGTCGTTTATCGTGTGCAGGTTGCGGTGCAAATTGTTATAAGGTGGGTGTATGCTATGAAAGAAGTTAGATTGTTTTTTAGAAAA
The DNA here is from genome assembly GCA_045601805.1 of Acutalibacteraceae bacterium. Lineage (GTDB taxonomy): Bacteria > Bacillota > Clostridia > Oscillospirales > Acutalibacteraceae > SIG607. The sequence continues at coordinate 5,520 of JAZSAJ010000018.1, forward strand.
ACAGGCGATTTAAAATTTATTTCTCACCTTGATATGAATCGTTTTTTTATTAGGTTAATTAGAAAGAGCGGTTTAAATGTTTGGCATACCGAGGGCTTTAATCCTCATCCTTATATTACTTTTGCTTTACCGCTATCTTTAGGTTTTGAAAGTGACTGCGAAGCAGTTGATTTTAAATTGCTTGATGATACCGATTACGAAACTGTTACCGAAACCCTTAAGAAAATTACGCCTAACGGAATTGAAATTTTAAAGGCAGCAGAACCAAAATATAAAGCTGGTAAAATAGCTTTTGCAGTTTATGAACTTACCTTTGAAACAAAAATTGAAGCTGATTGCTTTTGCGAATTTTTAGAAAAGGATTCGGTAATTGTTTCTAAAAAAACTAAAAGCGGTGCTATAAAGGTTTCTGATATTAAAGGCAAATTTGATTACACAAGATTAAATGACTGTTCTTTAAACATTAAACTGCCGTGCGGAAACGAAAACATAAATCCACAAAGTATTGTTAATTCTTTTTGTGAACAGAATAAACAACAGTGTTTTGTTTCTTATAAGCGTGTTTCTCTGCTTGTTGACAATGATATTTCGTTTGAATAGTAGTAAAAAACCGACTGAAAATAAAAATCAGTCGGTTTTTTAAAAATAACACTTGAAAAATATAAAAATGTATGTTATAATCGCTTTCGTTGAATATCCGGGTGTGGCGCAGTTTTGGTAGCGCGCTTGAATGGGGTTCAAGAGGCCGCAGGTTCAACTCCTGTCACTCGGACCAAAAAAAGACCGACTTTATGTCGGTCTTTTTGTTTTATGCAAGTAATATTATTAAATTTCGCCTCTTGAACCCGAGAGGGTCGCGGCGTTAAGAAAAATAGTCCGGGGGACTATTTTTTAGTTGCGAGTGGTGAGGGCGGGTACTGTTCGCATTGCGAACGGTCGCCAAGCCGTGAGAGTGCCGAAGGCAATCGGCAAGAGGCCGCAGGTGTGGCTCCTGTCACTCGGACCAAAAAAAGACCGACTTTATGTCGGTCTTTTTTATATGTTGATTATTCACACAAGTAAAATCTAATGCTTTCTATTTCATTAATTTGTTGCAGTTTTTCTTGTGGAACTATAGAGGAAGCACTAAAATAAAATCCTAAACTATTTTGCATATTGCTTTTAGGTTGAACAGACTCAATATTTGCATCTTCGCCTAAAACCTCTTTAATTTTGTTAATTGTTTCCTGAGCGTTATAAGTTAAATCAATTTCAAGGTATAAACGAGTTGCTTTTTTCTTTCTTCTTTCAAGGCGCGATAAAAATGCGGCGGTAAATACACAGAAAAATGTTGCAATTATTGCACCGCTGTAAAAACCAAACCCAAGAGCAATACCAATTGCGGCTGTTGCCCACAAACCTGCGGCGGTGGTTAAGCCAATTATTATATTACTGTTTTTAATTATAATCATTCCTGCGCCCAAAAAACCAATGCCCGATACAACCTGTGCGGCAAGTCGCGTAATATCGGTGTTTATTCCAAGTGTTGCTTGAATATAAAAACCTGTAAGAGCAGTTACTGCAGAACCAATACAAACCAAAATATGCGTTCTAAGGCCTGCGGGGCTACCGTGCTTTCCGCGTTCGTGACCAATGATTCCGCCTGCAAAAACTGCCAACAGAAGTCGAAGTGTTATTGTTATATAATTAAAATCGCGTAACAAAATAATAAATTTATCCATATTATTGTCTCCAAAAATGATATTCCATATATTATAACTATATGTTTGGAATTTGTCAATAAATACATTGTAAAAAATCTCTTGACAATGAAAGTGGGCTATTGTATAATACTTAGGTAATTATACCCTGTACGGTTAAGATAGGGAGGGAATTTTAATGAGTCAAGTTCGTATTAAAGAAAATGAATCTCTTGATAACGCTTTAAGACGTTTTAAAAGACAAACTGCAAAAGACGGTGTAATTCAAGAAGTTCGTAAAAGAGAACACTACGAAAAACCATCTGTTAAGCGCAAGAAAAAGTCGGAAGCCGCTCGTAAGCGTAAGTTCCGCTAATTAAGCATTGAAAAAGCGGTTGTTTTACAATCGCGTTTCTTTTTTTTGAGGTAAAAATTATGTTTAAACCAAATTTATATAAATTAGGGATTACGGATATTAAACCAGGTGAACTAAAAATGCTTGGTGTAAACACCTTGTTTTTAGATGTAGATAATACCTTATCAACACATCACGGTTTTGAACTTGCAAGCGGTTTGCTTGAATGGATTGATGAGATGAAAAAAGAGGGTATAAACCTTATTCTTGTTTCAAATTCTAAAAGAAGCAGGGTAGAACCGTTTGCAAATAGTATTAATTTACCTTTTGTTTCTTTATCGTTAAAACCGCTTGCTAAAGGTTTTAACGAAGCAAAAAAACGACTTGGCGAAAAAAAGAAAAACATTTGCGTTGTTGGTGACCAACTTTTTACCGATGTATTAGGCGCAAAACTTTACGGTGTTAAGGTAATTTTATTAAAACCAATTTTGCTTGAAGATAAATTGGGTTTTAAAGTTAAAAGATATTTAGAAAAAATCATTTTTAAAATTGAAAAAATTGGGTGATTTTATGTTGGCAAAATTCGGCCCGGCGGGTAACAGTGAAAGTTTTTCTGCTATGGGCTATAAACACAGTGAATCTATTCCTGAATATTTAGGTAAGTTTTCGCTTGACCACTTTGAGTATCAGTGTGGCAGAGGTGTTAATATTTCGCAAGAAAAAGCACTTAAATTAGGCAGAGTTTTTAAAGAGGCGAATTTAACTATTTCTTTGCACGCGCCTTATTATATATCTATGTCTTCGGTTGAAGAAGAAAAACGGCTTAATTCGGTAAACTATATTTTGCAAAGCGCAAGGGCAGTTAATGCTTTGGGCGGAAACCGAATAGTAGTTCATACCGGTTCGTGCTCAAAAATTAGCCGTGAAGAAGCGCTTTCTTTGGCGAAAGATACGATGGTTATTGCGTTAGATGCACTTAAAAACGAACATTTAGAGCATATTCATATTTGCCCCGAAACAATGGGCAAAATAAATCAACTTGGCACAATAGACGAAGTTATTGTTTTGTGTGAACTCCACGAATCTCTTATACCTTGTATTGATTTTGGCCACCTTAACGCAAGAACTATGGGTGAGGTAAATTCACGGGAAGCGTTTTGTGAAATTCTTGATAAAATTAACAATAAATTAGGAAGTTACCGTGCTAAAAATTTCCATTCGCATTTTTCAAAAATTGAATATACAACCGGCGGCGAAAAAAGGCATTTAACTTTTGATGATGAGCAGTACGGACCTAATTTTGAACCTCTTATGGATTTAATTTATGAGCGCTCTTTATCACCTGTATTTGTTTGCGAATCTGCAGGAACTCAAGCAGAGGATGCAAAAGCAATGAAAGACTATTATACGGGTTTATTTAAAGGATAATTTTATGAATTTAAGTTTTTTGGAAAAAGACACAGCAATATTGGTGTGCGACTTCGCTAATCGTAGATATTTAACTGGTTTTCCGTCTTCATATGGTTTTGTTTTAAAACTATATAATAAAACAATTTTATTTGTTGACGGAAGATATTTTACAGCGGCAAAAAACACCGTAAAAAATGAAATTGAAACGGTTTGCATTAACAATTTGTTTTTACAAATAAATGATATTTTAAAGCAAAATAATATAAAAAAACTATTTGTTGAAAACACAGTTTCGGTTTCGCGTTTTAATGAGTTTAAAGAAAAGTTTTGTTGTGAAGTTTTGGCTTCCGACGAACTAGTTTTGGCTATTTTAAATGCAAGAAGTATTAAATCGCAAACTGAAATTGATTACATTAAAAAAGCACAAGAAATTGCAGAAAAAGCGTATGCCGAAATCCTTAATTTTATTAAGGTAGGCGTTACCGAAAAACAAATTGCAAACCGCCTTGATTTTTATATGCGTGAATTTGGCAGTGAGGGAATTGCTTTTGATACAATTTGTGTTTCGGGAAAAAACTCTGCATTGCCACACGGTGTTCCAATTGAAAAAACAATAAATAATGGCGATTTTATAACACTTGATTTTGGTGCGGTTTATAACGGATACAGTAGTGATATGACAAGGACAGTTGCGGTTGGCTTTGCAACCGACGAAATGCAAAATGTTTATAACACTGTTTTATCTGCTCAGAAAAACGCTATTGAAACAACTAAATCAGGTATTCCTGCAAGTAATATTGATAATGCGGCGCGCAGCATTATTACAGAAAATGGATTTGCGGAATTTTTTAACCATTCAACTGGTCACGGCGTTGGAATAGAAGTTCACGAATGCCCAAACATTTCGCCTAAAAATAACGATTTACTGTTAGAAAATCAAATAATTACAGTTGAACCGGGTATATATCTGCCCGAAAAGTTTGGCGTAAGAATAGAAGATATGGTTTTGGTTAAAAATAATTCGTACCAAAACTTGACAAAAGTTGCAAAAACGCTTATAATTCTTTAATGAAATAATATGTTTATTTGGAGGAAAATTTATGATTACAGCCGGTGATTTTAGAAAAGGCATTACATTTGAAGAAGACGGTAACGTTTTACAGGTTGTTGATTTTCAGCACGTTAAACCCGGAAAGGGCGCTGCTTTTGTAAGAACAAAAACCAAAAATGTTATTACAGGCGCTGTTATTGAAACAAGCTATAACCCAAGTGCAAAATTCCCAACCGCTTTCGTTGAAAGAAAAGATATGGAATATTCTTATAACGACGGCGACCTTTACTACTTTATGGACCAAGAGACTTACGAACTTGTGCCTATTAACGCTTCTGACGTTGGTGATGCGCTTAAATTTGTAAAAGAAAATATGGTTTGCAAAATTCTTTCTTATAAAGGTAAAGTGTTTGGTATGGAACCGCCCACATTTGTTGAACTTGAAGTTACAACAACCGAACCCGGTTTTAAAGGCGATACCGCAACAAACGCTACTAAACCCGCAACTCTTGAAACCGGCGCAGAAATTAGAGTTCCTTTGTTTATTAACGAAGGCGATAAAATTCGTATTGACACCCGTACCGGTGAATATATGGAACGCGCATAATTTTTTGGAGGTATTATAAATGACTGTTTCTGAAAAAGCTGCTTATATTAAAGGTTTGGCAGAAGGTTTAGAACTTGATGCTTCTACAAAAGAAGGCAAAGTCATAAACGCTATTATTGACCTTTTAAGCGATTTGGCTATTGACCTTGAAGATGTTCAAGATGGTGTTGCTATGCTTTGTGAACAAATTGATACTGTTGACGAAGACCTTTGCGACCTTGAAAATTATGTTTACGAAGAACTTGATGATTGTGACTGCGATTGTGATTGTGATTGTGATTGTGATTGTTGCGATGACGACGATGACGAACTTTACGAAGTTGAATGTCCTAATTGCCACGACATTATTTACATTGACGATATGATGCTTGAAGATGAAGGCATTACTTGTCCCAACTGCGGTACAAATCTTGAGTTTGAATTAGAAGACGAAGCAGATACTGACGCAGAGTAATTTTTTACCGCACTTTACAAAGTAGAGTGCGGTTTTCTTTTGGAGGATTTATGGCGGTTGATATATCTTATAAATTAGAATATGATTTATGTTCTGAATACGAAAAAAATGCTTTGCCGGTTATAATAGTGGCAGGCGGTAATTCAAGCAGAATGAATGGTACAGATAAAATTCGCGCTGAAATACTTGGTATGCCTGTTATTGCTCGTACATTAATTGCTTTTCAAAGAAGCAAATTTATTTCTAAAATTGTTGTTGTTGCAAAAGAAGATAATATTGATTTTGTTAAAAAAATGTGTGAACGATATTCTATTAGCAAACTTTTATGCATTTGTAAAGGTGGAAATAATCGGGCTGAATCTGTTCTTAATGGTTTAAATTGTTTACCAAAAGACACACAAAATGTACTTATTCATGATGCCGCACGACCGCTTGTAAGTGATGAAGTAATTGAACGTGTTGTTGTGGCAAACAATAAATATAAATGTGTTATTTGTTCAGTTCCGGTGACCGATACAATTAAAAAGGTAAACGATAATGTTATTAAAAAAACACTAAACCGTGCAGAACTTGTTTCTGTCCAAACACCGCAAAGAGTTGACTATTCGGCATATTTGCCAATAATTTCTTCTGAGAATAATTTTGATATTTATACTGATGACGCTTCTTTTATGGAAAAAAACGGTTATGAAGTTCTTAATGTTTTAGGTGACCCAAAAAACATTAAAATTACTACAAAACTTGATTTAGCAATTGCAAAAACATTTTTGGAGGATGTTTTATGAGAATTGGTCACGGATATGATGTTCATAAATTTGCAAGTGGCAGAAAACTTGTTTTGGGCGGAGTTACAATTGATTACGAAATGGGGCTTTTAGGCCATTCTGATGCCGATGTTTTGCTTCATGCAATAAGCGATTCTTTGCTTGGTGCCGCCGCACTTGGTGATATTGGAAAACATTTTCCTGATAATGACGATAAATATTTGGGTGCGGATAGTTTAGAACTATTAAAATGTGTTTATAATTTACTTAGTAATAAAGGGTATAAGGTTGTAAATGTTGATGCAACAGTTATTGCACAAGCACCGAAACTTGCACCTTATATAGAAATTATGGTAAATAATATTGCTGCCGCACTTAATGTTTCTAAAGATTGTGTAAATATAAAAGCCACAACCGAAGAAGGACTTGGATTTACCGGTGAAAAACTTGGTATTGCAGCACACGCTGTTTGTATTATTGAATGATTATGAAAACAGAAAGACTTGACAAATATATTGCTTCTAATACAACTTATTCAAGAAGTGACTGCCGTAAATTAATTTATACCGGCAGGGTAACCGTTAACGGAAGTAATGCAGTTAAAATAGATACAAAAATTAACCCAGAAACCGATGTTGTTTTGCTTGATTCTAATAGAATAGAATATAAAAAATATGTGTATTTTTTGCTAAATAAACCGAAAGGCGTGTTATCTGCTTGTAACGATAAAAACAAGAAAACAGTTATTGATTTGCTGAATGATAAAGATAGAATCAAAGATGTTTTTCCTGTTGGTCGGCTTGATAAAGACACAACCGGGTTACTGATTTTAACAAATGACGGCGAAACTGCACACAAAATAATTAGCCCTAAAAGTAAAATACCAAAAACTTATATAGCAACCCTTAACGGTAATATAAGTGTTGATAATGTTGAACAGTTTGCAAGAGGTGTTACACTTGCAGATGGCACCGTTTGCAAACCTGCGGTATTAGAAAAAATTGGTGAGAAAAAAGCAAAAATAACTATTACGGAAGGGAAGTATCACCAAATAAAAAGAATGTTCGGTGTTATTGGGCTGGCGGTTGAAGAACTGCATCGCGAAAGCATTGGAACGCTAATAATTCCTAAAAGTTTGAAAACAGGCGAATACTGTGAAATTTCGTATTTAGATGTCAAAAATAATGTTTTTGTTGATAAAAGTTAGGTAATATTACCAAATTGCGCTTTAATTATTTTCCAATTTTAACAATAGCATTTTTGTCCCGATTTTGTTATAATACTAATGTTAAATTCCTTGCACTATATTTAGGAGGTAAAAATATGGCAAGTTTATCTTTAAGAAATGTTTACAAAAAGTATCCTGGCGGTGTTGTAGCTGTTTCAGATTTTAACTTGGAAATTAAAGACAAAGAATTTATTATTCTTGTTGGCCCTTCCGGTTGTGGTAAATCTACAACCCTTAGAATGGTTGCCGGACTTGAAGAAATTTCCGATGGTCAAATTTATATTGGTGACCGCGTTGTTAATGACGTAGCACCTAAGGATAGAGATATTGCAATGGTGTTCCAAAACTATGCTCTTTATCCGCATATGACAGTTTTTGATAATATGGCTTTTGGCCTTAAATTGCGTAAAACCTCTAAAGACGAAATTAAACGCCGTGTTGAAGAAGCTGCAAGAATTCTTGACATTGAACACCTTCTTGAACGCAAACCTAAGGCACTTTCCGGTGGTCAAAGACAGCGTGTTGCTTTGGGCCGTGCAATTGTTCGTGAACCTAAAGTATTCCTTCTTGACGAACCTCTTTCCAACCTTGACGCTAAATTGCGTGCACAAATGCGTACCGAAATTTCTAAACTTCATCAGCGTCTTGGCACAACCTTTATTTATGTAACTCACGACCAGACCGAAGCTATGACAATGGGTACTCGCATTGTTGTTATGAAGGGTGGTTTCATTCAACAGGTTGATACTCCTCAGAACCTTTATTTATATCCTTGCAACCTTTTCGTTGCCGGCTTTATTGGTTCTCCTCAAATGAACTTTATTGAGTGCAAACTTCTTAAAGAAAACGACAACTACTATGTTGAATACGGTTCAGAAGATACTAAAACAAGAGCAGGCGTTAAATTTAAAATTAAACTTCCTGAATCTAAGAATAAAGACAACTGTCTTGAAGCTTATGTTGGTAAAGAAGTAATTATGGGTATTCGTCCTGAAAATGTTCATAACGAAGAAGATTTAATTGCGGCTTATCCCGATGGCATTGTTGAGGCAAATGTTGAAGTTACCGAACTTATGGGTGCTGAAACATATCTTTACATGGATTCCGAAGGCCAAGCAATTAACGCTCGTGTTGCTCCGACTAACACAGCTCGTCCCGGCGACCATATCACAATTGCGTTTGAACCTGAAAAGATTCATTTGTTTGATAAAGACACCGAAGTTACAATTACAAACTAATATAATTAAAGCACAGGGAAACCTGTGCTTTTTGTTTTTATAATAATTGTTAGCAAATTATTAATTTGTAATAATTTTGTAACTTTTTTTATTTAGGCACTTGAATTGTGTCGTAATTTTGTGTATAATGCTATTGTATGTATATATTTAATTATAAAGAGGAGTGTTTGTTTTGTCTAACCGTTTATTTCAAGGCGTTATTTCTCAACTGAAATCTTGTATTGATGTTCCTTTTGGTGTTTTAGACGAAAATCTTGTTATTATTGCGTGCAATGAATTAGAACGCATTGGCGAAAAATACGAAGTTGTTGCAGATAACCTTTATTCAGGTGTTTGTGTAAAAGAAGATGGCTTTACTTTTAAATCACTTAGTTCAAGTCAAAATGTTGATTATGTTGTTTTTGTGCAAGGCGATGATGTTCTCGCTGAAAAATATTGCGAAGTAATTGCGGTTGCACTTTCTAATATTAAATTTTATTACGATGAAAAGTATGACCGTTCTAACTTTGTTAAAAACATAATTTTAGATAATATTTTGCCGGGTGACATTTACTTAAAAGCACGTGAACTTTACTTTAATTCCGATGTTATGCGCACCGCTTTCTTAATTCGTATTGATGAACCAACAGACATTTCGGTTTACGATGTTATTCAAAATCTTTTCCCCGATAAATCAAAAGACTTTGTTATTAGCATTAACGAAACAGATATTGCTCTTATTAAAGAAACAAAAGCAGGTATTTCCGAAAAAGATATTAAGCAACTTGCTACAACTATTGCAGATACTCTTTCGGGCGAGTTTTATGCTCATGCTTCAATTGGCGTAGGCACCACTGTTGATAATCTTAAAGACCTTGCACATTCCTTTAAGGAAGCTCAAGCTGCTTTAGAAGTTGGAAAGGTTTTTGATACCGATAAAACAATTGTTTGCTATAATAATTTGGGCATTGCGCGTCTTATTTATCAGCTTCCCACAACACTTTGCGAATCTTTCTTAAGAGAAGTGTTTAAGCGCGGTTCTATTGAAAGTCTTGACCAAGAAACTTTGTTTACAATTCAAAAATTCTTTGAAAATAACCTTAATGTTTCCGAAACTTCAAGAAAACTTTTTGTACACAGAAATACTCTTGTGTATCGTCTTGAAAAAATAAAGAAAATTACCGGTCTTGATTTACGCGAGTTTGACCACGCCATTATTTTCAAAATTGCATTAATGGTTAATCGCTATTTGAAATCTAATCCTGTTAAATATTAAGAAATGAGTGATTTTGTGTTAGAACAGCAACAGGTTGCGGAAACAAAAGATTCCGTAATTGAATTTAAAGGTGTTTCTAAAACCTACCAAAACGGTACAAAAGCGTTAGATGATGTTAATATTTCAATTAACAGCGGCGAATTCGTTTTTGTTGTTGGTTCTTCGGGCGCAGGTAAATCTACTTTTATGAAACTTATTATGCGCGAAGAAAAACCCAATGCCGGCGAAATTCGTGTTAATGGTTTTAACCTTTCAAAATTGGCACACAAAGATGTTCCAAAACTTCGCAGAACAATGGGTATTGTTTTCCAAGATTTCCGTTTAATTCCCAATATGACTGTTTTTGAAAACGTTGCTTTTGCTATGCATGTAATAGGTGCTGATAATCATAGTATTCGTCTTCAAGTTGCTAAATCTTTAAGTCGTGTTGGACTTGGCGATAAAGCGCGTTCAATGCCTAATCAACTTTCGGGCGGCGAACAGCAACGTGTTGGCCTTGCAAGGGCTTTGGTAAATTCACCAAGTCTTATTATTGCGGACGAGCCCACAGGTAACGTTGACCCCAATATGTCTTATGAAATCGTTTCAATGCTTACCGAAATTAATAAAAGAGGCACTACCGTGTTAATGGTTACCCACGACCACAATCTTGTTAGGGATTTTGGACATCGCGTAATTATGTTAGATAGCGGTAAAGTTGTTGCAGATAATGCGGGAGGTAAAATTAATGAAGCTTAACAGTTTTAATTACCTCACAAAAGAAGGCATTAAAAACGTTTGGGCTAACCGTTTAATGACAATTTCTTCGGTTGGCGTTTTGGTTGCTTGTATGGTGCTTATTGGCATGGCAATAATGCTTTCGCTTAATGTTACTAAAGCTATGGGCGTTTTGGAATCGCAAAATGTTGTTATGGCTTATCTTGATGATTATAATGCTGCAAAATACGATGAAAACAGAAATTCAAACGAAGAAATTCCCGAAGATGCTTACACCGTTCATAATAAGCAAGAAGCATTAGCTGTTCGTGATGAAATTGCAAAGCTAAATAATGTTTCTGAAGCGGTTTATGTTTCTAAAGAAGAAGCATTACAAGATGTTAAGAACACAATGTTAGATAAAGATGCGGAATACTTAACTTTTCTTGATGAAGAGGGCGGAAACCCACTTTCCGATGCTATTAAAGTATCTATGGATGATCTTTCTAAATTTGATGAGACAGTTAGTTCTATTTCACAAATTAAAGGTGTTGACAGTGTTCAGTCACAACGCGAACTTGCCACAAAAATAAATTCAATTAAAAACGGCGTTTTTATTGTTGGCATTGTAATTATTGTAATTTTGCTTATTATTTCTTTGGTTATTGTTTCTAATACAATTAGGGTTACAATGTATAACCGCAAACTTGAAATAAGCATTATGAAAGCTGTTGGCGCAACCGATGCCTTTATTAGAATACCTTTTGTAATTGAAGGTGTTACTATTGGCATTATTTCAGCGTTAATTTCCGAAGGAATTATTTATTGCTGTTATAGAGTTGCGGCAGAAGCAATTCTTTCTAACCTTGGCACATTTGCTTTAATTCCGTTTTCATCAAAAGCGCTTTTACTGCTTGGCGCATTTATGGCAATCGGCGTTTTGGCAGGTACCTTTGGCAGTGTATTAATGATTGGAAAGTATTTAAAACGCGAAGGCAGTGAATTTTCCGCTATTTAAGGAGTTTTTATGAAGTTAAATTTTGTAAAAGTTGTTTGTTTGGTGCTTTGTTTTGCATTAACTGTTTGCATTTTGCCTTTTAAAGCAGATGTATATGCGGCTGAACCCACTTTGTCTGAATTGCAAGATAAATATCAAGCGGCGCAAAAACATCTTAACGATTTAAAAAATCAAAGGGCAGAACAGCAAGATATTATTAACGGACTTAACGATGTTATTGCTGCAAAACAGGAAATCATTGACCAATACAATGTGAAAATCAATGGTTACAGCAATCAAATTAACGAAAAGCAACAAGAAATTGATAAACTCAACAATGATATAAATAACGATAAAGAAACTTTTAAAAAGAGGATTCGTTCTCTTTATATGAGTAATTCTAAAACCGATGTTCAAATTGTTTTGGGCGCAAACAGTTTTTCTGAATATCTTGTGTTATCACAGGTTGCAAAAACTTCTTCAAAGCGTGATAAAGCATTAATAGATAAAATTGTTGAAACTGTTACATCAATTGAAAAAGAAAAATCTGGTATTCAAAAACTGCTTGATGAACAAACAGAAGCAAGGTCTGTTTACGATAAAGAAAAAGCAGAACTTGATAAAAGGGTAGCAGAGGTAAATCGCCTTATAAATTCTATTGACCGCGATATTGCAAAAGACCAAGCTGACCTTGACAAAATTTCTGATGATATTGATAAAATGACTGCAAGTGGTGAAGTTGGCGGTGACCTTGGCAGTGGCGGTAAGTTTTTCCTTTGGCCTTCTGCAAGGTATACCTATATAAGCGCCGGATTTGACAGTGATGACTCTGTTCACAGGGGCAACCATAAGGGTATTGATATTGCCGGCGGTGGAATAATGGGTACGCCCATTCGCGCAGCAGCCGCAGGTAAAGTTTACTTAGTTTCTTCCGGCTGCCCACATAATTACGGTAAAAATTATTCTTGCTCAGTTGGTGGAGTTCGGTGCGGTGGCGGTTATGGTAACTATGTTGCTATTGACCACGATAAATATAACGGAAAACACTACAAAACCTTGTATGCCCACATGAAAAGTGTTGCTGTTCGTAACGGTCAGCACGTTGAACGTGGCCAAATAATTGGTTATGTTGGTACAACCGGTTGGTCAACAGGTCCTCATATTCATTTTGAAACAATTGTGAATGGTAAGAAGGTTAACCCCAAAAATTTCTCTTATGCTTACTAACATTCAATTTTATAAGGTATATGGCAGCAAAAAATTACTCTTTAGGGTAATTTTTGCTGCTTTATCGGTTTTAATAATGGTAGCAATTTTTTGCTTTTCTGCGCAAAACGGTGTTGCATCGTCAAAAACAAGCGGTAGGGTAGTGACGGCAGTTTTAAAAACCTTTTATCCAAATTTTTTAGAACTAACACAAAGCAGTAAAACCGAACTTGTAAAAATTTTTCAGGTTTTTGTAAGAAAAGGCGCGCACTTTTTCGTTTATTTTTTACTTGGATTTAACGTGCTTGGCTTTGTTTCAACCTTTAATTGTAAAAAGATAAAAATGTTTTTGTTTTCATGGCCATTTTGCGTTTTATATTCGGTTAGTGATGAATTTCATCAATTATATTCAAACGGCAGAAGTGGAAATATAAAAGATGTGTTATTAGATTCGTTGGGTTCGCTTTGCGGAATTTTATTATTATTACTTTTACTAAATTTTTTATATAAAAAGGGGAAGGTTATGAGAAAGAAAGTTTTAATAGAACAAAACGCCTTATTAACCGAAAAACTTGTTGAGGCAAATAAGGAAATTAACCGCTTAAACGGTTTATTAGCCGAAGCAAACGATAAAATTTCTTTGCTTGAACAGGGCAAACAAGAAGTAAAAGCCGAAACGATGACCGAAACCCAAGAAAAACCAATTGAATATAGTGATTTAGAAAATATTACTTTAGAAAATACTAATAAATCCAATATTGAAGATTATGCGGTGGAAGTTATTGCAAAAATTGTTTTGGAAACCAGCAAAGCAGAGGTTGTTTTTGCTTCTAAAAACAACATTAGTCCTGATAAAAAGAATTTAATTGTTGGATATTCTGAAACAGCAAAGGCACAAATTTTTAAAATAATATCGCAAAACGAAGATTTTAATGATTTAAAATCAAAGATTGATGAAGAATTTACAAAAACAAAAAATTATATAGAGCAAATTTTAGAAACCGTTTAATTGTATAAGCACCCGCAATATTTTGCAGGTGCTTTTGTTATGATTTTACCATATAGTGTAATAGTTTATCAATACAAAAAAACTACGGAATGTGTTATATTAAAGTGTGTATTTAGGTTTTTGAAAGGATTTTAAAATGATTTTTGAAAAGTATTATTTGGAAGTAACGAGTGTTTTGGAAAAAATTAAAGATACTCAAAAAGATAAAATTGAAAATGCAGCTGAAATGGTTGCCAAGGTTATTGAAAACGACGGTATTATTTATGTTTTTGGTTGCGGACATTCACACTTAATTGGGCTTGACTGTTTTTACCGCGCAGGTGGTCTTGTTAACGTTAGCGCAATGCTTGATACCGATTTAATGTTACATAACGGCGCGGCAAAAAGCAGTAAAATGGAAAAAATGAATGGTATTGCCGAAAGCATTTTTGAGAGATATTGTTTAACTAAAAACGATATGTTGTTTGTTGTTTCTACAAGTGGTAAAAATGCCGTGCCTTGTGAAATGGCACAAGTTGCTTCTAAAAACGCTGTTCCTAATGTTTCTATTGTTTCGGGTGACTATTTTAATGACAAAACAAATGGTCCTAAACTTTATGAGTGTTCTGATTTGTTTATTGATAACTGTGTGCCTCACGGCGATGCGGTTATGGATATAACAGGAACAGATGTTAAAATGGGCAGTGTTTCAACTGCGGCAAGTTCTTTTATTTTAAATTCGGTACTTATTGAAGGCGCTGAAATTGCTGCAAAACGCGGCGCCCAATTACCCATTTACAAAAGCGGTAATGTTGAAGGCGGAAGTGAGTTTAATAAAAAACTTATTAAAAAATATATGCCACGAATAAAGCATCTGTGAGGTTAAAAATGTCAAAAATTTCAGTTATTGGTATTTGCGGAAATTCTATTTTTATGAATTTGCCTCATTTTCACCAAAAAGGTGAAACGGTTGTAGCAAAATCTTCCCACAGCGAAATTGGCGGTAAAGGTTTTAACCAAGCGGTTGCTTGTGCTAAAATGGGCGCTGAAGTTTCATTTTTGGGTGCGGTTGGCAGTGATATAGACGCACAAAAATGCGAACAGGCGGCAAAAGATTTTGGCATTAAAGGTTGTTTTGCAAAAAAAGCAGGGAATACCACTTTTGCGGTAATTTTAACCGATTCGCTTGGCGAAAATAGGGTTACTGTTTACCGCGATTCAGAGTTAGAAGTAAGCGATCTGGCTTTGTTTGAAAATGAAATTAAGGGAAGTAATATTTTGCTTTTGCAAAACGAAGTTCCAACTGCTGTTAATGAAAAAGCAGTAAAGATTGCAAACAAATATGGTGTTAAGGTGATTTTAAACCCTGCGCCAATTCGTGAAATACCGCAAAACATTGCAAATTCGGTTTTTGCGGTAACCCCTAACGAACAAGAAAAACAAGCAATTGACGGTAGCTGTTTTAAAAATGTTATTGCCACTTTGGGCGATAAAGGATGCAGTATTAACAATGAGATTTTTGTTAAGGCAATGCCTGTTTGCGCCGTTGACACAACCGGTGCAGGCAATACTTTTAACGGTGTTTTAGCGGTTTGTATTGCCGAGGGTATGGATTTGAAAACCGCTTGTGAATACGCCACTGTAGCTGCAAGTTTAAACGTTACAAAAAAAGGTGTTATAGAATCAATTCCTACAAGGAATGAAATAGAAAGGAAAATGAGAAATGAATGATTTTGGTTATTTTGAAAGTTTAATGGAAAATTTTAAGGTTGTAAACGAAACCCAAGGCGAAAACATTAAAAAAGCAGCTTCTTTAATGGCTGATGCTATTGCAAATGACCGTCTTATAAGCGTTTACGGCGGCGGCGGACATACCACTCTTTGTATGGGTGAAATGTTCTTTCGTGCAGGTGGTCTTTCCTGTATTAATCCCATTATGGAAACAGGCCTTTCGGTATTTAACCAAGCTCTTAAATATCTTGAACTTGAAAGAACCGTTTACTACGGTAGTGCAATTATTAAATACTACGACCTTAAAAAAGACGACCTTTTAATCGTTTTCCATAACATTGGTATTAACCCGGCAACTATTGATGCAGTTATGGAAGCAAAGAAAAATGGCGTTAAGATTATTGCGGTTTCAAGCGGCTATTGGCAAAACGAAATGCCGGCAGACCACTTTATT
>JAZSAJ010000019.1:0-1889 GCA_045601805.1 Acutalibacteraceae bacterium
CTTTTTTCATTTGTAAATCCTCCGTTTGTGTTTAGTTTTGACTGGCAGGTCTCTGCTATCTTAACACAAACGGAGGATTTTGTTCACCGGTTAACCTCTCTTGAACCACGCGACTATCGCGTGGTTTTCGTTATACAACAATAAAAAAAGCACCGTATAAGGTGCTTTTTTTATTGTTTTATTTTGTTTTTAAGCGGTTATATACTGTGTATCCAACTTTTATTGCCTCACCGCTAATAAAGGGAATAGCCGATAAAATTACGCCTTTTAAGAACAAAGAAAACGGTATTGAAGCAAGACCAATAATATTACCAAAAGAAGTAAGAGTTAAAACAATTAAGATTAAAACAGAAACTATAAGAGGAATATTTATACTTGATTTTATAAAGTGCTTAATAGTAAAGAAGAAACCGTCATTCTTTGCAGTTATCATATTAAAGTATTGTGATAAACTTAAAACAAGAAATGTTAATGTTCTTGATGTTTCAGGGTTTACTTTTTGGCCAATATTAAAGGCAAAAATTGAAACAGTTGCAATTATAATTGACTGAACAACAATTGTAATTATTGACCTACTGTCAAACATTTTTTTGTAAGACTTAACATTGTTTAAATTTTTGCGGTTTTTAATGTTATCTGAAATTATGCTAAAAACAGGGAATGAATCGGTTATAAGGTTAATTAGCAGTAATTCAACCGCAATAATTGGGAACTGTTTAAATAAAATTAATGAAAGTAAAATAGTTAAATATTCGCCAAAGTTACAACTTAATAAATAAATTGCTGCATTTTTTAGTGAAAGAAGCAGCTGTTTAGATACCGTAATTGCGTTTATAATTGAACGGTAACTGGTATTGCTTAAAAGAATATCGGCAGCACCGCGCGCAACATCAGTTCCGCTGTTTTCCATTGCAATGCCAATATCGGCATCTTTTAATGCAGGAGCATCTTTAACATCGTCTCCTGTTATGGCAACAACTTCGCCGATTTCCTTATATTTTGCAACTACTTTTTCTTTGTCTTGCGGAAACAGTCTTGCAAAAACACTGTAATTTTTAATATTATCTAAAATGCCTGAATTTTCATTTTGGTTTAATTCAATTCCGTCGGCTACTAAAGTTCCGTCTTTATAAATACCTAAACGACGTGCAAGGGCAGAAGCGGTGTCGGTCATATCGCCTGTAAACATAACTGTTTTAATTCCGGCAGCCAAACTTTCTTCAATTAGCGAAACAATACCGTTTTCAAGTTTGTTTTCAAGCGCAATTAAACCCATAAAATGCAGGTCGGTTTTTAATTCGTCTTCGGTTAATAGCGAAGAAACATCGCTTAACTGCTTATATGCCACCGCAATTACGCGCAAACCTTTTTTTGCATATTTTTTAATTTGTTTTTCTATTATTTCGGCATTAACATTAACGCAAAGGGGAAGTATGTAATCGCTTGAACCTTTTGTTGAAGCAATAGGTACGCCGTCAACAATATTAACGCTGGTCATTGCTTTAATTTCGTGATTAAACGGAATTTTTGTTACGCGCGGATATTTGTTCCAAAAATCATCGGTATTCTCACCCGAAATTTCGGTGCATAAATTAACAATAGCAACTTCGGTTGCATCGTTATACATTGTTGAGTCGGTATCATCGGGGTATTGGTTGGTGCAAAGCGCAGCGAGTTTTAACAAAATATCGGCAGGGGAGTCGCGCAAAATTTTATTGGCATTTATTTCTTTGGTGCCGTCAAAAACACTAACAATCCTCATATTGTTTGTTGTTAGAATGCCTGTTTTGTCACTGCAAATAACCGAAATATCGGGAAGTTTATTAAAAACATTTAAGTTTTTAATAATAACCCCGTCATCAAGTAGGCGTAAAACCGAAAGCGAAACG
>JAZSAJ010000020.1:0-41864 GCA_045601805.1 Acutalibacteraceae bacterium
TGAATTTTTTTAACTGTAGTTAGTATTTTATCTTCTTCTCTTAACTGTTTCATAAAAACCATCCTAAAAGATTTGTATTCTTATTATACTTCTTTTTTTAAAAAAAATAAACCCCTATTTTATTTAAAAGATTGAACTCCGAACATTTTTATATTATAATTTAATAAAAGGAAGTGAAAGCCATGCGTTTCAAAGCGCCTAAAGAAGTTGAATATATTATATCTACGCTTGAAAACGCGGGTTACGAAGCGTTTTGTGTTGGCGGTTGCGTTAGGGATATTTTGCTTGGAAGAACCCCAAACGATTACGATATTACCACAAACGCTTTGCCAAACGAAATAAAAGAACTTTTCTGCAAAACCGTTGACACAGGCATTAAGCACGGCACAGTAACGGTTATAATTGGCAAAACACCTTATGAAGTAACAACCTACAGAACCGACGGCAATTATTTAGACCACCGAAAACCCGAAACTGTGCAATTTGTTAGCAATATTAAAGAAGATTTGCTTAGGCGCGATTTTACGGTAAATGCAATTGCTTTAAAATTAAACGGTGATATTGTTGATTATTTTGGCGGTGTAACTGACCTTAAAAACAAAGTTTTAAAAGCAGTTGGTGAACCGAATAAGCGTTTTAGCGAAGATGCACTTCGCATTTTGCGGCTTTTTAGGTTTTCCTGCCGTTTAAATTTTAAAATTGAAGAAGAAACCCTAAAAAGTGCACTAACACTTTCAGCCACCCTTAATAAAATTAGCCGTGAAAGAATTGCAAACGAACTGTTTGAAATTTTGTGTTCAGATTACCCGAATTTAGCAAAACCGCTAATTGACTATGGCGGACTTTCTTTTTTGGGCATAGAAAACGCCGAACTTTGTTTTTTAAGCAAATTAAAAAAAGACAGGGATTTACGGTTTTGCGCTTTTTGTATTAAAAACGGAATTAACGGCGAAAAATTATTAACCGAACTTAAAAGCGACAATGCAATAAAACAGCATTATTTATTTGTTAAAGCCATAACCGAAAACCCACCAAAAACAAACTGTGAAATTAAAAAATGTTTGCGCGATTTCAACGCAAAAGCAGTTTATGACAGTTACGAAATTTTAGGACTGAACCAAGAAAAAATAACAAAAATTATAAACAGCGGTGAGCCGTATTTAATTTCACATTTAGCCGTTTCGGGTGAAGACCTTAAACACCTTGGTTTTAAAGGCAAAGAAATTGGCGCAAAATTAAGAGAACTAAGCAATTTGGTTATTGAAAAACCGCAACTTAACAACAAAGATTTGTTAATAAGCGTAACCAAAAGTTAAAAACTACCATAGAATATTATAGGTGAATTTTAAATCCTATAATTTTTCTGTGGTATTTTTTATGGGGGTGGCTTAATTGAAAATAATTACAGCAGGCGGAGATTTGCGCCAAAAAACAGCAATAAACATTTTAGCCGAAAAGGGTTTTGAAATAATAGAGTACCGTCCTTATTTAACCGAAATAACGAATGAAGATATTTTACTTTTACCTACCCCCGTTACAAGAGATAAAATTCATTTAACTGCGCAAAGCACTGCCGAGCCTATTTGTATTGAAGATATTAAAAAAATATTTCCAAAAGTAAAACTTGTTATTGGCGGAAACTACCAAAACCAATATGTTACCGATGTTTTAAAGCGCGATGATTTTGCTTATTTTAACGCTGTTCCCACAGCAGAGGGCGCAATTAAACTTGCTATCGCGAAAACCGATTACACCCTTTGGGGCGCAAATGTTTTGGTTTGCGGTTTTGGCAGAGTAGCAAAAATTTTAATTTCACGACTTATTGGTTTTTGCCCTAACTTGTATGTTAGCGCCAGAAACAACACCGCTTTTTCTTTGCTTGATTCTTTTGGAATTAAAAAAATTCACACAAAAGATTTGTGTGAACACATAAACAAGTTTGATATTATTTTCAACACGGCCGATGCTACGCTTTTTAACAACGAGGTTTTAAAAAACGCCAAAAAAGACAGTTTGTTTATTGAACTTGCAACAAACAATATTGGTTTTTCGCAAGAATTTATAAATAGCAATTATATTCATTTTGTTCCTGCCCCATCTTTGCCCGGCAAAATAGCTCCTGTTACCGCCGGAAAAATTTTGGCAGAAACTGTTTTAAATATATTAAGGGAGAATCATTTATATTATGATTAGAATTGGTTTCGCCATGTGCGGTTCATTCTGCACAATGGCAGAAGCGCTGGCGCAACTTAAAATTCTTAAAGACAGCGGTGCCGATATTTTACCAATTATGTCAGAAATAGTTTATACCAGCGATACCAGATTTACAAAATGCCAAGAACTTATAAAAGAAGTAGAGGAAATTACAGAAAAAGAAATTATTCATTCAGTTATAACTGCCGAACCGATTGGTCCTAAAAAACTTTTAGATATACTTGTTGTTTGCCCGTGCACAGGAAACACACTTTCTAAAATTGCAAACGGTATAACCGACAGCAGCGTTACCATGGCAGTTAAAGCACATTTAAGAAACGACCGCCCCGTTGTTTTGTGTATTGCAACCAACGACGCCTTATCGGCTTCTGCTAAAAACATAGGTCTTTTATTAAACCAAAAAAATATTTATTTTGTGCCGTTTAGCCAAGACGACAGCAGCAAAAAACCAACATCTTTAATTTCAGATTTCAGCCAACTTAAAAATGCAGTTGATTTTGCATTAAAAAAAGAGCAATTGCAACCTTTACTGGCAAAATAAAAAAGCCGTCACAGACGGCTTTTTTATTTTGGTGCGCGGTAATAAAGTTCGGTTAGTTCGGCAACAATTTCTGCCAACCAATCGTTTATACACGCCTTTTCAATTCTCCATTTCCAGTTGTCTCCAAGTGTTGCAGGGGTATTTATTCTTGCGTCACTTCTTGCAGAAGTTAAATCGGCCATCATTAAAATAGAAGTATCACTAACCGAAGACAAAGCCGCCCTTATCATTGCCCAATTAAGCGGACCGCTTTTACAGTTTAGGTATTCCCTTGCAAACTGCACATCTTCTTCTTTTGCGGTTTCTTCCCAACCAAGCACAGTATCGTTATCGTGTGTGCCGGTGTAAACAACACTGTTTTTATTGTAATTATGCGGCAAATAATCGCTTTCTTCCCTGCTATCAAAAGCGAACTGCAAAACTTTCATACCGGGGTAACCGGTTTTTGCAAGCATTGTTCTTACTTCTTTTGTTAAAAAGCCCAAATCTTCGGCTATTATTGGAAGCGCCCCAAGTTCTTTTTCAAGCTCTTTAAAAAGCTTTATATTAGGCCCCTTTACCCATTTACCGCGTTTTGCATTTTTACTGCCGAATGGTATGCTGTAATATGCCTGAAACCCTCTAAAGTGGTCAATTCTTATAACATCAAGCATATTAAGTGCAAAACGAATACGGTTTTTCCACCAATCAAAACCGTCTTCTTCCATTTTTTTCCAATCGTATAAAGGGTTACCCCAAAGCTGACCGTCTTTTGAAAAAGCATCGGGCGGACAACCTGCAACCGAAGTGGGCTTTAATTCTTCATCAAGTTGGAAAAGTTCACTTTTACTCCAAACATCTGCGCTGTCATAGGCAACATATATTGGCATATCGCCAATAATTTTTATTCCGTTTTTATTTGCATACTTCTTTAAATTATTCCATTGTTTAAAAAACCAGTAGTTTATTGTTTTGTAAAAGGAAATATCGCCTGAATATTCTTTTTTTACCAAATTAAGCCGTTTTTCGTTTCTAAATTTTAAATCATCTTCCCATAAATCAAAACTGTTTCCGCCGTTATTATCTTTAATAGACATAAAAAGCGCATAATCGTTTAACCAATATTCGTTATCACGGCAAAACTTTTTATAGTCATTATTTTCTTTATTAAAACGGTTATAAGCAATTCTTAAAACCGAAAACCTGCTTTTATAAAGTTTTTCATAGTTTATTTTGCGATCGTCACCGCCAAAATCAAACGCCTTTATTTCTTCGGGTTTAAGCAATCCCTCTTCACACAAAATATCAAGGTCAATAAAATAAGGGTTGCCGGCAAAAGAAGAAAAGGTTTGGTAGGGCGAATCGCCAAAGTTTGTGGGGTTTAGGGGTAAAATTTGCCAGTAACTTTGTTTGCTTTTCTTTAAAAAATCAACAAAATTATATGCTTCTTTGCCTAAAGCTCCAATACCGTAATTGCCCGGCAAAGAAAATATTGGCAACAAAATTCCGCTTGTTCTCAAAACATACCAAAACCTTTCAAAATTTATAACAAAATTATATAACAATTATTTGCAAATAACAAGTGCTTATACCGAAAAAACGCCCTACCACTTTTGTGATAAGGCGTTTTTTACTATTTGCTTATTTTCCGCTGAATAAACTTAACAATTTCAACTATTGGAATAATTGAAGCGCCAAGCAAAATTGCAATTGAATATTCGGTAAAATCAACGGGCACAAAACCAAAAGCATTAGCAAGGAAAGGAATTTCACAAACAAGTGTGGTGGCAATTAAACTGCCAACTGCGGCAATTCCCAAAACCTTATTAAAACTTCCAAGTTTAAATATTGAACCGCGAGCTGAACGCATATTAAACGAATGGAAAATTTCTGACATACTCATTGTTAAAAACGCCATAGTCATTCCATGGTCAGCAGGGTCAAATGCACCGTGAGCAGCACCAATTGCCTTACCAATAAAATAAGACAAAAGTGTTAAAACAGAAACCATAACACCTTGGTAAGCAACATCAAATCCCATACCGCCGGCGAAAACGCCTTCGCCGCTTTTACGGGGTTTACGCTTCATAATGCCGGGTTCGGCTTTTTCCATACCCAAAGCCAGTGCCGGGAAACAGTCGGTAACAAGGTTAATCCAAAGCAAATGAACAGGCTTTAAAATGGTAAAGCCCATCATTGTTGCGGCAAAAATTGAAATAACCTCGCTCATATTAGAGCCAAGCAAGAACTGAATTGCTTTACGAATATTATCGTAAATTCTTCTTCCTTCTTCAACTGCGCCAACAATTGTTGCAAAGTTATCGTCGGCAAGTACCATATCGGCAACATTTTTGGTAACATCGGTGCCTGTAATACCCATACCAACACCAATATCCGCCGATTTAATTGAAGGCGCATCATTTACGCCGTCACCTGTCATAGCAGTAACGTAACCTGCGTTTCGCCAAGCATTTACAATTCTTGTTTTGTGTTCGGGTTGAACACGCGCATAAACACTAATATCTTTAAATACTTCGGCAAATTCATCATCGCTCATTTCAGAAAGCTGACTGCCTGTAATGGCGCGTTTGCCTTCATCTAAAATACCCAATTCTTTTGCAATTGCAATAGCGGTGTCAATATGGTCACCTGTTATCATAATTGCGCGAATACCTGCATTGTTACATTCTTTTATAGCGTCTTTAACTTCAGGGCGAACAGGGTCAATCATACCCGTTAAACCAATAAAGCAAAGTTCTTTTTCAATATCGGCAGGTTCAGAAAAATCGGGGATTTCTTTATATACCCTCATTGAAGCCGCAAGAACACGAAGTGAACGGTCTGCCATATTTTTATTAGCAGCAAGAATATCGTTCATTTTTTCTTCGGTCATTGGCTTAATTTCGCCGTTTTCAATATAAGAAACACAACGCCTTAAAATTTCATCGGGCGCACCTTTAGTGTACTGAACAACACCCTCTTTATCGCTATGCAAGGTAGACATCATTTTTCTTCCGCTGTCAAACGGGGCTTCGGCTACCCTTGGGAATTTTTGTTTAAGGTCGTACTTTTTAAGATTTAAGGAAGATGCGTAAGCCACAAGCGCAGCTTCGGTGGGTTCACCGGTAATATTGCCCTCTTCATCAATTTCGGCATCGGAACAAAGCGCCATTGCAGTTGCAACAAGTTCTTCTTCCCCGTATTTATCAACAACAGTCATTTTGTTTTGGGTAAGAGTACCGGTTTTATCGGAACAAATAATTTGTGCGCAGCCAAGAGTTTCAACCGCAGTAAGACGGCGAATAATTGCGCGGCGTTTTGACATATTTGTAACGCCAATAGAAAGCACAACTGTAACAACCATCGCAAGACCTTCGGGAATAGCGGCAACCGCCAAAGACACCGCAACCATGAACGATTCAAGAATTTTTGTAAATAAACGAACACCTTCACCGCTGGGTCTTAAAAGCTGAACGGCAAAAATAACAATACTTATACCTAAAACAAGGTATGTTAAGATTTTTGAAAGCTGGGCAAGTTTAATTTGTAACGGAGTTTGACCTTCTTCGGCATTTGCCAAAGCATCGGCAATTTTGCCCATTTCGGTTTCCATACCAGTTGCGGTAACAACAAAGGCACCGCGTCCGTAAACAACGGTAGAGCCCATATAAACCATATTTTTGCGGTCGCCAAGCGGAACATCTTTGCTTTCATCGGCAAGTTTTATAAGTTCAAGAATTTTATTTACAGGAACACTTTCACCGGTAAGAGCGGCTTCTTCAATTTTTAAACTTGCGTTTTCAATTATACGGCCGTCGGCAGGAACCGCGTCACCCGCTTCAAGAATTACAACATCGCCAACAACAAGGTCTTCACTTTTAACGCTAACTATTTTACCGTCACGCAAAACCTTTGAAGTTGCGGCACTCATTTCCTGCAGTGCTTCTATTGCTTTTTCGGCCTTTGATTCTTGGTAAACGCCCAAAACTGCATTCATTATAACAACAAAAAGAATAATGAACACATCAACAAAACCTTCGCCGCCTTCAATAACAGCGGTCACGGCACTAATTGCCGCCGCAATAATTAAAATAATAATCATTGGGTCTGCAAGCTGTGCCATAAAGCGTTTTAAAAGAGAATCTTTTTTTGCCTCTTTTAATTTGTTTTTTCCGTTTTTTTCAAGACGGTCTGCCGCTTCCTTTGAAGTAAGACCGCCCTCGTTGGATTCAACCTGTTTTAAAACTTCATCTTTTTCTAAACAATAATAACGCATTTTCGTCCTCCTATCATTTATACTATTCCCAATAAAAAAAGGAGTATAGCTTTTACTATACTCCAAAATTAAAACAGCAAAACCCCGTATAGCAAAAGATATACATGAGTCTGGCAAATTAAAGCAAGCCAGGTTTTTACACCACGATGTTGACTTGCTGCGTTTTAGCCGCTTGCTACTCCCTCATTGTTTTTAATACTATCACATTTAACAATTTTTGTCAATACATTAAACTTACTTAATTGCCGTAATATCATACGGGGTTGATTGGTAAACAAAATAGTTAAGCCAGTTTGAATATAAAAGGTTGGCATAAGAATGCCAAGTAAGTTTTGGTTGTTTTTTGGGGTTATCGCCGGGGAAATAATTAACAGGTATATCAATTTCTTTTCCCAAAGAAATATCGCGCAGATACTCGTTTTTAAGGGTGTCTGCATCGTATTCGGGGTGACCCGTTATAAAAATTTGCCTGCCACCCTTACTTGAAATTGCAAAAACCCCCGCTTCCTTAGAAGAAGCTAAAATTTTAAGCCCCTTAACCGCTTCAATATCTTCGCGTCGTACTTCGGTATGCCTTGAATGAGGTACCAAAAATACATCGTCAAAACCGCGGAACAAAATAGATTTTTTGTAATCGCACTTATGCTGGAACACACCAAAAAGTTTTTTAGGCATATAGTGCTTATTTATTCCGTAATGGTAATAAAGCCCTGCCTGTGCGCCCCAACAAATATGCAAGGTGCTGTGCACGTGGGTTTTGCTCCATTCCATTATTTCACAAAGTTCATCCCAAAATTCAACTTCCTCAAACTCCAAATGTTCAACAGGTGTGCCTGTAATAATAAGACCGTCAAATGTTTGGCCTTTTATATCGTCAAAGGTTTTATAAAAATTTATTAAATGTTCTGCCGAAGTGTTTTTAGAACGGTGGCTTTTGGTATGTATAAGTTCAAGGTCAACCTGAAGCGGAGAGTTGCCCAAAAGGCGCGAAAGTTGTGTTTCGGTTTCTATCTTTTTGGGCATTAAATTAAGCAACAAAATTCTAAGCGGACGAATGTCTTGGGTTATGGCACGGGTTTCGGTCATAACAAATATATTTTCATCCGTAAGCGTCTTTACCGCGGGTAAATCGTTTGGAATTTTTATAGGCATTTATACCACTCCAAGAAAAAATTACATATTATCAAGTGCTTGTTTAATATCGTTAATTAAATCTTCACTGTTTTCAATACCGCAAGAAAAACGAACTAAATCAGGCGAAATGCCGGCTGCGGCAAGTTCTTGTTCGTTCATTTGGCGGTGGGTTGCGTTTGCAGGGTGCAAACAACAGGTTCTGGCATCGGCAACGTGGGTTTCAATGGCAGCCAATTTAAGATTTTTCATAAAGCTTTCGGCCGCTTTTCTGCCGCCTTTAACACCAAAACTTACAACACCGCAACTGCCGTTTGGCAAGTATTTTTGGGAAAGTTCATAGTATTTATCACCTTTTAGTGACGGATACCTAACCCAAGCAATGCGGTTGTCACTTTGCAAGTATTTTGCAACAGCAAGTCCGTTTTCACAATGCTTTTTAATGCGCAAATGCAAACTTTCAAGACCCAAGTTCAAAAGAAAAGCGTTTTGCGGCGACTGAATAGAGCCGAAATCACGCATAAGTTGTGCAGTTGCTTTGGTTATAAATGCGCCCTCTAAACCAAAGCGTTCGGTATAGGTTACACCGTGGTAACTATCATCGGGTGTGCAAAGACCGGGGAATTTTTCGGGGTATTTTGTCCAATCAAACTTGCCCGAATCAACAATACAACCGCCAACCGCAGCGCCGTGACCATCCATATATTTTGTGGTTGAATGGGTTACGATATCGGCACCAAATTCAAAAGGACGGCAGTTAACCGGGGTTGCAAAGGTGTTATCAATAATAAGCGGAACACCGTGAGCATGAGCCGCATTTGCAAATCTTTCAATATCAAGTACGTCAAGCGACGGGTTTGCAATGGTTTCGCCGAAAACTGCTTTTGTATTTTCCCTAAATGCAGCATTTAATTCTTCATCGGTGCAATCGGGACGAACAAAGGTAAATTCAATTCCCATTCGCTTCATTGTAACGGCAAAAAGGTTATATGTACCACCGTAAATTGCCGACGAGCACACAACGTGGTCACCACAAGAAGCAATGTTAAACACAGAATAGAACGATGCCGCCTGGCCCGAAGAGGTAAGCATTGCGGCAGTACCGCCTTCCATTTCGCAAATTTTAGCAGCAACGCTGTCGTTTGTTGGGTTTTGCAAGCGGGTATAAAAATAACCCGATGCTTCCAAATCAAAAAGTTTACCCATATCTTCGCTGGTAGCATATTTAAATGTTGTGCTTTGAATAATGGGAATTTGTCGCGGTTCACCGTTACCCGGTGTGTAACCGCCTTGAACGCATTTTGTTTCAATATTATAATTGCTCATTTTTAACGCCTCCACAATTATGTAAATAATTATATTTAGTATACATAAATATTTAGGTTTAGTCAAGTTTAATCTTGTCCTTGACTTTTATAAAAATGAATAGTATAATACTGCTTGTCAACGACACACACGGAGACGTATCGAAGTGGTCATAACGGACATGACTCGAAATCATGATGCCCCTTGAGGGACGAGGGTTCGAATCCCTCCGTCTCCGCCAAAAAGCAAAGCCACCCTTTATGGGTGGATTTTGTTTTTTTGTGGAGGGTGAGAACCCGTAGGGTTCGGCGACGCAGTCGAAAAACCGCGATAGGTTTTTCGGTCTGCCAAAGTCTCGAGCAACGCAGATTTTCCGCAACCGTTCGGAACGGTCGGAAAATCAAGGGCGCAGAGTATCCCTCCGTCTCCGCCAAAGAATAACCGTCATTCTGATACAACGGAATGACGGTTATTTTATGTTCAAAATCGGTATTTTAAAAACTTTTTGGGAGAGAAACCTCTAAATTGACAATTAAATTCCATTTCAAAACGTTAAATCACAGATAATCGTTAAATTACAACCATAATCGTTGATTTATAACAGTGATCGTTAAATTACAGGCGGTAATCGTTGAAAAATAACTTTGAGTATGTTATTATATTTACAATGAAAATTGCAAAGGAGAGATTGATTATGAAAACACGGCGTTTTATTACTATGATTCTGTGCTTGTTTGCTGTTCTCTCTCTGCTGACTTCTTGTTCTGGCTATAATACCCAAATGCGAAATCACTTAAGCGACGAGGCAAACTATTATTCTTTCTGCGGTATAATCTGCGATATTTATTATTTTGACGCAGAGAATAAAAAAGTAAGCCTTCTGGCATCAGATGTAATCCCCGACTGCGATGTTGTCGTTGAACTGACATTTGATGAACGTGACACAATAAAAAAGTTCTTAGGTAGTGAGCCAAACTCGGAATGGTCTTTGACTGAGTATAGGTTTGCATTTGACATTACAAAAGAGAATAATCAAATTCTTGTGGAAAATGGATTCTATGACATCGTTTCTATAAATACCCCTATCGAAATAACCGCATCAAACTTTATCTATATGGATTCTAATTTCTTCTTTATTGCTGCGGTCACTTATAACGAAACAACGTTTTTGACTTTTGAAGATGGAATCCAAAATATTCGGGAATTTATTAATGAACATAAGAGTTTGCTGTGAGAAAGAGGTAACAATATTTTTGCACCCCCTTTTCTCAAAATGCACCCCCTAAAATGACTTTGCACCTCCTAACCTCAAAAGGGGGTGCATTTGTATCAAAATTAGGGTTAGTCTTCAAAAAGCAAAGCCACCCTTTATGGGTGGATTTTGTTTTTTTGCTCTATTCTCTTTTCACTATTAACTTTTCACTCTTCACTAAAATTGTCGTTTTCAGAGAAAAGGTGTCAGCTTTTCTGATATATGTCAGCAATATATCATTGAAAACACAACAAAAATATGGTATAATTAGTTAAACAAATTTAGGTTTAACAAAGGAGTTCCGCCTCATGAGAATTATACTTTCAATTTGTTC
Organism: Acutalibacteraceae bacterium; assembly: GCA_045601805.1. Lineage (GTDB taxonomy): Bacteria > Bacillota > Clostridia > Oscillospirales > Acutalibacteraceae > SIG607. The sequence continues at coordinate 11,033 of JAZSAJ010000020.1, forward strand.
CTGTTTAATGATGGTAGCTTGTGCCGTTATGACAATAAAACTAATCAAAGAAAAGAAACCCAATACAACCCCATATTTAATATTGTCAATTATTACATTTTTAATTGCATTACTAATGTTTTGCAATATGTTGGGAAATTAAATTTTAATAAAAAAACACCAGCCAATTGGCTGGTGTTTTTTATTTTATTCTGCTGTGTAGTTATCAAAGTAACCTTGGATGTAAACAAAGGGTGTGCCTTTATCGCCGGAACCCGAAGTTAAGTCGCAAAGCGAACCAATTAAATCGGTAAGGCGGCGAGGTGTTGTACCCTGTGCAGCCATATTGCCAACAAGACTTGAGCCGTCTTTTTGAGCAATTTTATCTTTAATTGCCGCTTTTAATGCATCGCCCGAAAGGTCGGCAAAATCGTTATCGGCAAGGTATTTTAGTTTAAGTTCATTGGGTGTGCCTTCAAGACCGGAAGTATATGCAGGGGAAACAACCGGGTCGGCAAGTTCCCAAATTTTACCAACAGGGTCTTTAAACGCGCCGTCGCCGTAAACCATTACTTCAACGCGTTTGCCGGTTGCTTTAAGCAAGCGCGCCTGAATATCATGTACAAGGTCTTGGCAATCTCTTGGGAAAAGTTTAATTTTATCTTCGGTTGATTTATTAGAGCCAAGCAAACCGTATTTTTCGTTATAACCGCTGCCATCAATAGGTGCGTTCATAATTTCATCCATACCGTAAACAATTTCGGCACCCGCCCTTTTTAATTTAAGCTTTGTGCTTTTTCTTGTATGAATATCGCAGTTTAAAACATTTTTGGTATAATTAAGAATAACACGCGGGTCGTTTGCAAAAACAAACTCAACCTCGGCACCGCACTCGTTAATAACTTCTTTATAGTAATCAACATAGTCAATGCCGGTAAAGGGATGCTTTTCGTAACCAAAAACTTCACGGTATTTTTTTATATCTAAAACATCGCTATAGGGATTTACATCAACTTCATCTAATTTTTCGGGGTCAACCAAAGCATTTCCCACTTCGTCACTTGGGTAGCTAAGCATCATAACAATTTTTTTACAGCCCTTTGCAATACCGCGAAGACAAATTGAAAAACGGTTACGGCTTAAAATCGGGAAAATTACACCCACGGTTTCACCGCCGAATTTTGCCTTAACATCACTTGCAATATTATCTACCGTAACATAGTTGCCCTGAACGCGCGCAACAATAGATTCGGTTATGGCAATAATATCGCGGTCGCCAACGGTAAAATCCCCGTTGTTTACGGCCTCCATAATACAATCTACAACAATTTGTGCAAGGTCTTCGTTTTCGCGAATAATTGGAGCGCGAAGTCCCCTTGCCACAGTACCAATCATACGACTCATAATTAACCCATCTTTACAATAAATTTTTACCTTACTATTTTGCCATAAAATAATTAAAATTTCAAGAAAAAATTTTTAACATTTAATACTTTTTTTCATTTTATTGACTTTACCTTTATTTTATTGTAAAATTTAATAAAATAAATAAGCAAAGGAGAATGATTTGTGAAATATTATGAAGGTCATCCGCTTCAAGTAAAAGGCGCCGAAATTTACACCTTACACGGTGGCAAAGGCGAAGGTATGCGCTTTGTTTATGTGCGCAACGGAAAAGGTCTTGAACTTTTCATTTCGCTTGACCGCTGTGCCGATATGACACGCGTTATTTATGACGGCAAAAATATGGGGTATCTTTCGCCTTGCGGTAATGTTGCCCCTGCTTTTTACGACCACCAAGGCACAGGATTTTTAAAATCTTTTTCGGCAGGGTTCTTTACAACCTGCGGTTTTAACGGCGTTGGCGGTCCTTGCCATGATGAAGGCGAAGATGTTCCGCTTCACGGCACCATTGGTAATATGCCGGCAGAATTAAACGGAATTGAAGAAAATGAAGACGGATTAACCATTAAAGCAACCGTTCGCGACTGTGTTATTTTCGGCAGAAAATTGGTTTTAAAAAGGACTTATTTTGTTTCTTACTTAAATAATGAATTTACCGTTAGCGATACCGTAACAAATGAGGGCGACACTACTTCCCCGTACTTAATTTTATATCACTGCAACATGGGTTACCCGCTACTTAGCGAAAACAGTATTGTGCGTTTTCCAAATGAAAGTTACTGGGCTATTACAGACAACGCCAAAGAAACCATTGACACTGCGCTTATTATGGAAAAACCGCAACAAAACTTTGCCGAAAGATGCTATTTCTTTGATACGGCCATTGGCAAAAACAACAAAGTTCACACAGGCATTTTTAACCCCGATATTGATGCAGGCGTTGTGCTTTCTTACGACAAAGAAAAACTTCCCTGCCTTACCGAATGGAAAATGATGGGCAGACGCGATTATGTTTTGGGCATTGAACCGGGCAACTGTTTCCCCAGTCCAAGAAGCGAAATGCGCAAAAACGGCGTTATAAAATATTTGGAACCCGACCAAAGCAACACAACAAGCGTAACCTTTACATTTACTAATACGCTTGACAGTTTTGATAATGAATTCTAAAAACAAAAAACTCCTCGTTCCGAGGAGTTTTTTATTTTATTTTGCGTAATCAACCGCACGGTTTTCGCGGATAAGATTTACTTTAATTTGGCCCGGGTATTCAAGTTCCTGTTCAATGCGGTTTGCAATATCACGGGCAACCAATACCATTTGGTCATCAGAAATAACTTCGGGTTTAACCACAATTCTGATTTCCCTACCTGCTTGAATAGCGAAAGAATTTTCAACACCGCTAAAGGAATTGGCGATTTCCTCAAGTTTTTCAAGGCGTTTAATGTAGTTTTCAATATTCTCTCTTCTTGCACCGGGGCGTGCTGCAGAAATTGCGTCGGCCGCCTGAACTATACAAGCAATAGTTGTTTTTGCTTCAACTTCGCCGTGGTGGGCATGAATAGCGTGAACAACCGTTTCGCTTTCTTTATATTTCTTTGCAACTTCAACACCAAGTTGAATGTGCGAACCCTCTTGTTCGTGGTCAAGCGCTTTACCAATATCGTGAAGCAAACCTGCGCGTTTAGCCAGTGACACATCAACGCCCATTTCAGCAGCAAGCAAGCCCGAAATGTGACATACTTCCAAAGCGTGATTAAGCACATTTTGACCGTAACTTGTGCGGTAATGAAGTTTACCCAAAAGTTTAACAAGTTCGGGGTGCAAATTATGAACGCCCGAATCAATTAAAGCGCGTTCGCCCTGCTGTTTAATTACAGCATTAACATCGGCGGTTGCTTTTGCAACCATTTCTTCAATTCTTGCAGGATGAATTCTGCCGTCTAAAATAAGTTTTTCAAGTGTAATACGCGCAATTTCACGGCGTATTGGGTCAAAACTTGAAACAGTAATTGCTTCGGGTGTATCGTCAATAATTAAATCAACGCCAGTTGCGGTTTCCAAAGCGCGAATGTTACGGCCTTCACGGCCAATAATTCTGCCTTTCATTTCGTCATTCGGAAGTGCCACAACCGAAACTGTGGTTTCGGAAGAATGGTCTGCCGCGCAACGCTGAATGGCGTGGGCAACAAGTTCACGCGCCAAATTATCGGCTTCTTCTTTTGTTCTTTGCTCATATTCAAGGATTTTTGATGCCTTTTCATGAGCCAATTCACCGTCAAGCATTGAAAGCAAATGCTGTTTTGCCTGTTCGGTTGAAAAACCCGAAATGCGTTCAAGCAAATCTAACTGACTTTTCTTAATTTTTTCACATTCTTCAAGTTTTTCGTCAATTTCACGAGAACGAACAGCAAGTTTTTCTTCTTTCGCTTCTAAGTTGTCTATTTTTCTTTCAAGGTTCTCTTCTTTTTGTTGAAGTCTGTTTTCCTGACGAACTATGTCGCTTCTGCGCTCACGCAATTCACGGTCGTTTTCCTGACGGAGTTGCAACACTTCATCCCTGGCTTCAACTAACATTTCTTTTTTCTTTGTTTCTGCCGTTTTAATTGCATCGTTTAATATTCTTTTTGCTTCTTCTTTGGCTGAGCCAACAGTAATACTGTCTGACTTGCGGCGGTAAGACATACCAATAAAAAAGCCGATTACAGCCAATACCAATGCAATTACACCGACAATAATGTAGTCTGTAATTGTCATTTAAGGATATTCCTCTCTATATATTAAATGCGTTTTGTTTTATTATCCGAGGCCGCACTTTAAACCCCGGTATAAAGTTAAAACAGTTAATTCGGTAATTTCGCCAATAATTGCCATAATTAACCAGTGTAACCTACTATGTATATTCTACCACCAATACCACCCTATGTCAAGGAATATAAACAAAAAATAGGTCTTCCAAACCGTTTTGGAAGACCCTGTTTTTAAAATAAGTTATCAATAAATTTTTGTGTATAGTTATTAAGCAAATCGTAATTCATTGCTTTAATGTAATGCTCTTCAAGTTGGTCGTGCACCTGCTTGGCTTCGGTCAAAAGTTTATGTGTTTGGCTTAAAAATGCCGTTTCAAGTTTTTTGTTTAGTGCAATTCGGTTTGCGCTTTTCTTTACCATTTCTTTATTGCAAAACCGTTCGGCGCGTATTCTTCTTATGGTATCGGTAAATTTAACAAAATCGTTTTCCGAACAAAACGCAACATTTGCTTCGGGCACTATTATATGGTCAATTTTTTCGCTTGCAAGTATGTGGTTTCGCGCCGTTATTATGTTATACCCGTTGTTTAGCGCAATATCGCGTATTACCGACATCATAATTCCGCTTACCGCAAGTGTTGGGTCATTTATTATTATCTTTTTTTGGCAAAAACAATCTACTGTATTTGGGTAAAACACGCTTTTTTCGGGCGTTTCACCACTTAAAAAGCAAACTCTTTCTTTTGCGCGTTTACTGTTTTTAGCAAGGTATCGGTTTGCAAGGTTTGCAGCAAAATGGGCAGCATTTTTAATATCGGCCGCCGCAAGATATATGCTGAAATTATCTCTTTTAACGCGGCCCAAAGCGTTTAAGCAAACCGATGCTTTTTTATGAAGAGTTTTATTTTTATCAGTTATTTCAATAATTTTGTCGGCATTTCTTTTAAGCATTTCCTTGTTCCAAAATTCGCCGAAATTTATTATTTCGGCTTTTACGCCAGGGTAAACAGGGTCTAAAACATGGGGTGAAGTTCCGTCGGCAATCATTATATTTTGTTCGGGTAAAATTACTGCATCAAGCGAATTGGGATCACTGCTGCAAGGCGCTTTTATAACCGGTTTGTTTAATTCTTCTGCCCTTTTTGCAACCGCTTTCATAAAGGAAGATTTACCGCAACCCGGGCCTCCTTTTATTATGTAGGTATAAAGATTATCGTCTTTATTATAAAACTTATTAAGGAAACCTTCGGCTGTATTTGCCCCTAAAAAAATATACGGTGTACCGTTTAGCATATTTCTATCCCCTTTATATATTATCTTTTATATTTTATGATATTAAATAGGTTTTGACACCGACACTTTTTTATGTTAAAATACCATTGCGAGTTTGCCAAACGGCTGCGCACACTTTTTTGTGTGTGAGGAAAGTCCGAGCCCCACAGAGCAGGATAGCGGCTAACCGCCGCCGAGGGCGACCTTAGAGATAGTGCAACAGAGATATACCGCCGTTTTTACGGTAAGGGTGGAAAGGGGAGGTAAGAGCTCACCGGATTTGTGGAGACACAAATGCCCTGTAAACCTTATCCGGAGCAACACTGACTGCGACAATACACTTGCTCGGTGTGTCGCGAAAAGTGGCTTGAGCGTATAAGCAATTATGCGCCTAGATAGATAGTCGTTTAAAACAGAACTCGGCTTACAGGCAAACTCGCATATATACAATGGGGGAATAAAAAAATGAGAATAGTTATAAAGGTTGGTACTTCTACTTTGGCTCATTCAACAGGGCTTATTAACATTCGCCACATTGAGTCACTATGCAAAGTTATTTCCGATATTAAAAATATGGGTAACGAAATTGTGTTTGTGTCTTCGGGCGCTATTGGTATGGGTGTTGGTAAACTTAAACTAAAAAAACGCCCCGACGATTTGGCGGGTAAACAAGCAGCCGCCGCAGTTGGCCAGTGCGAACTTATGTATACATACGATAAACTTTTTTCGCAATATAACCACACATCTGCCCAACTTTTAATAACCGATGACGATGTTGCGGTAAACGAACGCAAACAAAACTTTGTTAATACCCTTTCGCGCCTTTTGGAACTTGATGTTATTCCCATTATTAACGAAAACGACACCGTTGCCACTCACCAAATTGTTTTGGGTGACAATGATACTTTAAGCGCAATAGTTGCATCTGCCGTAAATGCTGATTTACTTATTATACTTTCGGACATTGACGGACTGTATGACGCTGACCCACGAAAGAACAAAGGCGCAAAACTTATTCCCATTGTAGAAGAAATTGATGAAAAAATTGTGGCTTTGGGCGGTTCAGCCGGGTCAAGTCTTGGCACAGGAGGAATGGCAACAAAAATTAAAGCCGCACAAATTGCAACAAAAATTGGTTGCGATACAATTATTGCTTCGGGCGAAGACAGCAATATTCTTTATGATATTGTTGAAGGCAAACAAATTGGTACTAAATTTTTAGGAAAGCGTTGATTATATGACAACCTTAGAAATTTTAAGCGCGGCAAAAAACTGCTGTGCAGACATAATGACGGCAACAAGCGAAAAAAAGAACCTTGCCCTTAAATTTATGGCAGAAGCGTTGCTTAACAATGCCGATAATATTTTGTTATCTAACCAAGAAGATATGCTTAGTGCCAAAGGCGTTATTAGTGACGTTATGTTAGACAGATTATGTTTAACAAAAGAACGCATAACTGCAATGGCAAACGGTATTTTAGAGGTAGCCGAACTACCCGACCCCGTAGGAAGAGTTATTGAAGAAATTAAGCGTGAAAACGGTCTTATAATAAAAAAGACAAGTGTTCCGCTTGGGGTTATTGCAATTATTTATGAATCGCGCCCTAACGTTACCTCCGATGCCGCCGCGCTTTGTATTAAAAGCGGTAATGCCTGTGTGTTACGCTGCGGAAAAGAAGCACACAAAAGCGCAGTCGCTATTGTAAATGCTTTAAAAGAAGGTTTAATTAAAGCAGGTCTTTCAGAAAACACCGTTATGATAGTTGAAGACACTACGCGTGATTCGGCAAATACCTTAATGACTGCAAACGGGCTTGTTGATTTGCTTATTCCGCGCGGAGGAAAGGGTTTAATTGACGCGTGTGTTAAAAACGCCACTGTCCCCTGTATTGAAACAGGTACCGGCATTTGCCACATTTATGTTGATGAATATGCTGATTTTAATAAGGCATTGGCAATAATTGAAAATGCAAAAACTTCTCGGCCATCGGTTTGCAATGCCGCCGAACAACTTATTGTGCACAAAGATATTGCGAACGAATTTTTGCCGTTATTAAAAACAAAAATTGGTGACAAGGTAGAGTTTAGAGCAGACGCTACCGCTTCGCTAATTCTTGGTGTAAACAAGGCGAATGACATTGATTTTAAAACCGAGTTTTTAGATTACATTTTGGGCGTTCAGGTTGTTGATAATCTTAATAATGCAATTAAAATTATTAGTGAAAATTCCACCCACCACAGCGATGCTATTATTACCGAAAACAGTGATAACGCGCAGAAATTTGTGTTAAGCGTTGATTCTGCCGCGGTTTATGTAAATGCTTCTACCCGTTTTACCGACGGCGGTGAGTTTGGTTTGGGTTGCGAAATGGGTATTTCCACCCAAAAACTTCACGCAAGAGGCCCTATGGGTTTAAACGAACTTAACACCTATAAATATGTTATAACAGGAAACGGACAAACAAGGTGATTATATGTATAAATTAGGATTTATTGGCGCAGGTAATATGGGCAGTGCTCTTTTAGCCGCTGCGGCAAAGGGTGTTAATGCCAAAGAAATTGCGGTTTGCGACCACTTTAACGAAAAAGCCGAAAGTGTTGCTAACACTTACGGCTGTGTTGCTACTAATATTTTGGATATTGCAAAAAACGCAAAATTTATTTTCCTTGGTGTAAAACCGCAGGTAATGAAAGATATGCTTGGCGAAATAAAAGACATTTTAAGGGAACGAACCGACCGCTTTGTTTTGGTTTCAATGGCGGCAGGGCTTTCTTTAGAAAAATTGTGTGGTTTTTGCGAAGCCGATTTACCCATTATAAGAATTATGCCAAACACACCCGTTTTGGTGGGTGAAGGTATGATGCTTTACTGTGCAAATCAAAATGTTACCACCGACGAAACAAATGAATTTTTAAACATAATGAAAAACGGCGGAGAATTCCAAGAGTTAAACGAAGAACTTTTTGATGCCGGTTGCGCTGTTTCGGGTTGCGGACCTGCTTTTGTTTATATGTTTATAAAAGCACTGATTGATGGCGGCGAAAGTTGCGGTTTAAATAGCGAAGAGGCAAAAAAACTTGCTTGTCAAACCCTTATTGGCGCGGCAGAAATGGTTATGAATTCAGAAAAAACGCCAAACACTTTAAAAGAAGAAGTTTGTTCCCCCGGCGGTTGCACTATTGAGGGTGTAAAATCTTTGGAAAAAGATAATTTTGAAGATACAGTAAAAAATGCCGTTATTTCCGCTTACGAAAAAAGCAAAAAAATGGGTGGTTAAAAAATGAAAAAGGTTCTTTTAATTGGTGATTCGGTTGCCGATGGTTACCAACAGTTTGTTGGCGAAGCATTCCGGGGTGTTGCCGAAGTTTTGCGAAACGAAAGCAGTCGTTTTGCGCAATATACTTTGCGCCAAATACCCGATTGGAAAAGAACTCTTAAAGCAGAAGACGCCGACGTTGTTCATTGGAACACAGGGCTTTGGGATGTTGCTTACATTCAAGACGGTGAAATTTTAACGCCCATTGAAATTTATGAAATGTATATTGAAAGAATTTGCAAACTTTTAAAATTACAGTTTCCAAAAGCAAAATTTATTTTTGCAACAAGCACTCCCGTTATTGAAAGCCGTTATACGAAAGCGGTTTACCGCAAAAACGAAGATATAATTCGTTATAACGAGGTTGCAGTGAAAATTGCGAAAAAACACGGAATGGAAATAAACGACCTTTATTCCATTACCAAAGATTGCGGCGAAGAATACTTTGTTGATGCTACACATATGTATACAAAACAAGGCGGTGAATTACTTGTAGATGCGGTAATAAGAAGCATTGCACCGCACATTGGCGTTGATGCCGACACACTTAATTACAAACCCGAATACACCCCGCCAAAATGGTTTTTAGGAGTATAAAAAAGGCACTCTTTCGGGAGTTGCGGTTAGGGATTAATTGGTTTTTCAGATAAATTTGTATTTTTTCTTGTTGCGAAAACTTGTAAGACACAAAGTATTACTTCGTTTTCACAACTACGAAACCGTTACAAATTTATTCTTATAAAACTGCAAAGCACCTTAAAAAGATAAATTTTTAGTGGTATAAAAGGCGAAAAGCCGTGGTAACGCTAACGCGTACCGCGGCTTTTTAACACATTAGACCGCAAAAATTTACTTTTTAAGGCATTTTATCCCTAACCGCAACTCCCGTGGTGCCTTTTATATTCCTAATTCATTAAGCAGTTGTTTTACAAAATCGGTTTTTGCTTTCTGTATTGAAAAGGAACGACTTAATTCCCTTTTTGTTTTTTCGCGGCCCGATTTTGAAAGAACTTTGCCCCATCGGGCTATTTGCATAATAGGTGTTAGCCATTTATGTTTTTCTAAAAAGGGATAAAGAATTTTAAGCGAATTATACGGCAGAAACGCCCTCGCAAAAATATACCCCATTTTACCGCCTGTTTTTTGTTGGCGAACAGCAATTCGGTTTTTAGCGGAGCCAAAAACACCACCTGAGAATATGTATTCTTCCATTATTTTCGTTAGTTTATTATGTTTTTTACCATAAAACCAAACATTTATAAGTTGCCAAACTGCATCATAAAACTTAACCAAACCGCTTTTCCCTAAAAGTTCATTAAAAACTTCTTGGTTAATTTCGGTGTTTATTGTTATTAAAATCAAATCAATAAAAGGTTTTATTCCGCAGCCGCCGCCGACAAAGTGGTAAGCCATATGGGCAATATGATGAAACAAGAAAAATTCGGGTGTCATTTTATTATCGTTTGTAAAATCCCAAACTTCTTTTAACACATTATCTAATTTTTCAATATTTTCACAAATATTAAAATGCAGTTCAAGGTGAACTTTGCTTGGCGAAACCAAAGATACATCGTGGTAGTGTTTTTTCCCAATTTGTGTATAACCAAGTTTTTCACAAATATCAGAAACGGCTTTATCAAGGCTGCTTTCTTTTACCAAAACATCTAAATCACAACTGTTACGCATACAAGGGTCTGGATAAAAATTTCTAATAATCGCGCCCTTTAAAACAATATGGTTTATTTCTTCATTTGATAGTAATTCAGTAATTCTTTTAAGTTCATATTCAGAACGCTGATAACGAAAAACTGAATTATACATTTGCTTTTTAAATTCTTCGGGGAAATCACCGCTTTTTACCAAACCGCTTTTTTCAAGTGCAAAACCAACCAAATAGCATAAATCATAAACTTTGGCAAGTGTATAAATCGTTTGCACTTCTTCTTCGGTTGGGGCTATGCCAATTGGAAGTTCTGCGCCAAAAACGGCAAAATTTATTAAATTGAAAAACAGCTCTTTTGCCGTTGTATTCACAAAACAACCTCCATTCAGGCAAACACGAATATCCGTGCTTGCTTATACTTTCTCAAAAAATGTATCGGGTTTATTGGGGTCAAAACTTTCGTTAGCCCACATAACTGTTACAAGATTTTCACTATCGCTTAAATTTATAATGTTATGGGTATAACCGGGTAACATATGTACTGCCTCTATTTTTTCGCCTGAAACATAAAAATCAAGCACTTCACCAGTTCCTATTTTTCTTTGTTGAATAAGACCTTTACCGCTTACCACAATAAAAAATTCCCATTTTGTGTTGTGCCAATGTTGACCTTTTGTAATGCCGGGTTTTGAAATATTTACACTAAACTGACCGCAGTTTTCGGTTTTTAACATTTCGGTAAAAGAGCCGCGGTCATCGGTGTTCATTTTAAGGGGGAATATTGCCTTTTCTTTGGGCAAATAGGAAAGATAAGTTGAATAAAGTTTTTTAGCAAAACTACCGTACGGAATTTCGGGCATTATTAAACTTTGCGGTTGATTCTTAAAACTGTTTAAAAGTTCAACAATTTCGCCCAACTTTACCTTATGTGTGGTTTCACAAGCACAGTATTTACCATTTTCGGTTAATACCGTTTCAACACCGTTAAATTCACAGTGGTGTTCTTTACCGGAAAGTGCCAAAAGCATTTCTTCAACTAAATCATCAATATACAAAAGTTCAAGCAAAACGGTTGGGTCATTTACCTGAATAGGTAAATCATTTGCAATATTATTACAAAATGTTGCAACCGCGCTATTGTAATTAGGACGGCACCATTTACCAAAAAGGTTAGGAAAACGATAAACAAGCACCTTTGCGCCTGTTTCTTTAGCATATTCAAAAAACAGTTCTTCCCCTGCCCTTTTGCTTTTGCCGTATTCGCTTTCGCCAAACCTGCCCGACAAAGTCGCTTGAATTGAAGAAGCCAACATAACGGGACAGGTATTATTGCACTTTTTGAGTGTGTTTAAAAGAGTACTTGCAAAACCAAAATTGCCCTGCATAAATTCCGCTTCTTCTTTTGGGCGGTTTACACCCGCGAGGTTAAAAACAAAATTTGCTTTTTGGCAATACACATCCAGCAGTTCTTCTTTGGTGTCAATATCGTATTCGTAAATTTCGTCAATAACAATTTCGGGGTGGGTTTTATTTTTACTGTCTTTAATTGTATAAAGATTTGCCACAAGGTTTTTGCCAACAAAACCCTTTGCGCCGGTTACGAGAATATTCATATATCTTTTCTCCACACCATTTTATTAACAACACCGGTATAACTTTGAATAATTTTTACAACCTTTGTAGAAACGTTTTCTTCGGTGTAATCGGGCACAGGAATACCGTAGTCGCCGTTATTATTCATTGCAACAGCAGTTTCAACCGCCTGCACCAAGCCCTTTTCATCAATTCCGGCAAGAACAAAACAACCCTTATCAAGCGCTTCTGGGCGTTCTGTTGAAGTCCTAATGCAAACTGCAGGGAACGGACTTCCCACGCTTGTGAAAAAGCTTGATTCTTCGGGCAAAGTTCCGCTATCGGAAATAACCGCAAAAGCGTTCATTTGCAAACAGTTGTAATCATGAAAACCAAGCGGTTCGTGCTGAATTACACGGCTGTCAAGCTTAAAGCCGCTGATTTCTAAACGCTTTTTACTTCTTGGATGGCAAGAATAAAGAATTGGCATATTGTATTTTTCGGCTATTTTATTTATTGCACCGAACAAACTTGTAAAATTCTTTTCGGTGTCAATATTTTCTTCACGATGAGCCGAAAGAAGAATATATTTGCCCTTTTCAAGGCCAAGTTTTTTGTGAATGTCACTTGCTTTAATGTTTTCAAGATTATTATGCAAAACTTCGGCCATTGGGCTACCCGTAACATAAGTTCTTTCCTTTGGCAAACCGTTATCGGCAAGATAGCGGCGCGCGTGTTCGGAATAGCACAGGTTTACATCGGAAATTATATCAACAATTCGTCTGTTGGTTTCTTCGGGCAAACATTCATCTTTGCAACGGTTACCCGCTTCCATATGGAAAATTGGTATATGAAGACGCTTTGCACCAATTACCGAAAGGCAAGAGTTAGTATCACCTAATACCAAAACTGCATCGGGTTTAATTTCCGCCATTAACTGATAAGATTTAGCAATAATATTGCCCATTGTTTCGCCTAAATCAGCACCAACCGCATTTAAATAAACATCGGGGTCGGCAAGGCCTAAATCTTTAAAGAAAACGCCGTTTAAATTATAATCATAATTTTGACCTGTGTGGGCAAGAATAGTATCAAAATATTCTCGGCACTTGTTTATTACTGCCGCAAGGCGAATTATTTCAGGGCGAGTCCCAACAATAATAAGCAGTTTTAGTTTGCCGTTATCTTTAAAATTCATTATTTAACACCTCAGTTTTTAGCAAGTTCTTCTTGAATGTAAGCCAAAGATGCAATTTTTTCTTTTGTTTGCTCAACATTTAAAAGTTCGGTATTGTTTGAATTAAATTCGGTAAGAGTGTTTCTTTCGGCATCGCCTTGGTTAAAGTATTTATCATAATTAAGACCGCGTTTATCGCAAGGCACACGGTAGAAATTACCCATATCAATTGCATTTGCACATTCTTCGTTGGTAAGCAAAGTTTCATACATTTTTTCACCGTGGCGAATACCAATAACCTTAATATTTTCTTTATTACCGCCAAAAAGTTCGCAAACTGCTTCTGCTTGGGTTTTAATGGTACAAGCGGGTGCTTTTTGAACAAGAATATCACCGCTTTCGCCGTTTTGGAATGCAAACAATACAAGGTCAACTGCTTCGTCAAGTGACATAATAAAGCGCGTCATATTACCGTCGGTAATAGTAATAGGACTACCGTTTCTAATTTGCTCTATCCAAAGCGGAATTACCGAGCCCCTTGAACACATTACATTTCCGTAACGGGTACAGCAAATTTTTGTTTTTTTGGGGTCAACGGTGCGTGATTTTGCAACAATAACCTTTTCCATCATCGCTTTACTTGTTCCCATTGCATTAACGGGGTAAGCCGCTTTATCGGTTGATAAACACACAACGTTTTTAACGCCTGCCTCAATTGCGGCAGTTAGCACATTTTCGGTACCTAAAACATTGGTTTTAACCGCTTCAATTGGAAAAAATTCGCAAGACGGCACCTGTTTAAGCGCAGCTGCATGGAAGATATAATCAACCCCGTGCATAGCATTTTTAACCGAAGCTATATCTCTTACATCACCAATATAAAATTTAATTTTGTCTGCAACTTCGGGCATTTTTACCTGAAAATCATGGCGCATATCGTCTTGTTTCTTTTCATCGCGCGAGAAAATGCGAATTTCGCCAATATCGGTGCGCAAAAAGCGGTTAAGCACCGCATTACCAAAACTACCCGTACCGCCTGTAATAAGCAAAGTTTTGTTTTTAAATGATGACATAAAAATTACTCCTTTTTTGCCTTCAAATTATTCATTATTGTGTTAAATAATCGTTTAGAATTATTGTCTCCTTCGTAAGAATTATGCGGGGTTATTATTACATTTTCCATTTGCCAAAGAGGATTGTCTTTTTTTAATGGTTCTTCTTCAAAAACATCTAATACCGCAGCGCTTAACTTTTTATTGTTTAGCGCTTTTATTAATGAGTTTGTTTCAACCACACCGCCACGGGCTATGTTTACAAGCACTGCGCCGTTTTTCATTTTAGCAAAGGTTTCTTCATTAAACAAATGGTGTGTTTCTTTGGTAAGCGGAAGTGTTAGTACAACTATATCGGAATTCTTTAGTTCTTCACCAAGTTTATTAAGATGCACAATCTCTTGGTAAAATGCATCTTCCCTTGGAAATAAGTCAACACCGCGAACATTTGCGCCAAAAGCAGAAAACCTTTTTGCACATTCAGTTCCAACATTACCTGCGCCTACTATAAGTACATTTTTACCAAAAATTTCAAGGTTTTCGCGGTTTTTTACCCACTCATTTTTCTTTTGGTTTTCATAAAAAAACCTGCTTTTTTTATAAATATCAAGTACACCGCAAACAGCATATTCAGCCATTGGAATACTGTAAACTCCGCGTGCGTTAAAAACCTTTATTCCGCGCGAATTTATTTTATCCATTGGAAGTCGGTCAAGGCCTGCAGAAGTCACCTGAATTGTTTTAAGATTAGCAAACTTATCAATATCGTGATATAAGAACAGTCCGTTGCAAATAACAACTTCACACTGTGCCGCACCGCAAGGCAGTTCGTCTTTTTCGTTTTGCATAAAGCAAATATCATACCCTGCATTTTTTAATTCGTTATACTCTTTGTCTGTAAACTTCCAAGCACCTGTTATCAATAATTTTTTCATATTTTACCAACGATTCTTTCTACTGCTTGTTTTACTTGTTCTTTGTTTTCTAAATAATCATTAGCAACTGCGCACTTTTTTTCTTCTTCACGAATTGCTTTAACGCCTTTTTCAAAAATTTCATTTACTTCTTTTAAATCGGTTATAACGGTTGTGTTACAAAAACTGCGTGATAAAATCACCCTTGTAGAGCCCAAACGGTAATGTTCTTTAAGCACCATTTTACCGGGCAGTAATCCGCCGTCAAGAGAAGCAAGTCCGCCAAAACCATACGGTATGCCCTTTTTCTTAAACTTTTCAACAAGGTTATCAACCGTACCGTTAGCAAGAAGGCCGAACATAAACTTCATTTTATAACCAAGACTTAAATCGTTAAGCCCAATATAAATTTCATCTATTCCGTCAACAGTTAAAATTTCATCTATTTTTTCGGCAGCTTCAGGGGTTTCAACCAAAAGCATTGTTTTTGCCCTGCCGCCGACAAAACGAACAAACTCTTTTACTTCATTTGCGCTTTTGAAATATGGAAGCATAATAATATTGGCGCCTGCCGCCACAACACTGTCAATTTCTTCTTTTGAAGATGAATAATCCTTTGTGGCCTCGTGTATTGGGTTTACACGAACAAGCAATTCAGATTTTGTTAAAACTTTTGAAAGTTTTTCAACATCCTCTGCAGTGTGCCTTGACTGAACAGTATCCATACCGCCTTGGCGTAAATCTTTGCCAATATATTCCATATCAACAAAAATTCTGTCAACCCCTGCTTTTTCGGCAATTAAGGCAACACTGGGGGTATTGGTTATATACATTAGTTTAAGTGGCATTTTGTGTACCTCTTATTCTTTTGTCGCAACTTGTTTTTCTTCGTTTATTTCGGTAACAAGTGTTGCGCCAATATTTTCGTTATCGGAATTTTTTAAAACCTTGAAAACAGTTAAAAAGAAAATTTTGCAATCTAACAAAAATGAAATATTTTGAGCGTACCAAACATTAAGTTCAATTCTTTTGTGCCATTCAACAGTTTTTCTGCCGTTTACCTGCGCCCAACCTGTTATACCCGGGCGAACGGCAAACATTTGCTTTTGTTCTTCAGTGTACTCTTCAAAAGGCCAAGGATGATATGTAAGCGGAGGACGGAACCCAATAAAACTCATATCTCCCTTTATTATGTTTATACATTGCGGAATTTCATCTAAACTTGTTTTCCTTAAAACATTACCCACTTTTGTAATTCTTGGGTCGTTATTATCGGAATAAACACCGCCTTTTTCGGCATCTACCACCATTGTTCTGAATTTATACATATCAAAAACTTTTCCGTTTTTTCCAAGTCGTTTTTGTTTAAATATAACGGGGCCCTTTGAATCTAATTTAACAGCAACCGCTATTACAACAAAAACAGGCAACGCCACCAAAAAAATAACCGTTGCCAGAACCAAATCAAATACCCTTTTAAGGAAACATTTATACATAAAAATTTCTCCTTGTATAGTAGACATACTACCCCTATTAAATCACAATATATTATAATATATAACGTTAAATATGTCAACCTTGTGTAAAAAAGCAAAACTGCTTGGGTTACCCCAAGCAGTTTTATGGTTTAATGCCGTATTTGTTTAAATCTATAGTGCCGTCTTTTTGAAAGGTAATTCCCTCTTCAATTAAAAGTTTCTTTTGTGCGTCTTCACCGCCAAAAGCAAAAGCTTTTGCGATTTTGCCTTCGCGGTTTACTACCCTGTGGCAAGGTATTACGCCGGGTGCAGGGTTATTGTGAAGCGCATAGCCCACAACACGCGCCCACCTTGGATTACCTGCAAGCATGGCCACCTGACCATAGGTTGCCACTTTCCCTTTTGGAATAGATAAAACAACCTTATAAATCTTTTCAAAAACAGACATACCTTCCCTTTCTTTAAAAGAGATATTAAATATTATTTAAAAATCTGGGCAAGTACATCGCCCACCGCTTTTGCCATTGAATAAAAGCCCAAATCGTTGGGGTGGCAGTAATCAACCGTTCCTTCATTTCCGGCTAATTCCATTAGTTTTTCGTGGTCAATGTAATAAACGTTTTTATCTCCACTTGCGATTGCATTATTATAGGTTGCCCTAATAATTTCACAGCGTTTAATTTCGTATGCCGCAAGGGTGTGTTTAGGTCTTTCCATAATAACAATGGGCAAATTTGGGTGCGCACTTCTTATTGCTTTAAACATTTTTTCGTGGGTTTCCATAAGTGTCTCGCTTGTGGGGGAATTATGGTCATAGTCCATAACAAATGCCGACATATCAAGATTTTTTATATAATTTGTCATTTCGTCTTCGCCCCTTGCGTTACCCGAAAAGCCAAGATTAATATGGTTTATATCAAGACGGCGCGAAACAATATTTTGATAACAGTTACCCGGCCTTGACGCGCATCCGCCCTGTGTTATTGAAGAGCCGTAATAAACAACCGGTTTTTCAACCCTATACGGTGTGCAAGGCATAATTTTTGCTGTTTCGCTTAAACCAATATAAAGCTCATCAACCGCTGTGTAAAGAGGTAAATGTATTACCCATTCTTTCATTTCACCGCCGCCGCATTCAGCAATTCCTTCGTAATGATGTTCAATATTTTGTGGCGGAATAAAGGTTGAATAATGCCTTAACCCTTTGCCCTTTTCCCTTTCATCAATATACATATCAAAGCCAATACTGCCTGTAAACGCAAAGTGGCTCATTTTAGAAACGCGTGATAGTTTAGCGTTAATAACAATATAAGGGCTGTCGGTTTTAAAGCGCACTCTGCCGCCTGCGCACATTGCGTGAAGCCAATTAACGCCATCGCTTACACTTTTTGCAACCGCTTCGGGCATACGGCGAAAGCCGTTTTCATAAAAAACGCCATAAACTTTAAACGGTTCTTCCCTTACATCGTAAAATTTTATATCGTCTTTTTCAATTTGAGTTGCAATTTTAAAATTTTTATCTATTTCAGCAATATTTGCCATAACAATCACCTCGCTTGCATTTTAGCACAACATAAAACTATATGCAAGGTGTTTTTGGCTGCATTATAAATATTCTCTTATATCAACTGCAAGTTTTTCTTCAAGATTTATAAGGCGTTTGCAAATATCTTTTGTGAACTCGTCTGCCGCCTCATACTCATTAAGATACTTATTTAACGATTTAACTCCCATATTACAACCGTCGGTCATAAGGTCTGCTATGGTTTTATCTGACTCATCCATTGCCAACTTCATATTCGTTTTCATCCACGACATACCTTTTGCAATTGGGTTTGGTTCTTTACCATCATCGCGAAATCTTTCTAAATGCGAATCAATTTCATTACTAAGTTTTACATGTTCTTCTTTGCAAACGGTTAATAACTTTTCAAAGTTTTTTGATTTAACGTGCGGTAATACATCTTCTATTGAAGCAACACCCATTTTTACCCCTGCATCACATTCCCTTAAAAGTTTTATTGTATCTTGTTCTACCATAATAACACTCCTTTTTGCTATAGTATTTACAAAACTAGGTAAATTATGAAATTGTTGACAAATCAACAATTTTGGCGTATAATTCTAAATGTTGATTTAAGGAGTATAGTAATGCTAAACAGATTTGAAAAATTTTCTTTGGCTATTTCTGAAATTTGGAAATGTTGGCACAAACTTGCAACTGCTGTAATGAAGGAACACGGCCTTAAAGGTTCGCACGCGGTATATTTTACAACTCTTTACCGCTTCCCAAACGGGCTTACCGCCGCAAAACTTTCTGAACTTTGTTCAAGGGATAAAGCCGATGTTTCAAGAACAATTACCCTTTTAGAGAAAAAAGGGCTTGTGGAAAAAGTTAATAATATAAACAATTTTTACAAACTTCCCATTACTCTTACTAAAGATGGAAAAGAAATTGCCGAATATATAAACCGAAAGGCAATGGAAGCCGTTGAAATTGGCGGAAAAGGTTTAGATGACCGTGAAAGAGAAATTTTTTATAATTCGTTAGATTTAATAAGCGAAAATTTACAAAACCTTACCGAAAAAGGTTTTAATAAAGGGTGATAATTATGGAAAAATTTATTGTTTGTACTGATTCGGGTTGTGATATTAGGGCCGATGTTCTTAAAAAGTGGAATGTTCCGAGCTTGAATTTAACCTTTAAATTTGAAGGTGAAGACCAAGAATACACAGAAAACGATATTCCCATAAAAGATTTTTATAACAGAATGCGCGACGGCGATATTGCAAAAACTGCAGCTATTAACCCCGACACCTTTAAAGAGGCATTTAAAAACTTACTAAACGATGGAAACGATATTCTTTATCTTAGTTTTTCTTCGGGTCTTAGCACCACCTTTAATTCGGCAAGAATTGCAGCAGAGGAACTATGCGAAGCACACCCCGACAGCAAGATTATTGTTGTAGATACCCTTTGCGCTTCTGCAGGGCAAGGGCTTCTTCTTTATCTTACACTCAAAAAGCAGTCACAAGGCGCAAGTATTGAAGAAACGGCGGCTTATGCCGAACAGACAAAAAAGAATTTGTGCCATTGGTTTACGGTTGATGACCTGGTTTATTTAAAACGCGGCGGCAGGGTTAGTCCTGCAGTGGCTTTGGTAGGCACCGTGCTTGGAATTAAACCAATTCTGCACGTAGATGACGAAGGTCATCTAATTAGTAAAGGCAAAGTAAGGGGCAGAAAATCGGCACTTAATGCTCTTATTGAAAAATACAACGATTTAGCAATAGAAAAGGACGGCACTGTCTTTATTTGCAATGCCGATTGTGCCGAAGATGCGGCGTTTATTTCCAATCAACTTAAAGAAAAATACTCTGCCAAGGTTGAACATATAACCGATATCGGCCCTGTAATTGGTGCACATTCAGGCCCCGGCACTATTGCTATTTTCTTTATTGGTAAGGAAAGATGATAAACCGTTTAAGCGGAAATAAGTTAAAAATAATTGCCTGTTTATCAATGCTTTCAGACCATATTGGTTTTTTACTGTTTCCACAGTACAAAGTATTAAGATATATTGGGCGACTTGCAATGCCTATTTTTTCTTATTTAATAGCCGAGGGATGTATTCACACTCGCAGTAAAACAAGGTATTTTTTAAATATTTTTGCCTTGGCCATTTTTTGCCAAGTGTTTTACACCGCCGAAGATTTGCTTGACGGGAGATTTCACACCCTTTATTTAAACATTCTTTTTACCTTTTTAATGTCACTTTTGCTTTGTTTTCCGATTACCGAACTGCAAAACAACAAAAAAGCAATTTTGGCTTTAATTGCAGGGGTTGTAACCACCGTTTTTGTTTGTTTTTATTTAAAAAAACTACTGCCAATAAGGTTAATTATTGACTACGGTTTTGCGGGTGTAATACTTCCCTGTTTTGCGCTACTAACCAAAAAGCCAATTTTAAATAAAATCATTTTTTCTGTTGGCACTGTTTTTTACTGTGTTATGTTACAAGAAAGTGTTAAGTATATTTGGTATTCACTTTTAGCGTTGCCGCTTATATTTTTGTATAACGGAAAACGGGGAAGCAAAAAATTAAAATACTTTTTCTATGCCTTTTACCCGCTCCACCTTGGCGCAATATATTTAATAGACATATTATTTTTCACATAAAAACACCCTAAAATCGTAAAAGATTTTAGGGTCGTTTTTTTACTTATTAAACACAAATTTTGCATTCTTGTTAGAAAGCCAATCAGCTTTAACATTAAGTTCAATGCTTTCCCAATTTTCAGGCACTTCTATAGCATACCAACCAACAAGTTTTTTGCCGGGTGCAATACTACCGTCTAATGTTCCGTCGCTAAATGCACAGGCAGCATTTATAGAGTAATCACACTTAACATCATTGGCATATGCTTCAAACAACAACATGCTGCTAACACTTTGTTCTTCTTCAGATACATTTTCAATAGTGAATTTCACGCCAACAAATGTATTGCCCTGTTCGGGAGAAAAGAAGTCGTCGCCATCGCTTTCTTTTATTTCTGTTGCTGTGAATTTTAATGTTTTAAAAACAGCTGTATCGTTTAAACCAAAAGTATCATCTTTTGAAACAGAAGTGTTAGTTTCAGAACCGCCAGTTTCTTTAACCGGAGAATCTGCCGAAC
The DNA here is from genome assembly GCA_045601805.1 of Acutalibacteraceae bacterium. Taxonomy (GTDB): domain Bacteria; phylum Bacillota; class Clostridia; order Oscillospirales; family Acutalibacteraceae; genus SIG607. The sequence continues at coordinate 32,285 of JAZSAJ010000020.1, forward strand.
CACACGCAGCTAAAATAAAAATTAAAATTAAGCACAATAAAACAGATAAAATCTTCCTCATTACTTTCACCTCCGCCCCTTTATTTTTGCACCTATATAGGTGCATAACCATTATAAATATAAAATATAATAATGTCAAGCGTTTTTGTTCCTAAATAAGTGCAAAGAGGTTTTGATAATGAATTTAAAAATAGAAAAACAAATTGGCAACAATATTCGTGTTTTGCGTGAAAAAGCCAAGCTTACCCAAGACCAACTTTCTGCTAAAATGCAGCTTGATGGCTGCGATATTACGCGAAGCGCATTGGCAAAAATTGAAGTAGGACAAAGGCATTTGTACCCCGATGAAATAATTTTAATTAAAAAAATTTTAAAGGTTAGTTATGACGAAATTTTTAATATAAAATAAAGTAAAGACCCGAAATCAAACGATTTCGGGTTTTGTTAATTCTATTAGTTTTGGTTTGCCAATATAGTTTAGGTTATATTTTTTTACAAGTTCTTGGGCTTTTAAAAGCGATTCGCCGTCGTAGGCGTTTTGTACGTCGTGGGCATCAAAGCCGAAAGTTACGGGGGCACCTATTTCGCCAACAAGCTGCCAAAAGTCTTCACGCGGGTAGTTTCGGTTTGCGCGTATACCCAAAAAGTTAATTTCAAGAGGAATGTTATATTCCTTGGCGGTTTTGCAAATATTAGCCATTTCTTCGCGGTAAATTTCTTTTTCACCAATAAATTTTATCATATCAGGGTGGGCAACATAAGAAAAAACACCGCTTTTAATTCCTGCACAAACACAGTTTACATATTCTTTTAGGTCTTCGGTTTTGTTTGTTTCTTCCCATCCCGTACTTTTACCGTTTGGGTGTTCTTCGTATATATAGTGCTGACCTAAAATTAAATATTCGGCACCGCTTTTCTTTGCTATGTTTAGCATTTTTTCAAAATGCGAGGGGTAGTATTCCATTTCGTAGCCGACTTTAATTTGAACTTTTTCTTTATACTTATGGGCAAGTTTCTTTATTTCGGTAATATATTCACTTGCTTTTTCAACTGCTACCCTAAAATGCGAACGAAAACCATCGGGGAACTCATAAGGCGCATGGTCGGAAAAGCCCATAAATTTAATACCGTTTTGGACTGCTCTTTCAATATATTCCGTTGGTTCGCCTGTTGCGTGGTCGCACCAACGGGTATGGGTATGATAATTGTAATTCAACAATAACACCTTCAAATCTTTTTGCTATTTAAATATTCTTCCCTGCCAATTTTGTAAAGGTTATTGCCGTTTGCATCTATAACCACACGCACCGGGAAATTTTCAACTTCTAAATGGTAAACCGCTTCGGCACCTAAATCGCCAAAAGCCACAACTTCGGCTTTTTTAATGCAGTCGCCTATTAGCGCACCGCAACCGCCAATGGCACCAAAATAAACCGCGCCGTACTTTTTCATTGCATTTATAACCGTTTCACCGCGGTCGCCCTTACCTATCATTCCTGTAATACCAAGTTCAATTAAGGTTGGGCTGTAAGCGTCCATTCTATAAGAAGTGGTAGGCCCTGCCGAGCCAATAATTTGCCCCGGTTTTGCAGGGGTTGGGCCAACAAAATAAATTATTGCATTGGTTAAATCAAACGGAAGTTCCTTGCCCTCTTTAATAAGTTCGCAAAGGCGCTTGTGCGCAGCATCGCGAGCGGTGTAAATAACCCCCGAAATTAAACAACTATCCCCTGCTTTTAGTTTTCTCACATCACTTTTGGTAAGCGGTGTTTTAATGTTAATTTCCATTAAAGCACCTCCGTTTTGTGCCGTGACACATGGCAGTTAATGTTTACCGCCACAGGAAGCCCTGCAATATGCGTTGGCATAGTTTCAATATTAACCGCAAGTGCGGTTGTTTTACCGCCAAAACCCTGAGGTCCAATGCCCAAAGCATTTATTTTTCCTAATAATTCTTTTTCAAGCGAAGCATAAAAAGGGTCGCTGTTTTCTTTGCCAATATCGCGAATAAGGGCTTTTTTTGCAAGATATGCCGCTTTGTCAAAGGTGCCGCCAATTCCCACACCCACAACAATTGGCGGACAGGGGTTTGGCCCTGCTTTTTCTACTACCTTTAACACAAAATTTTTAACGCCCTCTATTCCATCACTTGGGCGAAGCATTGCCGTTTGGCTCATATTTTCACTGCCAAATCCCTTTGGCGCAACGGTTATCTGAATATTTTCACCGTCAGTAAGTTCAGTATAAATCATTGCAGGAGTATTATCCCCCGTATTTACGCGGTTAAGAGGGTCGGCCACAACACTTTTACGAAGATAACCGTTCTTGTACCCTTGACGAACACCCTCATTTACGGCGTTTTCCAAATTGCCCACAATATGAACATCTTGCCCAATTTTTAAAAAGACACAAGCCATACCTGTATCTTGGCAAATTGGTTGGTTTCTTTCTTCGGCAATTTGGTAATTTTCAATTATGGTATTAAGTGTTTGTTTTGCCGGTTGCCAGTCTTCTGCCTCTTTCATTTTGCAAATGCGGTCTTTTACATCGCAACCTAAACGGCAGTTGGCTTCAATACACAATTTTTTAACTGTTTCGGTTATTTGCTCTGCTTTAATTTCTTTCACAACTGCCCCTCCCTTTTTTTAATATTATAGCACAAATAAATTCCTTTTAGCAAGTATAAAAAACATCTTGCTTTTTGTTTTATTTTTGCTATAATAAACACAAAAAGTTATTCTTTTGAGGTGTATTGTATGGCAAAACTTAGCTTATCTGCAATGAAAATTAAAATGGCAAAAGTACCAAAAGAAAATGTATTACCGCCACTTTTAAGTTCTATAAACGTTCAGCAGGCACTTAAATCGCAACTTTCTGAATACGATGAAGTTTTTGTGGGTTACGGGTTTATTAAAAGCATTTTTCCGTACAAGCACCAAGACGGTTACAACCGCCAAGAAAAAGAACGCGAACTTCCAGTTATTACTTTAGAAAACGATTATATTAAGGCGGAATTTTTACCAACTTTGGGCGGCCGCCTTTGGTCACTTTACGACAAACAGCAAGAGCGCGAACTGTTTTTGAAAAACGACAGAATGCAGTTTGGCAATTTGGCGCTTAGAAACGCTTGGTTTTGCGGCGGTGTTGAATGGAACTTTGGTGTTATTGGCCATACACCGTTTACCTGCTCTCCTTTGTTTTGCGCTACTTTAAAAAACAAAAACGGAAACCCTGTTTTAAGGGTTTATGAATATGAACGTATTCGCGGTTGTATTTTTCAAATTGATTTTTGGCTTGATGAAAACAGTCCGCGACTTTACTCTGCTGTTCGCCTTATAAACATTACAAACGAAGTAAAGCCGGTTTACTGGTGGAGCAATATCGCGGTTCCCGAACATAAAAAAAGCAGGGTTATTGTTCCTGCTAACGAAGCATATTCCTATGAACCTGACGGAATTAAAAAATTTCCCATTCCATATAAAAACGATACCGATGTTAGTTACCCTGTTAACACAAAACCTGCAAAGGATTATTTTTTTGATACATCAAAAGCACCCACAAAATATATTTGCTATGTTGATGAAAACGGAGATGGCCTTTTACAAGCATCTACTTCCCGTCAATTAGGGCGTAAACTTTTTGTTTGGGGACAGGGTCACGGAAGTGTGCGTTGGCAAGATTTACTTGCAGTTGGCGGTCCCACAAACCGTTATGTTGAAATTCAGACAGGGCTTGGCAAAACGCAGTACGAATGTATTCCCCTTGCGCCCAATTCGGTTTTTGAGTGGGTTGAATGTTATTCACCTGCTAATTTAAACAAAGAAAACGCGCATGGTGACTGGGCTACTGCTCAAAGCGAAGCCGAAAAACTTTTACCAACCAATTTAGAAGAAATTTTAGTTTCGGCAAGAGAAGACTTTATGAAAAGGAAAGCCGATAAAGTTATTTATAAAGGCAGCGGTTGGGGTGCTTTAGAAAACCTGCGCCTTGCAAGTAACGGCCAAACCCATATTGCCGATTATCTTGATTTCGGAACAGTACAAGAAGAGCAAAAAGATTGGCAAAATCTTATTGAAAGCGGCACTATTGGTGTTCACAATGCAAATGATATTCCTGCCTCGTTTATTAAAGATGCAAACTTTATTAAGTTATTACAAGAAGCAGTAAAAGGGAAGGATAAAGATAATTGGTATGCATATTATGAACTCTCTGCTGCGTATTTTTCAATGGGTGAAATTGCTTTAGCGAAAAAATACGCAAAAAAATGCTTAAATTTAACTGAAAGCGTTTGGGCATTACATATTTTGGCTTGTATTTATCTTAATGAAAATAAGTTTACCGAAGCATTTAAAAACGCAGAAAAAGCATTTTTGCTTGGCAAAGAAAACCTTTTTATTTGCCGCGAAATGTTTAACATTATGAACCGCGCAAAGAAACATAAGGAAATCATACAACTTTACGATTTTGTACCAGAACAGTTTAAAGATGACGGAAGAATTAAGGTTTATTTGCTTGAAGCGTTAATTAGAACAGGCAACACCGAAAGAGCAAAACAAGTGCTTGATATAAATGGAAATTTTGAAATTGACGATATACGCGAGGGCGAAAAAAGTATTTTCACCTTATATAAAGAACTTTACGGAGATATCCCTGTTCCTTACAAAATCAACTTTAGTATGGAAGGTAACTAAATTAAAAACCGCAACTCTTTTTGAGTTGCGGTTTTTATTAATCTTCTTCACCTGATGGTGGGTCAAGCAAAACATTAAAGCCAACGGGTGTGCCCATTACAGGGTAACCTGTTTCATCAAACTGGATTTTTTGCAAACACATATAACGATCTGTTGGTGTTGCATTGGTTATAAACTCTTTAACCGCATGGTAAGCGCACCAAACTTCGCTTCCGTCGGGCGAAGTAAAGAAAGAAGCGTGGCCCGGCGCATAAACTTCGTTGCCGTAAACAAACAACGGTTTTTCGTGCTTTTTCCACGAAGATGCATCACACAAATCGCCGCCCATATACTCTAAAACACCCAAGCAATAATGGGCAGTAAAAGCACCGTTAGCCGAATAAATAATGAAAAGTCGGTCACCGTGTTTTACAAAGAAACCGCCCTCAACAATAGCCCACGCACCAACATAAGGGGGCACTAATTCCCAGTCGTATTCTGCCTTTGCAATTACGGCAGATTTTTCACCAAAGGTATACGGGTTAACCATTTCTTGTATTGCAAGAAGTTGTTCACCCTCAACCAAAGAATAGCAAATATATTGTTTTCCGTCGGTATGGGTGTAAACCGATGGGTCAATGGCATACATATCGGGTGCAGGTTTGCACTTAAACTGCCATTCGCCAAACGGGTCACTAGTTAATGCTTCTAAAATAAACAAACGCTTGGGGTGTTCTTTTGGGTCATACAAACCGCTTGTGTAAATGTACCATTTGCCGTTTGTGCCCTTGTGCATTTCGGGTGCCCAAATATGTCCCCAAATGCCGTCTTTTTCGCCGTTTGGCTTATAAATTATTTTTGAATCGCCGTCTTTTATAATATTACCTGCGTGGCGGCTGCGGAAAATTTCCAAACAATCCCATCTGGTAAATAAAGCATAATAATAACCTGTCTCGCTATCATAGGTCATAAACGGGTCGGGTGAATCAAAATCACACAAAGGGTTTGTAAATTTTTGCATTAATTTTTCCTCCTTAGCGGTATAAGTTTTGAAAATTATACCATAGTTATTCTTAATATGTCAATGCAATTAAGCCATTTTTTACAGTTTTATTATATTACTCCAAGCGCGGTTTCCGTTTTTATCGGTAACTTCTACGCGCACCCATTTTTCAAAATCTTTAATGGTATATTCTGCTCCGCATAAATCGTTGTCCCTTACCATTCTGTCGTTTGCCCAAGCACAGTTTGACATAAAGGCAATTTTTTGGCAAGGCGAACATTTGCAAATAATTTTATTGCCCTGTTTTATTACTTCAATGTGCGGTCCCTGAGAAGAGTAATAATCTCCGTTTTTAAGTGCGGTTAAAATATCGTCTTGGCTGCCGCTTTTTGCCTTTACCATTACAAACGATTTACACTCGTCTTCCCCACTATAATAATGGGCGTCATCGGTAGCAATAAGTGGAATAACAACACCGTCATTTGCAAGTAAATCAATAATACAGCCCGAATCGGCGCGGTTAGACATACCAACATCAGACACCGTATTATAAATTTCAACAAACGAAAAGCCGCTTAATTCTTTTACATCATTTATGTTGTTAAGTGACCAATGCGGATGCGCCAAAATTGCACAACCGCCACATTCCTTTATGGCGTCAATACATTGTTGGCGATGTGTTTCACCGCGCACAAGACCGGGGTCTTTTTTCATTCCAACCCCAACAATATGCATAGTGTCGCCTATTGAGTTGTTACTGCCAATATTATATTCAGCACCCGAAATTATTTTAAGCCCGTCAATTTCGTCTTGTGCATAAAACTTCCAATGGTCTGTAATTGCAACCGCATCAAACCCGGCGTTTTTATAAATTTGCGCCATTTCTTGCGGACTTTTTTGACCATCTGAAAGCGTTGTATGAATATGTAGCCCAACTTTGTACCATTTGTTTCCGTTTTCATCAATAAACATAATTACACCTCAAAACAATTATACCATAAAAGCAATAAAACACAATGCTTTACTAATATCATTTTTTATGAACTTCGGGTTGACAGTGTTTGGTAAAGTTTATATAATATACTTGTATCACTTAAAAATGGAGGTTTTTACATTGAACAGAAGTAATTACATAAAAGAAATTATGACCATTGGCGAATTTCCCCAAGCGGAAATTGACGCCGTTTTAGAAACTTATAACGCTATGCTTAATAATGCCGAAGCAAGTGAAATTTTTGAAGCACAGGTTCTTTTGTATGAGAACGATGTGTTGCCTGATTTTTGGGCAGCTTTGCAACTTATTAAAAAGGTTGCCGAAATTGCAAATGTAACTAAAGAAACAATTTTACTTGCGTTTATTGTTTGCTTAACCAAACATTTGCGCGAAAGATATGAAAAAGCAGGAATAGAAGAACGCTTTTATTTTGACGTTATAAGCGATATTAAATTTAAATCTCTTGAATGTTACGAAGTTTACGGCATTTACGGCACCTTTGTTCCCGAATGGTTTGGCAGATTCTTTAGCATGACAAGATATGCGCTTGGCCGTTTGCAGTTTGAAACACGCTATTTACCAAGCGATATTACAATTAACGGTACCACAATTAAAAAAGACACCCTAACAATTGCCGTACATATTCCCTCGGGCGGACCGCTTGATATAAATGAATGTAAAAAGTCTTTTAAATTGGCTTATGAAAAATTTTTACCGCTTTTCCCGAACGGTACGGTTATTTTCCACTGCGGTTCATGGTTGTTGGCGCCCGATAATAAAAAGTTGTTGCCACCAACTTCTAATATTGTGAAGTTTATGGACTTTTTCCAAATTGTTCCAAGTGACGGAGATATTGAACACGACTTTTGGCGTATTTTCGGCACTATGGACTTTAAAGACGCCTCTAAGTTGCCAAGAAATAATACTTTGCAAAGGGTTTATGCCGAATGTGCCGAAAAGGGCGAAATTCCCTTGGCAGGAAACGGCATTTTCTTTATGAAAGAAGGAGGAATTATTAACAATGGGTAATTTAAGAATTTTAAGCAATAACATTTGGTGTTGCGGCGATAACGTACCCGCTTGGGCTGAAAAAGGCGAAGACTGTTCTGCCGAGCACCGCGCACCCGGTTTTGTTCGTGTTTACAAGGAACTTAAACCCGATATAATTGGTTTGCAAGAATGTACCGCGCGCTTGGCCGATAATCTTATGCAACTTTTCAGCCAAGAAAATATGCCATATTCGCTTCTTTGGGGTCGCGATACACCAATTATCTACCGCAGAGATAAGTTGGAACTTATTGACAGCGATTACCTAATTTACCCCGAAGAAGTTCCCGGTTATGAGGGCTCTTTTAATAACCAAAAAACAAAATCTTACTGCATTGGTGTTTTTAAAGATAAACAAGACGGTCAAATGCTTATTTTTGCAACAACTCATTTGTGGTGGAAAACTTCTGTACCAGTACCACTCCTCAACAACACTGCTCCCGAAAAGATACAACCTTATTCCGACGAAGCAAGGGCTTACCAAATTAACCTTTTAATCGACCGCGTTGAAGAAATAAGGGCAAAATACAACTGCCCTGCCGTTATTGTGGGCGACTTTAACGCAGTGTACAATTCAATGGCTGTTCAGTCCGCACTAAATAGGGGTTATGAGCACGCATATAATATGGCAACCGATTACCGCGATGAAACCATTGGTTACCATTTTTGCTATGCCGAAGGTTACGATATGTTTGAAGACAAATCGCAGTTTAAATACGCCATTGACCAAATAATTATTAAAGGCGCGCCCGATGGCTTCGTTAAACGCTTTGACCGCTACTACCCCGACTATTATATGTCCCTCTCCGACCACTTCCCAGTGTTTATTGATATTTAAAACTAAAAAGCCACCATCCTTTTGGATGGTGGTCTTTTTAGTAGTAAAGTAAATTTTGTAATTTAATTGTTTTCAATATCTAAACTTTCAAAAAACTGTTTGTTTTCCATAACAAAATTTCTTATGGCAAAGAAATAATATATTGAACCAACAACGCCTATTACACCACCGATAACAAGGTTATAAATCAAGGTAATAATCGGTCCTGTTATTGGCTCAAATTTTGCTACAATACCATTCGGGTTTTCTAACAATGTTTTGCTATATTGCATGTCTTGCACAGATGAAATAATATTTAAAACACCAACAACCAGTAAAAACCAATTTATGAAAATACCGCCTAAAATTTGCAATATCCCAATAACGAGCCAAATAATTCCATTCGTGTTAAGCCGTTGTGATAATGTGTTTAATAGTGTTGTTCCATCAATAGACTTGTTATTAATAGTTTGATGATTTTGTACGCCAACCGCACAACCGCAACACGAACAAAACGCTGCATCATTCAATAATTCTTTTCCACATTTCGAACAATACATTTTATACACCTTATTCTAATAGCAGTCTTGCTGAAGACAATGCGGTTTTATAGTTAGACTTTGCTTCATTTAAAGCGTCACTAAACGAAGTACAAGAATAAGAAGAAGTACCAACTACAAGTTCTGTAATATCTGAATAAGCAACATAAAGTTCCTTAAGTGCCTTATATTCTTCCTCATATTCTTTTGGGCAATCTTTAAGCTCTGACATATTTATATTTGTGGTGCTTACATTTAGGTTTACCATGGAATATGTTAGACTTTCGCCCTCATAAAATTTTGATAAAGCGTCATTGAAATCGTCATAAAACCAACCATAATCATTTTTAGTATATTTATCCGTTTCAGAACTACTATTTTCATAAATACAGTTTCGCCAAACTTTACTTTGTAAAGTAGCGTACTTTTCAGCTTCTTCGGCGCCATAAATCATATTATTATATGCATTAGAAAGTTTTTCTTCATATTTTTTTAATGACATATTTTTTA
>JAZSAJ010000021.1:0-17411 GCA_045601805.1 Acutalibacteraceae bacterium
CTTTTTTCATTTGTAAATCCTCCGTTTGTGTTTAGTTTTGACTGGCAGGTCTCTGCTATCTTAACACAAACGGAGGATTTTGTTCACCGGTTAACCTCTCTTGAACCACGCGACTATCGCGTGGTTTTCGTTATACAAAAAGAACTGCCAAATTTTATGGCAGTTCTTTTCTTTTATAATGCTTTTTTTAGTTCTTCGGCTTTGTCGGTTTTTTCCCAACTTAAATCAAGGTCTTCCCTACCAAAATGGCCGTATGCGGCAAGATTTTTATAAATAGGACGACGAAGTTTAAGGGTATCTATAATTGCTGCAGGGCGCAAATCAAACACCTTTTCTACCGCCTTTGCAATGCGTTCGTCATCACACACACCTGTGCCAAAAGTATCTACCAAAAGCGATACCGGTTTAGCAACACCAATAGCGTAAGCAAGTTGCACTTCACAGCGTTTTGCAAGGCCTGCCGCAACAATATTTTTAGCAACATAACGAGCAGCATAAGCCGCGCTTCTGTCAACTTTTGTGGGGTCTTTACCCGAAAAAGCACCGCCGCCGTGACGCGCCATACCGCCGTATGTATCAACAATAATTTTTCTGCCGGTAAGGCCTGTATCACCCTGAGGTCCGCCAATAACAAAACGGCCCGTGGGATTAATGAAAAACTTTGTGTTTTCGTCTAACAAATTTTTATCTAATGTGGCGTAAATAACCTTTTCTAAAATGTCTTTACGAAGTGAATGGAGGTCTATTTCGGCAGAATGTTGAGTAGACACAACCACCGCTTCAATTCGGGTTGGAACACCACCATTATATTCAACCGTAACTTGTGTTTTGCCGTCGGGATAAAGGTAAGGCAAAGTGCCGTTTTCGCGCACTTCGGTAAGTTTTAAAGCCATTTTATGCGCCAAATAAATTGGCAAAGGCATTAAAACATCAGTTTCATCACACGCGTAACCAAACATCATACCCTGGTCGCCCGCACCGTTAAGGTTATAAGCGTCTTCTTCGCCCTGTTTCATTTCTTGCGATTTATCAACACCCATAGCAATGTCAGCAGACTGTTTATCAATGGTTGTAATAACCTTGCAGGTGTTACCGTTAAAGCCGGTTTTTTCGCTGTTATAACCAATAGAACAAACCACTTCGCGCGCAATTTTTTCAATATCAACCGAAGCGTTCGCAGAAATTTCACCCATTATATTTAACACACCTGTTGTGGCAAAACTTTCGCAAGCAACACGAGCATTTGGGTCCTGCTTGAGATACGCGTCTAAAACCGCGTCGGATATTTGGTCACACACTTTATCGGGGTGACCCTTTGTTACAGATTCAGATGTAAATAAAACTTTTGACATTAAAATTCCCCCAAAAAAAATTCGCCCCCAAAAAGGAAGCGAAGTAAAAACCTCATCTTCCGGAAAACCGCAGGAATTAGCACCTTGAAAATTCAGGTTGCCGGGCTTCACAGGGCCTGTCCCCTCCGCCGCTCTTGATAAGGAAAAATATTAAATTAGTGCTTTATGATTATATGATATGTAAGCAAAATTGTCAAGATATATATTTTTACCAATTAAGAAATTCAAACACACCGTTAAGTTTTAAAGTTATAAAAAGTACCGTTAATACAATCACAAGTATAGATATTATTGCCAATACTACCGAACGAATGGAATTTGATTTATTTTCGTTCTTTGGCAACAAATTCATTTTTTTAAGCGCCGAAGTTAACGGCTTATATAAAAGCAATGTGGACGAAGCATTCATAACGATTTTTGCCGTATTAAAGGGCAAAAGCAACGGCAAAATCATTGGAATTATACTTGAACGCGGAACACCCATATAAAAAGGCGTAATAAAAATATTAGCAGTGATCATAACCGCCACAACCGAAATTGCCGCAAAAACAAGCGATAAAATTGCGCCCGAAAATGTTCTTTTATATTTATAAATAATACCGCAAACAAAAGCAAAAGTACCGCTTGACAAAAAATTCATAATAAGGCCATAAATACCCGTATCGCTAACCGTAAAAAACTCAAGCAATGCGGCAATCAGCGCTGAAGAAACACCATAAATTGGACCATACATAAGTGATAATAACGCAATAAACGCATCTTTAAAATCAAAGGTTAAAAACGAAACCTTAAAGCGAAAAACAAAGGTAATTAAAAATGCAACTGCGGTAATCATACCTGTTATGGCTATTGACCTAATTTTATCTTTTTTCATAAAATTTGCCCCCCTAAAAAAAATAACGCCCAACAATATGGGCGTAAAAATAACTTCTCTCATCCGGACTATACCGTCGGCTTTGGAATTTCACCAAATCAACCAAAATGGCTCGCGGGCTGTACCGCCGGTGGGGAATTTCACCCCGCCCCGAATATTTAATTTAAAATAAGCAACACCAAAACTATTTGCACAACCGACAAAATCGGCATTAAAAACGCAAAAGAAAAATGTTTTGTTTTATGGCGAACAACAAGCATTGCAAAGTATCCCAGCGTTGCACCGCCAAACAGTGAAAACAGCCACAAAACCCGTTCGGGTATGCGGTATTCCCCATTTTTAGCACGGCGTTTATCTTCACAAAAAAGCACCGCCGTAATAAAATTTACAAAAAGTAAATACCACAAAAGCACTGTATCCATTAGTTTCACCATTATTATACTATCACAACTGCCATATTTTTGCAACATAATATTGATTTAAAAATAAATATATTATAAAATAGTCACATATTAAAAAAAGGAGGTTTTGGTATGAACGGCAAAATTAAGGTTTTTATAGTTCTTTTGCTTTGTTTTGTTCTTTTTGGCTGTTCGGGAAAAGAAGTGCCCAAAGGCAATCAAACACTTGAAATTTTGCCTGTAAGTAACGGCTATATTGCCGAAGTCGTTAGTTTTAACGCCGAAACCTTTGACGGAAAAACAACCGATGATATATCAAATCCAGCAAACAGTTATTTACCAATTGGCACGGTTGATTATTGCGCAGAAAGTTCGGTTATTAACAACAGTGTAAAAAAAGAATATCGGCTTTTGCGGTGCGGTAAGCGTACATACGAACACGCAGTTAAGGTTTATAAAGGCAATTTGCCAAAAAACAACAAAATTATTGCCGACAGTTTTAGCGATGACAAAAAATACACCGTTTTAAGTTTGATAAGTGATTTTAAAGCGCCGTTTTTCGTTGAGTTCAGAGATAAAAATTTAACAAAATTAACCGATTTTAAAATTGAAAAAAACACTGCGGCATATTTAGATATAACATTTTGTTACTGCAACGAATTTATAAATGATTTCACCTTTGAAGACAATTATTTGTTTGAAAGTTACGAAAGTATAAAAGGCGAAAACAACACTGTTTTGCGGTTTAAACTAAAAAATATTGGCTCGTTTTACGGTTGGTATGCCGAATATGATGAAGAAGATTATTTAAATTTTTATTTTCTTAAACCAACAAAAGTTTATTCTTTTAACAACCGCTATGGTTATGCTATTCCCGATGCCACTATTGTAATAGATGCAGGGCACGGCGGTATTGACAGCGGCGCTGTGGGCGGCGGACTTAAAGAATCGGACATAAACTTAAGTTTCTCAAAAATCTTGGCAAATAAATTTGGCGAAGTGGGCGCAACGGTTGTTTTAACACGCGATGGGTTTGATGAACCTGGCGCACAAAACCGAATATTAACGGCTTTTGCGCACAAGCCCGATATGGTAATTTCTATTCACCGAAACGCAGGGTCAGGTAATGGTTTTGGTTCTTATTACTATAACAGTTATTCGTTTGACGCCGCAAATGAAATATATAAAGCAACAAAAAATTCTTCACTTTACAGAAACTACCACAAAACCAATTTCCATTATTTCTTTTTTAACCGCATTTCTTTTTGCCCTGCTGTTTTAACCGAAAACGGTTATATTACAAACAGTGGCGACCGCGAAAATATGACCAGTTTGTTTCATATGGAAAAAAGCGCCGAAGCAATAGTAAAAGGCGTTATAAACTTTTACATAAACACCCCGAATATAGAATAAAAGGTTTCAGAAAAAACTCTGAAACCTTTTTTGTTTGTTAATCAAGTGACAATAGAACCGTCCCCTGTGTTCCTCCTTATGTTACAAAAAATGTGCCACAAATCCACTAATATAACAAAGTATAATCCACACATATATAATCTTAAACCACAAGCGTTTTCTTGCAGAAAATTCTTTATCCGTACTCATCATTACGAAAAGGATAATAATTGGTAAGAAGAACAACAGAGTACCGATAACATGAAAAAGTGAAGAACTAAAATACACATTTGTCTTTTCTAAAAAACATACCGCAATAAATTCAACCAACCAAATAATAATACATAACTTATACTTAATTTTCATATTCTTAATATTACCCCTTATACTATAGACTTTCACGATAAATTGAGATTACTTCGTTTCGCCAAACTTCGACAATCAGGGGGTGTTTCTTTATGTTACCGTTAACCCTTGTAGTACCTTTCTTGTTTTCTAACTTTATATTAACACATATACGAAATTTTGGCAAATAAAATGTGCAAATAAAAAAACACCGTTTGCAAAATGCAAACGGTGTTTTTGGTTGGTTTAATTATTTTACCATTGAAGCAACTTCGGCTGCGAAGTCGTCAACGCGTTTTTCAATACCTTCGCCTTTTTCAAAACGAACATAAGAAGCGATTTTAAGGTTTTTGCCAATTTTCTTAGCAACAGATTCAACATATTTGCCAACGGTTAAATCGCCGTCAACAACATATTGCTGTTCTACAAGGCAGTTTTCTTTATAGTATTTGCCCAATTTACCTTCAACAATTTTAGCAAGAACAAAATCGGGTTTGCCTGCCATTTTGGGGTCTTCTTTCATTTGAGCAACCATAATTGCCTTTTCTTTTTCAATTACTTCAGCAGGAACGCTTGCTTGGTCTAAATATGCAGGGTTCATTGCAGCAATTTGCATTGCAACATTTTTACCGCAAGCAATAACTTCAGCGTCACCGGCTTCAGCATCGGTATCAAATTTAACCATAACGCCGATTTTACCGCCGCCATGAACATAAGATACAACATTGCCTTCGTAACGAACGAAACGGCGAACTTTAATATTTTCACGGATAGCAAGGAAAAGTTCCTGAACCTTTGCTTCAACTGTCATACCGTCTTTTTCGGTTGCCAACAAAGCATCTAAATCAGCAGGGTTAGCGTCTGCTACAACGCCTGCGATTTCTTCTGCCAATGCTTTAAAGCTTTCGCCGTTAGCAACGAAGTCGGTTTCAGAGTTCATTTCAACCATAGCGCCAACGCCATCTTTAACAATAGCGCAAACGGTACCTTCGGCAGCAATTCTGCCTGCTTTTTTAGCTTGGGAAGCCAAGCCCTTTTCTCTTAAATAATCAACAGCTGCGTCCATATTGCCGTCGCACTCAACAAGTGCTTTTTTGCAGTCCATCATACCGCAACCGGTTTTTTCACGCAATGCCTGTACATCTTTTGCTGTAAAAGCCATTTTAATTCCCTCCGTATTAAATTATTCAGCTTCGGTAGCTTCTACTTCTACTTCTGCTACTTCTTCAGCAGTTTCTTCTGCTACTGCATCTTGTTCGCCCTGACGGCCTTCAATAACTGCAGCACCAATTGCTTCTGCAATTAATTTAACTGCACGGATAGCGTCGTCGTTACCGGGGATAACTGCATCAATTTCATCGGGGTCGCAGTTGGTGTCAACAATAGCAATAATCGGAATACCGAGTTTCTTTGCTTCGGCAACTGCAATTCTTTCTTTGCGGGGGTCAACAATAAAGAGAGCGCCGGGGAGCTTCTTCATGTCTTTGATACCGCCAAGGTATTTTTCAAGTTTTTCAATTTCAAGGGCAAGACCTACTGCTTCCTTTTTGGGAAGAAGGTCAAATGTGCCGTCTGCTTCCATTTCGCGAAGCTGTTTTAAACGAGCAATTCTTTTCTGAATAGTAGAGAAGTTTGTGAGCATACCGCCAAGCCAACGAGCGTTAACATAAGGCATACCGCAGTTAATTGCTTCTTCCTTAACAGAATCCTGTGCCTGTTTTTTGGTGCCGACAAAAAGAATGTCGCCGCCTGCTGCAGAAATGTCACGAGCAAAAAGATATGCTTCGTTAAGTTTCTTTACTGTTTTTTGAAGGTCAATGATATAAATACCATTTCTTTCAGTAAAGATGTATTCTGCCATTTTGGGGTTCCAGCGTCTTGTTTGATGTCCGAAATGAACACCTGCTTCAAGAAGCTGTTTCATAGATACTACTGCCATTTTAATTTCCTCCTGAGGTTTTTTCCTCCACCTCGCCCTACGAACAGGAAAACCCGTAGTAATGGTCACCTCTTCTGTTTTTAGGGGCGAAATGTGTGTAATATTTGCTAAAGATAAAGCCATAAAAACCCAACTTTACACATTAGCCAAAGTATTATATCACACTTCATTTTTGTTTTCAACTGTTTTTTTGCATTTTTTTGGTTTATTTTTTGATTAAATATATAATATATTTGTCAAATTTAAAAAATTTTACATATTTTATGTTGACAAACTACCGCTTTTCGTGTGATAATAGGATAGAATAAAGTTTATTTTAATAAGGTGATTTTTTTAATGCGCGTTATAACCGGCTCTGCAAGGGGCAAAAAACTTATTACTTTACCGGGGAACGATGTTCGCCCCACCACCGACCGCGTTAAAGAAGCGCTTTTTAGCTCTATTCAGTTTGAAGTAACGGGAAGTACTGTGTTAGACCTTTTTGCAGGCAGCGGTCAACTTGGTATTGAGGCGTTAAGCCGCGGTGCTGCGTATGCCGTTTTTTGCGATAAATCGGGTGATGCGGTAAACACCGTAAAGAAAAACCTTGCCGTGTGTGAGTTTAGTAATGATTCTTTTGAAGTAAACCATATGGATTTTTCGTCTTTTTTGGCGCGTACAAGCAAAAAGTTTGATTTTTGCTTTTTAGACCCACCCTACGAAGCAGGTTTTTATAAAGACGCTTTAAAAGGATTAGAAAATGTTATGAAAGACGGCGGCGCGGTTTTTTGCGAACACCCAACAAATGTTATATTAAACGACAGTTACGGTAAATTCAAAAAAGTTAAAGAATACCGTTTTTCAAGAATTTTAATTTCAAAGTATGTATCGGAGGGTACATTTAATGAACCGTGATATTGCTGTTTATCCGGGCAGTTTTGACCCTATAACCCTTGGCCACCTTGATATTATTAAGCGTGCCTCTTCCCTTTTTGGAAAGTTAATCGTTGTGGTTATGGTCAACCCCAATAAAAAATATTCTTTTTCTGCCGAAGAAAGAGTTGAGCTTATTAAAAAATCTGTTGCAGGGTTTGAAAATGTAGAGGTTGAATATTCAAGCGGACTACTGGCAGACTACGCAAAACAAAAAGGCGCAAAAGCAATTGTTAAAGGTCTTCGCGCGCTTTCGGATTTTGAATATGAATTTCAAATGGCGCTTACAAACAAGCAATTAAACCCCGAGGTTGAAACGGTGTTTTTAACAACAACATCGGATTATATGTATTTAAGTTCAAGCATGGTAAAGCAAATTGCTTCAATGGGCGGAAATATCAGCGGGTTTGTTCCCGATGCTATTCATAAACAAATACTAAATAGATTGAAAGGATAGATAATATGAATTTAGAAGAATTACTTGAACAGTTTGATGAAGCTCTTGACAGCGGAATCAAAATGCCCGGCAAAAAAACTTTGGTAGACATTGAAAGGTTGCGCGCAGTTGTTGACGATATTCGTTTGAACATTCCAAACGAAATTAAACAGGCACGCGGCATTGTTACTGACCGTGCAAACATTATTGCAGGCGCAAAACAAGAAGCCGACAGTCTTATTCGCGCTGCTGAAGAACAGGCAAAAGCAAAGGTTGCTGAACAGGAAATTACCCGTTTGGCACAAGAAAAAGCACAGGAAATTATTTCTGTTGCCCAAGCAAAAAGCCGTGAAATGCGCAAAGCCGCACAAGATTTTGTTGACGACATTATGCGCCGCGCCGATGAAAACCTTACTGCAAATTTAGGCGAAGTAAGAAAAACCCGTGCTTCTTTAAAAGCACAGTCAGGCATTAAGAACGATTAATAAAAAATTAAAGCCCCGAAACGCAAACGCGTTTCGTTGCTTTTTTTTATGCGGTAATATTTCTTTTTTCCAAATCTTCTTTAATAATTCGGTAAACCGATGCCGCAAGCGGAACGCCCAAAAGCATTCCGGGAACACCAGCAACACCACCGCCAACCGTAACAGCCAGCAAAACAAGTATTGACGGAATACCAATAGATTTGCCAACAACCCTTGGGTAAATAAGATTGCCTTCAAGTTGTTGTAATATAACAAGGAAAATAATAAACACCAGTGCTTTAACGGGTGAAACCGTTAAAATCATTAGCGCACCAATTGCCGCGCCAATATATGCACCTGCAACAGGAATTAATGCTGTAAAACCAACAAGTGTACCTATCATAACAGCATAAGGCAAACGGAATATCCACATACCAATAATACAAAGTGTGCCCAAAATAACCGCTTCGGTACACTGACCAATTATATAGCCGCGAAAACTTTCGTTAATAACATCGGCACAGTATATAACCTTATTGTAGTGTTTTTCTTTTAAATAACCCTTAAAGAGCAAGAAAATGCCCACTTTAATTTTTTCTTTAGAAAAAAGAATATAAATTGCAAAAACAATGCTTAAGAACACCGAAACAACGCCCGAAACAATAGAAGTAACGGCGGTAACAACGGTGCTGACAATATCGGTAAAGCCGGTTTGTATAACCGAAACTGTTTTATTTATTGCTTCACTCCAATCAATTTTTGTAAGATGAGCCAAGGTTTCGGCAGGTATTGTTTTTTGCACCCAATTGCTTTCCAACAATTTGCTAATGGCACCCGGTGTTTCGCTAACAATAAACTTAACGCACGAAACAAGTTCGGGTATTACCAACCAAACCACCGCCGCAATTATAGACAAAAGCGAAAGAAGAGCGGCAACAAGACAAACGGGACGGCGTGTAACCAAAACTGCTTTTTTCTTGCTTTTAGGAAAATAATGCTTTTCATAAAAGCACATAAGAATATTAAGCAAAAATGCAATTAAAAGACCTGTTAAAACAGGTATAAGTGCACTTAAAATTAAGGACAGTATATTTGAAAACCCTTTAAAATAATAAATGCACACAAACAAAAGCAGCGCTGTAACACCAATTTTAAAACAATTTTTCCAAGTTAATGTCATAATTCTTTCCTTTTTCTAATTATTTCCTTTATTATACTCTATATTTTTTAAAATTTCAATAAACCTTAACATTTTTTTGTATGTTGACTGTGTATATTTTTTGGGGTATAATATTTATATCAAATTTAAAGGAGATAATTATGAAAAAAATCATTTGCTTATTACTTTGCGTATGTATTGTTTTTTCGTTTGCCGCTTGCGGTAAACAAGAAAAAGGCCCTGAAACCGCTTTAGTTCTTTTAGAAACCGTTTGGGAAAAATACGGTGAAACAGACAAGTTCCCCGCAGGCGGCGGCGACTTTTCTGAAGAAAATCAAAAAATGGACGCTCCTGGCAAATACAGTGTAAGTGACCCCGAAGCTTTGGAAGCAACATTTGCAATTGACGACGACAATGCCGCGCTTCTTTCCGACGGTGCTTCGCTTCAACACATGATGAACGCCAACACCTTTACTGCAGGCGCATTTTTGCTTAAAGATGCAGGTAAAATTAAGGAATATGCCGCAGAACTTAAAGAAGACCTTGCTGAAAGACAATGGATTTGCGGTACCCCCGATAAATATGTTATTGCCAAGGTTGGCGGTTATGTGGTTTCTGTTTTCGGCAACAATGAACTGGTAGACAACTTTGTTTCAAAGCTTAAAGCTTCCTTTAGTTATACTGAAGTTCTTTACGATGAATTAGTGGTTGCATAATTTAAAAATATGGTTTTTTCGGATTTAATATTTTTATATTTTTTCCTGCCTATATTTTTTATATGTTACTTTTTAGTAAAAGACCGATTTAAAAATTTTGTTTTACTTTTATTCAGTTTAATTTTTTACGGTTGGGGCGAACCGAAATTTCTGTTTTTAATGGTTCTTTCGGTTCTCCAAACATACATTTTCGGCATACTAATTGAAAAATACCGTTTTACAAAACTTAAAAATGTTTTCTTTATAACAAGCATTGTTTTAAGTTTTTCGCTGTTGGTTATTTTTAAGTATGCCGATTTTATTATAGGCAGTATAAATAATGTGCTTTCTGCAAACATTCCGCTTGTGCACCTTGCTTTACCTATTGGCATTAGTTTTTACACTTTTCAAACGGTTAGTTATGTTATTGATGTATACCGCGGTGACACTAAAGCGCAGTATTCGTTTATTAACCTTGCGGCTTATGTTACAATGTTCCCCCAACTAATTGCAGGGCCAATTGTAAGGTACAGCGATATTAACGAGTGTTTGGAACGCCGCAGTCATACCATTAGCGGTATAGGTGACGGCATTTTGCGTTTTTTTATAGGGCTTTCTAAAAAGGTGCTTATTTCTAACCAACTTTATGCCGTTTGCAATGCATTTAAAACCACAAGTGAACCATCAGTTTTGTTTTATTGGTTATATGCTATTTCCTTTACCTTGCACATTTACTTTGACTTTTCGGGTTACAGCGATATGGCTATTGGGCTTGGCAAGGTGTTTGGATTTAACTTTTTAGAAAACTTTAACTACCCATACATTTCAAAAAGCATAACTGAATTTTGGCGCAGATGGCATATGTCGCTTGGCACTTGGTTTAAAGATTATGTTTATATTCCGCTTGGCGGCAGCCGATGTAAAAAATCTCGTGCCGCATTTAACATTTTTGTTGTGTGGATGCTTACCGGCCTTTGGCACGGCGCTGCTTGGAACTTTGTACTTTGGGGTATTTTTTACGCGGTTTTGCTTATGGGCGAAAAGTTTTTATACGGAAAGTTTTTGCAAAAAACAAAGGTGCTTAAACATATTTATGTGCTTTTAGCCGTTATAATTGGTTTTGTTTTGTTTGACTCTTCAACACTTAATGAAACCGTTAATACCGTTGCTTCCCTGTTCTTCACAAAGGGTTTACCCATTATATCAAACGAAGCGGTTTATTATTTAAAAAGTTACGGTTTAATTTTAATTGTTTCTGCCGTTGGCTCTACCCCGCTTTTAAAAAATGTTGTTGGTAAAATAAAAGAAACCCGTTTTATTTACACAGTAAAACCCATTTTTATAGGTGTTTTGCTTATTCTTTGCACAGCGTATATAATTGACGGTTCTTTTAACCCATTCTTGTATTTTAGGTTTTAGGTGGCGCTATGAGTAAAAAAGTTAGTAATATAATTAGCATTGTTTTAGTTTGCTGTATAATTATAGGTTTTTTTGCTTTTACAATTGTTTTACCAAAAAAGGAATATTCACTTTCTGAACGCAGAGAATTAAAAAAATTACCCGAATTAACGATAAGTTCGGTGTTTAGCGGAAATTATATGACAAGTTTAAGAGATTGGTGCGCCGACCATTTTCCGCTTAGAGAACATCTTCGCACCATAAAAGCATACACAGCATATAATTTATTTAATTTGGGTGATAATAACGGCATTTATTTTTACGGCGACCAAATTTGCAAAATTGAATACCCAATGAAAGACAGCGCCATTACACGCGCAGGTAATATTTTTAATGAAATTTATAACCGCGACTTAAAAAACAAAGCAAACAACATTTACCTTTCGGTTATACCCGATAAAAACTGCTTTACCGCCAAAGCGTGCGGCAAACCGTTTTACGATGCCAACACCTTTGCAAATGCTTTGGCACAAAAAATGCCCTTTGCCAAGTATATTGATGTTGTTTCTTTGCTAAAAGCCGAAGACTATTACAACACCGATATTCACATTAAGCAAGAAAGCCAAATTCCCCTTGCAAAAGAAATTTTAAACAAAATGGGTGTTAATGCAAATATTTCGTTTACCGAAAACACCGCAGAAAACGAATTTTACGGTGTATATTACGGTCAGGCGGCGCTTAAAACAAAGGGAGATAAGTTTGTTTATTTAACAAATGACGCGATAAATTCTGCTTCGGTTTATGATTTTGAAACCGAAAAAACACTTTCTGTTTACGATTTAAACAAACTAAACAGCGAAAACCTTTATGAAACCTTTTTGCACGGTTCAAAATCTTTAATGACAATTAAAAACGATAACGCAAAAACAAACAAACGGCTTGTTATTTTCCGCGATTCATTTGCAAGTAATTTAGCACCGCTTTTAATTAGCGAATACAGCGAGATTACTTTAATTGACATAAGATATATAAGCGCGAAAGCGGTGGCAAACTTTATAGATTATACAGGTTGTGATGTTTTGTTTTTATACAGCACTCCTGTAATTAACGCAAGTAACCAGTTTAAAAGATAAAAAAACGAGAGTTTGCACTCTCGTTTTTTTGTTACGGATTAACAACATTTTTAGGGTTTCCGTTTAAATAACATTTTAAATTTTCCACCGCAATACCCATAAGCCGTTTTCTTGTTTCAAAAGGCATCCAAGCAATATGTGGTGTAATTGTGCAGTTAGGTAAATTATAAAGCGGACAGTCTTTGCTCATTGGTTCGCTACCCAAAACATCAACTGCGGCAAAAGCAATTTCACCGTTTTTAAGTGCATTTGCCAATGCTTCTTCGTTTACAACAGGGCCCCTTGCAGAATTTATAAGCATAGCGCTGTTCTTCATAAGTTTTAACTCTTGTTCGCCAATAAGGTTTTTAGTATGAGCGGTAAGCGGACAATGAAGCGTTACAATATCGGAATTTTCAAGTAATTCTGCCAGTGTTGTAAATTTAAGGTTTTCGCTTTCGTATTCAGCATATTTTGTGCGCGAATAAACCAAAACCTTCATATTAAATGCCAAGGCAATTTTGCTTAACGCTTTACCAATTTCGCCAAAACCAACAATGCCAAGCGTTTTACCGGCAAGTTCCCAAATTGGCGCAACAGTATAACTAAAGGTGTCGCTTTTAATCCAGTCACCCTTTTGAACGCTTAAATTGTGTTCACCTATTTTATTATAATAGTTAAGAATCGTTGCAAAAACATATTGCGCAACGGCATTTGTGGAATAAGACGGTATATTGCAAACCGTTATGCCAAGGTTTTTTGCAGCGGCAAGGTCAATTATGTTATAGCCCGTTGCCATTATAAGCACAAGTTTTAAATTATTACATTTTTCTAAAACTTCTTTGGGTAATAAAACTTTATTTGTAATTACAACTTCGCTGTCTGCTATTCTTTTTAGTGCTTGGTCGTTTTTTGTGTTTTCGTAAACCGTAACTTCGCCGAACTCCCTAAACACATCATAATTAAGGTCGTTTGCAGCAAGTGCCTTTCCGTCTAACACCACAATTTTCATATCTTCACCCTTTAAGCAAATTTTAAATAGAGTTTAGCATTCTTTAATTAAAAAGTCAACAAAAAGCGAGGCATTTAAACCTCGCTTTTTAACATAATTATTGTTTTCCCTCAATAAACTTTTTGGCTATTTCTTTTACTCCTTCCTCTGACCAATCGGGGTTAATAGAATAATGAGCTGTTTTAAGATAGAACCGTCCCATGTCCTACATAGGCGGTTTTTTAATTTTCTTTTTTTATATTAACAAGATGGCAAATTCCCGGAACACTACCGCCCTGCATTACGCTTGTTGGCGAAAGCAATGCACCTGTTGCACAATAAAGAATGTTTTTAAAGTTGCTCTTTTTAAATTGCTCCATAACATAAGAACACATTAAACTTGCCGAACATCCGCACCCTGAAGCACCGGCATGGACGTCATCTTTTTCAATATCAAACATCATTATACCAAAGTCGTTGTGCACGCTTCTTATATCTATTCCCTCTTTGTCGGTAAGTGTATAAAGTAAGTCGCTTCCAACAACGCCCAAATCACCCGTAAATATAGCATCGTAATCTTTGGGTTTTGTATTTGTATCCTTTAAAAATGTTACTATAGTATCAGCCGCAGCAGGGGAAAATGTCAAGAGAACACCATAAATTTTCCACTTCCAAAAATTCCCTTTGATAATGCGGGTTTAAAGCACTTTTGGTGTGAGTGCAGCTATGGGGAGGTAAATGTTAAACAAACACCATACTTCATTTTTATTGTGCGTTATATACAAAAAGAAACATGCTAATTTGACATCAAATTTTGTGGACCAAAATTTTTATCGTACAAAACATATAAGACTTTGACAATAACAATATAAAAACCGCCTATCCGATGAGAAAGGCGGTAAACTTTTAATACTTTGTGGTTAAGAAATT
Organism: Acutalibacteraceae bacterium; assembly: GCA_045601805.1. Lineage (GTDB taxonomy): Bacteria > Bacillota > Clostridia > Oscillospirales > Acutalibacteraceae > SIG607. The sequence goes on from JAZSAJ010000021.1 coordinate 14,401, forward strand.
TTCAACTTCCAAGATAAACTTTTTAGAGTTTTCAAGTTGTTCTTCAACTTCTTCTTTTGATATGATGTAGAAATCATCATAATCGCTACCTTGACGTGCTTCAACAAGTCCGTCAATCATAGGAGAAAGTTCTTTAGGTAAAATACCTGTTTTCAGATAATTCTTTCTAAACTCTGCAATGATACCGGAGTGTTTTTTAGAATCAAATCCGTCTAAAGCCAACACTGCTCGCATTGCGGAGAATACTGCGTAGTATGAACGATTGGCAACCGTTTTATAATCACCTAGCTTCATAATTTCATCAGCATAAGCAATTCGTTCTTTCGCAATATCAAGACGGGTTTTAGAAAGAATCAATTTTTCTTCAGACAGCAATTCTAATTCCCTCCTTATTGACATTTGCGTAAAAAGGAACGGCTTCCAAATACTTATTGAAGGTTTCGATGTCCTTTAATGTTACGGTAACCACAACATCATGAAGAAGACCAAGTTCGGAAGTAAGTGATATAAACGGCTTTTTATAAAATGATAATTCTTCACGAGGAACATTTACTAAAACCATAATATCAATATCAGATTCATGAGTTTGCTCTCCTCTTGCGTATGAACCATACAAAAGCGTCGAGTCGAGTTTGTCTCCAAAAACAGACTTAGACAGCAAGGCTACCTTTTCGGTAATATCTGCCAACTGGTTTTTCGTACACATTAAAACACACCCTTTCTTTAAGTTTACATTAATATTATACACATTTTTATCTAATAAGTCAACTGCGCAGACTTTTTATTAAATTTGTTTATAAGAATATATAATAAATTTTTTACACATGGTTTTTATTAGATTGTATAGAAGTTTTTATGACATGTTTTGGGGGTTCAAGCACTTTCTTACATTTCTACAATGAAAACATTTCCATCTAACTCTTTTTGATATCAACCAATTTTTTAATTAATCCAGTTTAACATAATTCAGCAAATTTCGAAAAAGCAACTCCTGTTTTACTAATTACAACAATATCGCATTCCTCACTTACAGTTTGCAAACAATCACTATAATATTGATATTTCGAAATGCAGTGTGTTATAAAACGATGAAAATCAATACGATCTTGTATCGTCATTGTGTTATATACGATCGGAACAGCATTAATTACCTTTTTTGCAATATCAGTTTCTCCTGAATATGCTAAATCTTCCATCTCAACAATTTGGGGACGTGTTGAAGTTGCTGTATAAATTTTAGGAGAACCATTTTCATATCCAGCAACAATAAAAACAATATTTTCCTTACAGTAGGCTGACATAATTTTAATAAATTCCTCAAAAAATTCTTTTAATCCTTTTGGAATGTTAACCGTCTCCCACAATTCTGAAATTTTTGCAGGAATAAGATGGTCATTGATACTTGAACACCCAGTGTATGTAATCGCGAAGCCTTGCTTTGAAATGAAAAGCTTTCTGCATTTATTCGAAGAAGTCGTATATTTTTCTCCTTTATTATTGATACCTGTAAGACAACGATCAGCCGATACTACAATACCATAATCGTTATAACTCGCAAATGCAAATGACATAATGACACCTCTAATCAGTCAACGTATATTTTTTCTAATTTAAAAACTCCCAAATATCAGCTTAATAATGTCTCTTTTTATTATACTTGGGATATTTATAAAGGCATTATTTTCCTTTTATTAATCGATTAAAAATATGAAAATTAATCAACAAGTAGCGGTTTGCTATTAACAATCATTGTCTTTTGAACCACAAATTTCAAAACATCAATTTCATTTCTTAAAAGAGATTCTTCTCTAGTTTTAGGTAATATTTTTTTCGATGTTTCAGAGGCTTTATTATGCACAATTCTACATCTAATATCATAAATTCGATTTGCTAAATCTTCAATTATTCCAATATTATCATCTAACCGCAATTTTTTATCAGATATTTTTTTACTTTCTTTCCCTGAATAATAATCTTTCAAATATTCTCGTTCTTTGATAAATGTAGAAACATCTTCACCAACAACAATGTGACGTAATACATTATCTAATTGTTCTCGTTCATCGCCCAAACTATTAACACCATTAGAACTCATAATTTTTAATAAATTCATCATATCTGTTTCTGAATTAATATTAAATCCTGGCACTTTCATAAGATTTCGTATTCTTTCCTTAATTTCAACCGTTGAATATATAGGAAAATAATATTCTAAGACCTGGTAAAGTGCAAAATACATAAAAATAGGAGACTCTGTATTGCTTAATGCAAACCAATAAAGTGACATAGGTACATTATCATATTCATAATCTAATGTTAAATTAAGATTGTCAATATCCTTTTGTGGTTCTCTGCGCATTCTTGACATTCGCTCTTCTCTTGTTCTTCTACGTGGTGCAATAGTAATAGCGAAATCACACAATACATCAATTTGATAAAACAACGTATTAGAGATTTTTTCTAATAATTTTTTTGCAGTTTCTTCGGTTTCAATATCAATATTCTCAATTTTTAAAGTTATTCGGTAGCGTTCATTTAGTTTCTTTAAATCTACACGTCGACCATCCTTGTACCAACTCAAAAACGCAAACTGTTTACTGCAAAAACCTACAGTTATTTTAAAAGTATCGTTTTTAAAAAGCAAGACTTCAGACGGGTTCACCATACCCATATCATCTTTATATTCTTCGCAAACCTCAAATATTTGGGCGAGTCTTTTAAATAAAAATCTAGATGGCAGCATTAATCTAGGCTCCTGAATTTCACATTCTACAGACTTTAACTCACTTGACCAAATTGCCTCATAATTACTAATTCCGCGATATTTCACAAAATCAGTATCTAAAATAGTTTCTAAATCATCGTCATCATAAACCCTAATTTCTTCATGATTTCTTGCAACAGGAAAATCAAACTCAATATATTTATGTATCTTATCAAATATTTGACGCTCTTTTATGCTATTCTTTAAATTATGTTCATCTAGAACTTTTTTAAAATCTTCTAAATTA
>JAZSAJ010000022.1:0-32252 GCA_045601805.1 Acutalibacteraceae bacterium
GGGGTCAGGGGTTCGAATCCCCTTAGCTCCACCAAAAAATAAGACCATCTTTTGATGGTCTTATTTTTTTATGCTAAAGGGTGAGAAGCCCTTGGTTCGTCGCAGCAGCCACAAAACCGCGTTAGGTTTTGTGGACTGTGAAGTCACGAGCACCGCAGATTTTTCGCTAACCGCCCGCAGCGGTCGAAAAATCAAAAGGCGCAGAGTATCCCCTTAGCTCCACCAAAAAGACGACTTGTTTTTACAAGTCGGCTTTTTATTATTTGAAGATATTATTAATTGCGATTTTGAAGAGATATACATCAAATTCCTGAAAGAAGTGTTCTTCGTTTTTTGCTGTGTACTGAAGCAATTCGTCTTTATATTTTTGACATTCTTCATCGTTTCCGGTGGCGCCGGCAAGTAGTGCTTTACCGTAAAGTTTTGCCATTTCGGCGTGGTAGGAAAGCAGTTCTAAAGATTTACGGCGGCAATTATCTTCTGCACTTTCTATGTATTCGTTAAGATTTTTAGCAAATTCATTAACGGTGGGCTCAACCTGTGCAAACAATTTTGCGGCGTCTTCGTTATCGCGCCAAGCAGGTTTGGTTTTGCCGGTATTTTTGGCTTCAAAATCAACAACCGATATTGTGCGCATAATAATCTTTTGGTCAAAAAGTTCGCCAAGTTTTAAGAGATACTCTTTTACAACCTTCGCTTGTTTACCGTAAGCGGCGTCAAAATATTCATCAGTTACTTCTTCATAGGTTCTTTCAGGGTTGCAAAGAAGCGCGCCCGAAGCGTAAACAGGAAGCGAAGTTGGGAATTGGCTACGCTGTGTTTTGCAGTTTACAAGGCCGTTTGCACCAAACTCTTTAAGCATTTTAACATCGTGCGATATAACCTTTGAAACGGTCATATAACTGGGGTCTGAAAAATGTGTGGAATAAAGGTGATAATCAAAGAACATAATGGGAAGTGACGGATACTGTTCACGCCATTCTTTAAATAATTTCATTTCAGCGCTGAAACCGCCTACGGGGTTAAAGTTATTTCTTTCATCTTCGGGTGGAAGTAGGATTTTACATTCTTCGGTGGTATAACCCGTTGCTTTATCGCTTGAAATAGCAGGCATAAGAATAAAGCGGTTTGGGTTATTAAACTTTTTAACACGCGGTGCATAGCGGGTATTAACATACTGTATGCAAACAATTTTTGTATTTATATTTGCTGCAGTCAGTGCCGCATCCACTTCGTTAAGAAAATCAATATACATATCTGAAACAGACAGTTTCAAACATTCTTCACATTCGCAGTGGTTATTAGCGCCGTCACCCAACCAAATGTGCAAAATATCTACGCTGGGTTTTTCTTTAAGGAACTTCACAAACCAATCGGCAGTCATTTTTTGAAGTTCTTTGTTTGAAAGGCACATATTTGTCCAGTTAATACAACCGTTTAAAACCTTTCTTTCGCCGTTTCGGTATGGTAAATACGGTTTAACCAATTCCTTTTTATCTTCGGGAATATCACGGGTGGCAACAGCATCAAGATAATGTATACCAAACGGTTCAAAGGTGTAGCCGTGGCCAACATCGTGAAACTGTAAACCAACGCGTTTAATTTCCCTTTCAATATTTTGGGTCATTTTGGTTGTTTTTTCAAACATTGCCTTAACGGCTTCGTCGCGGTTTTCACCTGCTTTTTCGTAAAAGCCGGGGTAAAGGCGAAGATAAAAAACAAAAGGATTAACGAACTGAATAAAGAAAGCGTTATAACCAACCTTGGGAAGCCAACGAATAGTATCTATAACCAATTCATCGTTAATTGCGCCTTCAAGACATTCAACCCTAAAGGGATAAAATGCAGTTTCTTCCACCTTAACGCTACCGTCAAGTTGGCGTTTGGGCACAACTTCGCCGTCTTTACCGGGGCGCACAAAACGGCAGCCAAGTTCTTTAAGATAGCGGTAAATACCAAGCAAAACGCTGCGTTCATTACTGCCCAAAATTTCGCCCTTACCGTTTTGAATATTTATAACAAATTTATCGTCAATAAGCGGGTCTTTAACACTGCCGCTTGGCAAAAGGCCCAAAACAATATCGCCGCTTTCTTCTGCAATTTCCACATTTTGCGAAGTCATAGCAGTTATGTATTTTACAAGTTCCTCTGCCGCATAGCAAAGGGTTTCACTTTTATAAGGTATAGAAATTTTCATAATTATCCCTCCTACTTTTTTAACTATACTATTCCTATACTTCTTTTTCAAGTAAAAGTTTTAATTCTTATTGAAAATTTTTCAATAAAGTGATAAAATAAAGGTATAATTTTTTTAGGAGGTTTTATTTATGTGTGAAAACAGTAAATTTTATATTTGTGAGCGTTGCGGCAACCTTGTTGGCATGATTAACGCTTCGGGCGTTAATATGGTGTGCTGCGGTCAAAAAATGACAAAACTGGAAGCCGGTGTTGTTGAAGCAAGCCACGAAAAGCACATTCCCGTTGTTACGGTTAACGGCAATGTTGTAACCGTTACCGTTGGTTCTGCGCTTCACCCAATGGCAGAAGAACACAGCATTTTGTGGGTTTATTTACAAACCGACAAAGGCGGACAACGCAAATGTTTGGAAGTTGGCAAAGAACCCACCGTTACCTTTGCACTTGCCGACGAAAAGCCCATTGCTGCTTATGCTTACTGCAACCTACACGGCCTTTGGAAAGCAGAAATTTAATCACAACCAATCCCCAGGAGTTATACCCATGCGCAAAACAAAAATAGTATGCACCATTGGACCTGCAAGTGAAAAAGAAGAAACACTTATAGGTCTTTGCAAAGCCGGAATGAATGTGGCGCGGCTTAATTTTTCCCACAGCACTTATGATGAGCACCAAAAAAGAATTGACCTTGTTAAAAAGGTGCGCAGTGACCTTAAAATGCCTATTGCTATTATGCTTGACACAAAAGGTCCTGAATACAGAATTAAAACATTTGAAAATCAAAAAATCACTTTAAACGACGGTGATAAGTTCACCTTTACCACCGAAGATATTATTGGTAACAGCAAAAAAGTTTCGGTTAGTTATAAAAATCTTACGAACGAACTGGCTGTTGGCGACACCATTTTGCTTAACAACGGGCTTTTAACTTTTAAGGTTACAAATATAAATGGCACCGACATTGAATGTGATGTTGTTATTGGCGGTGAACTTTCAGACCGCAAGAGTATGAGCTTCCCCGGAAAAGTAATGAAGCAAAAATACCTTTCTGAGCAAGATAAAAAAGACATTGCTTTTGGAATACAAAACGATGTTGATTATATTGCCTGTTCCTTTGTGTCTTGCAGGCAAGACCTTGTTGATGTTCATAATTACTTAAAAGAATTAAATGCCGACGACATTGAACTTATTGCAAAAATAGAAAACCAATCGGGTTTTGATAACATTGAAGAAATTTGCAAAGAGTGCGACGGTATTATGATTGCCCGCGGCGATATGGGTGTTGAAATTCCCTTTAAAATGCTTCCCGCAATTCAAAAGAAACTTATAACCAAGTGCCGTTTGCTTGGCAAAAGGGTTATTACTGCTACCGAAATGTTAGAATCTATGATTTCTAACCCACGCCCAACAAGAGCCGAAATTTCGGACATTGCCAATGCCGTTTACGACGGCACAAGCGCAATTATGCTTTCGGGCGAAACCGCTGCAGGAAAATACCCGATTGAAGCGGTTAAAACAATGGCTGAAATTGCCGAAACTACCGAAAACAACATTCATTACAAAAAGCGTTTTCACAATGCGGCTTTTGAAATTAGAAATTCTGCAGACGCGGTATCTCATTCAACCTGCGGAATGGCTATTGACCTTGATGCCAAGGTAATTGTTGCTTGTTCGCTTTCGGGAATGACAGCGCGTATGGTTTCGCGTTTTCGTCCGCCTGTGCCCATTCTTGGTCTTACCACCGATGAACGCACTTGGCGCCGTCTTGCGCTTTCTTGGGGCGTTATTCCTGCTATGTGCGAACGCTTTACTTCAACCGATGTATTGTTTTACACCGCAAAAAAGATTGCCGAACAAGAACTTATGCTTAAAAAAGGCGATAAAATTATTATAACCGGCGGTGACACAAGCGGTACTTCCGGCAATACAAGTTTAATTAAAATTGAGAATATTTAATTAGCAACAAGTAAATAAAGGATAGTTAATAAAACCTGCACTCATTCAATATGAGTTCAGGTTTTATTTTTTTACTTTATTTTCTTATGTTATTATGGTATAATTTACCATAGAGGAAAAAATATAATGTAAAGGAGCGTTTATTATGACAAACATTCGCAAAAAGTTTTTGGCCCTTTTATTAGCCATAAGTATGGTGCTTTCAACCTGTGTTTCAGCACTTGCAACCGATTCGCAACCATCTTATGTGTCTATTGAAGTTTTAAAAGTCAAACCAATAAACGAATCCGATTATCGTTCTATTTTTGAAAATGGTAATAAAGAGTATGTTGTCCCTGATTTTACATATAAAATTACTATGAGCGACGGCAGTTCTGAAGTAAGGAAAAGCACTAACACCTTCTCGTTACTTGTTGATCACGAACAGTATGATAACCCGTGGACTGTTGGAGGAGAAAACAAGCTTCGTGTTTCTATTTTCGGCGCCGACGTATCTGCGGAATTTTCTGCAATTATAGAAAAATCCGAAGATTATCAGTATGTAGAAAAAGAAGACGGAATTTACATTACTGACTGTTTGCTTAGCGACGAAGAAATTTCAGTTCCTGCTGAAATTGACGGTAAACCCGTTGTAGGTATTATAAGTATGGGTTTTGCCATGACAAAAGTTAAAACTTTAACTTTGCCGGATTCGGTAGTAACTATTTCCCCCGAAGCTATTAGCGATTGGATTTCTCCGCTTGAAAAACTATATATTGGAAAAAATGTAAATAGTTTAAGCGTTGATATGGTGTTACACAGCAGAAGAATAAAAGAAATACATGTTTCTGCCGAAAACCCATATTTTGCAAGCGTTGACGGTGTAGTATATAACAAAAATCTTGATACGGTTATGCTTTACCCCGTTGCAAAGGCCAACTATACCGTACCCGATTTTGTTAAAAACATTGATGTTTTAAATGCAAATATTTACTCGGAATTAGATATTGCTTTCAACGAAACCTGCACTTCTTTTAAAACAGTAGACAGCGTAACTTATACGGCTGATATGAAAAAAGTTGTTTCTTGCGACCCTGAAAAAACAGGTGATTACATTATGCCAAGCAGTGTAACCGAAATTTCACAAGGTGCGTTTAGAAATTCTAAATTAACTTCGGTTATGGTTTCTGAAAATGTTACGGAAATACCGAGTGAAGCGTTTTACTATTGTTCAAACCTAACCAACATTACACTTCCCGAAAACCTTATTTCCATTTCCGATAAGGCATTTGCAGACAGTAATTTAGGGAACCTAACAAGTTTACCAAGCTCATTAACTTATATTGGTAAAGAGTCATTTTATCGCACCTCTTTTAATTCAATTAATATCCCTTCGGGCGTTAAAGAAATAAGCGACCATGCTTTTAGTGGTTCCTTGCTAACAAAAGTTACAATACCCGAAGGCGTAGAGATAATAGGGTATCGTGCTTTCTATTATTCTAAACTTGAATCCGTTAATATTCCCAACAGCGTTAAAAAGATGGGTGGCTATGCATTTTCTTATGCACCGTTAAAATCCTTAAAACTTGGAAGCGGATTAACAGAAATACCCGAATATGCTTTTTACAGCACAGAATTAACTGAGGTCACCTTGCCAAAAAACATTGTTAGTGTGGGTGAGCGTGCTTTTGCAGGTACAAATATATCCACATTAACATTTGAAAACGATGCTGTTGAAATTGGCGAGGGGGCATTTGCAGGCACCTCAATACAAAATTTGGTTTTGCCTAAAGACATTACACGCATTGGTTCCCGTTCATTTTCAGGTATTTCAACTTTGCGTTCAGTTGATATTCCCGATTCCATAAAATCAATTGGAGGATATGCTTTTGGCGACGGCGTTTGGTATAAAAACCAACCCGATGGCGCTCTTTATTTAAAACATATTTTATATTCATATAAACGCGGCAGTTTTGAACCCGACCAAATAACAGTTAGAGACGGTACTACCATTATAGCCGATTACGCGTTTGAAGAACCGCTTATAAACAGTCCTAAAAGTTTTACTTCAATAATTTTGCCCGAAGGGCTAATTACCATTGGCAATTTTGCCTTTCTTAATAACACCGCATTAACTTCCATAGATATTCCCGAAAGCGTTGAATATATTGGGTACCAAGCATTTGCCGGGTGCGATTCGCTTACCAAAATAAATGTTGACCCTAACAATAAATACTATTCAAGCGAAAACGGTGTGCTTTTTAACAAAGATAAAACCGAACTTATTTTCTGTCCTAAACAAGAAAGCAAATCTTATACCATCCCCGAAAGCGTTACTCTTGTAAGAGCTGGAGCCTTTGGAAACAGCGGAGTAGATATAATTGAAATACCGAACGACAACACGACACTTGAAGAACATTCATTACATTCACAATATCACGATGAGGAATTTTCAATTCAAAGAGTTATTACTATTGTTTGTAATAAAAAATCCACTGCATATGAGTATGCCTTGGAAAACTTGCAAGATATTATTATAACTCCTTCTCTTACAATTACTTCTTTACCCAAAAAACTTGCCTATAAAGAGGGCGAAGAACTTGATACAACAGGTTTGCAATTATGCTTTACAGACAGTAACGGCGACGAAGAAATTATTACTGAAGGTTATTTGGTTACGGGGTTTGACAGCGCAATAACGGGTGAACAAACCTTAACCGTTTCTTATGGCGGAAAAACAACCGAATTAACAATAAAAGTTATTGGTGTTTCTTCGGGCGACCTTAACGGCGATATATTAATTGATGTAGTTGACCTTGCTATTCTTAAAAAAATGGTTGCCGGTCTTAAAGAAAGTTTATGCGTTGACCTAAACGGTGACGGTAATACCGATGTTGTAGATTTGGCAATACTTAAAAAGATAGTCGCAGGACTTGAATAACATAAAAAAAGCAGATGCTTAGCATCTGCTTTTTCTTTACTTATAGTTTTTTTATGCTATAATGATTGTAGTTTGTCGAAACGCTAAAAAGCGCTTCGACAAGCCACTTTTTAAGTGGCTTCATGCAAAATTAAATTTTAATATTTAATTTTGCACATCACTCATTGCAATGGAATAGGACAAATTTTTATTGAAAATTTGTCGCAAAATCAAAGATTTTGCGGCGAAACAATCTTGTTTCGCCTAACCTATACCATTATAATAATTTTATTAGCAGATAGACAGGAGGCATTTTTTATGAATGTAAAGGAAATACAACGGGGTTTTGAAAATTGTTCTTGCAAAAAGGAACACAACTGCCCTATTGATATTGTTGAAGTTAGCAACAATGCCTTGTGCGAACTTAAAAAACAGTGTGAAAACTATAATTCTATTTTGTTGGTTTCCGATAAAAACACCTACCGCGTTTGCGGAAAAGATGTTTATGATTTGCTTAAAAACAAAATAGAAAGCAATCTTATTTTTGACACCGGTGATAAATTTCTTATTCCCAATGAAAAAGCAATAGAAACTACCGAAAGCAAACTAACCAAAAACACCGATTTAATTATTGGCGTTGGTTCGGGCGTTATAAATGATTTATGTAAATATGTAAGTTATTTTAACAAACTGCCTTATTTTATTGTTGCCACCGCGCCGTCTATGGACGGTTACGCGTCTTCGGGCGCCGCTATGATACTTAGCGGTATGAAAGTTACTGTAACCACCCTGCCGCCAAAGGCAATTTTTGCCGATTCTTCTGTTTTGAAAAACGCGCCTATAGATATGTTAAAAGCGGGTTACGGCGATATTTTGGGTAAATTTTCTTGCCTTAACGACTGGAAATTAAGCACTCTTGTAAATAATGAGTATTTTTGCCAAAAAATTTATGATTACACCCTAAACTGCGCTAACAACATTAAAAACAAAGCGAAAGACATTTTGGCAAGGGACGAAAGCGCAATTTCCGAACTAATGGAATATTTGGTTATGATAGGAATACTTATGAGTTTTGCGGGTTCTACCAGGCCTGGTTCAGGCAGTGAACACCACCTTTCGCACTTTTTTGAAATAACCGGAATTTTAGACGGCAAAAAGCACCTTTCCCACGGTATTGATGTTATATATTCCACATACTATACCCAAAAAATTAGGGAAAATCTTTTAAAAATAGATGTACCAACTGCCAAAGAGTTCTCTTTTGCAGATTATGAAAAGAAAATAAAGAGTATTTATTCAACCCTTGCAAAAGAAGTTCTTGATTTGCAAAACAAAACCGGCTGGTACAATAACAGTAAAATAGATATTTACCGCAAAAAATGGCAGGAAATAAAAACCATTCTTGCAGAGGTACCGTCTTCGCAGGAAATTAAGGGTTATATTGAAGCAATCGGGCTTGATTTAAACGATTTTGTATCTTTGTACGGCGAAGAAAAAATTAACACCGCCCTTTTGTACGCTAAAGACCTTAAAGACCGTTATTCTGTTTTGTGGCCAAATTTTGAAATAAAGCAATAAATTCGTAAACAATATATTGAAAGGAGTGAGAACAGGTGGACAAGTTTATTTTGCACAGTAAGTTTAAGCCGACGGGTGACCAGCCCGAAGCGATTGAGAGTTTGGTTGAAGGTATAAACCGCGGGGACAAAGAGCAGGTTTTGCTTGGTGTTACAGGTAGTGGTAAAACCTTTACTATGGCGAATATTATCGCGAGAGTAAACCGTCCGACACTTGTTCTTGCTCACAACAAAACCCTTGCTGCGCAGTTATGCAGTGAGTTTCGCGAGTTTTTCCCCGAAAATGCGGTGGAATATTTTGTATCCTATTACGACTACTACCAACCCGAAGCGTATATACCGGGGACCGATACTTACATTGAAAAGGACTCTGCCATAAACGATGAAATTGACAAACTGCGCCACAGCGCAACCTGTGCGCTTTCGGAACGCAGGGATGTTATTATTGTAGCAAGTGTTTCTTGCATATATTCGCTTGGTAACCCCATTGATTACCGCAATATGGTTATTTCTTTACGCGTGGGTATGAAAAAAGAGCGCGATGATTTGCTTAAAAAGTTGGTTGCTTTACAGTACGAGCGCAACGACATTAACTTTACCCGAAACAAGTTCCGCGTACGCGGTGATGTTGTTGATATTTACCCTGCGTATTCTTACGAAAACGCATTAAGGATAGAATTTTTTGGCGATGAAATTGACCGAATTAGCGAAATTAACACCCTAACGGGCGAAGTTAAGGCGTTTTTAAACCACACCGCAATATACCCCGCTTCGCACTATATTATTCCCGATGACAAGTTGCAAGACGGATTAAATAGAATACTTGCTGAAATGGAAGAGCGTGTTGAATTTTTTACCAATGGTGGCAAACTTATTGAGGCGCAAAGAATTCGCCAGCGCACCGAATATGATGTTGAAATGCTAAAAGAGGTTGGCACCTGCAAGGGTATTGAAAACTATTCGGGCGTGTTGGCAGGGCGTCCGCGCGGAAGCACGCCTACGAGTTTGCTTGATTACTTCCCCGATGATTTTTTGTTGTTTATTGATGAATCGCACGTAACAATTCCGCAAGTGCGCGGTATGTTTGCAGGCGACCGTGCGCGAAAGGAAAATTTGGTTGAATACGGTTTCCGTTTACCTTCGGCTTTTGACAACCGTCCGCTGAACTTCCAAGAATTTTATTCCCACATAAACCAAGCCGTTTTTGTTTCGGCAACACCCGGCGATTTTGAAAAATCGGTTGCCCAAAATACCGCCGAACAAATTATTAGGCCGACAGGGCTTTTAGACCCCGAAATTTCAGTGCGCCCAAGCGAACACCAAATTGACGATTTGGTTAGCGAAATAAATATGCGCATAGAAAAAAACCAGCGTGTGCTGGTTACAACCCTTACAAAAAAACAGGCAGAAGATTTAACCGAATATTTAATTAACCTTAACATTAAGGTACGCTATATGCACTATGACACGCCAACCATTGAGCGTATGGAAATTATTAGAGATTTACGGCTTGGCAAGTTTCAGGTACTTGTGGGTATTAACCTTTTGCGCGAGGGGTTAGATATTCCCGAAGTTTCTTTGGTGGCAATACTTGACGCCGACAAAGAGGGCTTTTTGCGAAGCGAAACTTCGCTTATTCAAACTGTGGGCAGAGCGGCAAGGCACAGTGAAGGCAAGGTTATTATGTATGCCGACAGTGTTACAGGTTCAATGGAACGCGCAATTAAAGAAACCTTGCGCCGAAGAACAAAGCAGGAAAAATATAACCGCGACCACGGAATTACCCCTAAAACCATTGAAAAGGATATTCGCGAAATTCTTGAAATTTCAGGAAAACCTGTAGATGAACAAAAGAACAAGCGGTTAAGCAAAGCGGCTAAAGAAAAACAAATTGCAGTTCTTACTGCCCAAATGAAAGAGGCGGCAAAAATGCTTGAATTTGAACACGCCGCATATTTACGCGATAAAATTAGCGAACTGCAAAACCAAAAATAAAAAAAGAAGTGCTATTGCACTTCTTTTTTGTTTTTACGGTATGTTAAATAATCTTCTAAAATTATTGTGGCGGCGACGGCGTCTACCGTTTCTTTTCGTTTTTTGCCGCGTGTGTTTGTAAAATTTAATGTGGTATGCGCCGAAACGGTGGTTAGGCGTTCATCCCAAAGTTCTGTTTTAATTCCGCTTTTTTCGGTAATTTTTTGGGCAATTACGGTACATTCCTCTGCGCGTTCACCCAAACTGCCGTCCATATTTTTAGGTAGCCCCACAACAATTAAATCGGCGCAAAGTTCTTTTGCCGTATTGCATATTTTTTCCACCAGTTTTTCGGTGTTATATTCGGTTATAACCGCCTTGGGAAAGGCAAAATTTTCACCAATATCGCTTAAGGCAATGCCTGTTCTTGCCTTGCCTAAATCAACCGACATTATATACATTTAATCACCTTTAATAAAAATTTTTTACTGCCTTTTTAAAAACATTTGTAAACGGAAGAATTATTAAGCAGAGCAACAAATTTCCCCCTGCGTGAAGCGCGTCAAACGGAAACCCTGCTACTACCCAAGCAACCGTTTGTTTAAAATTAAAGCCAAACATAAGCGCCTGCATTGGTGCGTAAATCACACCAAAAAGTAACCCGTGCAGTGTGGTTATTGCTGTGTATAAAATAATTTTTTTCTTATTATTTAAACTTTGTTTTACCAATAACAGAACCGCCCACAAAATTGGCCAAATATAAATATAGGGCACCCACCAAAGCGAAAAACCGGCATAAACACCGCAAAGCAAAATAAAAACTATTATTGGGTATATTGCCTTTACACCGAAAGTGGCGGTGTAAAGGGCAATTAAAACACCAAGCAAATGAATGTTTGGCAAAAATTCCATTAAAATTTTTGAAACAAACATTACCGTTCCAAGCAAAGAAAACAAAGTAATTTCCTTTAATTTAAGTTTCATTTTTCTATTTTAAAAGAATATACTTCGCCGTCTTTAATTTCGGTTTTGTCAACACCGGTCATGGCGTATTCACCATTTATGTAAAACGCCCAATAGGTTTTGTCTTTTTCGTAATCGGCAACAATTCCGTTTACCTTTTTAACATAAAGGCCGTAGTCACCGTCTTCGCCCTCAATAATGCCTTGGTCTAAAAGGGCTTCGCCAACATACTGTTTATTTGTGGTAATTTCTTTACTTGTTTCGTTACCGCCCTGGTCAACCACCACAAATGTAAAGGTTTTTTCACCGTTTTGTCCGCCATTATCTTTGCAAGAAGCAAAAGTAAGTGCCATAGCCGCAATAAGCACAAAGCAAAGAACAGCAGACAGAATTTTTTTAAATACTGTCTTTTTCATAAGCTTATTCTCCTTAAATTTTAGTTCCCGTAAAACCGGCTGCCGCAGTTATTATAACAGGATTTTTGCAAACAGATATTTCGACTTAGTGCCAAAAAACCGCCTTCTCAAAAAAATTCAATGGCGCTTTCCTTTTTTCTTGCGGCAGAAAAAAGTAAGTTTTTTGTTTTATGCACCTTACGGCGACGGGCTCGTACAGGATTTTCACCTGTTTCCCTGTTTGCCCCATTATTTTAGCATACAAGAAGCAGTTTTTCAATAAATTTTGACAAAATGAAGTTACTCCTTGAAAAAAAGGGGATTTTATTATAAAATATAATAAAATGCTAAAAGGAGGATGGCTATGGCAAAAATTTGGGCACTAATTGCCGACTATATACGCGAAACCGACAAACGCCTTTTGTTTTTGTGCATTACCGCAACCAGTTTTGGCTGTGTGGCTGTCCTTTCGGCAACGCGCTACACTTTAAGCCCAAGGTATTTTATTATGCAAATTCTTTCAATGGTTTTGGGCGTGTGCGCGGCAATTTTTATTTCACTTTTTGATTTTGAAACGCTGTTAAAACGGTGGTATATTATTGGCGGTGTGGGGCTTTTTTTGGTGCTTTTAACCTTTATTTTTGGTACAGGCCCTGCCGGCACCGACGACAAGGCGTGGCTTAATTTGGGCTTTACAACCTTTCAGCCGTCGGAACTTTTGAAGGTTTGCTTTATTATTACGTTTTCTTACCATT
The DNA here is from genome assembly GCA_045601805.1 of Acutalibacteraceae bacterium. Taxonomy (GTDB): domain Bacteria; phylum Bacillota; class Clostridia; order Oscillospirales; family Acutalibacteraceae; genus SIG607. Next base: position 12,716 of record JAZSAJ010000022.1, read on the forward strand.
TATCTAAGGTGGCAGAAAAAATTAACAAACTTTCACATTTAATTCCTGTTTGTATACACGCCGGTATTCCCGTTGTGCTTATTCACTTTCAGGGTGACGACGGCACGGCGTTGGTTTTTGCCGTTATGGCTATTTGTATGATGTGGGCGGCAGGGGTAGATAAAAAGTATTTTTTAATTTTACTTGGCGTTTTGGTGGTTGCCGCACCCTTTATTTATTTCTTTGTAATGAATGCTGACCAACAAGCGCGTATTCGTCTTTTGTTTGATTTTAATGCCGATTTACAAGGCGACGGTTGGCAGCAGTGGCGCGGTAGAATTGCTTTGGCGGGCGGCGGCTTCTTTGGACAAGGTTTGTTTAAAGGCACCCTAACCCAAATGGGTCCGCTTGGTGTGCCCGAGGGGTATAACGACTTTATATTTGTTACCATTGGCGAAGAATGGGGCTTTTTGGGTTGTTTGGTTGTAATTACGCTTCTTGTTTTAATTTGTATTAGGTGCGTTTCTATTGCCAAACAAACACGAAAATTAAGCGGTAAACTTATTTGCATTGGCTTTTTTGGGCTGCTTTTAGCGCAAATTGTAATAAACCTTGGTATGTGTTTATCTGTTTTACCCGTTATTGGTATTACACTTCCGTTCTTTAGCGCGGGCGGTACTTCGCTTGCTTGTTTATATATTGGCGTGGGCGAACTTTTAAGCGTTTATATTCACCGCAATTCGCGTATGCTTTATTTGCACGATTAGGTGATAATATGGAAAATGCATATATTACGAATTCTTATGAGGAAACCCAAAAAATTGCCGAAGATTTTGCAAAAACTTTGTTAGGCGGCGAGGTTATTGCTTTTATCGGCTCCTTGGGTATGGGCAAAACCTGTTTTACAAAAGGTTTAGCCAAAGGGCTTGGCTTTTTGGGCGAAGTAAACAGCCCAACTTTTGCCATTATGAATGAATATATTGGCGGACGGCTTCCCCTTTACCATTTTGATATGTACCGAATTGAAAGTTGGGAAGACCTTGATTCCTGCGGTTTTTTTGACTGTTTGGACAGCGGTGGTGTTTTGGCTGTTGAATGGAGCGAAAATGTTATGGGAGCGCTTCCTGAAGACACAATTTTTATTACAATAGAACGGCTTTCTGATAACCAAAGAAAAATTACTATAAAAAAGGGTGAATAAATTGAAAATACTCGCCTTGGAATGTTCGGGTGCTTCGGCTTCGGCCGCGCTGTTAACAGACGGCGTTTTGATTGGCGAAGCATTTACAAACGCAAAAATTACACATTCCCAAACACTTTTAAAAATGACAAGCGATATGCTACAAAGCGCAAAAGTTTCGGTTAGCGATATTGACGGTTTTGCAGTTAGCGCCGGTCCCGGTTCGTTTACGGGGGTTAGAATTGGTATTTCCGCCGTTAAGGGTTTGGCAGCGCCGTTTAATAAGCCCTGTGTAGCGGTGTCAACACTTTCAGCTATTGCCGAAAACTTTAAAGGGATGGACTGTTTGGTTTGCGCCGTTTTAGACGCAAGGTGCAACCAGGTTTATAATGCCCTGTTTAAAATTGAAAACGGCATTATTACCCGTTTAACGCCTGACCGCGCAATTAAATGCCAAGATTTAGCAGAAGAACTATCAAAAAAAATAACCCGCCACAATATTATTGTAGCAGGTGACGGCGCAGGCGTTTTTTACCCGTTTGCAAAGGATAACAAAAAGGTTAAAGTTGCACAAAACACGCTTTTATTCCAGCGCGCGAGCGGTGTGGCAACCTTTGCAGAAAATGAATTTTTAAACGAAAACACAGTTACATCAAAAGAAATTTTACCAATATATTTGCGGCTGCCCCAAGCAGAGCGTGAACTTAAAGCAAAAAGGAGTAAATAATAATGAAAATTGCACTTGGATGTGACCACGGCGGTTATGAGCACAAAGAAGCCATTAAAGAATTTTTACAAGAAAAAGGTTTTACCGTAACCGATTTTGGTATAACAGAAATAAAATCGGTTGATTACCCCGATATAGCACTTCCCGTAGCAAAAAGCGTTGCAAACGGGGAAAACCAAATGGGAATTTTGGTTTGCGGAACAGGAATTGGAATGTCGCTTGCGGCAAACAAGGTTAAAGGCATACGCGCCGCCGTTTGCAGCGACCATTTTTCAGCCAAATACACCCGACTTCACAACAATTCAAACATATTGTGTTTAGGCGGCAGGGTTATTGGTATTGGCACAGCGCTTGAACTTGTTGATTTGTTTGTAACAACAGAATTTGAAGGCGGCCGCCACCAAGCAAGAATAGATAAAATAACAGACATTGAAAATATGTAATAAAAAAAATAACGCCCATCGGGCGTTATTTTTTATTAAACACAAATAAATACTCATGTGCAATCAACAAAAAATTATATTTCATACTATTGGTTTTCCAATATCCTGTTGCCTTGCAGTTGTGTTGTTCTTTGATAATCAATTCTTTAAGTTTAAAGCCTGCATCTTCAAATATTCTCATAACATCAAAAGACATCGGAATCATATGCCCTTTTTGGCGCGTGTCACCCATAAGAACAGCACAGAACTTGTCCTTTTTCAGAACACGGTAGATCTCTGTAGCTACCTTTTTCATTTCTACAAGGAAATCTTTAACCTTAAGTAAAGATATATCTTCTGGTATATCTTTGCTATATTTGATAATACCAGCATACGGTGGATGGGTGCAAATTAGGTCAATACTGTTGTCTGGTATGAAATTAAGGTTTCTTGCATCTCCTTTATGCAGATATACCTTACCATTTGCACCTTCGTGTTCAAATGTGGTTTTTTCTTTACAACGAGCAAGTGCCACATCATTTACATCAACGCCAATGATATTACGATTAAGGAGCTTTGCTTCAATAAGAGTTGTGCCGCCACCTACAAATTGGTCAAGAACCAAGTCATTCTCTTTTGAATAGCGAAGCAAAATGTTACGCGGAATATATGGGGACCAATTGCCCCGCCATTTTGCATCGTGAGTAGCCCAATCTCCTCGCTTGGGAAAAGACCAGTGAGTTGTCATTTCTAACTCAAAATCATCGGGTTCCCATTTGGTGATTTTCTTTGACATTATTTAAAAACCTCATTTATAATTCCATTTTCTAAATCCTTTATGTTGTAGATGTGTTCCATAATATCAAATGTTTCTTCCAGATTGTGTCTTGAGGGTTTCCATCCTTTGCCATCTGTGAACCAAACAAACTTAAAACCAGCAATATCATTCGACTCTAATGCTATCATTTTATAACTTCTTGCTGTTTCATTAGGTTTTGAACCTTGCGAACTATAAAAATTGGTTTCAATACCATAAACCATACTGTCGGTTTTTATGACAAAATCGAAGCGTTTTTCTGTCTTACCCGAATTTGAAATCTTGGACAAATCAATATCCCAACGCTTTTCAATATCACTCAATCGCATTTCTTTGAAATAATTTTTATTTTTTATAAAACCAGCTTTAATAATAAACGATTCAACGAGATTCTCCATTAAATCACCACTACGGGACTTTCTACCGTTTGAATCCAATCCAACCTCAACACCAGTTACATAATCAACCAAATTATTAATTATGTGATTTTCAAGCAAATCAAAAAGGCCTGTTTCGCGCAGGAAATACGCATACTGTTCGCCACTTTTAAATTTATGACTGTTAGGCCAGTATCTGCCATAATCAAAAGTATATGTAATACCTCCATTTTCATCTTGACAATAAATTTCCGTTTCTCTTTTTGCTATTAAAATTGGAAGCGCTTTGATTATTTGCGGATAATCTTTAAATAGTTTTTGAAAGTCACTTTCTATGTTTTTTGAGCCAATAAGGGAATTTAAAATATTTAATTCAACCTTAACAACTTCCACATTTCTATAAACTTTATCAAAATCGGTATAATATTTATAATCAGCTATATTTTCTTTAAAATCAGAAAACCATTCATTAAAATTTCTCATTTATACATCACCTTAAAAATTACTAATAAGCAATTCTTTAATTTTTCCTCTTGCTTCACTTTTGCAATTAATCATTCGGGTTGCTTCAACTCGCTTAATTTTATAATCAGAGTAAATGTTATCAAAGAAATCATCATCTTCATTTGAATTCTTTGGGTCGGAGTTGCTAATAACAACTTTAGCACCTTTTTTATGCATATCATCTACGAAACGAGCAAGCTCAATTTGTTGTTCATCATTAAACAAATTTTCAGTATATGCAGTAAAGCTTGCAGTATCGGTAATTGGTCTGTAAGGCGGATCAAAATACACAAATGTATTTTTGTCAATAAAGTTTGCACACTCTCTATAATCTCCACAAACAATAGAAACTTTCTGTAATTTTTCTGATACTGCACGAAGATTTTTTTCGTCACAAATCAGAGGATTCTTATATGTTCCCATTGGAACATTAAAGAGCCCTTTCTTGTTTACTCGATACAACCCATTGAAGCAAGTTTTATTTAAGAATATCATCAGAGCAGCTTTTAAGGTATTTGTGCTTTCATTTCCATTTACCTTCAAATCGTTGAAACGCTCTCGCTTTTGGTTATAATAAATCTTTCGATTATTAATATCTAACGGTACAAACTCATTTTGAATTGTATAAAGCGTTTCAATTAAAGCGTCTATTTCATCGCGGATAATGTAATAAGAGTTTATAAGTTCAGCATTAATATCGCTGATATAAACTTCATTTAAATTATATTTGCTAAGGATATCAAACAAAACTGCACCACCACCAACAAACGGCTCGGCATACTTTGTAATGTTTTCTTCTGTGAAAGGATAATAGCGCTCAATTTCTTTAAGAAGTTGACCTTTACCACCCGCCCACTTTAAGAAGGGTTTTGCACTTTTTCCGTTTGATTTATTATATCGTAAACTACGCGCATCTTCCGGTTTTTTGGCATCAATAGGAATAATCCACATTTTTCCAAAAGTTGTCGCATTAGTTATGCGCCTCTCTTTGCATAAAGTAAGCACTCTTCTATGGGATATATTCCATTTTTCAGCCGCTTCACCTGCAGTCATAAAGTCCAACATCTTAAATCACCTTCTTATATGTACGATTATATTCCAAAACTGGAACAAAAGCAATATCATTTATAAAAAATATAAAATTTAACGGAGACATCTTCTATGCGAAGTGTCTCCGTTGGGCGTTATTTTTTTTATTTGTCTTTATTGATAATTGCGATTGAAAGTTCGCCAAGTTGTTTGGTATCAACCGGACCGGGTGCGCCCGACATAAGTTCACTTGCATTTGAAACTTTGGGGAAAGCAACAACATCGCGCAGACTTTCGCTACCAGAAAATAACATACAAATTCTGTCAAGGCCAATACCCATACCGCCGTGCGGTGGAGCGCCAAAACGGTAAGCATCGGTTAAGAAGCCGAACTTAAGCTCTGCTTCTTCGTCAGAAAGCCCAAGCGCTTTAAACATTTTAACCTGAAGTTCAGGGTCAGTAATACGAATTGAGCCGGAAGAAAGTTCAATGCCGTTAAGCACCAAGTCGTACGCCTTTGCAAACACCTTTTCTTTATCGGTGTCAAGGTAAGGCATAGATTCGTCTAAGGGTGACGTAAACGGGTGATGCATAGCATCGTAATTACCGGTTTCTTCGTTATATTCAAAGAACGGGAATTCAACAATCCACAAAAGGTTAAAGCCGTCTTTAATAATGCCCATTCGTTTTGCAACAATTTGACGAAGTGCGCCAAGGACAGAAAGCACAGTTTTCTTTTTATCGGCAACAATAAACACGGTATCGCCCTTTTCGGCGCCTGTGCGTTTAATAATTTCTGCCATTTCTTCTTCGGTCATAAATTTAGCAAACGAGCAAGTGGGGGTGTCTTCTACCCAGCGGATATAAGCAAGGCCCTTTGCACCAATGCCCTTTGCCTCTTCGGTTAATTTATCAATTTCTTTACGCGTGTAAATTTCGCTGCCGCCCTTTGCACAAATTGCCGAAACTCTGCCGCCGTTTTTAACGGTATCGGCAAAAACAGAAAAACCGCAGTTTTCAACAATATCCGAAAGGTTTACGATTTTCATATCGTAGCGTGTATCGGGCTTGTCACTTCCGTAATTTTCCATTGCTTCGGTATAGGTTAAGCGGGGAATGGGAAGTGCCAAATCAATGCCAAGAATTTCTTTAAACAGGCGTTTCATATAGCCCTCTATCATTGAAAGCACATCTTCCATTTCAACAAAAGACATTTCTAAATCCACCTGAGTAAATTCGGGCTGACGGTCGGCACGCAGGTCTTCATCGCGGTAGCAACGGGCAATTTGCATATAGCGATCGCAACCCGAAAGCATTAAAAGTTGTTTATAAAGCTGGGGGGATTGCGGAAGTGCATAGAAACTGCCGTGGTGAACACGCGAAGGAACCAAATAGTCACGCGCACCTTCGGGTGTAGATTTAATTAAGGTTGGAGTTTCAATTTCCAAAAAGCCGTTTTCATCAAAATAATCCCTTGTAACCTTGGCAATGCGGTGGCGCATTAAAAGGTTGTTTTGAAGTTTATTTCGGCGTAAATCTAAATAGCGGTAACGAAGGCGTAATTCTTCTTTTGCGCCTGTGTCATCGGTAATATCAAAAGGCGGTGTTTCAGATTTTCCAAGAACTAACAGTTCTTTAACCTCAATTTCAATTTCGCCTGTGGGTATATCTTTGTTAACAGACGAGCGTTTTCTTACAACACCTTTTGCCATAAGAACATATTCGCTTCGCACAGTACTTGCCTTTTGGAAAACGCTTTTTTCGGTGTTTTCGTCAAAAGCAAGTTGCAAAATACCGGTTCTGTCGCGCAAATCAATAAATATAAGACCGCCTAAATCGCGCTGACGGGCAGTCCATCCGCAAACAACAACGGTTTTGCCGGCATCTTCGGTTCTTAATTCACCGCAATAGTTTGTGCGCTTCATTCCGTTCATTAAATCAAGTTCCATTATTTATCGCTCCCTAAAACTGTTTCTGTTAATGCAGTTAAATATGCTTCGGTTTTTATTTTATAAAGTTCCTCGCAAAGCGAAACCAATTCAATTTCGGTTTCTTCTCCGTTTGCCATATTTTTAAGTTTTGCCTTGCCTGTTTTCACTTCGTCTTCACCAAGAACAACGGTAAAAGCGGCTTCTTTTTTGTTTGCAAAACGCATTTGCGCCTTTAAGCCGCGGTCACATATATCGCTTTGCGCAATAAATCCCTCGTTTCTTAAAGCGGTGCAAAGTTCGGTTGCTTTAAGGGCGGCTTCTTCACCCAAAGACGCAATATAAATATCGCACTTTTTATCTTCTTTGAATTCTGCGCCTTGGTTTTCCATTACCATTAAAAGCCGTTCAATTCCCATTGCAAAGCCCAAAGCCGGGGTAGCCGGTGCGCCCATTTGGGCAAGTAACCCGTCGTACCTGCCGCCGCCGCAAACAGTACCTTGCGCGCCAATATCGCTCGTAACAAATTCAAACACAGTTCTTGTGTAATAATCAAGACCGCGCACTATTTTTGGGTTTACGGTGTATTTTGTGTTTGATGCGTCAAGGTGGCGCTTAACACTTTCAAAATGGTTAGCGCAATCTTCACACAAATAATCTATCATAACAGGCGCATCTTTGCAAATATCCTTGCAAACGGGGGATTTGCAGTCTAAAATGCGCATTGGGTTACGGTTTAGCCGCTCTAAACAAGTGGAGCAAAGGTTATCTTGTTTAGAAGTAAAATACTCTTTAAGCGCGGTGTGGTATTTTGCACGGCAAGCAGGACAGCCAATAGAGTTAATTTCAAGCGTTAAGTTTTTAATACCCAATTCGCCAAGCACCATTGCCGCTAAGTTAATAACTTCGGCATCGGCAGAAGGGGATGCCGCGCCAATACATTCAACACCAAACTGGTGGAATTCACGAAGACGGCCTGCCTGCGGTTTTTCGTAACGGTAACAACCGCCAATATAACAGCATTTTAAAGGAAGTGTTGCCGAATATAAACCGTTTTCAATTACGCTTCTTACCACGCCTGCGGTAAGTTCAGGGCGCAAGGTTAAACTCCTTTCGCCTTTATCTAAAAAAGTATACATTTCCTTTTGCACAACATCGGTTGTATCGCCAACACTGCGTTTAAAAACTTCGGTGTGCTCAAAAACGGGCACCCTTATTTCTTTAAACCCAAAAAGTTCAGCCACAGAAAGCATTTTGTTTTCAACATACTGCCAACGGTAACTACTATCGGGCAAAACATCGTTAGTGCCCTTTACAGCACGGTTAATTTCACTCATAACTTTTCCTTCTTAGTTTCTTTTAATATTTTCGCGCCAATCAAGGTCGCCGCGGTCAAGGCCGTGTATAAGCATTTCGGCGGTGGCAATATTTGTTGCAACAGGAATGTTATGAACATCGCAAAGGCGCAAAAGTGCGCTTTCGTCGGGTTCGTGGGGTTTGCGGCTTGATGGGTCGCGGAATAATAGCAAAAGGTCAATTTCGTCGCAACCAATTCGCGATGCAATTTGCTGAGCGCCGCCCTGTGAACCGCCTAAAAACCTAATTATATTAAGCCCCGTTGCTTCAGACACGGTTTTACCCGTAGCGCCGGTTGCAAGTAATGTATGGCGCGATAAAATTCCGCAATAAGCAATACAAAACTGAACCATGAGTTCCTTTTTAGAGTCGTGGGCAATTAAAGCAATATTCATAAACTTTTTCCTTTCTATATTTTATTGGGTTTAGGAAGTTTAACATTTTTGCCAAGCAAACGGTTAGCAATTCTGCCAAACGCTTTTTTGGCATTCCCCTTTTTTGGCAAAACAGAACTTGCGTGTGCCAAAGTAAGAGAAATATCGTAAGGTACTATGCCTAAAAGCTGAATACCTGTTTTATCTATCATATCATCAATTCCCGAATAAACGCCATCTTTTATAAAGTTTATATCAAAACGGTTAATAATTAAACGGACATTGTTTTTATTATGCGAATAAAGTTCTTCTGCCACAAGCGACGCATCGCGCAAAGATACAGGGTCGGGCGTACAAACAGTTATAAAGCAAGTGTAATCGGGAAGCGCATTATAAAGCATAAAATCAATGCCTGCAGGAAAATCAACCACCACTTTATCGTATTTTTCGGTTATTTCCCTTAAAAACGAACCAAAAGCCAATGGGTTAATTTGCCCTGTTTTTGCAGGCGCAGGAATAAGGGAAAGGTTGTTGCAAAAAGGAATAGGATAAATTGCTGCTTCACTTTCCCTGCCGTTTAAAATATCGGCAAGGTCAAACGCCACCGTTTCGCTTATGCCCAGCATTAAATCAAGACAGCGAAGCCCTTCGTCTAAATCAATTAGCAAAACGCTGTTTCCGTTTTGCGCAAGTGACGAAGCAAGCATTGTTGCAACAGTAGATTTTCCAACACCGCCCTTACCGGATGTTACGGCAAACAACTTGTCCATTACATTCTCCTTGAAAGTAAATTCTTGCAGTAAATTATAGCATAAACACCAATTATTGTCAATTATTCAAGGGGTGTATAAGCAGTTTTATCGTCAACCGAAATTTCTTCTGAAAAGAAGTAGGCATCAAGCGCGGCTTTTACAACGGTACCTGCCGCAAAGCCCGAATTTCCGTGTTCTAAAACAACCGCAACGGCTATTTCGGGGTTATCAAACGGGGCAAAGGCAATAAATATGCTGTGGTCAATTCCGGCATTTTGCGAAGTACCCGTTTTGCCGCCCACTTTAATTGGGTAACTGCCAAACACTGTACTACCCGTTCCGTCTTCGGTAACCGAAAGCATACCTTTTTTAACCGAAGAAATAGCATAATCGGAAATTTCCACCTTATTTAAAACTTCGTTTTCGGTTGCTTTAACGGTTTCACTTAAATCATAAGCCATTATTTTATCAATTAGAGTTGCTTTATATCTTGTTCCGCCGTTTGCAAGGGTTGAAGTATAAACGGCAAGTTGCAAAGGTGTAAAGGCATTTTTTTGGCCAATTGAAATTTGCAAGGTGTCGCCGCTGCCTTCGTTTACCTTGGCAAAAATACCCTTTGAGTCGCCAATTTCAACACCTGTTTTAACCCCCAAACCAAACTGGTTAAAGTAACTGCCAAGTTTGGTTGCGCCAACGCGTCTGCCCACTTCAAAAAAGTAATAGTTACAAGAACGCGCCAATGCCCTTGTTAACGAAATTGGGCCGTGGGTACCCATACAAGAGGGTTTGTAATCTTTAAAATAATTATATCTTTTTACACAGTTTATGTGTTCATCTGCCGTTAATAAGTTGTTATCAATACCCGCAATGGCAACCACCGGTTTAATTGTTGAACCAATTGGGTAAACGCCCTGAAACGCGCGGTTTATTAGCGGGTTATTGGGTGCGTTTGCAATGGATTCGTAATCGTTTAAATATGTGTTAAAATCAAAACTTGGGTTATTGGCAGAAGCAAAAATTTGCCCTGTTTTTACATTCATAACCACCGCGGCGCCGCCTGTGCATTTACCGCCGTTTGCGTTTAAATTACGCACGGTATCGTTTAGGGCGTTTTGAACACTGTTTTGAATTTTTTTGTCAAGTGTTAGCATAACCGTTTTGCCGGGAATTGGCTTTTTGGTTATTTCGGTTTTAACTACCGCGCCCTCGTCGTCAATATAATAGGTAATTTGACCGTCGGTACCCTTTAAAACATCTTCGCAGTACGCTTCTATACCGCTTTTGCCAACCTTATCGCTATAGGTATAACCTTTATCTTTAAGGCCAACAATGTTTTTTTCTTTATCGCCGTACCATTCTTCAGCATAAATTGGGCCAACTGTTCCAATAAGGTGAACGGGTGCAGAATCGCTATAGTACCTAACCGGCGCGGTGTCTACTGTTACACCTTTAAGCAAATAACCGTTTTCGCTAACACCTTGCATTACCTTTGCAGGTACATCTTCGGCAAAGGTATAAGGGTTTACAACCGAAAACTGCGCGTGTGTCATTGAATACCTAACACCCATAATTATACGAGCTTCTTCTTTTGAATAATTTTCTAAAGAATAGGTTTCTGTAAGTTTTTCAAAAACATTTTCGGCGGTAGCATAATGAGCAAGTTCTATTTCCGCAAGAAATGCGCTGTTATCCTCTTTGGTATAGCCGTAAGGCGCCGTATTTTGTAACGGCAAACTGTCGGTCCATTCGGTTTCGTTTTGTTTAAAATAATTACACAAAGAAAGTATTGTGTCGTTTAGTTTTTCACGGTCAATATATGCGCTGTTAAAAACAACATTATAACCTTCGCGGTTTACGGCAAGTTCGCGGCCGTAACTATCTAAAATTTCACCGCGCGGCGCTTTTAGTGTAGCAGTACGGGCGGTAAGGCCCGAAGTATCTATAATATTTTCTTGTTTGTTAAAAAGTTGTAAAGATGCAAGGCGCAAAGAATAAAGAATTAGCACCGATGCCAAAACAATGCACATCGTGTTTAACCTTGAATCTTTTTTCTTTGGAAAGGGCATCGGGTTTCACCTCTGTTATTCTTGTTTGTTTCTTTCTAAAAAGTAAAATGGTATGCAAAAAAGCGATGTATAAAATGCCGACGGCAAAGAAATATTAAGCAAATAATACATTTTTCCTTGAACATCGGGCAAATAACAAGCAACAAGCCATTTTATTGCAAAATACAAAAATGCCGTTATTACGGTTGCAACAATATACGCCCAAATGTTGCGGTTAAAGAAAAAGGTTACCGAAATTCCAACCAAAAAACCGCAAACACTTAAAAATATTGTGTTAAAAACGGTATCGTTTACAAAGGCAATATCGGCAAGAATTCCGCAAAACAGGCCAAAGAAAAGCCCTATTACTTCGCCTTTATACATTGCCACCGCCACAACAAGCGGTAAAAGTAAAAACGGAGTGGCCGTAGCAATTTTAAAGGTTATTAACCCGCTACCCGTAAATAAAAATATTAAAACCGCCAAAACCGTTTCTTTTATTGGTATACCGTTTGTTTTACTGAACATCACTAAACACTCCCCGAGAAGAAAAGTCTGTGATAATCATTACCCTTTTTAAAGTGTCAAAATCGGCAAACGGGGTTATTGTGGCATAGGTTGAAAAGGTTACGCTGTCGTTTTTTATGTTATCAACGGTGCCAACCAAAAGCCCTTCGGGGAAAACACCCTCGCCGCTTGTAACAATATAGTCTCCAACGGCAACGGTACAATCCCTTGAAAGATTATATAGTTTTGCTTTGCCTTCTGCCGCTAAATCGGCGGTGCCGCCCAAAACACCGGGGTCATCGGTGCGGCTGTCATTTGCGCCGACCACGACTTTAGGGTTTAAAAAGGTAACAACCTTACAAGAAGTTAGCGAAACAGTATCAACATACCCAAGCAAATAGTTGCCCACAATAACAGGGTCCTTTGCCTTTACACCGTTTACAGTTCCTTTGTTAAGGGTAAAACCTTTGTAAATATCTGATTTATCCTTCGCTATAACCTTTGCGCTGCAAAATTTATAATCGGGGTTTGCCTCTTTCATATCAAGGTATTCTTCGTAAAATTCGTTTTCGTTATTAAGGCGCTGGTTTTCGGCAACAAGTTCGTTGTAATTTGCCATTTTTTCTTCTAACTGCTTGTTTTCAAGAATAAGTTTATTGCCGTCACGAATACCGCGATTTATATCTGATACAGCATCGGCTATTCCGCCAAACAGTTGTTGAAACGGGGTAATTATAACACCGAGCACACTTGCCCCCGGCGAAAAAACACCCACAATGGCGCGCGCCGTAATGCATACGGCAATTATTATGCAAAGTGCCGCTGCACAAATTTTAAATTTTTTAGTGCGCAGAAAAAATTTCATACTTTTTTCACTTTCTTATCTAAATCTTTTTCCGTGACGGAAAACATAGTTTTCAAAGCCGTTCTTTTCTTCAAGTCGTTTTTGTGTGCCCAAAACAACACAGTCAATTGGGGAATCGGCAACACGCACCGGCATTCCCGTTTTGTTTGCAATAAGTTGGGGGAGTCCGCGCAAAAGTGCTGTTCCGCCCGTTAAGGTAATACCCCTGTCAATAATATCGGCCGAAAGTTCGGGCGGTGTTTTTTCAAGCGTTAAACGAATTGTTTCAACAATTTTGTCTACAACTTCTTTCATTGCTTCGCGCACTTCAGCAGACGAAATATTTGCGTTTTTGGGCAAACCGTCTAAACCGCGTCCGCGTATTTCAATGGTTTTTTCATCGTCATATGGCAGTGCCGAGCCAATTTCAATTTTAATTTGTTCGGCGGTGCGTTCACCAATAAGTAAGTTATGCTTTTTCTTAATGTAGTTAATTATTGCTTGGTCAAGCCCGTCACCTGCAATTCTTAAAGACTGCGAAGTAACAATATCGCCAAGCGAAATAACAGCAACGTCGGTTGTTCCGCCGCCAATATCGGCAACCATGTTGCCTGCCGCTTCCCAAATGGGAAGATTTGCGCCAACCGCTGCCGCCATTGGTTCTTCTATTAAATCAATTTCAGAAGCGCCTGCCTGTTTTGCGGCATCGTACACCGCGCGGCTTTCAACTTCGGTAATACCTGCAGGAATACAAAGTACCATTCTTACCCTTGAAAAGAACGAGCCCTTTAACGCCCTTGCAATAAACCTTTTAAGCATTGCCGCAGTAACATCAAAGTCGGCAATAACGCCGTCGCGAAGCGGCCTTACCGCAAGAATTGAACCGGGTGTTCTTCCTATCATTTCTTTGGCTTCGGTGCCAACCGCCCTTACAGCATCGTTGCGCACATCATACGCCACAACCGACGGTTCTCGCATTATTATTCCTTTGCCCTTTACACAAACAAGTGTGCTGGAAGTACCAAGGTCAACGCCAATATCTGTTGTAAACATAAATTGTTCTCCTTTATTTGTGTTTTCTTGCGGTTTGCTTTGGAACTATAAAGTTCACCGCGCTATGCAGGTTTTCTGCTTTTATATAATCTTTTCCTTCGGCTTTTTCACCGTCAAGGGTAAAACTTACACCGTTTGCACCAAAGATTTCTACCTCTTTTGCATGAAGAAAATCAATATTTTTGCGGTTTAAATCTTTCTTTAAAATTCCGTCTATAATATCGTTTAAATCGGTTATGGTTGAAGGGTTTCTTATGAGCATTACCTCAAACATACCGTCGTTAAGTTCAACTGTTTTTTGGTCAAAGCGAACAACACCGCCAACACTTAATGAATTTGAAATACTGCCAAACAAAAAATCGTCTTCAATTGTTTCGCCGTCACAAACAAATTTTAAATGAATTGGCTTTATGTTGCCAACCGCTTTAATACCCTCTATTAAATATGCCGCCTGTCCCAAAATATTTTTAATGTCTTGCGGTGCGCCATACGATGCCTCGGTAAAAGCGCCAAACGAAGCAGTATAGGTAAAATAGCGGTTGCCAAAAGCACCAACATCAAGCGGTATTACATTTCTCTCTGTAATATCTTTTGCCGCTTGCGTTGCTTTTTTAGAAATTTTAAGACCACTTGACCATTCGTTTAGCGTGCCTGCGGGAATATAGCCCAAAACAAATTCGTTTTTATTACTCATCATACCGGTAATAACTTCGTTTAGGGTGCCGTCGCCGCCGCAACAAACTATTGTGTCGTATTTATGTGACAGCGTGGCGACTGTTTCTATAGCATCGCCCCCACACTTTGTTGGATATACGGTAACTTCATGTCCGTTTTCTGAAAGTATGCTAATTACACTTAATAAATCGTTTTTAATTTTTGCCCTGCCCGAACGCGGGTTTACAACCAAAAAAGTATTGTGTTTCACACAAATCACTCCTTAGCCAAAGCATTCAAACCCGAATCAGATTTTGGGTTTATGATTTTACGCTGTGGCTTTGTTAAAATACTCGTTAATCCGTTAGGATTAACTGCGTTTTGTGCCTCGCCACACCGAAAATCCTTTAATCACAAAATTCTCCGACCTAAAAGGCGCGGGTTTATGAGTGAATTTTGGTGATGAGAAGCACATAAGGCTGTCGCCTATGAGCGACAAAGAGCCAAAAGGCGCCTTAAACCCGCCCTTTTAGGCAGGTTCGGGTTTAAATGTTTTGGCTATAGTCAATAGGTAAAGTTGCGACTGCGTTTAAACTTACATCGCCTATATTGTTGTTTTTATATTCGTAATATGCCTGAACGCCCACCATTGCGGCGTTATCACCGCAATATTTAAGTTCGGGGCGGTAAAATTCAATTCCTCGTTTTTCACATTCTTCTGCCAAGCGTGTGCGAAGTTCACTGTTTGCCGAAACACCGCCGGCAAGTGCAATTTGTTTTATGTTTTCACGCTCTGCCGCTTTAAGTGTTTTTTCTATTAAAATATCGCAAACTTTTTTACGAAGTGTTGCGCACAAAACGGGAACATCTACGCTTTCGCCCTTTTGTTCCTTGTTGTGCAAAAGGTTTATTACGGCGGTTTTTATGCCCGAAAAACTAAAATCGTATTCACCGTTAAGTTTAGGTGATGGTAACGGATAGGTTTTTTCATCAGCCACGGTTGCAATTTTATCAAGATTTACACCGCCGGGGTAAGAAAGCCCCATAACACGCGCGGCTTTATCTAAACATTCGCCTGCCGCATCGTCTTGTGTGGCGCCAAGCACCCTAAATTTTGTATAACTTTCCACAAGCGTTAAAACTGTGTTTCCGCCCGAAACCATAAGGCACAAAAAGGGTGGTTTTAAATTGGTGCCAATGTAGTTTGCCGCAATATGCGAACGCAAATGGTGAACGGGAATAAGCGGCACGCCTAAACTTAGCGCCAACCCTTTTGCAAAGTTTACCCCCACAAGCAAAGCGCCAATAAGCCCCGGCGCAAAGGTAACGGCAACGGCGTTAATATCGCTATAAGTTATACCCGCTTCCTTTAATGCTTGGTCAGTACAATGGCTTATTGCCTCTGTATGTCTGCGCGAAGCAATTTCGGGCACAACCCCACCGTAAAGGCGGTGTTCTTCAATTTGGGTTGCCACAACGCTTGAAAGTATTTCACGCTCGTTTGTTACGGCAACGGCTGTTTCATCGCACGATGATTCAACACTTAAAATAATCATATCTAAAACCTTCTTGTAAAAATAAGGGCATCTTCTTTTGGGCTCTGGTAAAAATTTTTCCTTTCGCCCACTTGTTCCATTAAAAAGCGTTTATAAAGTTTTATTGCCGGCGTGTTGCTTTTTCTAACCTCTAAACTAAAAAACGCAAGTTTATTTTCCACACAGTATTCACAAACTTTTGTTAAAAGAGCGGTGGCAACGCCCTGTTTTTCGGCTTCTTTTTTTACTGCAATGTTGGTTATATAACCTTCATCGGCTACCACGCTTAAACCAACATAACCCACCGTTTTGCCGTTTTTCTTTGCCAAAAAGAAAACGGTGTTATTGTTCATTGCCGAACGGATAGAATTTTCGCTCCAAGGTTCGCTAAAGCGTTCTTTTTCAATTAAAGCAATATCGGGAATGTCTTTTTCATTGGCAACCGCTACTTCTATTTGTTTAATTCCAAGCAGTTGGTTAATTCCATTTACAATTTGTTTGGCACAGTCGCGGTAAACCGAAATATCACTGCCAAATGGGTCGGCAACACCCAAAACTTCAATTTTGTCCCCGTCTACGCCAAAAGATACAAGCGTTTGTTTGTGAGAGTCACCCATACAAACAATTTTGTCGGCTTCATCCACTAAATAAGGGTTTACCGTGCGCGAACGGTGGTCACTAATATCAACACCCATTTCGCCCATTGCAAGCACACTGTTTTGGCTAACGGTATCGCCCGAAAAACCAAAACCTGCACTAACGGCAGTTATATCTTTTAATTTTAGGGAATTTACATACCCCTCTGCCATTGGGCTTCGGCAGGTATTCCCCGTGCAAACAAAAAGAATGTTCATAATTTAACCCTTTGCATCATACCAACTTTTTCCAAATCCAACATCGGCACGCATTTTTACCTGCAAATTTACCGCGTTTTCCATTTCTTCTTTAACCACTTGGCAAACATAATCTTTAATTTCTTCTTTACATTCCACAATAAGTTCATCGTGTACCTGTAAAATTAGTTTTGCATTAAGGTTTTCGCGTTTAATTCTGCCGTATACCTTAATCATTGCAATTTTTATAATATCGGCAGCGCTGCCCTGAATGGGTGCGTTACGCGCAACCCTTTCGCCAAATGCCCGAATCATGTGATTTGAATTATTAAGTTCGGGCAAATAACGGCGGCGGCCAAAAATTGTGGTTACATAACCGTTTTCTTTGGCAGCATTTAACACATTTTGCATATAAAGGTCAACCCCTTTATATGCTGCTAAATAAGATTTTATATAATTATCGGCTTCTTTTCTTGTTACGCCAATATCCTTTGCCAAGGAAAAGGCGCCAATGCCGTAAATAATGCCAAAGTTTACGGCTTTTGCACGGCTGCGCAGTTCTTCGCTTATAAGGTCAACCGGCATATTAAAAACTTGTGACGCCGTAAGGGTGTGAATATCTACTCCGCCTAAAAACGCCTGTTTCATATTTTCTTCGTTAGCCAAAGCCGCCAAAACACGAAGTTCAATTTGCGAATAGTCGGCATCTACCAAGGTATAGCCCTCTTTTGCCGTAAAGAATTTTCTAATTTTTCTGCCCTCGTGACTGCGAACAGGTATGTTTTGCAAATTTGGTTCAAGCGAACTTATTCTGCCCGTACGCGTTTCGGTTTGGTTAAATGTGGAATGAACTCTGCCGTCAGGCCCAATAACAGCCAAAAGGCCGTCGCAATAGGTTGATTTTAGTTTTGCAAGTTGGCGGTATTCAAGAAGCATTTCTACCGCCGGGTGATAATCTTTAAGTTCTGCCAAAACTTCGGCGCTGGTTGAATAGCCCCTGCTTGTTTTCTTTTTGGCAGGTAAATTAAGCCGTTCAAAAAGCGCTTCGCCAAGTTGTTTTGGGGAATTTAGGTTAAATTCCCAACCAACGCTTTCATAAATTTCGCTTTGCAGTTTCTTTATTCTTGCGCTTAATTCTTCGCCCATTTCGGCAATACCGTTTTTATCAACATACACGCCCACAGTTTCCATATCGGCCAAAACTTCCGCCAAGGGAAGTTCTATTTCAAGTAACAGCGGTAGTTGTTCGTTTTCTTTTAAATAGTTATACAAACTGTCATTCACCGCGGTTAAATAAAGCGCGGTTTTAAGTGTTTCTTCGCCCGTTTCGGCGGTTATTTTACCACCGCCGTATTCACCAAACAAACGAAGAAGCGAATAATCGTTTGACGAAGGGTTTGCAAGGTATGCCGCAAGGGTGGTATCAAACACAATGTTTTCTGTGTTTAAATTGTGTTCTTTTGCAAATTTATAAAAACTCTTGCTATCAAAAATACGCTTTTTGTTTTCGCCCTTTAATATATTTCTTAAAAGTTCAAAATCATCTTCTTTAAAAAGCGCAGCAGTGTTTTTTGAAAGCACAGCCACTTCGCATTTTTGATAATCACAATAAATATCTAAAACACCGTTTGCTTTAAAACCGCTTGCCAAAACAATTTCTATTTTTTGTTCGGTTGTGTCTTCCTTTACCGATTCAGGCGAAAGATTTAAATATTTAAGTTGTTTAAAAAGTTCAAGTTTTGTCATAAAGGCGGCAAGGCGTTCGCTTTTTTCTTTAATTTTATAAGCGTTTAAATCGCTTTCAATGGGAACAGTTTTACAAATTGTGCCAAGGAAACGGCTTAAATAAGCGCTGTCTTTGCCCGCAATCAGTTTGTTTCTTACGCCATCTTTAATTTTTTCGCTGTTAATATTTTCGTAAATATTATCCAGCGTACCAAACTGTTTAATTAAATCGGTTGCGCCCTTTTCGCCAATACCCATAACACCCGGAATTTTATCGGATGCATCGCCCATAATTGCCTTTAAATCAATCATTTGCGGTGGGGTTAAACCGTATTTTTCAAAAAGTGCCGCTTCATCGTAAGCAATAACTTCAGGGTGGCCCTGTTTTGTTGCTGACAGCAAAACCTTTGTGTTTTTTCCAATTAACTGAAACGCGTCGCGGTCGCCCGTGGCAATAACGCACTCGCTTCCTGCTTGTTCACACAAATTTGATAGCGTACCCAAAATATCGTCGGCTTCGTAACCCTCTTTTTCTAAAACACAGTAGCCCGCCAAAGTAAGCCATTCTTTAATTAGGGGCAGTTGGCTTTTTAGTTCTTCGGGCATTGGTTTTCTGCCGGCTTTATAACCATCATACTTTTTATGGCGGAATGTTGGCGCTTTTAAATCAAAAGCAACGCAAACGGCATCGGGGTTTTCGTTTTCCAAAAGTTTAAACAAAATATTTATAAAACCGTAAACTGCATTTGTGTACTGACCGTTTTTGGCGGTTAGCAATTTTATGCCGTAAAACGCCCTGTTTAATATGCTGTTTCCGTCAATAGCCAACAGTTTCACGCTTAACACCCCTAAATAAATATAGATATAATTATAATCATATTTCTTAAACTGCTTGT
>JAZSAJ010000023.1:0-4116 GCA_045601805.1 Acutalibacteraceae bacterium
AAATGCAAAAAACCGCGTTTAAACGCGGTTTTTTGCATTTAGCAATTCTTTTGCCGAATATAAAAGATTATCTGTTATGTGTTCTCCGCCCATAATTCTTGCTAATTCTTTTATACGGGCTTGGCTGTTTAGTTTTGTAACATTAGTAAATGTTCTGCCGTCTGTTTCATTTTTTTCAATTAAAAAATGTTCGGTAGCACTTGCAGCAATTTGAGCCAAATGTGTAACACAAATTGTTTGACGGCTGTTAGCAATTTTGCGAAGTTGGTTACCAACTTTATCGGCTGCCATACCGCTAATGCCCGAATCTATTTCATCAAAAATTAAAGTATCAACATCGTCAACATCGCACAAAACACTTTTAATTGCCAACATTACACGCGAAAGTTCACCGCCCGAAGCAACCTTGTTAAGCGGTTTTAATTCTTCGCCTGCATTTGTGGAAATTAAAAACTGAATTTCATCACACCCATTTTTTGTGTATCTTCCCTTTTTAATTTCGGTTTCAATTTTAACCGCAGGCATGTTTAGTTCGCGCAAAATTTTGGTTACGCTTTGTTCAAATTCTTTAGCAGTTGCTTTTCGCGATTCGCTTAATTTTTCACCCAATATTATAAGTTTATTTTGGGCTTCTTCAAGTTCTTTTTCAAGCCGAATAATTTCTTCGTCGTTAAATTCAATTTCTTTTAGTTCGGTTTCTGCTTTTTCTAAAAATTCCAAAACCGCTTGTTCTGTGCTTCCGTATTTTCGCATTAACATAGAAACCGTTTCAATTCGTTCAGATAATACATCTACATCAAACAAATCGCTTGAAAGTTCACTAAAACAATCATTTGCCTCATCACGCAAACGCATAAGCATATCGGTTGCGGTGTCACAATAGTTTTTGGCTTCATCAAGTTTACCCGATATACCGCCAAGCAGTTTTGAAACAGTTGTTATTTCGCTTATAACGCCATTATTATTTTCATCACCCGAAAGTATAAACAATGCTTCTTTTAACTGCTTAAGGTGTTTTTCGCTGTTTTTTGCAATAAGCAAATTGTCTTTTAACTGTTGGTATTCTCCAACCTTAATATTAGCCGATTTTATTTCATCAATTTGATATTTAAGTAAATCAATTTTTCTTAATTTTAAATCTTCGTCAATATCAATTGCTTTAAGTTTATTGCGAACTTTATTGAAATATGAAAAAGCATTGTAATACTCGTTAACTATATCCCCGTTATTAGCCAACATATCTATGTATTTATAGTGATTTTCGGGGTGTAAGAGCGCTTGATTATCGTGTTGGCCGTGAACATTTATAAGTGTGTTTGAAAAAGAGCGTAAAATCGCCATAGAAACGGGTTTACCGTTAATTTTAACAGTACTGCCACTATTACTTAAAACGCGCACAATAAAAATTTCGCCATTTTCATCGGGATTATAACCGTTTTCGTTAAGTAACTTTACTGCTTCTTCGCCAAGATTAGAAAAAACAGCAGTAACAACCGCATTTTTGCAACCGGCGCGTATTAATTCCTTAGAAGTTCTTTCGCCTAAAACCGCATTAATTGAATCAATAATAATAGATTTTCCCGCACCGGTTTCGCCGGTTAGCGCATTAAACCCATTGCAAAAGGTTATTTCGGTTTTTTCTATAACTGCAATGTTTTCAATAAACAAACTTTTAAGCATTGTATATCAACCTTTGCGAAGTAATGTATTTAAACTTTCAGAAAGTTCGGTTGCGGTTTCCGGAGATTTTGTAATAAGCAATACTGTATCATCACCTGCAAGACTGCCAACAATTTTTTCGTAAAACAAATGGTCAATAGCAACGCAAGCAGTTGAAGCCATGCCAGAATAACATTTAACAACGACATCATTATATGCATTTTCAGCCACAACAACCGAATTACGAAACATATCGGCATACTGTTGTCCTGTGTGGGTTTTACTTGCCATAGAATTTTGTGTAATTGGTGCCATGTACCTATAGTTACCCATAGAATCAAGCGCTTTAATAATGCGAAGTTGTTTAATATCGCGTGAAACGGTTGATTGTGTAACTTTAAATCCTAATTCGTTTAATTTTTCTTGTAATTCGTCTTGTGTAACATAAACTTGACTTTTAATTAAATCAAGAATTACTTCGTGTCTTTGGTTTTTCATATTCCACCTCAAAAATTAATTAAATTTTTGCGAGATTGTTTTATAAAAGGAATTGTTGCTGAATTTTATTAGTTTAACGCTGTCTTTTGATTTTTTAACACATATCTCAGTAAAAGGTTTAACATTAAGTGCTTTTCTGCCGTCAATTGAAAGATATATTTCACAGCGTTTGGTTGTATTTGCCTTAAAATTAAAAAGTTTATCTGCACCCATTATTATTGGTTTTGCGTTAAGCGAATGAGAACAAATTGGGGTAAGTATAATATTTTCGGTTGTTGGTTCAACAATTGGACCGCCTGCCGATAACGAATAAGCGGTTGAGCCGGTAGGGGTTGATACAATTAAACCATCAGAACGGTATTTAATTGAATCATTTTCACAACTAACTGTAATATCAATAAGACGCGAAATAAACCCACTTGTAATTACCATATCATTAAGAGCATAATAAGTGCCTTTTTCTTCGCCGTTTTCCTTAACGCTAACTTCAAGCATCATTCGGTCTTCAATTTTATAATCACCCGAAACCAAACGGGAAATTTGACTTAATTGGTCGCTTTCAAGTGTTGCCAAAAATCCAAGCCGACCAGCGTTTATACCAAGCACAGGTTTATTGTATTTAGCGGCAAGTTTTGCATAGCGAATAATTGTTCCGTCGCCGCCAACAGTTATAATTATGTCAGATTGTTCGCAAAGTTCATTAAGTGAAACAGGGGTATAACCCGTTGCACAAACATTATCCATAAGCAATGCCTTAACATTGTTTTTCTTAAAAATTACGCTAAGATTATCAACAATTTGAGCGGCACCATGTTTGTCAAGATTTGGAAGCACGCCGACAACCATATTATTCCTTCTTTCTAACTTAATGCTTCGTAAGAACATTCTACGAGTTTTTCAATATTTATATCGCAAAGAATTTTTGCGTCCTCACTTTTTTCTATATAGCAAAGATATTCAATGTTACCTTCGGGGCCCTTTATAGGCGAAAAATCAAGATTTATTAGGTTAAACCCAGAAGAAATTGATAAATTTACTATTTTTTCAATTACTGCAATATGAACGCTTTTTTCCCTAACAACGCCTTTTTTGCCAACGCCTTCGCGCCCTGCTTCAAACTGCGGTTTTATAAGGCAAACTGCCCTGCCGTTTTCTTTTAACAAGGTTCTTAAAACAGGAAGAATGTGTGAAAGCGATATAAACGACACATCAACCGAAGCAAAATCAAGCGAATCAGGTACTTGTTCTTTGGTTACATATCTAAAATTCGTTCTTTCAAGGTTAACAACCCGTTCATCGCAACGAAGTTTCCAAGCAAGTTGACCGTAGCCAACATCAATTGCGTAAATTTTTATTGCGCCGTTTTGCAGCATACAATCTGAAAAACCCCCGGTTGACGCGCCAACATCGGCACAAACGCAACCGTTTAAATTAATGTTAAACGAATTCATTGCTTTTTCAAGTTTTAAACCGCCGCGGCTAACATATTTAAGTTTAGCGCCGCGAACTTCAAGAACGTCATCGGGTTTTAAAGTCATACCCGCTTTATCGCATTTTTGGTTGTTTACATATACAAGCCCAGCCATTATAAGAGCTTTTGCTTTTTCGCGGCTTTCGGTATACCCCGCCTCATACACAGCGGTATCAAGTCTTAACTTTTCAGCCAAGTTTATCTTCCCCCGATAATTTCTAACATAGAATTATAATCAAGTTTTAAATCTTTAAGAAGCTCTTCGGTTTTACCGTGTTTAACAAAACAATTTTCTGCCGCATAAATTTCGGTTTTACCGGAAAAATTATTTTCTAACAGTAAAGCCAAAATCTTTTCGGCAACAGAGCCCTCTTTTATTCCCTCTTCAAAAATAAAAACTTTTTCGTATTTTAGTAAAGAAGAAACAAGTTCTTTACTAATAGGATAAATTTTATTAAGTTTTATAAATGCCGTATTATTGCTTTTTT
>JAZSAJ010000024.1:0-12981 GCA_045601805.1 Acutalibacteraceae bacterium
TCCTAAAAAACTTGATTTTTTGGCAAACGGCATTAACCACCAAGGCGTTGCGGTTTCTTTTTCGGTGCAAAGTTATGTCACTGTTAGCGATATTTTAAAAATTGCGCAAGACAAAAACGAACCGCCTTTTATTATTATTTACGATGAAATTAAAAACCCACACAATTTAGGCGCAATAATTAGAACGGCTGAATGTTGCGGTGCCCACGGCATTATAATTCCAAAAAGGCGAAGTGCTTCGCTTAACGCAACGGTTGCTAAATCGGCAAGCGGTGCGCTTGAATATATGGCAGTAGCAAGGGTTACAAACATTGCCGCCACAATAGAAGAACTTAAAGAAAAAGGTGTTTGGGTTTTCGGCGCCGATATGGACGGCAAAGACTATACACAGTTTGATTACAATATGCCCTGTGCTTTGGTTATTGGAAATGAGGGCAAAGGTATTGGCACACTGGTTGCCAAAAGGTGTGACGAGATTATAAGTCTGCCAATGTTTGGCAAAATAAATTCGCTTAACGCTTCGGTTGCGGCAGGCGTTTTAATGTACGAAGTTGTTAAAAAAAGAAACAAATGAAGGGAATTTTTTAAAATATGAATCCTTTTTCAAAGAAAAAGCGAAATCAAAGTTTATACGATATTTTAACACCCGAAGAAATTGAAGAATTAAAAGAATCTACGGCTAACGAAAAACCAATTTCTCCTTATGTTTTAACTAAGGACGAAATTGAGCACGAGGACGAAAACAAGACATTTTTCCCCGATATTTCTCCTTTTGAAGAACTTAAAAAAAGAATTATGGGCGAAGAAACCGAAGAATTTACCGATGAAGTTGTGTTTACGAACTTTTCGGTAAACACCGAAATTTTTGAGGAAGCCGAAGAAGAAACGGCACAAGAGGAACCAAAAGAAGATGTGGCTGTTCAACTTTCCGCCTTTGACGATATTACAGGGCCCTACCCTGAAGTAAACGAAGAAGAAGAAAAAGAGGAAGACAACGAACTTACACTTTTTCAAATGTGTATACCGTTTCTTACCGATAACGACGGTGAACTTCCAAAAGAAGAGCCACTATATGTTCTTGACAGTGTTGAAAAAATTTTGGGTATTGAAGAAAATGACAATGTTACAATTAAAGAAATTCCGCTTGGTGAAGAAGAAACAGTTGTTACCAAAATGGAAGACCTTGCCAAAACACAGGTTATTTCGGATATTGAAATTATTTCAAGCCAAGAAGTTACAGAACCTAAATCAGAAGACACTCAAAGTTTTACAAAAACAATGCCTGTTATAGTTACTCCCGAAGGGCTACAAAACAGTTGCGAAATTGATATTTCACCCGAAATGCTTAAAAAAGATTCGCTAAAGTCTGATTTTAGCGGTATTTCCGAAAAAGACCCAGATGACGATTTTATTCCAAGTTTTGAATATAGTGGCATTAACGAAACTAAAAAAACGCGAAAACTTTTACACAAAATTCGCAAAAACCGTTTTTTAATGATGCTTTTGTCAATTTTCGCTTTTTTGTTTGTGGGTATAACCACAATTGTTACTCAAAACAGCGCAGGCAAAAATATTGCCGCTTTAGTAATTGGTTTTATTGGTGCAGCCGCTTCCGTTTTTTCGGCGTATGACTGTGCAAAAGCGTTACCCTCTTTATTTACAAAACGCACCGAAAGCGATACCTTGTTTTTCTTTACCCAATTATTTACACTTACAGGTATGGTTTTTGCCGCATTTAGCGGTCTTGATTCAATTGTTATATTGGGTCTTTCGCTTTCGCTTTGCACAAGCACCTTAACAAGAAATATTTTCTTATTTAAAAAGGCATCGTATATTTATCAGAACTTCCGCATTGTATCGGCAAGGGGCGAAAAATATACCGTTTCGTTAATAGATGACAAGCCAACAACATTTGCTATGGCGCACAGGGCTATTGACGGCGATGTTTTGGTTGCCGCAGCCAGGGAAACTTCTTTTCCGCAAAACTTTATGCGCAACAGCACCGTAGACCGCGATTTAAATTCACTTGTTCGTATTGTGCTTTTAGCAGGCATTGCTATAACCGCTTTGTTTTCGGTGGTTGTTGGTTTTTACCATTCCGATTTTTCAAGCAGTGTTATTTCTTTTTCGGCGCTTTCTTCACTGCTTTGCCCCTTTATTTTGTTTGGCACTAACACCTTACCCCTTTCTTCTGCAAATGCAAAATTAAACAAATTGGGCGGTGCGGTGCTTGGTATTAAATCGGCTTTAAAATTAGAAGAATGCAACGCTTTAGCACTTGATTCTTGCAATATTTTTCCAAAAGGTTCCATAAATCTTTACAGTCTTAAAATTTTAAACGAAAACAATTTAGAAGAAACCATTGCCATTGCGGCAGCTATTACCGAAACAATTAAAAGTCCGCTTTACCCAATTTTTAAGGCGGCTACCGAAACAAACAGTGAAATTAATATACCTGTTGCCGATTCAATTAAATACGAAGAACGGCTTGGCATTACGGGTTGGGTTGGCGATAGCCGTGTGTTTATCGGCAACCGCGCTTTAATGCTTGCCCACGAAATTCCCGTTGGCGATGCTGCAGAAGATAAGCGTTTATTAAGCGAGGGGTATTTCCCTGTTTACCTTGCGCGCGACGGAAAAGCGTGCGCCTTACTGGCGGTAAGTTACGAACCACAAAAGAACATTGCAAAACAATTACAAAGAATTACCGAAATGGGTATTACTTTGCTTATTAATAACTGTGACCAAAATATTTGCGAAGAAATGCTTTGCGATTATTTTGAACTTTACGCTGATTCGGTTAAAATTATGAGCGGCAGCGGCGTTCATATGTATAAAAACGCAGTTACAAAAACCGAAAACGATAACGCAAACGGCGTTATGACCGGCAGGCCCGATGCTTTGGCAGGAATTATAGGTTGTTCGGTTAAAATTAAAAAATCACACACACTGCTTGTTGCGGCTTGTTTAATTTCTATTGCCGTTGGTTTTGTGTATTTTGCTTACAGCCACTTTTTATTGTCTTCGCTATTTGTTTCGGCGTTTGATATTTTGCTGTTTAAGTTAGCAACGCTGGCTGTAACACTTATTGCATATTTGTTTACAAAGCCATAAAAAGTATAAAAAGGAGGCGTTTTTATGAAAGACAGCGCAAACCGTTTAAATATTCTTGCAAACACTTTTTTTGCAAACAATATTTATACCGTTGTTATTTGTTTTTTATCGGTTGTTGCTTGTTTTACGCACCATAAAATAACCCCTTTAATTATTTATGCCTGCGGTATTTTTATTGCCGTGTTTCCTAAAACGCAAAAAGAACTTTTTAAATATAAAAGTTCTTTCTTTGCTTTTGCCTTTTTGCTTTTAAGTATGCTTACGGCATATTTTAACGACAACTCAAAAGGGCTTTCGCTTTCCTTTTTGTTTTTAATGATTACCGTTATTGGCATTTATTTAAGAAGCACCATGACAAAAGAACTTTTTGAATGGGCACTTAATTTAATTTGCGCTGCCTGTATAATTGTTTTTATTGGTTGTGTAGTTTCAAAAACAGCAAACCTTAATGTACCCTCTTACCGTTGTACTTTGTGGTTTTACAACAGCAATTATTTGGGTTCTCTTTTGGCAGGTTGTATTCTTATTTGCGCATATAAAATAGCCACAAAAAAAGGCAAAGATATTGTTTATTACCTCATTGCTTTGGGCTGTGGCATTTGTTTGTATTTCACGGGAAGTATGTTTGCGTTTTTAGAAGTGTTTGCCGGTGTTTCGGTATTGCTTTCACTAACAGGAAAACACCGTTTGCTTCGTTGGTTTTTGGTTATTTGCATTTTTGGGCTTTTGTTTTTATATCTTGTGCCCGAAATTTTTCCGCGCTTAAGCGAATCTAACATAACTACCGACAACCGCGTTTTAATATGGCAAGACACCATTGACAATATACCCAATAATTTTCTTTTCGGCAAAGGATTTTTCACATATCGCACCTTAACAAATGTGCGCTATTTAACCAGCCACGCCCACAATTTTGTTTTAGAACTTTTATTAAGTTTTGGTATTGTGGGAACATTTTTAGTAAGTATTTGCTTTATACTTTATTTTCGTACTTTAATAATCTGCAACCGACTGCTTCGTAAAAGCCATATAAACGCTTTAATTTTAGCCGTTGGTGCCGCAGTTTTATTACACGCCACAACCGATATGACTATGATTTGGTCGCAAACTGCAATTTTTTACGCAGTTATAATGTCGGGTTTGGGCGCCGAAGAAAAAACAGTAGCCAGGTTAAGAAACACTTGGAATAAACATATTTAAGGAGAAACAATTATGGAAAACAAAAAGTTTTATATTACCACCGCTATTGCTTATGCTTCTAGCAAACCGCATATCGGCAACGCTTACGATATTGTTTTAGCGGATATGATTGCGCGTTACAAACGCCTTTTGGGTTATGATGTTTATTTTATGACCGGTTCTGACGAACACGGCCAAAAAATTGAAGAAAAAGCAAAGGAAAAAGGTATTTCTCCAAAGGAATATGTTGATAATGCTGCAGGCCAAATTAAAGCGGTGTGGAACAGTCTTAACACAACATACGATAAATTTATTCGCACAACCGATAAAGACCACGAAGAAGCCGTTTCTAAAATATTTAAGAAACTTTACGAACAGGGCGATATTTACAAAAGCGAATACGAAGGCAAATACTGTGTGCCTTGCGAATCGTTCTTTACCGCTTCACAATTAGTTGACGGCAAATGCCCCGACTGCGGACGCGATGTTAGCGATGCAAAAGAAGAAGCGTATTTCTTGAAACTTGGCAAATACCAAGACCGCCTTTTAAAATATTACGAAGAAAACCCCGATTTTATAAAACCCGAATCAAGAAAGAACGAAATGATTAACAACTTCTTAAAACCCGGCCTTTCTGATTTGTGCGTTTCAAGAACTTCGTTTAAATGGGGTATTCCTGTAAGTTTTGACGATAAACATGTAATTTATGTTTGGCTTGATGCCCTTTCAAACTATGCAACGGGTATTGGCTATAACCCCGACGGCAGCAGTGATATGTATAAAAAATACTGGCCTGCCGATTTGCACGTTATTGGCAAAGATATTGTGCGTTTTCACACAATTTACTGGCCCATTATTCTTATGGCTTTGGGAGAACCGCTGCCAAAACAGGTGCTTGGTCACCCGTGGGTGCTTGTAGGCGAAGACAAAATGAGTAAATCTAAGGGCAACACCATTTATGCCGATGAACTGGCAAGCCGTTTTGGTGTTGACGCCGTTAGGTATTATTTGCTTTCTGAAGTTTCCTTTGCTAATGACGGAAGTATTACCTATGAAAGTTTTATAAACAAATTTAATGCCGAACTTGCCAACATTTACGGCAACCTTGTTAACCGTTCTATTGCTATGACAAACAAGTATTTTGGCGGAAAAGTACAGGCAAAAGTTTATTTAAACGAATGTGAAAAAGATTTATTTGCTTGTATAGAAAAGTCGGTCAAAGAGTACACCGAACAAATGGATACCTACCACAATGCCGATGCTTGTGAAACGGTATTAAACCTTGCAAAGCGCCTTAATAAGTATATTGATGAAACAATGCCTTGGGCGCTTGCTAAAAACCCAGATGATGCCGATTATTTAGAAGGTGTACTTTACAATTTGCTTGAAGCAATTAGAATTTTGGGCGTGTTGCTTTTGCCGATTATTCCCGAAACTGCCGAAAAAATTGCCGACCTTATTGGCAGTGACAATAAAGACACAACCTTTGGCGCGGTTAAAGAATTTAGCGTAAAAGAAGCAGTTCCGCTTTTTGCACGGCTTGATAGTGCTAAAGTTTTAGAAGAAATTGCCGCAGAAAATGAAGCCAAGGCAAAAGAAGCCGAAAAAGCCGAAAACACAGTAAGTTTAGCGCAAATTACAATTGATGACTTTGCTAAAGTTGAACTTAAAACCGCAAAGGTTATTGCGTGTGAGCCCATTCCACGCGCCAAAAAACTTTTAAAATTAACCTTAAACGATGGCAGCGGCAAAGACCGAATAGTTGCTTCGGGTATTGCAAAATGGTATAGCCCCGAAGATTTAATTGGCCATACCGTTATTGTGGTTGCTAACCTTAAACCCGCTGTGCTTTGCGGTGTTGAATCTAACGGTATGATTTTGGCTGCCGACGAAGATGACACAGTTAAGGTTATTTTTGCCGACGGAATTAAAGAAGGCAGTAAAATTAGATAATGGAATACTGTTTTTATAATGAAAAATTAACCGCACCGGTTATTTTTGATACCCACGCGCATTTTGACGATGAGCGTTTTGACGGTGACCGCGAAGAACTTTTTACCGTTCTTAATTCTTCTTACGGTGTGGGCGGAATAATTAACTGCGGTTGCGATTTAAAATCAAGCCAAAAATGTATTGAATTTTCAAAAAAATTCCCATTTTTGTATTCGGCAGTTGGTTTCCACCCCGAATTTGCAGCCAATAACGACTGCGATTTAAAAGAATTAGAAAATCTTTTACAAGAAGAAAAAGTGGTTGCCGTTGGCGAAATTGGGTTAGACTATTATTGGGATAAAGAGCATAAAGAGCGCCAAAAAGAAATTTTTGTGAAACAAATTTTACTTTCAAAAAAAGCAAATAAACCCATAATTATACACGACCGCGATGCCCACGAAGACACACTTAACATTTTAAAAGAATATAAGCCAAAGGGTGTTCTTCACTGTTTTTCGGGAAGTAGCGAAATGGCACAAGAAGTTGTTAAACTTGGGCTGTATATTGGTGTTGGCGGTAGTTTAACCTTTAAAAACAATAAAAAACTTCCGGAGGTTGTAAAAAATATACCCTTAAACCGCATTTTGCTTGAAACCGACGCGCCGTATATGGCGCCCGAACCGTTCCGCGGCAAAACCAACCACAGCGGTCTTATTATTTATGTTGCCCAAAAACTTTCTGAAATTTTAAATATTTCGGTAACTGAAGTTCTAAATACAACCTATAAAAACGCCCAAAATCTGTTTGGCATTTAAAAGAATAAACCCCGCCTCTCTGCTAATAATAAAAGAGAAAGCGGGGTGACTTTTAATGAACCAAAATTATGATAACAACAACCAAAACAAAAACGAACAAAATAAGAAAAACGAACAGAACAAAAACAACCAGAACAAGAAAAACGAACAAAACAAAAAGAACGACCAAAATAAATAAATAACTAAATATAAAAACCTCAAAGCCCTGCTTTGAGGTTTTGTTTTATATACTTTTCCAAATTACAGCGAAAAGTTCTTTTGCCCTGTTTATATTTTCGGTTAAATAAAGATAACCAAAAAGTGTTTCTAACCCTGTGGCACTATGGTATTCGGCATTACTTGCGTTTTTAGGGGTATTGTTTGTGTGAAAATTTCTGCCCCGTTTATAAATGGCTTCTTCGGTTTCGGTAAGAAGTTCCTTTATAATTTCGTACGCCTTTGCCTGTGCCGTTGCTTTAACATATTCAACGCTACTTGTGTGCAGTTCTTTTGATTGTCGCGGTGTTTTTGCAAGTTCTTTTCTTACAAACAAGGTATAAACCGCATCGCCCACAAAAGCGTAGGTTGCAGGGTTTAAATTTTTAACTAACTGTTCATCAATCAACATATTCAAATTCAAATCCGTTGACATTTACACTGTCCCCTTCATTTACACCTGCGCGTTTAAGTGCAGTTATAATTCCGCTGGTTTTAAGCACCCTTTCAAAATACTGCAATGCCTCGTAATCGTTGGGGTCAATAGTATTCATTATGGGCTCAAGCCATTCGCAGTTTTCAACATAATAAACGCCATTTTCTTCTCGCAAGGTAAAGTTTCTGCTTTCGCGCTTGGGCAAATGCAGTTCTTCCACCCCAATTTCGCTTTCGTAACGAATTATTGGCGGAAGTTTATTAAGTTCTGCCGCAATATAATCTATAAGTTCTTTTGTGCCGTGGGCAATTGCCGCCATAACAGGAAAGAACGCATAACCCTTTTTGGTAAAATATTTTGCAATTTTTTCTACCTCGCTGTCGTCGGTTAAATCGCATTTATTGCCAACAACAATTTGCGGTCTTTCTGCAAGTGTGGGCGAAAACTTAACAAGTTCTTCATTTATTTTATTAAAATCTGCAATAGGGTCCCTGCCCTCGCTGCCCGAAATATCAATAACATGCACAAGCAAACGGCAACGCTCAACATGGCGCAAAAATTCGTGCCCCAAGCCAATACCTTCGTGCGCACCTTCAATAAGGCCGGGAATATCGGCCATAACAAAAGAACTTCCCTCGCCCATTCTAACTACCCCTAAAACGGGGGTTAAAGTGGTAAAGTGGTAGTTTGCTATTTTGGGTTTGGCTTCGCTTACAACGCTTACCAGGGTTGATTTACCAACATTTGGGAAACCAACAAGCCCAACATCTGCCAAAAGTTTAAGTTCAAGCGTTACATCAAATTCTTCGCCTTTGGCGCCCGGTTTTGCAAAACGCGGAATTTGGCGTGTGGAATTTGAAAAATGCTGATTCCCCCAACCGCCGTTACCGCCGCGGGCAATTATAACCGGCTCTTTATCTGAAATATCGGCAATAATTTTACCGCTTTCACTATCTTTAATTAAGGTGCCTTTGGGAACAGCAATAACCAAATCTTGCGCCTTTTTACCGCTGCAACGCGAAGGTCTTCCGTCGCCGCCGTTTTCTGCCGCGTATTTCCTTTTATAACGAAAATCGGCAAGGGTTGAAAGGTTATCGTCGGCATAAAACAAAATATTACCGCCCCTGCCGCCGTCGCCGCCATCGGGGCCGCCTGCTGCAACATATTTTTCGCGGTGAAAGGAAACACAGCCGTTTCCGCCGTTGCCCGCCTTTAAATGAATTTGTGCTACATCAATAAACATAATTACTTCCTTTAAAATAAAAACGGCTTAGGCAAAATAAACCCAAGCCGTTAATTGATTTATTAGTTGGCAGCGTACACGCTAACCTGTTTGCGGTCACGACCTACGCGTTCAAACTTAACTTTACCATCAATCAAAGCAAAAAGAGTGTCATCAGAACCTAAGCCAACGTTTTTGCCTGGATGAATATGTGTTCCTCTTTGACGAACGAGGATATTGCCGGCCAAAACAAACTGACCGTCTGCTCTTTTAACACCAAGACGCTTAGACTCACTGTCACGGCCGTTCTTGGTAGAACCCATACCTTTTTTATGGGCAAACAACTGGATGTTGATTTTTAACATGACCTACACCTCCGAATAAATTTTAATGTTACCTTTGTATTCTTTGGCCAACTCTGTTATGTGAAGTTTAAAACCTTCAAGCGCTATAACCGTTTCATTTTTTGGGTTTTTAACAAAAACATACATTTTTGCTTCATCAACCACAATTTCGGCTTTTTCATTTATAACTTCCAAAATTGTATTGGCAGTTAAATAAGCCGCGCTTGAAACAGCAGCGCACACGAGTTTGCCGTTTTCATCGTCACAATTAACTGTACTGTGACCCTGCACCGAAAAGCCACAAAGAACGCCATTTTCGGTGAGAAATTTTACACCGGTCATAATTAACCGATTTCCTTAATTTCAACTTTAGTATAGGGCTGTCTGTGACCCATTTTACGAGAAGAGCCCTTTTTCGGTTTGTAGGTAAATACGGTAACCTTTTTAGCTTTTCCGTTTTTGAGAACAACACCTTTTACAACAGCATCCTTAACGTAAGGTTTGCCGATTTTAAGTTTGCCGGTATTAAGCGCAATAACCTTATCAAAAACAACTTCCTGCTCTGCTTCGGCATTAAGTTTTTCAACATAGATTACATCGCCTTCGGCAACACGGTACTGTTTACCGCCTGTCTCAATAATTGCGTACATCTGTTGCACCTGCTTTCTTTCAGTCTCGCTACAGTAAGGCGTATGCCAAAATGGGCATAACTTAACAAGGCCTTCAATATGCGGCTCTACTATTTTAGCATAACTGTTCTTTTAAGTCAAGCATTTATTTGTTGATTTTGTATTTATTAATTGTTATAATATTTATGGTGATTTATTTATGATAACAGCTATTATTACAGGCGCTTCAAGCGGTTTGGGTATTGAATTTGCAAAGGAAATTAACAAAAAGTACCCCGAGATTGAATCGTTTTGGCTTATTGCAAGGCGCAAAGAAAAGTTACAAGAACTTGCGCGTGAATTAGGCGAGGACAAATGCTTTATTTTGCCCCTTGATTTAACCGATGAAAGTTCCTTTTTATCGCTTAAACAAATGCTTATTGACGCAAAACCCGAAGTTGAATTTTTGGTAAACAATGCCGGTTTTGGCAAAATGGGTGATTTCGGCGAAATTCCCATCTATCAAAGTGTTGACCAAATTAAATTAAACTGTATGGGCCTTACCGCTATGACGGGCGAAGTTTTACCCTATATGAACAAAAATTCAAAAATAATAAATATTTCTTCTATTGCTTCCTTTGCCCCTAACACACGCCTTACCGTTTACAGTTCAACAAAGGCGTATGTTACAAGTTTTTCAAAAGGGCTTCGTGAAGAACTTAAAAAGAAAAAGATAAAAGTAACCGCTGTTTGCCCCGGGCCAATGGACACCGAATTTTTGGCGGTTGCTAACATAAGTGAAGGTTCTTCCTTTACCTTTGACACACTGCCTCGCGTTAAACCGCAAAAGGTTGCAAAGGGCGCCGTAAAAGCGGTAGAAAAGAACAAAGCAATTTACACCCCCGGTGCATTTTATAAATTCTACCGCGTTCTTGCAAAAATACTCCCCCACTCTTTTGTAATGAAACTTTGCAAAGTATAAAAACTTAATAAAAAAACGTGTGGAAAATTCCACACGTTTTTTGTTTTAATAACCGCCTTTTTTAATAAGGTTTATTATTTTTGTGGCGTAATTTTCGCAGTCTTCGTAATTGTCACATTCAACCATTACGCGAACAACCGGTTCGGTACCGCTTTTTCTTAAAAGTATTCTGCCCTCATCGCCAAGTGCATTTGCTACTTCCTCTACTGCCAATTTAATTTTTTCGTTATTCATTACGGCATCTTTGTCTTTTACTTCGATGTTTTTGGTTATTTGCGGGAACATTTTAACAGGGGACGCAAGTTTTGAAAGCGGAAGTTTGCTTTCCATCATACATTCGGTAACCATAATTGCAGTTAAAATGCCGTCACCCGTTGAAGCGTATTTTTTAATTATTGTGTGTCCGCTTTGTTCACCGCCAATACTGCAATCATTTGCCATCATTGCTTCGTGAACGTATTTATCGCCAACGGTGGTTTTAATGCAGTTAATACCCGCTTTTTTAAGCGCCTTAAAGAAGCCCAAGTTAGACATTACCGTGGCTACAACGGTGTTGCCCTTTAAAAGGCCCTGCTTTTTAAGCATTGTTGCAATAATATAAACTGTGTGGTCGCCGTTTACAACGTTGCCGTTTTCATCAACCGCAATAAGGCGGTCGGCGTCACCGTCAAAGGCAAAACCAACATCGCACTTCTTTTCCTTTACAAATTTGCAAAGATTTTCAATATGGGTTGAGCCGGCATTTAGATTTATATTAAGACCGTCAGGTTCGGCGTTAATAACGTAAGTTTTTGCGCCAAGCGCTTCAAACACTGCTTTAGCTATCATCCAAGAAGCACCGTTTGCGCAGTCAAGCGCAATTCTTAAATCTTTGTAAGAATTTGCCGCAACCGAAATCAAATAGCCAACGTAACGGTTTCTGCCTGCCGCATAATCTATTATTCTGCCAATATTATGCTTTGTGGCAAAGGGCAAATCGTTTTCGGTTATGCCAAAAAACTGCAAATCACCATCAATATACTTTTCAATATAGAAAAGCATTTGGTCGTCCATTTTTTCGCCCGCAGAATTAATAATTTTTATTCCGTTATCAAAATACGGGTTATGCGAAGCCGAAATCATAACACCGCAATCAAAACCGTCTACCCTGGCCACATAAGAAACGCTTGGCGTTGTGGTTACATGAAGCATATATGCCTCGGCGCCCGAAGCGGTTATTCCTGCCGCTAATGCGTATTCAAGCATATAACTTGAACGGCGGGTGTCTTTACCCACTACAACACGGGTTTTTGCGCCAATTTCTTTTTTGCCGCAAAAATCACTTTGGTAGTACCAACCCAAAAACCTGCCAATTTTATAAGCATGGTCGGCAGTAAGCACCGAGTTTGCTTCACCACGGAAGCCATCGGTACCAAAGTATTTAAGTTTATATTCTTTTTTTGTAGTTTCGGTTTTTACTTCGTTTTCGTTTTGAATGGGGATTTCTTCCCTTAACAAATCGTCAAGAGAAACATTAAACAACAAAGAGATTTCTTTTATTACAGAAAGTTCGGGAATACATTTATCCGATTCCCATTTAGATACAGACTGTCTGCTAACATTAAGTTTTTCGGCAAGTTGTTCTTGCGAAAGTTTTCTTGCCGTGCGCAAAATACTAATTTTTTCGCCTAATGTCATTCTAACCACTCCTTTTTTAATATTTTAACCCATTTTTAAAAAAACACTACCAACCACCGTTTGCTTTTGGTTTGTCAACTTTTGGTTGCAAAAAAAGCCCCTGAACCATTATATGTTCAGGGGCATATTTATATCAATGTAAATTAAGCTTTACCAACAGAGCCGAAAAGTTCCATTTTTTCTTTAACGGTGGCTTTAATTGCTTCTACACCGTCGGCCAAAAGTTTTCTTGGGTCAAAGCCCTTGCCAACTAAATCTTTGCCGTCTTCAATATATTTACGGGTAGCAGCAGCAAAGCTTAACTGACATTCGGTATTAACATTAATTTTGGAAACACCCAAAGAAATTGCCTTCTTTATCATATCGGCAGGAATACCTGTGCCGCCGTGGAGTACCAAAGGCATTGTGCCGGTAAGTTTTTGAATTTCGTCTAATGTATCAAACGAAAGACCTGCCCAGTTTGCAGGGTATTTACCG
>JAZSAJ010000025.1:0-89688 GCA_045601805.1 Acutalibacteraceae bacterium
TACAGGCCAAGCAGGTGCAATTCGCCACGGTATTTCCCGTGCGTTGCTCCAGGCAGACGAAGAATTGCGTGCCGAACTCAAAAAAGCCGGCTTCTTAACACGCGACCCCCGTATGAAAGAAAGAAAGAAATACGGTCTCAAAGGCGCTCGTCGTGCTCCTCAGTTCAGCAAACGTTAATCGTTTACAAAAACTATTTGCAAAACAAAAACCGACAGATTTTATTCTGTCGGTTTTTTCATTTACTTGTTTAAGTTTTTTAACCTTTTAAGCGGATAGCGAAGTAAAGACATTACTATTATTGCAATTACAGTGCTTGGCAACATATATACCATATTATAAAGAAGCGAATAAATGAATGGATTACCAATCATTTTTCCCATAACTTCGGTTGGTGCGGTAATCATATATATTGTAACGCCGCTTATTACATGTATAATATAGCGAGCGAGCGAGCCCACAAAGGCACTTAATTCAATATATTTTGATTTGTTTTTAAAAATACCGGCAATACCGATTGCACCGTAAGCCAACACGTAATCAAGCAGTATAGACGGTAAGCCGTAGCCCAGTCCCTCACTCATAACGCATTTTACAAAACCAAATACAAGTCCCGATGCTATACCAAAGGGTAACCCGTGGCGGTAAGCAATTACAAGCAGCGGCACCATAACAAGGTTTATAGAGCCACCCAGCGCACCTATTTCAATTTCAAAATAGGTGAGTATGACCGCGAGTGCTACAAGTACGGCGCTTTCGGTCATGGCGTACAAAGTTGTTTTTTTCATAAAAATTCCTCTTTTCCGACAGAAGACCTCTGTCAATTAAATTACAAAAGAGACCCTCTGCAAAAAACAAGCCGCAGTGAAAATACACTGCGGCAATACTGGTAGATATTTTCCTACGTCGGCATTATCCGCATCAGGTTATAGGTCGAAGCAGTATGGCTTCCTCTCAGCCCAAGTCAATTGAGCTCCCTTTTGTTAAGCCAATTATAGCAAAAAAAGGGTGTTTTGTCAATATTTTCCCCCAAAAAACTCTATTTTTCAAAACTGTGATTTTGCACAACCCAAATGGCAAAAATTACCAAAAAACCTTTATTTCTAAAGATTACAATTTTGTAACCATTTGAAATATTTTTGTAATTTTGTGCATAATATACAAAAGCAGGGGGTCCGCTTTGTTTGACATTTGAGAAATTTTTAGTATAATGTATATCGTTGCGGATATGAAACCCCCAAAAAAGGAGTTATTTGATGTTACAAAAAATTAAATGTTTTGGATTTTCACTTCGCTCGTTCTTATATTTACACGCTCGCCAAATTTCTTGTTTGTTTTTGGCTGTGCTTACCGCTTTTGTTGGTTCTCTTTTTGCGCTTTCTTTTAAAGTGGTTTTAATTAACGACGGCAGCGATGTTAAAAAACTTTACACATTAAAATCTGATATTAACACTATTTTGCTTAACGCCGGTTACAATTCCGATTACGATTTAGTTGGTGCCGCAGAAAACGGCAACCGCCTTTCTATTGATGTTACACCTATTTTTTCGGTTAGCGTTACAAGAGAAAAGCAAACAGTTACCTTTAACACAACAAAATGTACCGTTCGCGAAGCAATTGAAAAATCCGGCCTTACTTTAGGTGAAAAAGATTTCGTTAACTATAATCTTGACAGGGTACTTGAAAAGAGCGCTTACATTGATATTGTTCCGTATACCCCTCCTAAAAAGGAAACCAAACCCGTTAACCTTTCGGCTATGAATGTTGTTGGCGATGTTAATGTTTCTTCCCAAGGCGGTGTAATTTCTACACTTGTGCCCGAAAGCGAAATTTTGCTTGACGAAAAAGGTCTTCCCGTTCACTATTCTTCGGTTGTTAAGGTTCAGGCAACTGCTTATACCTACACAGGCAACCGTTGTTCAACAGGCGTTTACCCACAACCCGGTTATATTGCGGTAAACCCCAAGGTTATTCCTTACGGCACAAAGATGTATATTGTTTCTGCCGACGGCCGATATAAATACGGCTATGCCGTTGCTGCCGACACAGGCGGTTTTATAAAAAAACGCCCCACCAATGTTGATTTATTTATGGCTTCGCAAGCCGCTTGCGTTGCTTTTGGCAGACGGGATGTTTACATTTACTTTATAACAGAATAAAAAAAGAAGTCCGATAGGACTTCTTTTTTTATTCGTCGTTTTCTTTTACATAAATGCGTTCAACGCTTCCAATGTACTGGTAGTGGTAATCTTTTTGCGGATAAAATTTTTCGGCAGTTTCGGGGAACACAAAACATTCTTCTTTAAGTTCTGCGCAATAAAGTTTTTTGCAAACAATTACCATTCTGGCCTCGCCGAAATAAGCGACCTTGTCACTTCCGCAAACAGTTAAGCCCAAGTTTTCTATTTTATTTGTATTTCTGCCCGAAGTTGTACCGCAAACTTTATAAATTTCTTTAGCGCGGTCATCTTCGCCAAAAAAGCAGAGTGTAAAATATTCATTTTCCTTTAAAAATTCGTTTGTGTACCTTTGCGGTCTTACCACAACGCTAACACATTCTTTGCCCCACATTTCGCCCATAAAGCCCCAAGAGGCAGTCATGGTGTTGCAGTGCGTTTTACTGCCTGCGGTTATAAGCATTGATTCTTTGCCAATAAGCTTAAAAACATTTTCTTTAAAATCTTTTGTTATATCTATATTTCTAAACAAAACTATCACTCCCAAAAGTATTATACACCGCTTTTTTTATTTTGGCAATTGTTGATTTTGGCTTATATTTATGTTAAAATATACCACTGTGGAGGAAAATTTATGCTTAAAAGATTTTTAAAATATTATAAGCCGCACAGCTTTATGTTCTTTTTAGATATGCTGTCAGCTTTAATTATTTCTTTAATTGCAACGGT
The DNA here is from genome assembly GCA_045601805.1 of Acutalibacteraceae bacterium. GTDB lineage: Bacteria > Bacillota > Clostridia > Oscillospirales > Acutalibacteraceae > SIG607. Next base: position 2,905 of record JAZSAJ010000025.1, read on the forward strand.
TTACCCCGTTGTTACCAACAAAATGCTTAACACCTTTGAAAAGGCGAACGCTTTAACCCACGATAAAATTAAGGAAATTGTGTTTTTGGGCGTTTTTGTTTTAATTCTTTATATAATAAGAATGTTTTTAATGTATTTTGTGCAGTATTACGGCCACAAAATTGGTACCCTTATGCAAGCACAAATGCGCCGCGATATGTTTTTGCACCTTCAAAAACTGCCTTATTCTTTTTACGACAAAAACGAAACGGGCCAAATTCTTTCGCGCATTACAAATGACCTTTTTGATGTTGCGGAACTTGCCCACCACGGCCCCGAAAACATAATTATTTGTTCAATTACTATTATTGTTTCGTTTTTATATTTATGGACAATAAATATTCCGCTTACCCTTATAATTTTTGCGTGTGTGCCAATTCTTTTAATTGTGTCGTCGGTTTACCGCAAAAAAATGCGCGATGCTTTTAAAGAACGCAGGGTTACAACGGCGGGAATAAATGCCGCTACCGAAAGCAGTATTACGGGTATTCGCGTTACAAAAGCGTTTAACCAAAGCGAAACAGAATTTGAAAAGTTTGAAAAAAACAATAATTTATTTGTGGAATCTTGCAAAAAAGCGTATCACGCTATGGGGCTTTTTCATTCTTCTTCGCGCTTTATTACCGATGTGTTTAATGTTTTAATAATTATTGCAGGCGGTATATTTTTACACCTTGGCAAAATTTCTTTTGGCGATTACACAACCTTTATTGTTTCGGTAAATGTTTTTATAAACCCCGTAACCACCCTAATTGGCTTTATGGAGCAGTTTCAAAACGGTGCTTCGGGTTTTGCGCGGTTTGTTGAAATTTTAAATGAAAAACCCGAACAGGAAAACGAAGGCGCAAAAGCGCTTGGGCAGGTTAAGGGCGAAATTACCCTTAAAAATGTTACCTTTAATTACGAACAGTCCGATACCGTGTTAAAGGGTATTAACCTTACTGTAAAAGCAGGGCAAAAACTTGCGCTTGTTGGGCATTCGGGCGGCGGCAAAACCACCATTTGCCATCTTATTCCTGCATTTTACCGCGTGGATGAGGGCGAAGTTTTAATTGACGGCGTAAATGTAAACGACATAACATTTAAGTCTTTAAGAGATAATATTGGTATTGTTCAGCAAGATGTTTTCCTATTTAACGGAACAATTAAAGAAAATATTCTTTACGGAAACCCAAATGCAACCTTTGAAGAAGTGGTCGCAGCGGCAAAACGCGCCAATGTTCACGATTTTGTTATGACGCTTAAAGACGGATACGACACCGAAATAGGCGAACGCGGCGTTCGGCTTTCGGGCGGACAAAAACAGCGGCTTTCTATTGCCCGTGTTTTTCTTAAAAACCCTGCTATTTTAATTTTAGACGAAGCCACAAGTGCTTTGGACAACACCACCGAAATTTTAATACAAGACGCGCTTGACGAACTTTGCAAAGGCAGAACAACCATTATTGTTGCCCACCGCCTTTCAACCGTTAAAAATGCCGACGAAATTGCCGTTATTGATGACGGAACAGTACTAGAAAAAGGCAGACACGAAGAACTGCTTGGTATGAACGGCATTTATAAAAATCTTTACTCATTACAATTTAAAAATTAAGAATAACACCGTTTTTTTGCTAAATAATAGTAAAAAGGCGGTGTTTTTTATTAACAGAGAACTATCTTCTTTTAACAAAAAAGAGTTATTAACAAACCTTTATAAAAATGTTTGTTACTTTGAAAAAATTTTTAAAGACGATGTTATGTTTAGAAAGCGTTTTATTGAACGAAAAGGTTGTTTGCTTTTTATGGACGGAATGGTTAAAGCCGAACTTATTAACGAAGCAATAATTAAACCTCTTGTTTTGTGTGATAATTTTGAAAACGGTTTAAAAGTTTTTACAAACGAATTAAAAAGCACAAAAAATGTTAAAGAAATGGTATCGGCCCTGCTTTACGGCGACAGCGTTTTGCTACTTGAAAACAGCAAAAGCGCTTTAATTTTGGGCACAAAGGGTTGGCGCGCAAGGGGAATAAGCGAACCGCAAAACGAACAAATTGCCGAAGGCCCGCGCGAAGGTTTTGACGAAGCAATTATGTTTAACGCCGCAATGCTAAGGCGCAAAATTGCCACGCCCGACCTTTGCATTAAAGCGCTTAACATTGGCAGAAAAACCGACACAAAGGTTTTTATTTTTTATTTGCGTTCGCTTGTAAACAAAAAAACTTTGTGCGGTGTTATGGCAAAACTTAAAACAATTGATATTGACGCCATTTTAGACACCAACTATTTAAACGAACTTATTAACCCTAACCGATTATCACTATTTAAAACGGCAGGCACCACCGAACGCCCCGATGTTGCGGCGGCAAAAATTTTAGAGGGCAGAATTGCCGTTATGGTAGACGGAAGCCCCGTTGTGCTTACACTTCCTTATATTTACTGTGAAAATTTTCAGTCAGACGAAGATTATTACACAAATTATACTGTGGCGGTTATTGGCAGGGTGCTCAGGTATTTTTGCTTTTGGCTTGCGATTACACTTCCTGCGCTTTACATTACACTAATAAACTATAACCCCGAATTTTTACCGCTTCGGCTACTTTGCGCAATTTCGTTTTCAAGAAGCAGCGTTCCGTTTTCAAGTTTTTTTGAAATGTTTTTACTAATTTTTATATTTGAAATTTTAAAGGAAACAGGCGCCAGAATGCTTCAGAACCAAGGCGGCGCTTTAAGTATTGTTGGAGGGCTTGTTATTGGTCAGGCGGCGGTTGAAGCAAAATTTGTTAGCGCACCTGCGGTTATAATTGGCGCTTTGTGTGCGGTGGCAGGAATTTGTGTGCCAAAACTTCGCGGCGCGGTTTTTTATTTTAAAATTTTATTTTTGGCTTTTTCTTGCCTTTTTGGGCTTTTTGGTTTTTTTATTGGAGTTACTGTTTTTTATATACACCTGTTTACCCTTAAAAGTTTTGGGGTATACTATACAGCGCCGTCAGTTATTTTTAAGGCGCAAAGCGTTAAAGACACCTTTTGGCGAGCGCCTTTTTTTGAAATGTTTACACGGCCCGTTTATTTAACAAAAAACCACACGAGGTTTAAATATGATAAGAAAAAGCGTTAAATTCATTGCCGTTTTTTTGGCTTTTTCCCTTTGCGGTTGTTCGTTTTCCCGTTATGCCGAGCCCGAAAACCGAATTTATGCCACCGCTTTGGGAATTGACAAAACCAATTCCGGCTACCTTTTTACTTGCGAAACCGCCGACCATTCTTCTGCTAATCTTGCTGCAGGTGAAGTTTTTACCGGTGAGGGCAGTTCTTTAGAAAACGCATTTTTTGAACTTAAAACAGCCATGCACAAAAATCCTACTTTTTCAAAATGCCCTGTGGTTTTTATTGGAAGCAGTATTTCTAAAACTTCACTTTACGAGACAGCCATGTTTTTGCTAAACCAAAAAGATTTTTCGTTTTCGGTACGTCTTGCATTAACCGATAACGCTAACCATCTTTTAAATACTAAAATGAAATTTAGCGAACCAAAAGGCGTTTTAGCATACGAGGTAATAAAAAAATCGCATAATAAAAGCGGCAGTTTGGCGGATATTTTAAATAAAAACAATTTTTCTTTGCCCGTTTTGTATGAATCAAACGGTATTTTAAGAATAAACGAAATAAAGGAATTTTATGAAGAATAATTTTGGTAACATTTTCTTGGTTTGCCTTTTTTTGCTTGGCAACGCTGTAATTACATTCTTTAGCGGAAGCATTTTTGCGTTTTTATTGTTTTTTGCGGTTTGTTCTTTGGCGGTTTTTTTGTTAAACAAACCGCTTTGTTTAAAAGGGTTTTCGGTGGATGTTTTTAAATCTACACAAAATTTTTTACTTTTAAAACCCATTCTTTTTACCGTTCTTTTTGTGTTTTGCCTTTTTGCTTGGGCAAACGCAATAAGCGAATATTCCCTTGTTTTACAAAACAACACCCAAAACACCTTTTATAAAACAGTTCTTCGTTTGGCATTTTGCGTTTTAACCCTTTGCCTTGCTCTTTGTAACCGCGGTGTTATTAAAATGTTTGCAAAAGTATCGTTTTTTATTATAGTTGCTTCTTTTTTAATTATGTTTTTATCGGGTATTCGTTCCTTTAATTTTACCTTTTTAAAGGGCGCATTTAACACAGGCGGAATAATAAAGCCCTCGCTTTTTTCGGCCGTTAAAAGTTTTGGTACACTTTTTATTTGCTTTTTGTTTTTGGGCGAACAAAGTAAAAAAAGCGCCAAAACAATTAGCGGTTACGCTTTATTGCTTGGCACTTCTTTTTATTTAATTTGCTTTTTTAATTCGCTTTTTGTTATTGGCCCGAATGTTAGCCAAATGGTTTTTTCGCCCTATGCATTTAGCACCGCAAGTGTTTTTTCGGGCGGAGAATTTGCAAGGGTTGATTTGCTGGTTTACTATGTGTTCTTTATTTGCGCAGTAATTAAATCGGCTGTTATTTTATGGGTGGCGCTAAACAGCGCAAAAGCAATTCACCCATTTTTAAAAAAAGCAACTGCGGTTGTGTTTTTAATTGTTGGCACCTTTAATTTTTCAGTTTTTAACCAACCAATAATTTTATTGGTTTTAGAAATTATTACTCCGCTTTTGTTCATTATTTTTATTAAGAAATTAAATTCGCGTCAACCAGCGCGTCATAGTTAATGGCAATTCTGCGCCAAGTAACAGGCCCAACGCTGCCGGTTATTGGCAACCCGTTTATTTCTTGAAAAACATAAACCGCGTCACGCGTACTGTCGCCATAAAAACCATCTGGGGTAACGGGCGGTATTCGTGTATCGTTTTTAGCAATTGCGGCTAAATAGGTTTGCAAATTTAAAACATTTTCGCCAACACTGCCCGGGGTTAAAAAATATCCCGGGTAAAGTTTTGCGTATTTGCCCGAATAGTCACTTGGCAGTGCCGAAACAACATCGCTATACAACCCCACAATTAAATCCCAAGTGGTTCTGTCTACAACACCCGTTGGTGCTACACCAAAATTGTTTTGAAAAACCTGAACTGCATTTTTTGTGTTTACATCAAATTGCGAAGTTATTGGAAAGGCGTTAAGATTTGAGTTAAAATATGCCAAAACATTTAGGTAATACTGTATTGTTTCTACTTCAATTCCGCTGTTGCCTTCGCTTAAATCGGTAGAAAACTGCAATGTGGCTTCATCGTACGAAACGCCCTCGCTTATAAGTTCGCCAAGCCCCTTTACGCCATTATAATATCGCTTAATTTCGTACCATGTTTTTTTATCAACCGTACCTGTTCTCTCTAAATTAAATATTTCTTGGAATTTGCGAACCGCATTTTCGGTTGCGCGGTCGTAAATACCTGTGGTTATTTCAATATAAGGAATAGCGGGGTAGTTTTGCCCAATTCGGTTTAGTTGCTGTTGTATTATTTTAACATCGTTGCCTGCCATACCCACCATTAAAGGTGAACCGGGGTAACTCTCGGTAACATCTTGCACGGGCGCATTTTCTACTATGTTTATGTTGTTCCCGTAATAATTCCTTAAAATTTCAATTGGGGTTAAGCCACTGTTTGCTAAATCAACCGTACCCCACTGCGAAAGCCCTGCGCAAGTAGAGGTTGTTCCGTTGCAAAAGGAAGTAAAAAAAGGTTGCACTTCGCCTTCTTCAACTACATAATCGTTAAAAATTTCGTCTACAATGTTATCTATGTTTTCGTAAGTTTCTCTGCCTTGTTGGTATGTTTGGTCAAAGGCGGTGGTAGAAGTTATGTCAAAATCGTACCCACGCGAAGGATACCATTCGGTATAAATACGATTTAGTGCAAAGGTGGTTATGGCATAAATGTTGGCACGCAAAGCGCTTTCGGGCCAGGTTGGGTAAATTTCGCCCGATGCAACATTTTTTATATAAGACACAAACGGTACCGTTACATTTTCGGCAGGGCTGTCGGGTCTGCCCAAATGCACCGTAATTTGTGTTGGTATAACGGGTGTAAGTACCGCCAATTAAACTTCCCCCTTTGGTAAAATGTTGGTGGTTTCGCCGGTTTGGTTGCTTGAAAAATCATAAGTTAAATCTACCGCTAAAAGCGAATTTATACCGCTATATACCGCCGCACCGTTTATTACTTTTTTTAAAAAATCGGCTGCCTCTATTTTTACGGTGTAATACGCCGCCGAACTGCCTGCATTTTGCGATGTTTGTGAAAGCGAAAAATCGGGCGCAGGAAGTGTTATTACTTCGGTTTTTCCGCTTTCATTGGTAACAAAATTATTTATAAACATTCCGTTTTGGTCAAAAACAGTTACAACCGCACTTTTTACAGGGTAAAGCCCCTTTGAATGTGTAACCGCAACAGTTAAAAATCCCGTTTCGTTCATAGTATATATCATCTCCTTATAAAATAATATGAGCCCCTTGCACACAAGGTGCAAGGGGCTTTTTTTAATTATTAAAATTCTACCGATATAACCGAACCTGTTGGGCTTAAATTAAGCGTTATGCTATCGCCCACATTTAAGAAAACAAGTTTTTCCGAAAGGGATACAGGAACAATATAAATTTCTTCGCTATCGTCTATTTGAATATAATAACAGGTTTCGCCGCCTTTTACTGCAGTTGCTATTTTGCCAACAGCCCCCGTAACAGCGCTAACTTCACCGCCAAAACTTACCGAATTATCTTGTTTAAGGCGGTTAATGTAATCGTTCTTTGCGGCAGACACGCTGTTGCCCGTACCAACAATTTGATACTGCTGAACATCTACAAAGGCATACATTTTAACCAGCCCTGCGCCGTCTTTAAGCGACATAAAATAACTTGGGCGGTTGTTTACATTAAGCAAAAGCGGAAATGTTGCATTGTAGCCAAGGTGCTGTACCTGACCTTCTGCCGAACTCATTGCCGAATATTCTTCGGCGCCCGGTATAGCGTAATATTTGGTTTCCTTTGTTCGCAAATTACAAAGCACAAAACCAACATTAGATTCATCGCTTGTAACCGAAGTTATACCTGTATACAAATAAACATCATCGTTAATAGCAAGGTAATTATATCCGTCGGTTGGCTGTAAAACGCCCTTTTGACCAAAAATTGAATTAAGGTAACCTGAACGGTATTTGCCGTTATAAACAAGTTGTTCAATTATTAAAGAAGAATCAAACACCTGGTCAACCCAACTTGGTATTTCATTTAATGGGTAATACTTATGTTCGCCGTTTACGGCATTTACAAGCACCGCACCGCCAATGTCTTTACCGCTAAAAAGCCCAATTTTATAAGAAACTGTTGATGCCACAAAATAAGGCGTGCCGTTATCGTCTATTTCAAAAGAAACGCTGTCAAAAATTTTGGTGGGGTACTTAAACCTTAAATACCTGTAAATATTGCGCATAAAATATTCGCTTTCGGAATATTTAATGCCTTTATTTAAGCGAACAAGCGAAGTTTCTTGGGTGGTCATATCAACCGTAATATAAGCAGGTATGCCGTCTTTTTGGTTGTTTAGCCACTTAATTGCATCACCGTAAGCCAACGGTGTAACACGCACAGGTTTGCCTTTATAGTTTATTTGGGTGTAATCGGGCAAAATTTCAAACTGCGAAACCAAATCTGCCATTTCGCCAAGTTTACGCTGACCAAGGCGCATTGCGGTGTCGCGGTCAACAACGGGAATTTGCTCCATTGTTATTTCGGCAACATCACTTGCAAAATCGCCGTCGCTTATTGAAAGAAGTTTGTTGTATCTTGTTGCATTAAAAAACTGCGAACCAATAACCGATGCAATTAACGAAAGCACAATTACAACGCCAACCGTTAAAACGCCAACCTTAATTGGCGCAGAAAAACTTTTAAAACTTTCTTTAAAACTTTTTTGCACATAGGTTTTTTTAATAAACTTATCTTTAATGAAAATAAATATATCACTAAATGCGCTAATAACAACTGCGGCAATTACCGAAAAGCAAAAAAATGTCCAAAATTCTTTGCTTCTTATGTTAATTGGGGGCAGCGTAAACCAAAACGCCACAAAGGTAACCGCCAACCAAATTAATGCTTTTACTAAAAATCTTAATGGTTTTTTCATTTTTTTACCTCTTAAAATAAATCTGTAGATAAATATCTTTCGCCTGTGTCAGGAAGAACTGACACAACCGTTTTGCCGCGGTTTTCTTTGGCAAGTTTTACTGCGGCGGCAATGGCTGCGCCCGAAGAAATGCCAACAAGCAAACCCTCACTCTTTGCAAAAAGACGCGCCATTTCGTATGCTTCTTCTTTTGTTACAGTAATAATTTTGTCTATAACAGCGGTATCAAGAACTTTTGGCACAAAACCTGCGCCAATGCCCTGAATTGCGTGTTTGCCAGGCCCTTTGCCCGAAAGCACCGCGCTGTCACTTGGTTCAACCGCAACAACGGTAATATCTTTCTTTTGTTCTTTTAAATATTTCCCTGCGCCTGTTATTGTACCGCCAGTACCAACACCGCAAACCAAAAAATCAATTTCGCCGTTTGTTTGTTCATAAATTTCGGGGCCTGTTGTTTTATAATGCGCAAGTGCATTGTTTTGGTTATTAAATTGGCTGGGTATAAAGGCGTTTTCGGTAGTTTTGGCAATTTCTTCTGCCTTTTTAATTGCACCGCTCATACCGTCTTTCGCGTCTGTCAGCACAACTTCGGCACCAAAAGCGCGCATTAGTTTAATGCGTTCTTCACTCATATTGCTTGGCATTACAATTATTGCTTTATAGCCCTTTGCACATGAAATTGCGCAAAGTGCAATGCCTGTGTTACCGCTTGTTGGCTCAATAATTACACTATCCGCTTTTAATTGTCCGCTTTCTTCTGCCGCTTTTATCATATAAAGCGCGGCGCGGTCTTTTGCGCTGTGTGCAGGGTTAAAACTTTCAAGTTTAAAAAGCAAATTCGCATTTAAACCAAGTTTTTTTATAAGTGCTTTTGGGCAATAAAGCGGTGTATTACCCACAAGTTCTAAAAAGGAATTATAAATTTTTGCCACTTTTTACCCACCTCTTTTTTTAAAGTTTGTTTTCGCAGTATGCGCAACGGCATTCGCCGTCTTTAACTGTGGCAAGTTGAACAAGTTCTTGTTCGGTTGCCATTATACACCTATCACTATTACATTTTTTGTCGGTTTTTATAAAGTTATGCTTGTTTTCGCCTTTTTCTTTTAAAAGTTTTAAAATTAAAGCCATTCGCATATATTTGCCGTTTAAAGCCTGTTTAAAGTAACACGCTCTGGGGTCATTATCAACCAAAACGCTAATTTCATTTACGCGCGGAAGCGGATGCATTACACACAAATCACCTTTTGCAAGGTTAAGTTTTTCTAAATCAAGCACATAACTGTTTTTTAAGCGTTCGTACTGGTCTATATCGGAAAATCTTTCGCGCTGAATTCTTGTCATATAAAGAATGTCAAGGTTGCCAATTTGTTCTTCTAAACTGTCTGTCACGGTAATTTCCATACCGGCACTTTCGGCTTCTTTTACCAAATATTCGGGCAAAGCCAATTCCTTGGGCGAAATTAAAACAAGTTTAATGTTTTTATAGCGGGAAAGCGCGTTAATTAAAGAATGTACCGTTCTGCCGTAAAGCAAATCACCGCAAAAGCCAACAGTTAAGTTATTAAAACCACCTTTTTCGCGGTAAATTGTTAATAAATCGGCTAAAGTTTGAGTGGGGTGACAATGTCCGCCGTCGCCCGCGTTTATAACAGGAATAGTTGCATTTTGTGCCGCCACAAACGGTGCGCCTGCTTTTGGGTGGCGCATTGCAATAATATCGGCATAGCAACTAACAACCTTTGCGGTATCGGCAACACTTTCGCCCTTTGATGCCGAAGAACTGTCAGCATCGCTAAAACCAATTACGCTGCCGCCAAGTTCAAGCATTGCCGCTTCAAAGGATAAGCGGGTGCGGGTAGATGGTTCAAAAAACAAGGTTGCAAGTTTTTTATTTTTACACGCGTTTTGGTATTTTTTAGGGCGATTGGCAATATCCACCGCCGTTTTAATAAGGTCGTTTAATTCCGTTACGCTTAAATCAACAATATCAATAATACTTCTCATTATATTATTCCTTTGCGCCGTTAATTTTTAAGTAATTTTTAATTCGCTGAACATTGTCACGGTTCTTTTCGTCTTCGCTTAAATATTCAATAATATCGTAAACATCAACAACCGAATAAACGGGGAAACCAAATTCTTCGCCCACTTCTGCCATTGCGCTTTTTTCGGTTTTGCCCTTTTCTTTGCGGTCAACCATTACAAAAACGGCGCTTACCTTTGCTTTTAAACCGCTTAAAATTTCCATACTTTCTCTTATTGCTGTTCCTGCGGTTATAACATCTTCCACAATAACAATTTCTTCACCGTCGCCCGGTTTATAGCCAACAAAAACACCGCCTTCGCCGTGGTCTTTTTCTTCTTTGCGGTTAAAGAAGAAAGGCACATCAAGGCCTTGTTTTGCCAAAGCAACGGCAACCGACACCGCAATGGGAATACCTTTATATGCAGGACCGTATAAAACGGTTTTTTTATTGCCGATTTTTTCTAAATATGCTTTTGCATAAAATTCGCCAAGTTTTTGAATTTGTTCGCCTGTTTTAATATCGCCTGCGTTAATAAAATAGGGTATTTTTCTGCCCGATTTTGCGGTAAAATCGCCAAACTTTAAAACGCCTGCGCCCTTTAAAAACTGTATAAACTCTCTTTTATAGCTTTCCATTGTTGTTCCTCCGTAACAAGTAATAAATAATAAATAAGAAAGAAGAAAGAAAAAAGAAAAAAGAATAAAATCGGTGTCGGCAAAGCCGACGTATTTATTATTTATTCTTTATTATTTATTCTTTAAATTTACCCAATAAATTCTTCGCAACATCTTTCGTATGCGGCAACAGGGTCACTGGCGGCGGTTATGGGTCTGCCAACAACAATATAGTCGCTGCCAATTTTTTTGGCTTCAGCCGGTGTCATAACGCGTTTTTGGTCGCCAATGTCACCGTCAGCAAAACGAACACCGGGGGTAACGGTAATAAACTCTTTACCGCAAACGCCGTGTACCTTTTCGGCCTCAAGGGGTGAACACACAACACCGTCAAGCCCTGCGTTTTTAGCGGTTTCTGCATAGTGCATTACAACTTTATCTATGGGTTTTTCAATAAGTAAATCTTTTTCCATTATTTCTTGGTCGGTTGAAGTAAGTTGTGTAACGGCAATTAAAATGGGTCTTGTGCCGTCTTCACGGGTTAGTCCCTCTATTGCCGAAGCCATCATTCGTGAAGTACCTGCGGCGTGAAGATTTGTCATATCAACATCCAAGCGTGATAATACCGCCATACTTTTTTTAACGGTGTTTGGTATGTCGTGAAGTTTTAAATCAAGAAAAATTTTGTGTCCGCGCTCTTTTATTTCCTTTACAATACTGGGGCCTTCGGCATAAAAAAGTTCCATACCAATTTTAACAAACGGTTTTTTGCCCTTAAACTGTTCTAAAAAAGTTAAAGTTTGTTCTTTACTTGCAAAGTCACAAGCAATAATTACATCTTTTCCCATTATTTTACTCCTTTAATTATTTTGCTTAAACTGTTTATGCCGTATTTTTCCATTACTGCGGGAAGTTCTGCGATTATGTTTTTACAAGCAAACGGCTGAATTAAATTTGCCGCGCCAACTTCTACTGCGGTGGCGCCTGCAAGCATCATTTCAATAACATCTTCGGCGCTGCTAACACCGCCCATACCAACAACCGGCACTTTAACGGCGTTTGCCACCTGGTAAACCATTCGCACTGCCACAGGGAATATTGCGCTGCCCGAAAAACCGCCCATTTTGTTTGCAATTACGGGTTTACGCGTTTTTAAATCTATTCGCATACCCAAAAGGGTGTTTATTAAACTAATTCCGTCGGCGCCCTCTGCTTCACACGCCTTTGCAATTTCAACAATATCGGTTACATTGGGCGAAAGTTTTATAATTACGGGTTTTGTGGTTACCTCTTTTACCGCCTTTACAACACTTGCGGCGGCAGTGGGGCTTGTACCAAAACTCATTCCGCCGCCGTGAACATTGGGGCAGCTAACATTTACCTCGAACCAGCCAATTTGGTCTTCTTTGTCTAAAAGCGCGCAGGTTTCGGCGTATTCGTTTAACGAAAAACCGCTAACATTTGCCATAACAGGTTTACCGAAGCACTTTTTTAGTTTTGGAAGTTCTTCGTTTATTACTGCCATAACACCGGGGTTTTGAAGCCCAACGGCGTTTATCATACCGCAACTGCATTCGGCAATTCTTGGCGTGGGGTTGCCAAAACGCGCTTCTCGTGTTGTACCCTTAAAAGAGAATGTGCCAAGGCAATTTATATCGTAAAACTCGGCAAATTCATAGCCGTAACCAAAGGTACCGCTTGCAGGAATAACAGGGTTATCAAGTGTAATACCGCAAAGGTTTACTTTTAAATCTGCCATATTATTTCCTCCTTTTTAAGCACAGGGCCCTCTTTGCAAATTCGTTTGTTACCTGTAACGGTTTTGCAAGAGCAACCCATACACGCGCCAAAGCCACAGCCCATTCGTTCTTCAAAACTAAACTGGCCGCTTGTTTTTGAAGTTTTATAAACCGCTTTAAGCATTGGTTCGGGTCCACAGGTGTAAAAATAATCGTATGTAAGGCCACTTAGTACATCGGTTACAAAGCCCTTTGTACCAAAACTGCCGTCTACCGTTGTAACATAAACCTCTGCGCCAAGTTCAGAGAATTCTTCATAATAAAAAATTTCGTCTTTTTTATTAAAGCCAAGTATTACGCTAACCTTTACGCCTTTTTTAATAAGTTCTTTTGCAAGTTTATAAAGGGGCGGAATACCAACGCCGCCGCCAATTAGCACGGCGTTTTCACCGCAGGGGGTTAAATCGTAACCGTTGCCAAGCCCTGTTAAAATATCAAGTTCGCCCAAAAGCATTTGGCTAAGTTTTTCGGTGCCTTTGCCCACCACTTTGTAAACCAAAGTTAGTTCGTTTTCGTTTACATCGCAAACCGAAATAGGACGGCGCAAGTAAAGCCCGTCAATTAAAATATTAACAAACTGACCGGCTTTAATTCCCGAAGTGTCGCCACTAAGTATCATTTCATAAACATTTTCGGTTAATGAAATGTTTTGTGTAATTTGGAATTTAAGTTGTTTCATTATAAATTTCCTTTATGCATCTATGGTAGAAACGCAAAGTGTTGTTTCTTCTAAAACATCAAGCAAAACATTAACTGTGTCAAGGGTTGTAAACATTGTAATGTTGTTTTCGGTTGAAAGTGTTCTAATTTCGTAACCATCACTTTCGGTGCCTTGTGAACTTACATCGCGTGTGTTAATAACATAAGCAATGTGGCCTTGGCGAAGTGCGGTGGGAATTTCTTCACTGCCTTCGCTAATCTTTTTAAGCACATGGGTACGAATTCCGTTTTCTTTTAAGAATTTTGCAGTACCTGCGGTTGCCTGAATGTTAAAGCCAAGGTTATAAAAACGGCGGATTAAAGGCAGCGCTTCGTCTTTGTCTTTATCGGCAATGGTTGCAAGAACTGTGCCGTAATTTTGAAGTTTCATGCCCGATGCCTGAAGTGCTTTATAAAGCGCGCGGTTAAGTTTATCATCGTAACCAATGGCTTCGCCCGTTGACTTCATTTCGGGCGAAAGGTAAGCGTCTAACCCGCTTATTTTATTAAACGAGAACACAGGAACTTTAACATACCAGCGTTTCTTTTCTTCGGGGTAAAGCGCAAATATGCCAAGTTCTTTTAAGCTTTTGCCCAAAATAACTTCTGTTGCAATATCGGCAAGACTGTAACCTGTTGCCTTTGACAAGAACGGAACTGTACGCGAAGAACGGGGGTTTACTTCAATAATGTAAACTTCTTCGTTACTATCCACTATAAACTGAATATTGTAAAGACCAACAATGCCAATACCTGTACCAAGTTTTTTGGCGTATTGCAAAATTTTGCCCTTTACTTTATCGCTAATGCTAAAGGTTGGGTAAACGCTTATAGAGTCACCGCTGTGAACACCTGTACGCTCAACAAGTTCCATAATGCCCGGCACAAAAACATCTCTGCCGTCGCAAATAGCGTCAATTTCAACCTCTTTGCCCTGAATATATTTATCTACCAAAACAGGTCTGTCTTCATCAAGTTCGGCAGCGGTTTTTAAATAGTGGCGAAGTTGTTCTTCGTTTGCAACAATTTGCATTGCGCGGCCGCCTAATACAAACGAGGGGCGCACAAGCACAGGATAGCCAATGTCATGTGCTGCGGCTACACCGTCTTCAATTTTTGTAACGGCTTTGCCTTTGGGTTGGGGAATACCAAGTTCTTTTAAAAGTTTTTCAAAACTGTCGCGGTTTTCGGCTTTGTCAATAGCCGCACAGTCGGTACCAATAATTTTAACACCCTGGCGGTAAAGCGGTTCGGCAAGGTTAATTGCAGTTTGACCGCCAAGGGAGGCAATAACGCCCTCGGGCTTTTCAAACTCAATAATATTCATAACATCTTCAACACAAAGGGGTTCAAAATAAAGTTTGTCTGCCGTTGTGTAGTCGGTTGAAACGGTTTCGGGGTTGTTGTTAATAATTATTGCCTCGTAACCCGAATTTTTAATGGTGGTTACGGCGTGTACGGTTGAATAGTCAAACTCAACACCCTGACCAATTCTAATTGGGCCTGCGCCCAAAACAATAATTTTCTTTCTGTTGCTTAAAACCGATTTATTTTCATCGGTATACGAAGAATAGAAATACGGAATATATGCATTTGTATGGAAAGTATCTACCATTTTGTAAACAGGCATAATGCCGTTTTCTTTACGAATATTAAATACTTCCTGTTCGGTTTTGCCCCAAAGTTTTGCAATATAAATATCGGAAAAGCCCATTTTCTTGGCTTTTTTAAGAACTTCTAAATTATCTTTGTTATTGCTAAGTTCGTTTTCGGTGTTTACAATTTTTTGTAGGGACTTTAAGAAGTATTCGGTTATCATGGTTGCCTTGTGGAGTTCTTCAGTAGAAACACCCAACCTTAAAAGGCGCATAACCGCAAAAATGTTATCGTCTTTAAACTCTTTAATGTAATCAAACAGTTCTTCTTTGCCCATATTTTCAAACTTTTGCATAAAGAAGTGCTTAACGCCGGTTTCAAGCGAGCGAACCGATTTTAAAAGCGCTTCTTCCAAGTTAGAGCCAATGCCCATAACTTCACCCGTTGCTTTCATTTGGGTGCCAAGTTTGTTTGAAGCAGTTGCAAACTTATCAAACGGGAAACGCGGAAGTTTTGCAACAATGTAATCAAGATAGGGTTCTTTTGCAGCGGTGGTGTTAGAAAGTGTAATTTCACTAAGTTTCATACCAACCGCAATTTTAGCAGTAACCCTTGCAATTGGGTAACCGCTTGCTTTAGACGCCAAAGCAGAAGAGCGCGAAACGCGTGGGTTTACTTCAATAAGGTAATATTCACTTGTGTCGGGGTTTAAAGCAAACTGAACATTACAACCGCCTTCAATTTTAAGTTCTCTTATAAGTTTAATAGCACTGTCGTTAAGCATTTTGTGGTCTTTTTCGTTTAAGGTTAAAATGGGCGCAACAACAATTGAGTCGCCTGTGTGAATACCAACAGGGTCAATGTTTTCCATTCCGCAAATGGTAATAACATTATCGTCGGAATCGCGCATCATTTCAAATTCAATTTCCTTATAGCCCTTAACGCTTTTTTCAATAAGCACTTGGTGAACAGGCGAAAGTTTAAATGCGTTTGCGCCAATTAAACGAAGTTCTTCTTCGTTATATGCAAAACCGCCGCCTGTACCGCCCAAGGTAAAGGCAGGGCGCAAAACAACAGGGTAACCAATTCTTTCTGCTGCAGCTGCTGCTTCTTCAATGTTATATGTTATTTCAGACGGAATAACCGGCTCGCCAATTTTTTGGCAAAGTTCTTTAAACAGTTCGCGGTCTTCGGCGCGTTCAATACTTTCACTTTTTGTGCCCAAAAGTTCAACTTCGCATTCCTTTAAAATGCCCTTCTTTTCAAGTTGCATTGCAAGGTTTAAGCCGGTTTGACCGCCAATGCCGGGAATAATGGCGTTGGGGCGTTCGTACCTTAAAATTTTTGCAATGTATTCAAGTGTAAGGGGCTCCATATATACCTTATCGGCAATAGAAGTATCGGTCATTATGGTTGCAGGGTTAGAGTTGCAAAGCACAACTTCGTAACCCTCTTCTTTAAGGGCAAGACACGCTTGTGTACCTGCATAGTCAAACTCGGCTGCCTGACCAATTACAATTGGGCCCGAGCCAATAATCATAATTTTCTTTAAATCTGTTCTTTTTGCCATTTTTATTCCCTCCGATTATTTTAAAAAAACAACTTCATTGTTTAAATATGTTAATAAACATTCGCCATAAACCGTGTCTTTTTCAAACGGTGTGGCTTTACCCATTGATAAAAATTTGTTTGGGTCTATTTTTATTTCCTTTTCTAAATCCCACACGCTAAAACCAATATCGCCCGTTATATTAAAGCGTTTTCGCGGTGCAATGCACATTAAATCTACAAGTTTGTTTAAACTTATTATGCCTGTTTTAACAAGGTGAGTGTATAAAAGCGGAAATGCCGTTTCAAGCCCCACAATACCAAAGGCGCTTCCCTTTAGCCCCTTTGCCTTTTCTTCGGCAGAGTGTGGGGCGTGGTCGGTTGCAATCATATCAATAGTGCCGTCTTTAATACCCTCAATTAGCGCCAAGCGGTCGGCTTCTGCGCGTAAAGGCGGATTCATTTTAAATTTACCGTCTTCTTTTAAATTACTATCGTTTAAAATTAAGTAGTGGGGGCCTGTTTCACAAGTAATGTTTAACCCCTCTTTTTTGGCTTGTCTTATAAGTTCCACACTTTCTTTACACGAAATGTGGCAAACATGGTATTTTACGCCTGTTTTACGAACAAGTTCAATATCCCTGGCAATTTGGGCATATTCACTTTCACTGCAAATACCCTTGTGGTTATGTTTTTTGGCATATTCGCCGTCGTGAATATAACCGCCCTTTAAAAGTTCGTTCACTTCGCAGTGGGCTACAATCATTTTGCCGTTTTGTTTGGCTTCTTTCATTGCCTCTTCCATTAACGCGCCGTTTTGCACACCGCGTCCGTCATCACTGTACGCTATACACAAATCTTTTAAGCCATCTAAATCAGCAAGGGTTTCGCCCTGCTGTTTTACGGTAATTGAGGCGTATGGGTAAACGTTTATAACAGAATCACGCTTAATTATTTCGCGCTGTAAATTTATGTTTTCTATACTATCGGGCACGGGGTTTAAGTTTGGCATTGTGCAAACGGCGGTATAACCGCCTGCGGCTGCCGCCATACTGCCCGTTTTAATGGTCTCTTTATAAGAAAAACCCGGTTCGCGAAAATGCACGTGCACGTCGCAAAAACCGGGTAATAAAGTTAAATTATTAAAATTAAAAAAGGAAACACCACCGCCAGACAATACGGTTTCATTGGCGGTTTTTATAAGGTTGTTTATTTCGTTTTGCTTTAATTTTTGTGCCATATTTTACTTCCTTTTTTATTTTAAAAAAAGCCCTGCCCATATCTTGGGCAAGACCTATCTATTAGTGCCTAAATGATTATACCACTTTTAAGTTTTTTTGTCAACAAAAAACAGGGTAAAAATTACCCTGTTTTTATATTATTTTTAAGAAACAATATTAGTTCGTTTGCTATTTGTTCTTGTTGCTCACAATTGGGGTGACCGCCGCCCCCTGCGTTTAGTCCGCTTGTAATTTCACAAATGTAAACGCCGTTTTGGTTTCCGCCCAAATTTGCCACTGCTTTTTTAAGTTGCGGCAAGTACTCTTTGGTCATTCCGCCCGCTATCCAAACAACAGGAACATTGCCGTTATACTGCCGAACTGTTTTTATTAGTTCTTCCATTTTGGGAACAAACAGTTCGTTCCTTTCTTCTTGGGTTTTGCCCCAGTTTTGACCTAAATCATTGGTGCCAAGGAAAATACAGGCAATATTTGTTTTCTTTTGGGGGATATAAGGTGCGGTTTCGCTTCGCACAAAACTTTCTACCTTATATGTTTTGTCCCAACTGTAACCAATACCGCGGTTACCGCCGTAACTCATTGTAAACCCAATACCGCAACGAGAACGAAGTGTATAACCAAAACCAAGTTTTTTGGCAGTAATAAAAGCGTAAGAATTGTTTGCCGAAGTAAAAAACTCACCGTCTTTTTCAAAGCAACTGCCTGCCGAAGTAATGCTGTCACCCAAAAACTCAATTGTTTTTGTGGGTTTTGTTATATTTAAAAATTCGCCGTCAACTAAAATGCTTACCGCTTCGCAACTGCCCACAACACAGTCGCTTTTGCGCACAATTTCTACTTCGGTTAGGTCGTTTTTAAGGGCAAAGGAAAGGGTGTAAAACCCTTTCCCTTCATTTGTTGCTTTTAAAAAGTCATACGCAAGTTCATTATTTAAATAAACCGCAAAACTTGGCATTTCGCCCACAGTTGAATGAAAGTTTACCTGAACTTCACCTTTTGCTTTTACACAAAACCTTAAAGCAGAGGCAGAATAGTCCATTAAAATTCCGTTTTCGGTAATTCTTGTGTAGCCATCTGCATCAATTTTGTTTTCTGTGGCTTTACTATTTAAAAACAATTTTTCCATTTTTTATTTTACTAATCCCTTTTCGGTTAAGAATTGACAAAACAGTTCTGACATTCCTTCGTGCGCTTCGGTAGTTGGGTGTTCGGCAACGCTTTCTTCGGGGCCATCAAAACTAAACACGTAATGTCCGTTTGCTTCACCGCCTAAATCGTTCATAACACTTACTGCGGCATCTTTATAACCGTTTGTCATACCGCCTGTAATCCAAACAAATTTAGCATTGGGGTTATATTCTTTTACAATGGAAATAAGATTTTTCATTCCTTGTTCATAAAGCGCGTCGCGTTCGGCTTTGGGTTTGCTTTGGTTTGCAAGGTGGTCGTTTGTGCCAAGGTAAATGCACACAACATCGGCTTGGCGATTAATGCTATATGGTGTAGTTTCACTTCTTATAAAGGTATCAATTTTATAAGTATCTGCCCAACATTTACCAATACCGCCGACACCATCGTTAGACTGTGCAAAGCCCATACCGCTGCGGCTTCTTATACGGAAATCGAAACCAAGTTTTTGCGCGCTTAAGAAAGCATAGGTTCTTGAACCCTCGCCGCCGCCGTGGGAAATAGAATCCCCAAGAAATTCAATTAAAGTTTCGGCTTGTTCGGCTTTTACGAGTTCGCCAATAAACTCGGCTCCCATAATTTCACAAGGACCGCTTGTTGTTTCGTTAAGGCGTACAATTTGAATTTCACGAACACTTGCTTGGTTGCCAACGTTAAAGGTAAATTCATAAACATTGTTGGCTTTATCTACCACGGTAGGCACAAATTCGCCCGTTACACGAACGCCGTCAACAAGAACCTTAAAGCGAACAAAACTGCCAAGCGGTTTGTGTACCTTTACTGTAACGTTGCCAACGCAGTTTGCTTTCATTTTAACAGTTTGGCTGTTCCAGTCGGCAGTAACACCGGTTTCTAATACTTTGGTGTTGCCTTGAAGCACAAGTTTTTCTGTTACTTCAGCTTTAGTGAAATCGTAATATGTTTTTTCACTGCCAAGCGCATTTACTGCCTTTACATCGCTTACGCTGTAGGTGTAAATATCGCTGTAAATAATTCTGCCGTCCGAAAGCGAAATATAACCGCGAACTGCAATTTGGTTTTGGTCGTTAATATCAAAGTTTTTAATATAGGTGCTATAGGTTAATACGCCGTTTTCGTTTGCCCAACAGTCCGCAAGGTTTTCGGATTTTTCAGATACAATAAAGCGGTATTTACTTGCATTTTCTTTAACAAAAATGTTGGGGGTTTCGGCATATTCACGCAAATAGTTGCCGTTTTCATCGGCAGTTCTTTCTATTCTTTCATAAAGTCCTAAAAGAACACCGCGTTTTACTACACTGAACTTTTCACCGCCAACGGTAATTTTGCCGTTTTCATCGGGCGCATAGTTAAAGTAAACGCGAAGCGCCTGTTTGCCAATTTCGGCTTCTTTTTCGGCAGTTAATACCGAAACGCCGCCGCAGTTAATTGAAGTTTCTAAAGATACATTATCAATATAAACTGTGCGCGCTGTATCATCAATGTCACTGTTTACAGAAAGCACGGGGATACAGAACATTTCACTGCTTATTGCGTAATCGGCATTATGATAGCCAAAATCGGTTGTAAAGGTCAAAGTAACCTTTGTCCAGTCGCTTGCAACTTCATTTGCAGGAATAACAACTGTATTAACCTTTCCTAACATTTCGCAGTTAACTGCGTTTGCAATACCAAATTCAAGGTCTTTGTTGCTTTCACCTTCGGCTTTATAGTAGAACGTTGCGGTGTAGGTGGTGTTGTCTTTTAAAAGTACACCGTTACTAATATCGGCAACTTTATATTTTGTGCCGTTTGCGGTTTGTTTAAATTTAAGGGCTTTTGCGCTGTTCATACCGCCGTCAACTATAGCGAAATTTTCGGGCATAAAGCCCTGGTTTTTATAAATTGTATATTCTTTTTCTTGTTTTGTGGGGTTTGCCCAAACACCATTTTGGTTGTTGTTTTGCCAAAGAGTGTACTGTGCTTTATACGTTGCAATAGCATATTTATTGGTGGTATCAAAGACCCCGTTTTGCGACAAAGAAGAATAGTTTTCAAACGTTACAAATGGTTCTCCCTCTGCGGTTTTTTCATACATTTCAACCTTTAGGTCTTTAAAATAAAATCCCTCGCCATCGTTTGCTCCTGCTTTGGTCCAAAACAAGCCAATAACTGCGTGGTAATCATCAAGATACATTCCGTTGGCGCTAATAACAATTTCGGCTGTTTTCCATTCGTCTGTGTTATTTACAACAATTGTATTTGATTGTGCACCAGGGTTAGCGTTTTTGTAAGCCGCCGCGGTTTTATAAAAGTTTTCTTGTGTAACAGCTTTTTTAGATAAGCCAATAGCGGCCTGCAAATTTAACGATTTATCTCCGCCGCCGTTGTGTTTGTATTCAAACGAAACGCGGTATGTTGCGCCCTGTTTTATTTGGTATAAAAAGTTATCTTCATCGGTAAAGAAAAGTGCCGACTGTCCGTTTGTTAAAACCGAATAGTAATCTTCGTTTTTGTTAACACCGTTAATGGTATAATTAACAATGTTCATATTGCTGTAATATACACCGGTGTCATAACGCTTTACGGGGTGGTATGCGTTGGGGTAGTGGTTATTTGTGCCACCGTGAGAAGCATTGTAAACGGGTGTAAATTCTGTTTTATATTCTTTATAGCGGGCATAAAGGTGGTTTTTGCCTTCTATTGCCAAATTTATTTTGCTAACCGGCGCACCGCTAAAATCTTTGTTTTCATACCAACCAACAAAATATTTATCACTTGTGCCCGGCGCAATAAAATCAATAGCATAGTTTTGGTTAAAAGTAATGCCTTCTTTAATTGCCTTTTCGGTTTCTTTTCCGTCTTTATCTAAATAATGGTAAACAACCGAAAGTTCTTCGGGAAGAATTTCTTCAAGAACAATATTCTTAAACTGAAGACCTTCGCCATCGGCCCAACCGGCACTTGCAACGCGCAAGCCAACAAGGGGATAGTTATTTTCACAGTCTAACTTTGTGGTGCTAAAGTTAATGGAAGCAGTCTTCCATTCGGCAGTATTATTAGCAGTAAAGTCGCCAGATTCCTTTACAGCGCTGCGGTCATCGCCCCAGCTTGCCGCACCGTCGCCAAGGCTTGAAATATTACCAAATGCAGATTTTGCTTTACCCAAAGCAACCGAAACAACCATGGAACCGTCACCGACACCATTGTGCTTATACTGTAAAGTTAATCTGTAGTTAGTATTAGGACGAAGTTGATACATCATATTGTCTTCGTCGGCAAACCACAAAGCGGTAGGACCGTTTGTTTGCATTTCGTAGTAAGTGCCGTCTGCGTGTTTGTTTGTGGTAACGCCGTCAATAGAATATGTAAGTATTCTTGCTCTTGCAGCATATAAAGAACCGTCGGTTTTTAAGGCAGGTAAATATGCCCAAGGATAATGGTTTCCAGAACCGCCGTGACTTGCCAAAAAGTTTACATTAACATTTTGGGGGTATTCTTTGTAGCGCGCATAAAGATTATTTACGCCGTCGGCAACTGTTATTGCAGCAATCGGTTCGCCGGTAAACTCTGCATCAGTGTACCAACCAACAAAGTATTTATCTTTTGTATTGGGCGCAACAAAGTTAATTGCAAAAGATTCTTCGGCAACAACACCGTCTGTTAGGGTGACCTGTGTGTCTTTGCCGTCTTTATCTAAATAATGGTAAACAACCGAGGTGGGTTTAACCTCTTCAACCTTTAGGTTTTTAATGTCAATAAGACCTTCGTTGCTGCAATGGGTTGTTCTAAAGCCCAAAATGGGGTAATGTGTTTCTAAATCGGCTTCTGTAAGAGCCGGAAGCACAAGTTCAACGGTTTCCCAGTTAGTTTTTGCGGTGGGGCCAAGCTTTGAAGGAATAATTTTTTCAACTCGTTCCCTATATTTATAACTGTTGGCGTCGCCGGTCATTTTGCCGTCACTTGTAAAGTTAGATATCTTTGAGCCAATACCAACTTCAAAGAACACTTCGGTTGTGTTGGTGGCAGGGAATTCGTATTTATATTGAAAAGAAACTTTATATGAGACGCCGGGTTTTACTTGGTAAGCAACGGCGTTTTCATCGTAAAAGAAATAAGGCGAAGCGCCCGAAACAAGCAAACGCCAAACATTATCCCCCTCTATATCGGTGGTGGTTGTGGTGGTGCTATAGCGTGTGTTTTGAATATTGGGCACAAAAGTATCGCCCATCATACGCGGGTAAAACACCTGTATTCTGTTTTTATCAAACTTTTCAAAACCCTCGGTGCTGTAGTGGGGGGTAAAACTGCTTTCGTACTGTTTAAAACCGGCATAAAGTTTTAAACCCTCTGCCGAAAAGTAAACGCCGTCGGGCGAAATTGGGCTGCCTGTGCAGTCAGGGTTTAAATACCAGCCGGTAAAATAACTGTTTGCCGGTACTAAATCGGGCTGTAAATCGGGCGCATAAAAAAGAGGTTTATGCTGCGCCGTAACAAACTCGCTAACGGTTTTAACAGCCGTGTTGCCAATATAATATGTAACGGTTGTTTCGTCAATTGCCGAAACCGTTGCGGCAGACACGCTTAAAACAAGCGATAAACAAAGCAGAAACGATATAATTTTTTTGGTGATTTTCATAGCACAAAATTCCTTTCTTAATAGGATTATATTTACTGCTTGTATACTAATTTTATTGTATCATTTGTATAATTTCTTGTCAATAAAATACCCTATGCTTTTTCTTTTATAAAACCTTATAACCGGCGTCAGTTACGGCTTTAATTAGTTTTTCGGTTTTTGTTTTTTCGTTAAAAACAACGGTGGCGGTGCCGCTTTCGTGGCTAACAACCGCGTTTTCTACGCCCTTTACCTTTAAAAGAGCATCGCGAACACGCGCTTCGCAGTGTCCGCACATCATACCTTCTATTTTTAGTGTTTCTTTCATATTTTTACCTTCTTTTCGTTTTATTGTTTTTCCCGTTTTATGAACATTAAAAAAGTTAAGCCGCAAGGCATTTGTAATAACACAAAAACTTGAAAAACTCATTGCCGCCGCGCTTATCATTGGGCTAAGAAAAATGTTGGCACCGCTAAGCGCGCCTGCCGCAACAGGAATACAAATAATATTATAAATAAACGCCCAAAACAAATTTTGTTTAATTGTTTTAAGGGTTGCTCGGCTTAGTTTTATTGCCGAAGTTACATCTGAAATTTTGCTGTTCATAAGCACAATATCTGCCGAATCTGCCGCAATAAAAGCACCGCTTTTAATGGCAATTCCAATATCGGCTCGGGTTAGGGCAGGGGCGTCGTTTATTCCGTCGCCCACCATAGCCACTTTGCCGTTTTCTTGAAATTCACGAACAATTTTTTCTTTATCGGCAGGCAAAAGCGAAGCGTAAACTTTGTTTATACCAACCTTTTTTGCTATTGCTTCGGCGGTAATTTGGTTATCGCCCGTTAGCATAACAACCTTAATTCCCATGTTTTTAAGTTCCGAAACTGCACTTGCGCTGTCACGCTTTAGGGTGTCGGCAACCGCAATAATGCCAAGCAAACGGCCGTCTTTTGCAAAAAACACAGGCGTTTTACCTTCTGCTGCCAATTGTTTTGCGGTGTTTAGTTCCTTTTGCGGAATTTCGGCAAACTGTTTAATAAACTCTGCGTTTCCGCCGCAAAGTGTAACGCCGCCATAATCTGCGGTAAGTCCGCCCCCTGCAAAAATCGTAAACTGTTCGGTTTGGTAATAGTCAGTGCCTTTTTCTTCTGCAAATTTAACAATTGCCTTGCCAATTGGGTGTTCGCTTTTTATTTCAAGCGAATAGGCGGTTTTTAAAAGGTCGCCGTCACCCAAAATGTTTGTTACTTCGGGTGTTCCGTTGGTTATAGTTCCGGTTTTATCAAGCAAAACGGCGGTTGTTTTTCCTGCAGTTTCAAGCGCGGCGGCGGTTTTAAACAAAATGCCGTTTTTTGCACCCTTTCCGCTTCCAACCATAATTGCAACAGGGGTTGCAAGGCCAAGCGCACAAGGGCAACTTATAACCAACACCGAAATTGCACGCGCCAAAGAAAACCCTGAATCTTTGCCCAGCATAAGCCAAAGAACAAGCACAAAAGCCGAAATAACCATAACTACGGGAACAAAAACACCCGAAACCTTATCGGCAATTTTTGCAATGGGGGCTTTTTGCGCCGATGCATCGCTAACAAGTTTTATAATTTGCGCAAGCGTTGTATCTTCGCCAACGCTTGTTGCTTTGCATTTTAAAAAACCCGTAAGGTTAACCGAAGCGCCAATTACGGTACTATTTACCGCCTTTTCGGCAGGAATACTTTCGCCCGTAAGCAGCGATTCATCGGCGGCGCTGTTTCCTTCTATAACAACGGCATCTACCGGTATGCTTTCGCCAGGGCGAACAACAAAAATATCGCCCACCTTTACCTCACTCGCCTTAACAACCGTTTCTTTGCCGTTTATTATTAAGGTTGCGGTTTTAGGGGCAAGGTTTATAAGCCCCTTTAAAGCGTTGGCGGTTTTGCCTTTTGAATGCGCCTCTAACATTTTGCCAAGCGTTATAAGCACCAAAATCATTGCCGCCGATTCAAAATAAAAATCGTGCAAATAATGTTCGGGTTCGCTTGATGTTATCATTTTCAAAAGCCTTAAAACGCTGTAAACAAAGGAAGCCGCTGAACCAAGCGCAACAAGGGTGTCCATATTAGGCGAACGCCTAACAAGGCCCAAAAAACCGTTTATAAAAAACTTTTTGTTAATTACCATAACGGCAAGGCACAAAACAAGTTGTATAACACCAATAAGGAAGGGGCTGTCTTTTAAAAAAGACGGCAAATAAAAACCGTACATAACATGAAACATTGCAACATACATAAGGGGCAAAAGAAATACAAGCGAAACCAAAAACCGCTTTAATAAAACGGGGGTTTCGGTGTCTTTAAAAGAACCGTTTTCGGAAACGGCGGTGCTTTGCTGTTTTTTTGCGCCGTAACCCGCTTTTTTTACCGCAGAAATTATGTCTTTTTCCTTTGCGGTGCCCGAAACGGCCATAGAATTTGTAAGTAAGTTCACAGAACATTCTGTTACACCCTTAACGCCCGAAACGGCTTTTTCTACCCTTGCGCTGCAAGCGGCGCAACTCATTCCGCTAATACTGTAATGTTCCGTAATACCGCCTCCTTTTTTTATTTTTAGTATATCACTTAAAACGCCTATAAGTCAAACAAAAAAACGGCAGAAAATTCTGCCGTTTTTATACACTTTTTACTGTTTGTATGTAATTTTTATAATCTTTAAGTTTGCCCGAATAAATTATGTCGGTTCCGTCAAGGTTTAAAAAATTCATTGGGTGAATAATATCGCCCAAATTATTGGCGCCGCTTATGTTGTTTTTTTCTAAAACTTCTTTAACAAATTCCGAACAGTAAAAACGGTTTTCCCGTTTGTGCACAATTCCCACCGCCGCAAAGTAAACGCCAAAGTAGTTGTATTTAAAGTCTTTTCGGCGCTCAAACATTTCCTTTACGCCGTTTTCCATATTTATAAGCTGTTCTTGGCTAACAGGAATTCGCAAAAGCAAAATTTTGGTGTTTTTAAAACGCTTAAAGGTGCCAAAATCGGCAGATTCTTTTACAAAACCGCCAAAAAACGGATTATACGCATTTACCCTACCGAAAGAATACATTAAACTTAAATCTTTGCTAAAACTAATTGAAGCGTGGTTATATTCTTTTTTTGAAACTGCCTTAATAATTCTTGAAAAAACCGTTCCCGTTTGGCTTACAA
Source organism: Acutalibacteraceae bacterium (assembly GCA_045601805.1). Classification (GTDB taxonomy): domain Bacteria; phylum Bacillota; class Clostridia; order Oscillospirales; family Acutalibacteraceae; genus SIG607. The sequence goes on from JAZSAJ010000025.1 coordinate 29,496, forward strand.
CAATATAGACAAATGCTTCCTTTTCTTCCATTTTGTCACCGCCTTAAAAGCAATATACCACAAAAAACAACAAAAGGCAACAAAAAAGCACCCGAAACAATTTTTCGGGCGCTTTTAATTTTTATTCTATTACATTGTTTTGCATATGAATAATTTCGGGAATCGGTTCAGCAGGAATTTCAAGTATTGGCTGCGATGTGCTCTTATCGGCAATACAAACATAAGATGTACCTGCATTAACGGTAAGCGGTGTGCCGTCAAGATTTGTAAATTTAAACTCGCCGTATGTACCGCCTTTAGACCACTTAATAGGAACATAAGTGCCGTTTACAAGGTAATAACCGTCGCCGCCGTTCATATCAATTTTAACATAAGCCGAATAAAGCGGAGAAATACCGGTTGTAAGTACAAATACATTTTTAAAGTTTAAGGTTTCGCCCGTTACAGCATCGGTAACCAATTTGTCTTTATAATATTTTGTATACATTCTGGTTTCGCGGTTATATCGCATAACCGTTGTGTAATCGTTGGAAAAAGGAATTGTAACCGAAACTGCCTGTCCGCCCGAAAGTCTTATTTTTTCTTTTTCGTCGGCCCAAGTTTGCCAATTTTTTACGGTTTCGTTTACCGTTTTAATGCCTTGGTCGTTAAGTTTTTGGCGCAAAGTTTCTGTGTTTGCAAACAAACGGTGTTCCCATGCAAGACCGTTGGGTTTGCGAATACCAACATTATTTTCGGCAATAACATAACTGTCAATTTCTTTTAATTGGTCAACCGCATAATAGGGCTCTTGTCCGTGGTGAACAAAAACAGCATCGTGCGCGTGGGCAATATCAATAAAAGCACATCTTGCCGAACGAATAGGGCCAATTTGTGAAAGTTTATCGGTGTTTTGGAAAACAGCAACAAGACGGGTAATACCGCCCTCTGCTTCGGTTTCATACACAATATCTGCTTTAGCAACGCCTGTTTGAACAGTTTGGGCAACCTTAATATTGTTTACAACAATAGCAATAGGCCTGTTATACTGTTCGCCTTCGTCCATATTACGGACACCGGTTAAAGGATTAACGGGTTTTTTAGGGGTATCTACAACAACCGGTTCTTTTTCGCCCTGTTCGGGTTGTTCGGGTTCACCGCAACCGCAGAAGCTAAACATTAAAACAAAGCATAAAAGCAGACATAAAAGTTTTTTCATTTTTATCAACCTTTCGACAAGTATATATGTATTATATAACTAAAGCCAAAGAATTTCAAGCAGATTTAAAATTTTGCTTGATTTTTAGTAATATATGTGCTATTATACCATAGCAACCTAAATTTTTGCGCTGATAGCTCAGCTGGATAGAGCGTCTGGCTACGGACCAGAAGGTCGGGAGTTCGAATCTTCTTCAGCGCGCCAGAAAGAAACGACAATTTTCAGTATGGAAGTTGTCGTTTCTTTTGTTCTATTCTCTTTTCTCTGTTCTCTTTTCACTCTTCTCTTTAATTGTCGTTTCCAGAGAAAAGATAAGAGAGAAAAGTGAAAAGAAAAGGTGCTTTGCTACGCAAAAATACCACTGTGCCAACGGCACAATATCACTAAAACTTCGCTTTTCGGGCGAATCTTCTTCAGCAAAAAACCACTTCGTATGAAGTGGTTTTTTGTTTTACTCTTTTTTCTTTTTAGGGTAAGGGAAAAGTACTACGTTTAGCAGCCATGCTATAAACACGCCGCCAACGGTTTGAAACGCTCTTAACACGGCGTAAAGATAGCGGTCGCCGTCGGAATGGGATACCATCATAATTATTACAATTATTGCCGCTATGCCGCAAAAGTTTTCGCATTTTGCTTTTTCGGCAATTAAAAGCGCAACCAAAACGCCAAAAAGCAAAATGGCAAGGTCAATAGAAATTGTTGCAATGTTGTTTGTTACGAAACTGTTTATATGTTCGCTTAAAGCAATAAGCGGAAGCGAAACAACCATTGCTATAAACATTGCCTTTATTCGCCTTTTCCCAAAATTTACGGTTTTTTCGGAAGTATCGCGTATTTCAAGAAAACCATAAAGATACATAAATATTGGATGCACTTCAAGCCCATCAAAGAAAAGGCGGACAAGTTGCCACAGTAAAAAGGAAAGAACAATGGCAATTAAACCTTTTACCTTGCGAAAGCCAATATGCGGGAGCAATGTTTTTAGCATTTTGTGTTCTTTTTGGTCAGCCATTCGTTTTTTCTCCGTGTGCTATTTTGAAAACATTTTATTTATTTCTTCTATGCAAAGACGCGCATAAAGGTCGCCGCCTTCGTGGCCAACGTTACCGCTTGAAATGTAAGCGCTGTAGTGACCGCCTTTTTCTGCCTTTTCGGTGGGCAAATAACCGCCGCGGCCGTTGGTAAGTTGCGCAATAAAGGTTTGGTGCGCATAACTTCTGGCTTTAATTCTGTTACCAAAATTAAGGAAAAGTTCAAACGGATTTGTTATAAGAGCAACGTCACCAAAGCGAATAACGTGCGCTTCAATATTAAAAATTTCGGTGTTTTGTTGTTCTTTAAACCTTTGAATTGTGCCTGTATGTACGTGAATTGCGGCAGTATCTTCAAAGGTGAAAGATTCTTTGTTTTTATTTTTATCAACAAAGTATTCTATTTCGCGTACTGCGTGGTTGTACTGCTCAAGAGTTGCTTTGCGCAAAGGCAGTTGCATATCTATTACCTTGTGGTAAAAAACAGGTTCGCTTTTTAGTTCGGTAATTTCTTCTAAAACCGAAAGAATTTCATTTGCAACGCGTTTTCCTGCACGAGTACAACCCTCAACATCAAACATAGATGGGTCAGCTTTGCGGTAAAGCACATTGGGGCGTTTTATGTTGGGGTCGTTTACGGGTGTTTCGGGTTGTACCCATCTAACCAAATCACGCGGACATTGGTCGCCTGCTGCACCGCCCAAACCAAGAAGATAAACATTTTTACCAAGTTTTTCGCGAATAATTGCTTTAGCCCTGCCCCAATAGTCTGCCGAAATAAGATTACGGTGCTCTAAAATTTGAGAAGGACAGGCAATGTTTGCAACAATGCCTTTTAATTCTTTATTTGTATCAAAGAAATAAAGGAGTTCAACACCCGAATCGTTTCCACCTTCAAGTTCGGTAAAAGCGGCGGTGTTTACGTCGCCCCACATTTGAGCCGAGCCATCGTTATAACAAACACGGCGGCACATACCAACTGCGGCGCGGCCGAATTCATTTGCATAAAGCATTTCTTGGCGGTTTGCCCAAGCGTTTAATACCGCTTTTGCAATTTTTTCGGCAACAAAAATGGTGGCGTCGGCAGGGTCTAAAACGCTATCGTCAGCCGTTACAAGCGGTTTATATTCTTTATCGCTTGCGCCCATTTCTTTTAATATTGTTGTAGAAAACGCAGAAACACTTTTGGTATCGGGGTTGGCAAACAAATGCGAAGTGTGGGTGTGGGTTGCCGAAACGGTAATTTTCATTGGGTCTATTTCTTTGTTTTCGTTTGCCACAATTTTTCTTACGCGGTCAACCAAATATTCAGGAGCGCTTGTAAGGTCGCTTGACACCATAATCATTTGTTCTTCGCCAACGGTAACAGCCATGGCGGTAGCGGTTATTTCAGATTCAACGCCTTCTGAAATTCTTTCGTAAAACTGACCGCCTAAACGAATTCTTTTTTCGTGCATAAGCGATTCTTCTGCAAAACCAACCAATAATTTACTCATAATAAAGACTCCTTTATTTCATATCCGCAATTTTTAATGAAGCGTTATAAAGTTCATTAAATTTGCGGTATTTTGTGTTTAGTTTTTCGCTTTGTTTCGGGGTAAATTCACGAACAAAAGCAATATTTTTTGTTGCTTCTTCTAAATTTTCATAAACTCCGTCGGCCACCATTGCAACTATTGCGGCACCAAGACAAGCCGCTTCTTTTTCGGCGGGAATTTTAATGGGAATACCCGTAATATCGGCTTGAAGCTGACACCAAACTTCACTTTTTGCACCGCCGCCCGTTGCAATAATGCAATTAACGGCAGTGCCCTTTTCTTTAATGGCGTCACAGTTCTTCTTTAACACAAATGCAACGCCTTCCATAACGGCATAAGCCATATCAAAAGCATCGTGCTCACCTCTAAGGCCCCAAAAAACGCCTGTGGCATTGCTGTGGAATTCGGGTGCGTTGGTGCCCACCAAATAAGGCAAAAACAAAATATCGGGGCTTTCTCTTTCTGCCAAAACTTTGTTAAGCATATTATAATCAACGTCTTTCATACAACTGCGCTTAAACCATTCAAGCGAAACACCGCCGCTTTCGGCAACAGGAAGCATTACGGGGGTGTTTGGCAAAAAGCCGTAATGCATTGCAACGCCCAAATTTTTATTTTGGCTTTCTTCTGCCTGCACCGCCATTGCCATAACTGTACCGGTTGAAAGGGTTACTTCGCCCCCCTTAACATTACCGGTACCTATCATGCCTGCAAAGTGGTCAAGTGTGCCAACGTTTACCTTAGTACCCGCCAAAATGCCAAGTTCTTTTGCAACATTTTCTTTAATGCAGCCCACCGTGGTGCATGGTTCACAAAGGGGCGGAAGTTGGCTTTCCTTTATGCCAATGGCGTTAAGCATTTTTTGCCAATAACATTTACTATATATATCAAAGTAAAAAGAAAAGGTTGCAATAGACATATCGCAAAACTTTTCACCCGTAAGGAAGTAAACAACATAGTCCTTTAAAAGCATATAACAGTGGGCTTTTTCAAAAATTTCGGGGCGGTTGTTTTTAAACCACAAAATTTTTGTTGCGGGCCAGGTGGGTAAAACCGCTTGTTGTCCTGTTATGGCTTCGCACTCAAGAGAAGTAAACTGCTTTTCTAAAATTTTACATTCTTCATATGAGCGTTCGTCCATCCAAGACACCGCGTTGGTTAGCGGAAGCCCCTCGCTATTCAGTACAACAAGTGTTTCGGCTTGGCCGGTAAAGGCAATATGTTTAATTTCTTTAATGCAGTTTTTTGCAAACATTTCTTTAAGAAGTATTAGTAAAGTTTCGCAATAAAGAATAGCGTCAAACTCAACAAAGCCATTTTCTCTTATGTACTCTACACCCTTGCTTTCGCGGGCAATAAGTTTCATATTGCCGTCGTATATGGCGGCTTTTATGTTTGTTGAGCCAAGGTCAATTCCTATATACATATATATAACTCCTGTTTACATAACAAGTTCAATGTCTGCCATTTTGCAGAAATCTTTAATTTCTTCGGTATAATCGCCGTAAGCAACAATAACGTGTTGGCAAGAAACCTTTTGTGCAAAATCTTCAACCGTTGTTTTATCGGGGAACACTTCTAAACTGGGAAGTTGCGGTGCAGGGTCGTCCCATCCGTATTCATTCCAGGCAGGCGGAGTTTTAGCGTCGGCTGTGTAAACATGCATTTTATATTTTCCGTTTATGTAGAAAAGGCGTGCGCAGGTAACGTAACCCGTTTTAACCTTTGAAACATTTAAAAGCGATGAATTAAGCAACCCAAAAGCCGCAGGTAAAACGGTAACATCGCCGTCGGTTGCGGCTTTTGGTATAAAATCGGGCACACCAATAAGCATACTATTTTCAAAAAATTCATAGTATTCAAGATACGGAACCGTTTGGCCTGATAAATATTTCATTATAAGTTGGGTAACTGCACCCAAAACGTCGTTTTCGGGAACAGTAAGAACACCGTAATAATGTTCAAGCAGCATAAACACCATAGCGGGCGGGAAACCCATAAGTTTTTTCATTCCGTCAACATCAATAAGGGTAATTGCTTCAAGTCCCCTTTCTTTAATTTTCATACCAATTGCCAAAGCGTATTTTACGCCGTTTTCAATAACAGAATCATCACATTCCTTTTTGAAAACCCAATTTTCTTTAACGAATTTTACGCCGTCATCAATATCTTTTTGGTTTGATTTTTCAAGGTTTTGCACCATTTCAAGCATTTCAAACGGCTCAACCTCTACACCAAGCTGTCCACGCATAGAATTACCTTCAAACTGTGTGCCGTATAAAAGCATATCGCGGTAACCCATTGTGCCAACACGCGCGTCGCGAAGCGCTTTCTTTGCACAGCAAGCGGTAAGAAAAGCATTTATTTTCTTTAACGGGTAGGGTTTTTCAATAATGTTATAAACATATTTAAAGGTGTAACCAAGCACTTGGAAGGTTGGGCGAATAGCGGTGGTTCCTGCCTGTTCGGCGGTGGTAATAATTCTGCCGTTTTCTTTCCAACCGCAAAGCCCCCACAAAAGCATGGGCAAATGGCGGAATTTGTCGGTAACGCGTACAACCGCGTGGGTGGGTATCCAACCCGCAACGCAAACAACAATAGCGCTCATATCGTGTGGCAAAAGTTTTGCCACGGCGCTGTCGGCGGTTTTATATTCGGGGTCATCAATTACAAGACCCGCATCAATTACTTCGTAACCAAGCGAAGAAATTACCTTTAACCCCTCGTCGTGTTTCATATTAAGGCGTTCTATTGGGGTGTTTACTTCGCCAAAGCAAATAAAACCAATTTTTTTGTTCATAATTTTTCTCCTTAACTGTTTGTAATTACACTTATTTTATCGTTTATTGTGCATACGAACGAAAAACCGTTTCGCCCAATTTTGCTGCTGTCGGCCGCAATAAGAGTTTTGCTTGACCTTGATATCATAATGCGGTCTAAAATTGCTTCTTCGGTGTGGCAGGTGGCAATATCGCCCGTGTCGCTTACGCCGTCAACCGAAAGTATTGCCCAGTCGGCGCTAAAAAGGTTTAATTGTTCTTGGGCTACCACGCCGTATGTAAAACTGTAATGCGAATTTACTTCGCCGCCCAAAAGTATTACCCTAAAGCCCGAAATACTGCCAAGTTCTGCCGCGATTTCAAAGGAATTTGTAACAATATTTAAGTTTCGTTTGGTGGTTTTTAGCTTTTGGGCAACCACCAAAGAAGTTGTGCCCGAATTTATAAAAAGCGTATCGCCGTTTTTAATTAGTTCTTCAATTTTTTCGGCAATTTCGGTTTTTTGCGCCATATTTGTTATGGCTTTTTGGCCGCCAATTAAATCTTGGTTAACAAGCGCGCCGCCGTTAATGCGAACAAGTTTGCCTTCGCTTGCCAATGCATCTAAATCGTTTCTTATGGTAACGCTTGTGGCATCTAAAACTTCGCTTAATTCGCTAACCTGTACTCTGCCTTGTTGCGAAAGAATTTCTAAAATTTTGTTTCTTCTAATATCAATTTTAAGTTTGCTTTCCAAAAAATTTATTCCCCTTTCTTATTAAGACGCTCGCCAACTGCACCGCCCGGGTGAATTAAAGCAAACTGTTCTTTTTGGTAATCGGTTTCCATAATCATTGCCGCTTGAAGCGCATGGAAAATCATGCAAAGCGCAGTGGTACTTGTTGTGCCCTGCATATTATATTTATCGGTTTCGCGGTTTACATACTGTTTAAGCACAACATCGGCCGCCTTTGCCAAGGGCGAATCAAGGTTTTCGGTAATAGTAATAACCTTAACACCCTTTGCCTTGCAAATATCTAAAATTGGGAAAAGTTCTTTTGTTGCCCCCCCGCGTGAAGCAAACACACAAACATCGCCTTTTTGCAAATACCCCGTTCCGCCGTGCACCGCTTCGGCAGGGGAAATAAATTTTGCAGGGCGTTCAATACAGCACATTAAATGCGCAAAGTGCATACAGGCAATGCCCGAATGACCGCAACCCGACGCGCCAATTCTTGTAGCACTGCACAAAAGTTCAACTGCATTTGAAAAAGCAGTTTCGTTAAAATAATTTTTCATTTCTTTAAGGCAATCTGACTCTATATCAAAAGCGTTTTTTGCCGAATTTAAAGCGTTTTTACTTATCACAATAAAAGCCCCCTTTTTTTATATAATATATCAACCTTATTATTTTTACAATAGTTTTTTGCCAAAAAACAAATATTTTTTGTTTTTTAGAAAATATTGTTGACTAAATAGAAAAAAACAGTATAATTATATACGAAAACTGTTTATGAGAGGAAATTTGCAATGAAAAGAAAAGTCAATTTGCCTTTTTTTGAAATTGGTCCTAAATCTTATCTTTACGGCGACGATATTTTAGAACTTGCGCTTGTTGCCGATAAAGCCAGCGAAAAATACGGTGTTGATATAATTTTTACTTGCCCGATTGTTGACATACGAAGGGTTAAAGAAGCCACCAAAAACATTCATGTTTTTGCACCGCATATGGACGCAATTTACCCAGGGCGCGGTTTGGCGGATATTTTGCCTGAGTCACTTGTTGCCGCAGGGGCAGACGGCGTTATGCTTAACCACTGCGAAAAACCGCTAAGCTTTGAAGTACTTAAAGAAACTATTAAACGCGCAAATGAAGTTGGGCTTACCACCATTGTTTGCGCCGACAGTTTAGCAGATGCCGGTAAAATTGCAACCCTAAACCCCGATATAATTGTTGCCGAGCCAAGCGAACTTATTGGCACGGGTGTTTCGGTTGGCGAAGAATATGTTGCAGCCGCAACAAAATCGGTTAAAGATGTTAACCCAAATATTTTGGTGTTAACCGCCGCAGGTATTGCAAACGGCGAAGATGTTTATAACACCATTATTGCAGGGGCAGACGCAACCGGCTCTTCTTCGGGTGTTGCAAAGGCAGAAGACCGCGCCGCTATGGTAAATGAAATGATAAGCGCCGTTCGCCGTGCTTATGACGAACGAAACAATAAATAATAAGGAGAATAAAAATGGAATTTAAAGTTTATCAAAAGGAATTGGAATTACAGTCTCGCGGTTGGATACCCACTTTCCACGATGTTTCTAAGGAAGTTATGGAAATTGTAAAGGCATCGGGCATTAAAAACGGTACCGTTTGCATTGCTTCCCACCACACAACCTGCTCGGTTATGATTCAGGAATGTTCACATGATATTGACACCTTTGATTTAGAGTATCTTCAGCACGACCTTTTAGATATAATGAGAAAACTTATTCCCGATTATACCAACGAAGGCGACTACCGCCATCCCGGCCCCATTCACGCTCAGTTTGGCCGTTATGTAAACGAACCGGGCAACTATACCTCAATGAACACCGACGGTCACCTTAGAAGCGTATTCTTTGGCAGAAGCGAAACAATGACCATTAAAGACGGTGTGCTTGACGGCGGCGAATTTGCACACATTTACTTTATTGACTGGGACCACGTAAGAGCCCGTCACAGACAGCTTAACGTAACCGTTATGGGTACTACCGAAGATGTTGAAGACCGCAAATGGAACGGCGGCGAAACCATTAACACACTTCGCAAGTTTACCGACGAAGAAAAAGCATACGATATTCATTACGATTTACAACAAAAACGATAATTTTTTACCCGAGTGCAAAAAAGCACTCGGGTTTTTTTATAAAATAATTGTTGAAATTTTGACAAAGATATAATATAATGATAACGAAAATGGGGGAATATGGTGTTTTACACTTAATATCCTTTAAAATATTTTTCAGAGAGGAATAGCACAATGAAACAACTTGATTTAACAAAATACGGCATTTTCGGTGCAAAAGAAGTTATTCACAACCCTTCTTTTGAAGAACTTTTTGCTGCCGAAACAGACCCTGCGCTTACAGGTTTTGAAAAGGGTGTTGAAACCGAACTTGGCGCAGTAAATGTTATGACCGGTATTTACACAGGCCGTTCGCCCAAAGACAAATTTATTGTTATGGACGAAAACTCCAAAGACACCGTTTGGTGGACCAGCGATGAATTTAAAAACGACAACCACCCCTGCAGCATTGATACTTGGAACACTTTAAAAGACCTTGCTGTTAAAGAACTTTCCAACAAAAAACTTTATGTAATGGATGTTTTCTGCGGTACTAATGCCGATTCACGCATGGCTATCCGCTTTATTATGGAAGTTGCTTGGCAGGCACACTTTGTTAAAAATATGTTCATTGCGCCCACAGAAGAAGAACTCGCTAACTTTGAGCCCGACTTTATTAGCTACAACGCTTCTAAAGCAAAGGTAGAAAATTTCAAAGAATTAGGCCTTAATTCTGAAACCGCTGTTGTATTTAACATTACTTCCAAAGAACAGGTTATTCTTAACACCTGGTACGGCGGCGAAATGAAAAAAGGTATGTTCTCTATGATGAACTACTATTTGCCCCTTAAAGGTATGGCTTCAATGCACTGCTCGGCTAACACCGATATGAACGGCGAAAACACCGCGCTCTTCTTTGGTCTTTCGGGCACAGGTAAAACCACCCTTTCAACCGACCCCAAACGCTTGCTTATTGGCGACGACGAACACGGTTGGGACGACAACGGCGTATTCAACTTTGAAGGCGGTTGTTATGCAAAGGTTATTAACCTTGATAAAGAAAGCGAACCCGACATTTACAATGCAATTAAACGCAACGCACTTTTGGAAAATGTTACAGTTGATGAAAACGGCGTTTGCGACTTTGCCGATGGTTCGGTAACCGAAAACACTCGTGTTTCTTACCCCATTGACCACATTGAAAAAATTGTTCGCCCCGTTTCTGCTGCACCCGACGCTAAAAATGTTATCTTCCTTTCGGCCGACGCATTTGGCGTATTGCCTCCTGTTTCTGTTTTAACTCCCGAACAGGCACAGTACTACTTCCTTTCGGGCTTTACTTCTAAACTTGCAGGTACCGAACGCGGCATTACCGAACCCACACCTACTTTCTCGGCTTGTTTCGGTCAGGCATTCTTGGAATTACACCCCACAAAATATGCCGAAGAACTTGTTAAGAAAATGGAAAAGAGCGGTGCTAAAGCATATTTGGTAAACACCGGCTGGAACGGAAGCGGCAAGCGCATTTCTATTAAAGATACCCGTGGTATTATTGACGCAATACTTGATGGTTCTATTCTTAAAGCCAACACCAAAACAATTCCTTACTTTAACTTGGCAGTTCCCACTGAACTTCCGGGTGTTGATACAGGTATTCTTGACCCGCGCGACACCTATGCCGATAAAGGCGTTTGGGAAGAAAAAGCAAAGGATTTAGCAAGCAGATTTGTTAAAAACTTTGAAAAATACACCGGCAACGACGCAGGTAAAGCACTTGTTAAAGCTGGACCCGAACTTTAATTAAAACTAAAACCCAACTTCACTTGAAGTTGGGTTTTTTATTTAATATATTCAATTATATCTTCTATTTTGCAGTCAAGCGCAGCGCAAAGTTTGTCTAATGTTTTGGTTGTAATGTTTTCGTTTGCTTTAAGCCGTCTTACCGTTTTGCTGTCAATTCCGCACTTTTCCCTTAAGGTATAGGTTGAAAAACCTTTTTCTTTCATTGTTATAAAGAGTTTTTCGTAACTTATCATAAAACCCCTCCTTGACAATAAATATTATGGGGGTTATAATCTAAAATATTAAGGGGATATAATCCCCATATTTTAGGAGGGGTTTTATGGCTGATTACAAACAAATGTATTTAACCTTGCTTGACGCAACCGAAAAAGCAATGAAAGAACTTGTTTCTGCACAGCGTGCTTGCGAAGAACTTTTTGTTCTTTCAAGCGAAGAAGAAGACAAAGAAAAAGCAAAAAACAACAAATAAGCATAAAACCGACTTTACAAAAAAGTCGGTTTTATTTTTACATATTTTGTTTTTTTGTTTCATAGAATAAAACAAGTCCGCTTAGGAGTTGATTTTATGAAACATTGGGCAAAGCCCAGGGCAGTTATTTTAGGAGAATATATATTAAGCACCGGTGCCACAGTGCGCGCCACAGCAAACGAGTTTAACATTAGCAAATCTACCGTACATAAAGATGTTACCGAGCGGCTTAGAAAAACCAACCCCGCGCTTTTTTCGGGGGTAAACAAAGTGCTCCAAAAAAACAAAGAAGAACGGCATATTCGCGGCGGCGAAGCCACAAAGAAAAAATATATGGCAATTAAAAAATAAGGAAAACCAAAAATACCCTTTTTGGTTTTCCTTTTTTCTTTCACAAAAACTTAAATTTATAAATAAATTGTAACGATAAAAGGTGGTGATATATTATGAATAATTACGATATTGAAAAACTGATTGCCGCAGCCAAAAACGGTGACACAAAAGATTTATTATCTAAATTATCGCTAAGTGATGCCGCAAAGGTTAAAAGCGTTTTAAACAACCAAAAATTAACTGAACAACTTTTGGCAAGTGAACAGGCGCAACAAATTATTAAAAAAATAATGGGAGATAAAAGGTAAATGGAAGATTTAAGCGAAAAACTAAACAGCATACTTTCGGACCCACAAAGTTTAAACCGCATACGCGAAATGGCAGAGGGGCTGTTAGGCGAACAAAAACCTGCCGAAAACGACCTTCTCCCCGATATTGATATAACCAAAATTATGAACATTGTGGGCAAAATTAAAAACAGCGGAAGCAGTCAGCGTGAAAAACTTTTATTGGCGCTTCGCCCTCATTTAAAAGAGGAGCGCCAGGAGCGGCTTGATACCGCTGTAAAAATTTTAAAACTAATTGAAATTGCGCCGTTTTTAAAAGACAGCGGACTTTTTTAGGGGGGATTTTTTTGACCGACTTTGAACGCCAAAAGGCCGAGGCAGAACAGCGTGTTAAAGAAATGAACCGCCGTTATAACGAAAAAGCATCGTCAAAAAGTGCGCCAAAAAGCCAACCGCCGCCGGCTAAACCGCCAAAATCTACCCCGTTTGATATATTTAAGTTGCTTAAATTAGACGGTTTCCGTTCCGATTCCGACCGTCTGTTACTGCTTGGTTTGTTCTTGCTTTTAAACAGCCAAGAAGCCGACGAATTGCTTCTTTACGCCTTGATTTATATTATGCTATAAACCGTTAGTTAAGGTATCTTCCTTATAGTTTGTGTTAAAAACTAACCCCACAACCTATACTAATAGTTGTTGAAAATAACTATTAGGGAGGTTAAAACCATGAAACTAAACACAATTGGTGCAAATATAAGAAAATGCCGTTTGTCTAAAAATATGCGACAAGAAGACTTGGCAGAAAAAGCAAATCTTTCTGTAACTTATATTGGTATGATAGAGCGCGGCGAAAAAACTCCGTCGTTGGAAACATTAATTGCCATATTAAATGCAATAGGCGTTTCGGCAGATGTTGTTCTTTGCGATGTTTTGAATCAAGGATACGCAGTTAAAAATTCTTTGCTTAACGAAAAACTGTCGCTTATTTCAGCGGAAGACCGAAATAGAATTTACGATGTTATTGACACGATGATTTCTCATTCAAAACGCATAATATAGCAAAAAAAGTGTTCGCTTTACAAAAAGTGAACACTTTTTTACTTTAATAGCACAATATGACATTTTCCGACAAACTATTTGTGGTATAACAATACTGTCAGTTATGACTGCAAACAAAAAGTTATGGATGGAGGAAAAAACAATGTCAACAAAAAGAATTATTCGTCAAATTGCGAAACAGCACGGTGTAACGCCAAAAGAGGTGGTTGCGGATATGAAAGAGGCAATTCGCGCAGGTATGGCTTCAACAGAACCAACAGCGCAGGCATTTTGGAAAAAACTTGCGCCCGACGGCAAAGAACCGTCTATTGATAAGTTTTTAAAGTTTTGCGTAAAACAGACCATAAATTAAAAAATAAACAACTATTTTTTTTAGTTTTATAGGTGTAAAAATTGCTATGCAAACAAGTTACAATTTGGTTACAATTTTATGCATAAAACGACATTATGTAAACTTGGTAACCAAAAAAAGTTTTTAAAGTTTTGAACAGTGTTTTGAACATTAAAAGTTGTAAATAGCATAAAATCGGGCTGTTTTTGCCCAAAATTGTTCAAAACTCGGTGCATAACTCTAAAAAACATATTGCTTACAGTAAAATGAATATAAATATTATGTAAATCAAAAAACCGCAATTTTTTACACATTTCTTTTGTATTTACTTTTGTAAAAAAATGTGTTAAAATACTGTTGTCAAAAAAGACAAACAGGGGAATTTTTATGAAAGTAAAAAAACTTATTTGTATTTTGCTTGTTTTGTTGCTTTTGTTTTCTTTATCGTCTTGTAAAAAGACAACAAAAGATTATTCGGCAACCGAACTTTGCAATATGATTTCAAGAGATTTATTTAAAGACCAAAAGGTTACGGTTATTAACGAAGAACAGCTGCTTACCTACTTTTCGTTTTCAAAGGCAATATTAAACGATTGGCGTGTTGCTATTTCGGATAACGACGACAAGGTTTTTGTTGCGGCGGTTTTTGAGCCAAACAACAAATTTAGCGAAAAAATTGTTGTAAACGCGCTTAACGCCTTTGTTTCGCAAACGGCGGCGCGTCTTAAAAACCTTAACGACAACGAATACACAAAAATTTCTTCGCGGCTTGTTTACAAACACGGTAACAACATTATTTTGGTTGTAACCGACGACTACCCCACGGCAGAAAAATATTTAAAAGACCTTGGCGCAAAAGAATACAAATAAAAAGATGTGTGGAAACTCCACACATCTTTTTTAATATAGTTCTTTATATATTTCGCTTTTTTTGAAGCCGGTTAGTTCGGCGGCGCGTTTTGCCGCGTTTGAGGCGCTTTCGCCCTTTGCTACCCACTCTTTTGCAAAATTAACGGCGTCGGCAAAAGAATAGTTTTCTTCTTTTTCGGGCTTTCCCTCAATTAAAAGTACAAATTCACCCTTTGGCGCGTTTTCGCTATAGTAGTTAAACGCGTCAAGCAGGGTGGTTTTTTTTATTTCTTCGTGAAGTTTGGTAAGTTCACGCGCAATGGTAATTTCGCGGTTGCCCAAGGTTTCATAAAAATCTTTAAGGGTTGCAAGGAGTTTATGCGGCGCTTCATAAAAAACCATTGTTCGCTTTTCGTTTTGAATTTCGGCAAGGTGAGCACGGCGCGACGGCCTGTTTACCGACAAAAAACCTTCAAAGGTAAACCGTCCGCTTTTCATACCCGAAACCGCCAAAGCCGAAATTACTGCGCTGGGGCCGGGCACAACAACGACCTTTACCCCGTGTTTATGGGCTTCACGCACAAGGTCTTCGCCGGGGTCGGAAATACAGGGCATACCGGCGTCTGATATAACGGCGCAACTTTCACCGTTTTTAATGCGGTTTAAAATTTGTTCGCCTTTGTCCCTTTTGTTGTGTTCATAATAAGAAATAAGCGGTTTTTTTATGCCAAAATGGTTTAAAAGTTTAACACTTACACGGGTGTCTTCGGCGGCAATAAAATCAACACTTTCCAAAACCGAAACCGCGCGCGAAGAAATATCGCCCAAATTACCAATAGGGGTACCCACAACATATAAAACTCCTGCCATTTTTTCACCGCCTTTTTGAATATATTTTATTCTAACACAACAAACTAAATAATACAATATTTAAAGTGGCAAAAAGCAGTTTTTGCGAATAAACTGTTATTGGGCTATGCCCGAAAGGAGAGCTTTTATGCTAAACGAAACAAACCGTGACGCCTGTCGTCAGGCGCCTACTTTGGTTTTTATTGAAGACCAAGAATTCCAAAATATTTACACCGCCGAAACCGCCTTTGTGCGCGGTACCCTTTTTAAAGATTTAGACAAACCTTTTAAAGGAAGCGGTGCAGTATGAGTGAAAAACAACTTTTAAAGGAAAAAATTCACCAGTACGACTTTTCTATTATTGAAGCCGAACTGTTTTTAGATACCCACCCAAATTGCCGCCGCGCTTTAGCGGTGCTTCACGAAATGAAAACAGAACGCGCCGCTTTGGTTAAAACTTACGAAGCAAAATACGGCGATTATATTGTTCGCGCCGCCGATGTGAACAACCAAAACCGCTGGGTTTGGGTAGATTCACCCTGGCCGTGGGAAAACAGCAAGGAGTGTGAGGTATAAATGTGGAGTTACGAGAAAAAACTTGAATTTCCCGTTAACATTAAAAACCCTAACCCTAAATATGCAGGGATTATTATTAGCCAGTTCGGCGGTCCCGACGGCGAACTCGGCGCTTCTATGCGCTATTTAACACAGCGTTATTCAATGCCTTATAGCGAAGTAAAGGCAATTTTAACCGATATTGGTACCGAAGAACTGGCGCATCTTGAAATGGTATGTGCAATGGTGCACCAATTAACAAGGAAATTAAGTTACGAACAAATTAAGGAAAGCGGATTTGATAAGTATTTTGTTGACCACACTGCAGCCGTTTACCCTGTTGCAGCGGCAGGAATTCCCTGGCGAGCCGAATATATTGCCGCAAAAGGCGATATTTTAGCCGATTTGCACGAAGATTTAGCGGCAGAACAAAAAGCGCGTGTAACTTATGATAACCTGCTTCGCCTTATTGACGACCCCGACATTCGCGAACCGCTTAAATTTTTGCGCCAACGCGAAATTGTGCATTACCAACGCTTTGGCGAAGCACTGCGCTTAACCGCCGATAAATTAGACAGTAAAAACTTTTATGTTTGCAACCCGTCGTTTGACAAGAACTGCGGTAAATAAAGTTTTGCCGCAAGGCAAATCATACCACGGCGTAGCCGCCTATAGTTCTAAACTCATAACTTAAAAAGCAGACGGGCAACCGTCTGCTTTTATTTACCGTATTTTTTTATGTGGTTTTTTATTTCTTGGAATGTTTTATCGCTTATTACATGTTCAATTTTACAAGCGTCTTCGGCGGCGGGTTCTTTATCTACCCCCAAAAGCATTAACGCGCTTGTTAAAACGGTGTGCCGTTCGTAAATTTTTTGGGCAAGTAACCTGCCTTTTTCGGTAAGGGTAATAAAACCATTTTTATCAACCGTTATATAGTTTGCATTTTTTAAAAGACCAACCCCGCGGCTTACGCTGGGTTTAGAAAAATCCATATATTCGGCAATATCTATGCTTCGCACCGTTTGTTTTTGTTTGCAAAGCACATAAATTGTTTCTAAATACATTTCGCCCGACGCGTTTAGCGACATTTTTTTCACCCCTTTTTTATACAACCATAGAATAACACAGTTTTTAAAAAAAATCAAATATTCTCTTGACAAATTTTGGGTGGGGGTGTATAATTTCTTTTGGTTAGCGGTGGCTAACCGCATTTTTTGAAACACTGTTAGCCGTTGCTAACTGTTTGGGCGGTGTTTTTGTGACATTAAACGAAGTAGAAGAAGGAAAAGAATACATTATAAGGCAAATAAAAACCGATGACGATGAGTTAAACGCCTTTTTGTTTTCGCTTGGTTGCTTTAGCGGCGAACCAATTACCGTAATTAAGCGCCGAAAAAGCGGTTGCATCGTTTCTGTTAAAGACGCGCGTTACAATTTTGACAGTAATTTAGCAAACTCTATTATTGTATAAATTTAACAGCAATATATATTGCTGTTTATTTTTTGACAGTCAGTTAGCAGTGGCTAACTGCGAAAGGGGAAACTTATGAAAATTGCACTAACAGGAAACCCGAATTCAGGCAAAACCACAATGTATAATGCCTTAACGGGCCGCAACGAAAAGGTTGGAAACTGGGCCGGCGTTACGGTTGACAAAAAAGAACACGCCGTAAAAAAGGCATTTGCAGGGGCAACACAAATTACCGCTGTTGACCTGCCGGGCGCTTATTCTATGTCGCCCTTTACAAGCGAAGAAAGTATTACAAGTTCTTATGTGAAAGACGAAAACCCCGATGTTATTATTAACATTGTAGATGCCGACAATTTAAGCCGCAGTTTGTTTTTTACTACCCAGCTTTTAGAACTTGGCGTTCCAATGGTTGTTGCTTTAAACAAAAGCGATATTAGCACCAAAAAAGGCAACAAAATTGATATAGAATTATTATCAAAAAAACTTGGTTGCCCTGTTGTAAAAACCGTTTCTACATCTAACCGCGGTTTAAAGCAACTTATTGAAACCGCTATTACACAAGCGGGCAAAACCCAAACCGCACCTTACATAGAAAAAGATGTTGATTTAACCAACAAAGAGGCGGTTAATTTGGCCGACCGCAAACGGTTTAATTTTGTAAACGACCTTGTAAAACAGGTTGAAAAACGCAAGGTTTTAACCAACCAAAAAAATGTTGGCGATAAAATAGATGATATTCTTACAAACAAGTGGCTTGGTATACCCATTTTTGCCGCCGTTATGTTTTTGGTGTTTTATATTTCGCAAACCACGCTTGGCACTTGGATTGCCGAGGGTGTAGAGGTTGGAGGCACCTTTATTCCGGGTCTTGTACCGCTTCTTGAAATTTTTCAAAACTGGGTGGGCGGACTGTTAGAAAATGCCAACCCCTTAATTTCGGCAATTTTGGTTGACGGTGTTATTGGCGGTGTTGTTGCCGTTGTTGGTTTTTTACCGCTTGTTATGGTAATGTATTTTCTTATTGCGCTTTTAGAAGACTGCGGATATATGTCGCGCGCGGCGGTTGTTCTTGACCCCATTTTTAAAAGAGTTGGGCTTTCGGGAAAATCGGTTATTCCTTTTGTTATTACCGTTGGCTGTGCTGTTCCCGGTATTATGGCAAGCCGAACAATTAAAAACGAACGCGAACGAAAAGCAACTGCAATGCTTGCACCCTTTATGCCTTGCGGCGCAAAAATTCCGGTTATTGCGTTATTTGCAGGCGCATTTTTTGAAGATGCTTGGTGGGTTAGCGCGTTAATGTATTTTGCAGGAATTGCCCTTATTTTTATTGGCGCTTTGCTTATTAACCTAATTACAGGTTACAACGCAAAAAAATCGTACTTTGTTATTGAACTGCCCGAATACAAAGTTCCGTCTTTTTGGGGCGCGTTTAAATCTATGTGCAGCCGCGGTTGGGCTTACATTGTAAAGGCAGCCACAATAATTTTGCTTTGCAATATGGCGGTACAGCTTATGCAAACATTTAATTGGAGTTTTACCGTTGCCGAAAGTGCCGACACTTCAATTTTGGCGTCGCTTGCCACTCCATTTGCTTATTTGCTTTACCCAATTGTTGGCGTTCTTTCGTGGCAGTTGGCGGCAGCCGCAATTACCGGTTTTATTGCAAAAGAAAATGTTGTTGGTACTTTGGCAGTTTGCTTTGTTGGGCTTGAAAACCTTATTGACACCGAAGAACTTGCTCTTTTAGAGGGCGCAGGCACAGAGGTTGCCGGTATTATGGCAATAACAAAGGTTGCGGCTTTGGCTTACCTTATGTTTAACCTTTATACTCCGCCTTGCTTTGCGGCAATTGGCGCAATGAACGCCGAAATGAAAAGCGCAAAATGGCTTTTTGGCGGAATTGGTTTACAACTTGCCGTTGGTTACACTGTAGCATTTTTGGTTTATACCATTGGCACAATTATTGTTGGCGGTACGCTTAATATTGGCGCAGCAATTATGGGACTTATTGCTGTTTTGGTTATGGCTGCGGCGGTAGTAGGTATAAGTGTTAAAAACAAAAAGAAAATAGCAGAATAGGATTTTTTATGGAAGACATAATTGTTATTTTAATATTGGTTTTTATTGCGGCGGCTATTGTTTTTTACCTTTTGCGCGCAAAACGGCGCGGCGAAAAATGTGTTGGCTGCCCTTACGCAAAAAATTGCAATAAAAACTGCAATAAACAAAAAAAAGAAAATAAATCTATCACCAAACGAACAAAATAAAAAACTCTCTGCTGAAATTCAGCAGAGAGTTTTTTTACTTGCGAGTAGGTTTTACATTTGATGCAGGATTTATATTTCCGTTAATAGCACCGTTGGCTTCTTCAAAAGCGTTGATGTTTTCTCTTATTAAAACAAGCACTTGACTGTTTACACTTCTTCCTTCGTAATCTGCGATGTATGAAATTTTATTTAACATTTCTTCTTCAATTCTAATTGAAACACTTTTAATAGCCATAATTTCACCTCATAATAAATATATTGTATATTTATTTTGGCTGTATTATGTGTTATAATGTTGAAAATAGATATACGGTATATTCGTTATTTTTTTGGAGAGAGATTATGAAAACAAATACCTGTTGTTTTTTTGGGCACAGAACAATAAACGAAACCAAGAAACTAAAATTAAAACTTATTGAAACAATAGAAAAATTAATTGTGGAAAAAGAAGTTGATACTTTTCTTTTTGGAAGCAAGAGCCGATTCAATAGTTTATGCCTTGAAACAGTAACCGCACTAAAAGAAAAATACCCTAACATAAAACGAATTTATGTTAGAGCAGAATATCCTTATATAAGTGAGCTTTATAAAAACTACTTGCTTGAAAGCTACGAGTATACCTATTACCCTGAAAAGATAATAAACTCGGGCAGAGCCGCATACATAAAGCGCAACTATGAAATGATAGAAAACAGCCAATTTTGCATTGTTTATTACGATGAACATTTGTCCCCTACCACGCGCAAAAGCGGCACAAAAATAGCCCTTGATTACGCTTTAAAGAAAGGTAAAAAAATTATTAGGATATTATAAGTTAAAAATGGTTTTGGTTTTATATCCAGCAGAAAAATTTTTAATTGTATAAAAAACGGCATGGTGTTTTTTAACACTGCGCCTAAACTTTTTATTTATTAAGCACAAACACGCGGATTGGGTGGTTTTGTTTTTTGCATTTGTCTATTACATATTTGGTGCCGCGGCTTTGTTTATCCCAAAAAGCAAAAATTATATCGCTTTTTTCAATTATTATATCGTTTCTTTTTAATGGCGCAACTTTCCCGTATGTATCGTAATCGGGCAAAATTTCGGTTAACTTTATATTGTTTTTAAGGGCGTATTCACGGGCGCAGGTGTCTACACCTTTTGCGCCTCCGCTTACTATTTCGGTTACTTCTGTATCTTTTAAAAAATAGCCAACATCTACAAAAAGCGTACGCGAACCAATTATTCCTATTTTCATTTTATCACTTCCGTTTTTTATTTTACCTTTAGTTTTGCTTTTTTGCAAGTTTTTTATATATATTTATATATATTATAAATAATATATTGAATTTTTAAAAACTGTATGCTATAATATACTTGTTATTTTGTCTTTACGCGGTTTTTGTTGTCTTTTAATAAATTTCTTTAATTGTTTTAAAACTTTTAACACAGCGTGTTTTTTACAATATTTTAGCAATATGAAAGGAAGTTTAATATGAAAATTGATTCTCCTGCTGATATTTGGGCAGTTGTTTGCGAAGAACTTAAAAAGCAAATTACCGAAATTTCTTTTAATGTTTGGCTTAAAGATTTAAAGCCGGTTGAAATGCGACAGGGTGAATTTGTTTTAAGCATTTATTCGGAATATAAAAAACAAATTGTTGAATCTAACTATTTAAGCATTATAAAAAAGGTTTTTGAAAATTTAATGGGAATAGAAATGGATGTTGTTATTTTGGTTTCTGATGAAAACGGCCAAATTGTTGAAAACAAACCGCTTCCTTTAAACCCCTTTGAATCGGAATTTACCTTCGATAATTTTATTGTTGGTTCAACAAACCGTTTTGCACACGCCGCCGCAATGGCTATTGCCGATAACCCAAGTGTTATTTATAACCCTTTGGTTATTTACGGCCGAAGCGGTGTTGGTAAAACCCACCTTTTGTTTGCTATTAAAAACCATATTCAAAAGAAACACCCCGAAAAAAGAATTGAATATATTAGGTGCGAAGATTTTACTAACCAACTTATTTCGGCTTTGCACGAAGGTAAACTTGGTTCTACCGGCGATATGAATGCTTTTCGCAACCGTTTTCGCAATACCGATGTTCTTTTGATGGACGATATTCAGTTTATTGCAGGTAAAGAATCTACGCAGGAAGAATTTTTTAACACCTTTAATTCACTTTACCAACAGCAAAAACAAATTGTTGTTACCTGTGACCGTCCGCCCAAAGATATTAAAAGTTTGGACGACCGTTTGCGTTCCCGTTTTGAAGGCGGTTTAGTTGCCGATATTATTCCGCCAGATTTTGAAACCAAAGTTGGTATTCTTTTAAAGAAAGCACAGCAACTTAACATTAAAATTCCCGATAACATTATTTATTACATAGCCGAACACATTCAAGATAACACAAGACAGCTTGAGGGTGTTATTAAAAAAATTCAGGCGCTTGTTTTTATTGAACAAAAAGTTCCAACCCTTTCGGCTGTTCAAGGTTTCATAAAAGAGGTTGTTTCGGACACAAGACCTGAACCAATTAAGGTTGAACAAATTATTTCGGAAGTTGCAAGAACCTATAACATTAGCGAAAATGACATTTTATCTTCAAGAAGAACTGCCGAACTTGTAAAGGCGCGTCAGGTTGCAATGTATATTGCGCGTGAAACCACCGAACTACCTTATAACGCTATTGGCGAAGCGTTTGGTAAAAACCACACAACCGTTCTTTACACCGAAAAGAAGGTTAAAGAAATGATGAAAAACGACCCAAGCGAAAAAACAATTATTGAAGATATTATTAAAAACTTAAAAGCAGAATAAGTTATGAACACAATTAACAATAATTAACAATTTTTTTATTAACACCGTGTTCAAAACCATTTTTTTTTAAAAGTTATAAACAAGTTTTTATTTTTGTTATAAACACTGTTTTTCCTTTGTTTATATATGTTTAAGTTGGTTTTTAACAAAACTGACAATACCTAATACTACTGCTTATATTTTTAGTTTTTATTTTAAAAGTGCGTTTTTTTGAAAGGATGAAAAAAATTATGATTTTTACAGTTGAAAGAGAAGCGTTTTTAGAAGCCGTAACAAAACTAAGCCGTATTGTTACAAACAAAACTGCTTACCCTGTGCTTGAGGGTATTTATCTTGCTGCAAAACAGGGAAAACTTACCCTTATTTCTTATAACTTAGAAATGAGTTTAAAGAAAGAAATTTATGCAAGAACAGAAGAAGACGGTGAAATTGTGCTTTCGGCACGGCTTCTTGGCGATATTTTAAGAAGATTAAACGGCCCTACAGTTTCAGTAAAGGTTGATGAAAACAAAAATTGCAATATTTCGGCTGCAAATGCAGTTTTTGATATTTTAACAATGGATGCCCGTGATTTTCCCGAAGTTCCGTCTTTTTCTACAGGAAAGGTTTTGAATTTAAAGGGAAAAGAACTTATTGAAATGACAAATAAAACTTCCTTTGCCGTTGCTCCGGTTGAAGGAACACGCCCAATTTTAATGGGTGTTAAGGTTTCGGTAAAAGACGGAGTTTTAAAATTTGTTGCTATTGACGGTTTCCGTTTGGCAATTAAAAAAATTAAAATTGAAAACACCGAAGATATGGAATTTGTAATTTCGGGCAAAAACCTTATGGAAATTATTCGCCTTATTACAAACGAAGAAGAAAATGTTCCCATTGTTGTTGGAAATAAAATGATTTCGTTTAACTCTGACGGTTATTCTTTAATTTGCCGTTTAATGGAAGGTGAATTTGTAAACTACAAAAAAACCATTCCAGAAAGTTATAAACAAAAAATTGTTGTTAAGGTTAATGACATTTTAAAAATATTTGACCGTATTTCTCTTTTAATTAACGATTCTTTTTCAACACCTGTTCGTTGTTTAATTGGTGAAGAACAAATTACATTTAACTGTTCTACTTCGGTTGGACGCGTTACCGAAACTTACGAAAGCGATTTAGAGGGTGAGCCTTTTGAAATTGGTCTTTCTTCGCGTTATTTAACCGAAGCATTAAAAGCGGTTGATGACGATATGGTACAGATTAAATTTGATTTTTCTAAACAGGGCGTTGTTATTGAACCGCTTCAGAGTGATGACTATATGTATATGGTAATGCCAATGAGGTTAAAGTAATGCAAATAAAAATTAAGGAAGAATTTATTCGCCTTGATTCGCTTTTAAAACTTTCAAATTTGGTAAACACAGGCGGTCACGCAAAGGTTGTTATTCAAAACGGCGAAGTTTTGGTTAACGGAACTGTTTGCACAATGCGCGGTAAAAAAATTAGAAACGGCGATATTTGTGAATTTAACGGCGAAGAAATAACTGTTAAAAATGAAAGTTAACAAATTAACTCTTCAAAATTTCAGAAACATAAAAAACAGCGTTTTTTTACCAAACCAAGAAATGAATGTTATTTGCGGTGAAAACGCACAGGGAAAAACAAATTTAATAGAGGCAATTTGGCTTTTTACTGGCGCTAAAAGTTTTAGGGGAAATAAAGATTTTGAACTTGTTGAATTTAATGAAAATGCAGCAAAATTAAAACTTTCTTTTACCGCAAAAGGAATTGAAAAGGACGCCGAAATTGTAATTGACCAAAAAAGAAACGCATATTTAAACGGTAAAAAATTGCCGTCCGCGTCGCGTTTTTCGGGTGAATTTTGCGCAATTATTTTTTCGCCCGATGATATTATGCTTGTAAACGGAAGTCCGGCTGAAAGAAGACGGTTTTTAGATATTGCAATTTCACAGGTTTATCCAAATTATGTTTCTAATTTGCGAAAATACACAAGGGCGGTAAGCCAGCGTAACGCAATTTTAAAAGAAATTAAAAACGGAAACAAAATGGTTTCTATGCTTTCTTTTTTTGAAGAAGAAATTGCCCAAAACGGCGAAGAAATTATAAAGTACAGAACTAAATATATTGAACTAATAAAACCTTTTTTAAAAGAAACCTATAAAGGAATTTCGGAAAGCCGAGAAGAATTTGATATAGAATACAATTTTTCGTGTGAAAAAGGGTATTTAAGGGAAGCGCTTATAAAAAGCCGTGAAAAAGATATTTTTTCTTGCACAACAAGTGTTGGACCCCACCGCGACGATTTGCTTTTTAAAATAAACGGAAATTCGGTTAAAGAATTTGGTTCGCAAGGGCAAAAACGAAGTGTGGCGCTGTCGCTTAAACTTTCACAGGCAGAAGTATTAAAAAGTGTAACAGGCGAAATTCCCGTTGCGCTTTTAGACGATGTTATGAGCGAACTTGACCCAAACCGCCAAGATTATGTTTTAAACCACATTAAAGGGTGGCAGGTGTTTATAACCTGCTGTGACCCAAGCAACACAAAAAACCTAAACGAAGGTAAAATTTTTAGTATTAAAGACGGAAGAATTGAAGAATAAATGTATATTCACATTGGTCAAGAAACTGTTATTAAAAAAAGCGAAATAGTTGGTATTTTTGATTTAGACAATACCACGGTAATGGCAAAAACACGCGACTTTTTAAACAAAGCCGAAAAAAAGGGACAGGTAAAGACGGTTAGTTACGAATTACCTAAAACTTTTATTGTTTGTGAAAAAAACGGAAAAAGAACGGTTTATATAACCCCTATTTCTACCGCTACTTTATTAAAAAGAAACGAAACAAGTATTTAAAACTCAGAAGAGAGGAAACTTATATGAGTGAAAACATTATAAACAAAGAAGAACAAAAGTACGACGAATCTTCTATACAGGTGCTTGAAGGTCTTGAAGCCGTAAGAAAACGCCCGGGTATGTATATTGGCTCTACGGGTGAACGCGGTTTGCACCATTTGGTATATGAAATTGTTGATAACTCTATTGACGAAGCACTTGCGGGCTACTGCGACAAAATAACCGTTACTTTGCTTGACGACGGCGCAGTAGAGGTAACCGATAACGGCCGTGGTATTCCTGTTGGTATAAACGCGCAAAAGGGCATTCCAACCGTTACGGTTGTATTTACAATTTTGCACGCAGGCGGTAAGTTTGGCGGAAGCGGTTACAAGGTTTCGGGCGGTTTGCACGGCGTTGGCGCTTCGGTTGTTAACGCGCTTTCCTCTTATTTGGAAGTTACCGTTAAAGACGGTAAAAACATTTACCGTCAGCGTTATGAAAAGGGTGTTATTGTTTCTGATTTAGAGGTTATTGGCGAAACTAATGAACGCGGTACAACCGTTGTGTTTAAACCCGACCCCTCTGTTTTTACCGATACCACAACTTATGATTACGATATTCTTTTAAAACGCCTTCGCGAACAGGCATTTTTAAACGCAGGTATTAGAATTGTTTTAAAAGACGCAAGAACCGATATTTCGGCAGACAGCGTTGGCAAAGAAGACGATTTGTGTTTTGAGGGCGGTATTCGTTCTTATGTTGAATATTTGCTTGAACAGTCTAAAAAAGATAAAATAATTGACGAATGTATTTATATTTCGGGCGAAGCCAAAGATGAATCTGCCGAAATGGCATTTTTGTGGTCAACAGGATATGATGTTAAGTTAATGTCCTTTGCCAACACCATTCACACGGTTGACGGCGGTACCCACGAAACAAGTTTTAAAAACGCGCTTGTACGCGCGGTTAATACCTATGCCAGAAAAAACCGTTATTTAAAAGATAACGATTCTAACCTTAAGGCAGATGATGTTTGCGAAAGTTTAATTGCCGTTGTTTCGGTAAAACTTGTTGACGCGCAGTTTGAATCGCAAACAAAGGCAAAACTTGGTAACACTTCAATTGGCAGAACGGTTAGCAACCTAATTACCGTAAAACTTGCTGAATATTTTGAAGACAACCCACAAATTGCAAAACGAATTGTTGAAAAATCTATTGCCGCGTCTAATGCGCGTGAAGCTGCACAAAAAGCGCGCGATGTTCAAAGAAGCAAAGCTTCGCTTGGCGGCAGAGTAAGAATGCCCGAAAAATTAAGCGACTGTATTTCAGACGATGCCACCAAAACCGAACTCTTTATAGTTGAGGGAGATTCGGCAGGAGGAAGTGCTGTTGAGGGCAGAAACGCAACCTACCAGGCAATTTTACCGCTTTGGGGTAAAATGCTTAATGTAGAAAAAGCGCGAATTGACAAGGTTTACGGCAACGATAAACTAACGCCCGTTGTAGTGGCGCTTGGCACAGGTATTGCCGAAAACTTTGATATTGAAAAACTTAGGTACGATAAAATTGTTATTATGGCCGATGCCGATGTAGACGGTTCGCACATTAGAACGCTTTTGTTAACCTTTTTCTTCCGTTTTATGCCGCAGCTTATTGAAACAGGCCACATTTATTTGGCGCAGCCGCCCTTATACCGCGTTTCAAAGGGCAAAAAACATTACGATGCTTTTACCGACGAAGAAAAGGCGCAGTATATTGAAGAACTTGGCGGACAGGCCGATGTTCAGCGTTATAAAGGTCTTGGTGAAATGGACCCCGAACAACTTTGGGAAACCACGCTTGACCCCGAAAAGCGCACATTCTTAAAGGTTACAATGAACGACGCCGAAGAAGCAAGCAACACCTTTACAATGCTTATGGGCGACGAAGTTGAACCAAGACGCCAGTTTATTGAAGAAAACGCTGTGTTTGCCACAGATTTAGATATTTAAGGGAAAGGAGTTTGACTTATTATGGGAAAACATGAAAACATAATTTGGCCCGAAGACGAAGTTACAAAAATTGAGCCGGTTGAAATTGTAGACGAAGTTAAAAACAGTATGCTACAATATTCTATGTCGGTGCTTGTGGGCCGTGCATTACCCGATGTGCGCGACGGTTTAAAACCTGTTCACCGCCGTATTCTTTACACAATGTATGAAAACAGTCTTACTCCCGACAAACCGTACCGCAAGTGCGCCGATACGGTTGGTACTGTGCTTGGCCGTTACCACCCCCATGGTGACGCCAGTGTTTATGACGCTATGGTGCGTATGGCACAGGATTTTTCGCTTCGCTACCCAATGGTAGACGGGCACGGTAACTTTGGTAACATTGACGGCTACCCTGCCGCCGCTTACCGTTATACAGAGTCGCGTATGAGCAAACTTGCCGTTCATATGCTTGACGATATTGAAAAAGACACTGTTTTGTGGCGCCCTAACTATGACGACCGCTTAAAAGAACCCACCGTTTTGCCATCGCGCTTTCCAAGTTTACTTGTAAACGGAAGCGACGGTATTGCGGTTGGTATGGCAACAAAAATTCCGCCCCATAATTTAGGCGAAGTTATTGATGCTATGTGTTATCTTATTGATAACCCCGAAGCCGATGTTGCCGACCTTTGCGAATTTATTAAGGGACCTGACTTCCCAACAGGCGGTATTATTATGGGCAGAAGCGGTATTCGCGCCGCTTATGCAACAGGCCGCGGTAAAATAATTTTGCGCGCCCGTACCGAAATGGAAGAACTTAAAAACGGTAAAACCCGTATTATTATTACCGAACTTCCTTACAAGGTAAACAAAAAAGATTTAGTTAAAAAGATTTACGATTTGGCAACCGAAAAGCGTATTGAGGGCATTGACGATGTTGTTGACTATTCTTCAAAACGCGACGGCGGTATTAGAATTTATGTTGATGTTAAAAAAGATGTAAATGCAACCGTTGTTTTAAACAAATTGTTCTCTTACACCGAACTTCAAACTTCTTACGGCGCAATTTTGTTGGCGCTTGTTGACAACCGCCCCAAAATTTTAACACTAAAAGAAATGCTAGGGCATTACATTGATTTTCAGTGTGAAGTTGTTGAAAGAAGAACACGCTTTGATATGAACAAAGCGGCTGAACGCGCCCATATTTTAGAGGCGCTTAAAACCGCCCTTGATAATATTGACGAAGTTATTTCTATTATTCGCCATTCAAAAACAATTCAAGATGCAAAAGACGGCCTTTCTGAACGCTTTGGTTTTGACGATGTTCAAACCACCGCAATTGTTCAAACCCAACTTGGCAAACTTGCAAACCTTGAAAAACAAAAAATCCTTGACGAACTTAAAGCAAAACTTGCCTTTATTGAAGACTGCAAGGATATTCTTTCTAACAAAGACAGAATTTTAGATATTGTTAAGACCGAAGCATTAAATCTTCGCGATAAATTTGCCGACGACCGCAGAACCGAAATTACCGATGTTGCCGGCGAGGTTGATGTTGAAGACCTTATTCCTATTGAAGAATGTGTTATTACAAAAACAGTTAACGGCTTTATTAAGCGTTTGCCTGCCGACACTTACGGTGTTCAGCACAAGGGCGGACGCGGTGTTCTTGGTATGACCACGCGCGAAGACGATGTTGTAGACAATATGATGACCTGTTCTTCGCACGATAACATTATGCTGTTTACCAACTTTGGTAGGGTTTATAAACTTAAAGCATATGAAATTCCGCAGGCAAGCCGTACTGCAAAGGGCATTAACGCGGTTAACCTTTTGGAACTTCAAAAGGGCGAAAAACTTGCAATGGTGCTTTCTTGCGCAGGGGCAGACGATGACTGCCACATTTGTATGGTTACAAGAAAAGGTACTATTAAGCGTACTAAAATTACCGATTTTATGCATATTCGCCGAAGCGGTATTATTGCAATTGGCTTAAACGAAGGCGATGAACTTGCTTTTGTTCAAATGACACGCGGAAACCAAGACATTTATGTTGCAACCAAAAAAGGTAAAGGTATTCGTTTTGAAGAAACACAGGTTCGCGCTATGGGCAGAACCGCTGCAGGTGTTCGCGCAATTAAACTTGCTGATGACGACGAAGTTGTTGCAATGGATATTTGCGGGGATAACGATATTTTGCTTACCGTTACCGAAACAGGTTACGGCAGAAAGAGCCCGATTAGCGATTACCGTCCGCAAAGCCGCGGCGGTAAGGGTACAACAAACTACCGTACTGCGCTTTACGGCGATGTTGCAAATGTTATTTGTGTAAACGACGACGAAGATGTTATTATGATTGCGTCTAACGGCGTTATAATTCGTATTCCTGTTGCTGAAATCAGCACATTTACAAGACCTGCAAAGGGCGTTAGGGTAATGAGGATACCCGAGGGCGTTAAACTTTTAAGCGTGGCAACAGCGGCACACGACGATGCCGAAGTTACCGATTTGCCCGAAGCACCCGAAGCAGACGCAGGCGATGTTGGGGATTTAGGAGAAATTGCGGAAACCGAAGAAAACAACGAGGAGTAATTTATGAATTCCAATTACGCTGACCCCCAGTATCTTTTAAAAAAAGGCGAAAAAAAGGCAATAAGAAAAACCGTAAACTGTATTTGCGCGGCTTTCCTTGCAATGTCGTTTATAATGACCCTTTGGAGTTTGCCGGCTGTGGCTTTTGCCAAAGTTTTAGGGCTTGATGCGGCGTTAATGCAAATGGCAACCGACACAACACTTTTAAATGTTTTGCAAATTGTAATTTCTACCTTGGCTTTTGTTCCGCCATATATTGTTTTGGGCAAGGGCTTAAAGGTAAACTTTGGCGAAGCGCTTAAACTTAAAAGCGAAACAACCTTTAAACAAAATATTGGACTTTTGTTAATTGGCGCGGCATTTTGCGGTTTTGCAAACTATGCAAGCAGTTTTGCAGGCAGTATATTTCAAAGTTTTGGGTTTTCTTATAGTGCCAACATACACCACCCAAACCCAACCAACCCGTTTGGTATTGCATTAAGCGTGATTGCCACCGCCATAACCCCTGCTATTGTTGAAGAATTTGCCATGCGCGGAGTTGCCTTTTCGGCACTTCGCAAATATGGCAACGGTTTTGCGGTGCTTGTAACCGCCGGTATTTTTGGGCTTTTGCACGGCAATTTAGAACAAATTCCGTTTGCTTTTTTAATTGGCCTGTACCTTGGCTTTTTAACCGCAAAAACAAAGAGTATTGTACCTGCGGTGGTTTTACATTTTTATAATAATCTTTCAAGCGTAATTTTTTCTTATGTGCAAGACAATGTTTCGCAAAGCACAATGCAATTTGTTTTTATGTTTTATTTGCTTATAATGATTTGCTTTGGCATTGTTGGAATGATTGTTTTAAGAAAAGAAGACAACGGTTTCTTTGCGTTTAATGATGGCGAAAGTTTGCTTTCTTTTAAAACAAAAATCGGTGTTGCGGCGCTATCCCCTGTTATGCTTGTTGTTTATTTGGTTGTTATTTGGGAGTCCTTTTTTGTGTATATCTAAAGTGTTTCACGTGAAACTTTTTGTTTTTGTTTCACGTGAAACTTTTTATTAGGAAGTGGTTTTTTGGAAAGAAAGTTTATGCAAATGGCAATAGAACTTGCCAAAGGGGCGGCTAAAAACGGCGAAGTGCCGGTTGGCGCGGTAATTGTTAAGGACGGCAAAGTTGTGGGCAAAGGCGCAAACAACCGCGAAACAACAAACTGTGCGCTTGGCCACGCCGAAATTGTGGCAATAAAAGAGGCCAACGAAAACCTTGGCTCTTGGCGGTTAGACGGTTGCACCTTGTATGTAACCCTTGAGCCCTGCCCAATGTGTGCAGGGGCAATTATAAATGCCAGAATTCCAACAGTTGTTTTTGGCGCGTACGATAAAGCGCAGGGTTCGTTTGAATCGG
Source organism: Acutalibacteraceae bacterium (assembly GCA_045601805.1). GTDB lineage: Bacteria > Bacillota > Clostridia > Oscillospirales > Acutalibacteraceae > SIG607. The sequence goes on from JAZSAJ010000025.1 coordinate 60,717, forward strand.
TTGCAAACTTTGCCAATATGCCCTATTCTTTTTCGCCCGAAATTTACGGCGGTATTTGTGAAAACGAGTGCAAAGAACTGCTTACAAACTTTTTTAAAGAAGTGAGAGAAAAATGATAACCGCAAAAGAATTGTGCGATTTGCTTGGTGTAAATGTTGGCGTTTGCAGTTTTGAAGATGTAAAAGAACACATTTTGCCCTGCAGAAACAAAACGCTAATACCAAACGGCGCAAAAAGTGTGCTTGTGTTTGTCTTTCCCTATAAGGTTAAAGAGCAAAAACCAAAAAACATTTGCCGTTATGCCGCGGTGCCCGATTACCACAAAATTTGCAAAGAGGCGCTTGACGGATATTGTAAAATTTTGTCGGAAAAATACGGCGAGTACAGTTTTGTGCCGTTTATAGATAACTCCCCTATTCCCGAAGTTTTGGCGGGCGCTGTGGCCGGGCTTGGCGTTTTGGGTAAAAACGGGCTTTTAATAACCAAAGACTACGGCAGTTTTGTTTTTATTGGCGAAATTGTTACCGATTTAAAGGTTAAAGCCGAAAACCAATATGCCGAATGTGAAAACTGCGGTCTTTGTGAAAAACTTTGCCCTGTGGGGCTGAACAAAGAAAAATGCCTTTCTGCCATTACCCAGAAAAAAGGCGAACTAACAAGCGAAGAACAAGAACTTATAAGGCAAAACGGCAGTGTGTGGGGTTGCGATATTTGTGCTGAATGTTGCCCGAACAACAAAAACAAAGAATTAAGCAACATAAAAGAGTTTATAAACGGATACCGCGACTGTTACCAAGAAAACGAAGACATTACGGGCAGAGCGTATGCCTGGCGCGGCGAAAAGGTTGTAAAAAGAAATTACGAAATAGTAAAAAACGGAGAAGATTAACTTCTCCGTTTTGTTTTATAAACTTTCTATAAATTCCGCCATTTCTTTGTATCCGCCCTGCTTATAATGTTCGGTGGGTAGGTCTTTGCGGTTTACAACGCTTTCGTTTAGCAAAAAGACCTTTATTCCAAGCGTTTCTGCCGACATATCTTCGCATACATCGTTTCCAATCATAACACATTCTTCGGGTTTTGCATTTATGCGCCTTAAAATTTCGGCGTAGTATTCTTTGTTTGGTTTAGAATAGCCAAAATTTTCAAAGGTGGTGCACAAAACAAAATCGTTTGGGTTCAGCCCTGCCCATTTAATGCGGCTGTCTGTGGCTATTTTTGGGAACATTGGCGCCGTTGCGGCAACACACAAAAAACCTTTCGCCTTTGCGGTATCTACTGCTTTCTTTGAATATTCCGAAAAACCGCAAACCGATTTTATTGTTTGAAACTCGTTTTGGTAAAAACTTAAGAATTCATTATCGTATTTGTGCATATCGGTGCCAATTTTGTTTGAAAACACCTTAAAAAAGCGTTCTTCGTTAGTTACACTTCCGTCGTTTGTCGCCATTGCATAAACGCCCTCTTTAAGAGATTCGCTAAAGGCGGCAGGGTTAAAACCGTATTCGCAAAACTTTTTTGTTAGGGTTTTAAAATATGTGGCGGCAAAAACATCTTGCGTTAAAGGAAGCAGTGTGCCGTCAAGGTCAAAAAGAACTGCCTTAATTTTCAATATTATCAACTCCTGTTTTAATTTTAGTTAAAACAGGGCATCTTGTCAAGCGTAATCGTTAATATCAACAACCTTAAACAACAGCAAAGCGCCAACATAAAAAGCAAAAGAAAACAAACAAAAAACGGCGCAAAACAAAATTTTCCCGCTAATAAACTGAAAAAGATTTTTAAAAACAAAGCAAAACAACCCGGCAAAAAGAACAGGCGCAAAGAAATCTTTAAAAATTTTAAGTTTAACACCGGTGGTTTTAACAAGTTTGGCGGTGGTGGCAAAGCAGGTAAAAATGTTACTTGCTGTCATTATAAGCAAAAAGGCGGTCATAGAATAGCGAGGAACAAAAAAAGCAATTAAAATTAACCGAAATGTTGAATCTAATATGGCTATTTTAAGGCAAAAACTTTGTAAATCAAGCCCCTTTAAAATGCCGTCGGTTATGCCGTCTAAATACATTAGCGGAACAATGGGCGAAAGAAATTTAATTAAATAACCAATATATGTGTCTTTATATATAATATCGGCAATTTCACCCCCAACAAAGTAAAACACACAACCAAAAAACGCGCCAACAAGCCAGGTTGTTTTAATGGTTTTCTGTACGGCGTTTTTAACAACATAGGGTTTTCCTTTTGCCACCGCTTCGCTCATTTCGGGTAAAAGCAAAGAAGATAAAGCAGAAAGTATGCTTGACGGGAAAAACAGAACCGGAAGCGCCATGCCCTTTACCGCGCCAAAATGGGAAAGCGCGGTGGCACTGTTCATTGTTTTTGCAAGGCAAGAGGGTGTTATAACGCTTTCGGCGGTGCGAAGCGCGGTGGTGGAATAACGGCTTGCCAAAATTGGCGAAGCAATGCGCAAAATTTCTTTTTGCTCTTCTTTTGTGCTGCCTTTATAAATAAAGGTGCCTTTTTGTTTTAAAAACAAGAACAAACAAAACAAAAACGAAAAAATTTCGGAAACTGTGTCGGCAAAAATTACAGCGCAAAGCGAAAACATTAAACCTTTGTGCGCAAAACGGGAAACCACAAAGAAACAAACCCCAAGCCGTATTACTTGTTCAAGCAAAACCCTTAAACTGTCGGCGGCAACCTGCCGTTTTGCAAAGAAATACCCTTTCATTACCGCCGAAAAACCAACAAAAGCAATGCTAATGCTCATTATTTTAATTGGCATTATTGTTCGTGTGTCGTGCAAAAGGGTGTTTGCAATAAAGGGTGCGCCAAAGAAAAGCGCCAAAAAAGTAACCGCTGATATTAGCAAAGAAATTATAACCCCTGCTTTTACGGCTTTCATTTCGCCGCCTGTTGTGTAGCTTTTAGAAACAAGGCGCGTAACGGCAACAGGCAAAGGCCCTGCCGCAAAGGAAACCGCCAAAACATTTACCGAAAAAACAAGGTGGTAAAGCCCAATACCTTCGCTTTTAATTGTTTTTGCCAGCCACACTTTAAAAACAATGCCCAACAACCTTAAAATAAAGGAAGTTGCGGTTAAAAGCGCAGCATTTTTTATAAAAAGAGTCTTTTTCATTTCTTTCTCCTTTCAAGAGAATATATGATAAAAAACTCTTTGCTATTATTAAAAGTTATGATATAATAAGGAAACAAACAAAAAGGAGGGATTTTGTGAGCACACCGTTGGCAGACCGATTGCGCCCAAGTTCTATTTTGGAAGTTGCCGGGCAAAAACATTTGCTTGGTGAAGGCAAGATTTTAAGAAAAATAATTGAATCGGGCAAAATTCCCAATATGATTTTTTACGGCCCTTCGGGTGTTGGCAAAACCACCGTTGCAAACATTATTGCAAAACAGCAAAACAAAAAACTTTTTTATTTAAACGCCACCGTTTGTTCTACACAGGACATTAAAGATATTATAAATTCACTTGACACCATTGAATGTGTTGGCGGTGTTGTGCTATATTTAGATGAAATTCAGTATTTTAACAAAAAGCAACAGCAAATTTTGCTTTCTTACATTGAAAACGGCGATATTACCCTTATTGCCTCTACCACCGAAAACCCGTTTTTTTATGTTTACAACGCAATACTTTCGCGCGCAAGTGTTTTTGAATTTAAACCGCTTGATTATACCGATATTAAAGAACTTTTATTACGCGCGGTAGCGGTTGTATCGGAAGAAGACGGAAAGGAATACAGCATTACCGAAAACGCTTTGCTTCGCCTTTCAAAAAGTGCGGCGGGCGATGTTCGCAAGGCAATAAATATGCTTGAACTTTGCTTAATTACAATGCAAAGCGGCGACAAAACCGAAATTAGTGAAGAACTTGCCGAACAGGTTGTAGGCCACAGTGCTACTCGGTACGACCGCGACGGCGACGAGCACTACGATATTGTTTCGGCCTACCAAAAATCTATGCGCGGAAGCGACGCCGATGCGGCGGTTTATTATTTGGCAAGGTTACTTGCGGCAGGCGATTTACCAAGCGCGTGCAGACGGCTTATGGTTTGCGCTTGTGAAGATGTTGGCCTTGCAAATCCGCAAATAATACCCATTGTTAAAAGCGCGGTGGATATTGCTATGAGCGTGGGGCTCCCCGAAGCGCGTATTCCTTTGGCCGACGCCGTTATTTTGGTTGCAAATTCGCCAAAATCTAATTCGGGCGAAGCGGCTATTGACAAAGCGATGGGCGAAATAGAACGGGGCGGTACCTACCCTGTGCCGCGCCATTTACAAAACAAACATTACGACGGCGAAGACGCGCTAATTAAAGGGCAACACTATTTATACCCCCACGAATATGAAAACGGTTATGTAAAACAACAATATTTGCCCGACGCCCTTAAAAACCGCAAGTATTATGTTCCTAAAGACAACAAAAACGAACAAAAATACAAAGAATATTTAGAAAAAATAAAAAAATAGAATAAAAACAAATCACCGTCAAAAAATAATGACGGTGATTTTTATGTTAGAATATATAATAGCGTTTTTGGTTGGCGGAATTATTTGTGTTATTGGCCAACTTTTTATTGACCTTACAAAACTAACCCCTGCAAGAATTTTGGTGGGCTATGTTGTTGGCGGTGTAATTTTAAGCGCGGCAGGAATTTACGGACCGCTTGTTGATTTTGCCGGCTGCGGTGCAACGGTGGTGCTTTCGGGTTTTGGTCACCTAATGGCAACGGGAACAAAAAAAGCCGTTCTGCAGAACGGCTTAATTGGTGCATTAACAGGGCCTTTAACCGCCGCCGCTGCAGGAATAACCGCTGCAATAGTGGCAGGCGTTTTGGCAAGTTTTATTTTTAAAGCAAAGGAAAAAACCTAAAAATTACTGCTCTGGTTCTTCTTTTCGCCTTACAAGGTGGTGCACTTTGCCCAAGTTGGTGCGAAGTTCCAAAGTATCGGTGGTAACGGAATAGTAAAGACGGGTGTTGCTTAAGGTTATTATTTTATCGGTCATATCAAACCTGCCCGAACGCGATTCATCGCCAACAACAAGTTTGTATTTGCCGCTACCGTCAAAAACATAATAGGAATCTTCGTAGGTTACGGTTTTATTATCATCGGTAATTTTTATAAGGTCCCAGTACCCAACAATAAGTGAATCGGAATAAATGCCGCGAGAATCAATGTCAACATCGGTTTCTTCTTTTTCGGGCAGTGTTACAACTAAATCGCCGTCTTTTGATTTTAAATAATCTTTTTCGCCACAGGCACAAAAGGTTATAAGCATTATAAAAATTAAAACAAGGCAAACCGCCCTTTTCATTACCATGACGCCTCCAAAATTAAGGTTTTTTTAATTATAACACAAAATCTTTAAGATTTCAAATATTGATTGTAATTATTATGATTTTTTGGTATAATACATTTAATAAGATTTTTCGGAGAGTGAAAAATGGGGAAAATAATTTCTGTTGTAAACCAAAAGGGCGGTGTTGGCAAAACCACAACGGCGGTTAATTTGGCCGCAGGTGTTGGGCTTTTGGGTAAAAAGGTTTTGCTTATTGATGCCGACCCCCAAGGAAACACAACAAGCGGTTTTGGTATTAACAAAAAGGAAGTAACCTTTTCAAGTTATAATCTTTTGGTGGGCGGCGCTAAAGCCGAACAGGCGGTTATACATACAAAATTTAAAAATGTTGATATAATTCCCGCCAGCATGGACCTTGCTGCTGCCGAAATTGAACTGGCGAACACCGAAAAACGCCACGAAAAACTAAAATTGGCTTTGGCGATTTTGCGCGAAGATTATGATTTTATTTTTATTGACTGTCCGCCGTCGCTTGGGCTTATAACAATTAACTCGCTTTGCGCTTCTGATACCTTTATGGTGCCAATTCAGTGCGAATATTACGCAATGGAAGGGCTTTCGCAGCTTATTTCAACCGTAAGGCAAATAAAACGCCTTTATAACGACAGTTTAGAACTTGAGGGTGTTGTGCTAACTATGTACGACGGAAGGTTAAACCTTACCCACCAGGTTGTAAACGAAATTAAAAAATATTTTGCGCTTAAACTTTATTCAACCCCAATTCCGCGCGGTGTAAGGTTAAGCGAAGCGCCAAGTTTTGGTATGCCAATTCAGTATTACGACAAAAGAAGCAAGGGCGCAGATGCGTACAACAAACTTGCAAAAGAATTTGTTAAGAGAAATAAGTAAGGAGAAGAATTATGGCTTTTAAAATAGGCGGTTTAGGAAAGGGGCTTGACGCTCTTTTAGACGAAAACGCAATGGACAGCAAGGGTGCGGTGGAACTAAACATTCGCGAAATTGAACCCAACGCTAACCAACCAAGAAAAGATTTTGACCAAGAAAGTTTAAATACACTTGCCGAAAGTATTGAAAAGCACGGCCTTTTGCAACCTATTGTTGTGCGCCCGAAATTAAACGGTGTTTACGAAATTGTTGCAGGTGAAAGGCGTTGGCGCGCCTGCCGTATTGCAGGGCTTACCAAAGTGCCGGTAATTATAAAAGAACTTGGCGAACTTGCCGGCGCGGAAGTTGCTTTAATTGAAAACCTACAACGCGAAGACCTTAACGCTTACGAAGAAGCGCTTGGTTATAAAAACTTAATGGAAAGTTTTAACTTAACGCAAGAACAGGTTGCCGAAAAGGTTGGGAAATCAAGAACTGCGGTGGCAAACGCCGTTCGTTTACTTAATTTGCCCGAAGAAATTTTGTTTGCGCTTCGCGGGGGCGAAATTTCGGCAGGTCATGCAAGGGCGCTTCTTTCTGCAAAAGACCCTGCACAGCAAAAAACAATGTTTGCTTTGGCAAAAAGCGGCGCTTCGGTAAGAATGCTTGAAGGCCTTGCTAACAAAAAAGAAAAGGAACCAAAGAAAGAAACGGCGGAAAACCATTTTTATGCCGAGGTTTCGTTGTCTTTAAAACAGGCGCTTCACCGCAAGGTTAAAATAAAGTCAACCGGCAAACAAAAAGGCACAATTACCCTTGAATTTTACAGCGATAATGAACTTGCCGATTTTGCAAAGCGTTTAGCGGGTGAATAAATGTTTAACCTTTTTAAAAAGAAACAAAACAAAACGGTTTTATCGCTAAACGGTCAAGAAGTAAAGTATGTAACACGCCGTGTGACTGACCAAAACGGCGGTGTTAGCGAGAAAATTGTTGGCAAAAGCGGAAGAATAGCCCTGATAGACGGAGTAATTACAATTATGTGCGGTGAAACCGATGTGTTTAAGGGAAATGCCGACACAACCGACTGCTACACGCTTCTTTCGGGCAACGGAATTACCGTTTCGGGAATAAACACCTTAAACGGCGAAAAGCAAAGCTTTGTTGTTTATTATAAATACCACAGAAAGTGAAAAGATGGAACAGAAATGTTCCATCTTTTTAATTTAGCGGTAAAATTGTTGCCGGGTTAATTTGTTCGCCGTCTTTTAAAACTTCAATGTGCAAATGTTCTTCATCTGCACATTCGTTTGTTACAATACCGACTTCACCAAGTTTTTGCCCTGCTGTAACGCTGTCGCCCGTTTTTACGGTAATGCCTGTTAAACCGCAGTAACGCACAACAATTCCGTCGGCATGGTCAATAGACACAACCTTTCCAAGTTCGGTGTTTTCGTCTACCGCCAAAACAACCCCGGAAAACACCGAATAAACCTCTTTGTTATCAAGCGGAACAATATCGGTGCCAAGGTGTATTCGCATATCGCCAAGCGTTAAAGAAAACTGCAAGGTTTCGTTTGACCACGGTTTTGCCGTTGCGCCATTATTTATTGGGGCAAGGTAATATTTTTCTTCGGTTTTGGTTTCGGCAGGTGCGGTTTCTTTAATTTCTTCTGTTTGCGGAACTTCCTTTATTTCGTTTTTGATTTCTTGCTTGGTTGGGTTGTTTTTTGGCGGGTCGTCAAGCCGTACTGCGTCGTACGCGCTATACGCCGCAAAGCCAATGGCAACCATACAAAGCGCAAGTACCAAGTAAAAGCCGCTGCCGTTAAAAAATTTTGCGGTTTTTGATTTATAGTGTTTCATTATTTTCGCCTCCATAAAAATTGTTGACGAAAATAAAATTTTTATACTTGTTAAAATTTGTTCAAATAAAATTCATAAAAGGGTGGTATATTAAACTTGCAAAGGAAGTCCGCAATTTCCTTTGCAAATCTCCTCAAACCCCTTAAAAGAAAAACCACTTCCTTATAGGAAGTGGTTTTTCAGTTATATTCGCCAAAAGGCGAGTTTTATTGCTCCGCAGTGTTATTTGGGCTTTGCCCAAGTGGTATTCGCTTCGCGAGTTTTAGAGGCGGATATAATACCACTAAAACTGCAGGTTTTAATATCACTTTGCCGTAAGGCAAAATATAACTGTGAGACTTGTCTCACAATATCACTCAAAAAACCCTGCTTTCGCAGGGCTTTCTTTTATTCGTTTATTAAAATTTCGCAAGAGAGAAGTGTAAAACCAAAAACGCTGTTTTCGTTTTTCGCAAAGCGAGAAATTGCAATAAACGGTTGGTTTTCTTCGCCCTCGGCCACCGCGTTTGAATAAACCGTAATGGTTTCATCGGCGTGGATGTAAAATTCGGTTACCGTGTGGTTATATTTAGAAAAACCTTTTGGTATAATTTGGTATACACCGTTTGCGTTTAGCGGTTGTTTATCGCTGTCGGCCATTAAAAGAACATCAAGGCCGTACATATTGTTCACAAAATCGGCAATAACATGGTTTTTAAGCGTGCCGTTTTCGGCGTGCGGCAAAAGCGAAATTGTTGCCGCGTCAATTAACTTTGAAACGCTGTTAAAATCGTTGCCAAAGGCGAAGTTGTTGTTAAGCATTGTTTCAAAACGCGAAGCGGTAATTTTTTGTTCGTGAGTAACCGCTAAACCGCTTTCTTCACCTTGAACGGAAAGCGAAGCCATACCAGCACAAAGCAATAAAGATAACACCAATAAAACCGATATAATTTTTTTCATATAGCTTCACCTCTTTCTAATTAAATTATATACAAAAAATATTCGCAATTCTACATCAATTTGATTACAGTTTGATTACAAAGCGGTTACAACCCGAAAAATGTTAGTTATTAACAAAAAATAAGGGAAAAGTTTAAAATATATGTTGAATATAACAAAAAAGTGTGCTATAATCTGCTTAAATGAAAACCTGTAAAGGAGCGCTATAAAATGAAACAGTATAAAACGCAGGAAATTAAGAATATTGCATTGCTTGGCCACGCATCAAGCGGTAAAACCACCCTTGCCGATGCGTTGTTTTATTCTTATTCCAAGACCGATAGAATCGGCCGCACCGAAGACGGCACAACAGTTATGGATTTTGACGCCGAAGAAAAGAAACGCGGTACAAGTATTTACACTTCCGTTTATCCTTTGGAAGCAAACGGTTTAAAAATAAATTTGCTTGACACTCCGGGCCTTTTTGACTATGCCGGTGAAGTTTGCAGCGCCGTTTCGGCGGCTGACGGCGGTTTGGTTGTTATTTCGGGTAAATCGGGCCTTACCGAAGGCGCAAAGCAAAGCGTGGCGCGTCTTCGCGAACAAAACAAGGCAATTGCGTTTTTTGTTGGTAAACTTAATTCTACCCACGCGCACTATTACCGCGTTGTTTCGGCTTTAACCGCAAACTACGGCCCTGCTATTTGCCCTGTTGTTGTTCCGCTTGTTGAAAGCGAAGCGGTAACGGGGTATTGGAACCTAATTGAAAACAAGGCGTATAAATACGATGGCATTAACGCTAAAGAAACGGTTTTTGAGGCAAGCGACGAAGCAAAGAAACTTCACGAACTAATGCTTGAAGCCGTTGCAAGTATTGACGAAGAGTTAATGGAAAAATATTTTGAGGGCACCCCCTTTACAAGCGAAGAAATTGAAGGCGCAATTAAAAAGGGTGTTAAAAGCGGTGAACTTTGGCCGGTGTTCTGCGGTGTGCAGGCAAGCGGTGACGCCGTAAAAATGTGCGGTGACATTTTGTTTAATGTTATGCCGTCGGCTGATGAATGTGAATACGAAACCGAAGACGGTAAACACGCTTACGATAACGCCGGCGCGCCTGCGCTTTTGGTGTTTAAAACGGTTGCCGACCCGTTTGTTGGCAAACTTTCTTACTTTAAGGTGCTTTGTGGCGAAGTTAAAGGCGATATGAAACTTAAAAACAACCGCACCGGCGAAGAAGAAAAACTTGGCAAGGTTATGTACATAAAAGCCGGCAAACAGGAAGACGCCGAAGTAATAACTGCCGGGGATATTGGCTGTGCCGCAAAACTTGGCGATGTTAAAACGGGCGATACATTATCGCAGGGCGGAATTGTTTGCAAAATGGCAGAGTTCCCGAAACCTTGTCTAACGATGGCGGTTTACCCTCAAAACAAGGGCGAAGAAGAAAAGGTTGCCCAGGGCATTAACCGTATTGCCGAAGAAGACCCAACGATTTCCTTTAAATATAATAAGGAAACATTGGAAAGTGTTATTTCGGGGCTTGGCGAACAGCATATTGATGTTGTTATGGCGCGTCTTGCCACCAAGTTTGGCGTAAAGGTGCGTTTGCAAAAACCCAAGGTTGCTTACCGTGAAACAATTCGCCAGTCGGCTCAGGTTCAGGGCAGGTACAAAAAGCAATCGGGCGGTCACGGTCAGTTCGGCGATGTTTGGATTGAGTTTGAACCGTATGATGGCGATGAACTAATATTTGCAGAAAGGGTTGTTGGCGGCGCTGTTCCTAAAAACTTCTTCCCTGCAGTTGAAAAGGGCTTGCGCGACAGCGTTACAAAGGGCGTTTTAGCCGGTTTCCCAATGGTTGGCATTAAAGCCACACTTTACGACGGCTCTTACCACCCTGTTGATTCTTCGGAAATGTCCTTTAAAACTGCGGCGTCACTTGCGTTTAAAGACGGTATTCCGAAATGCCGCCCCGTTTTGCTTGAACCGTTTGGCAAATTGCAGGTAACCGCACCCGACGACCAACTTGGCGATATTATTGGCGAAATTAACAAGCGCCGCGGCAGAATTATTGGCATGAACCCACTTGCAAATAAAATGCAAGAAATTGTTGGCGAAGCACCAATAGCCGAAATGGCAGATTTTGCAACGGCAATGCGCTCAATAACCGGCGGTACTGCGGTGTTTACACTAACATTTGAACGCTACGAAGAAGTACCTGCAGCGCTCGCAACCAAAATAATAGAAGAAAACAAAGAATAATGAAAAAAGCGGTTGGAAACAACCGCTTTTTTCTTCTTGATAATTTTTGAATTTAATGTTATACTTATGAAAAATAAAAAACTTGGTGGTATTATAATGTATTACGAAAAACTTACCGAATATATGCTTCCCTTTTTAAAGGAAAACGGTTTTAGCGAAACTGACGGTGTTTTTGTTTGCGAAGACAAACAGGTTAAGTTTGTTTATAACGAAGCAAAAAAGGTTTACGAACTTTACTTAAACGAAAGTTTGGTTTCGGCTTACCTTTTTGACGAAACACAAACCGAAAAAGATATTGAAAGTGTTGCTATTGACTTTGTAAGCACTTTAAAAACAAAGTTGGGTATTAAAAAGGCAAAACCAACCGCAAACCAAGTTGCTTTGCCCGATGAACTAAAGGGCGAAAAGGTTGGTGTTGGCGGTTTAACCCAAAAACTTCTTGCCATATTCCCTGTTCACAAAGAAAATTACAAAAACTTTGTTGCCGAAAAGGGCAAATATTTGCCTGTGCAGTTTTGCAAGGAATATTTTATACCCTCTGTTAAAGAAATGCTTGGCGGTGGCAACAAAAAAGCCGTTAAAAAGTTTTACGATGCCATGACTGATGTGTTTGTTGCGTCTGACAGCGAAACCGGTGCGCTTGTGGTTGCGCTGCTTTCGGCTTCGGTTTACGGAAATGCTGAACAGCTCACCACACTTAAAGAACAAACCGCCGCTTGTGAATCGCTTTATACATTTGTGCTTAATTTTACTGCTGAAATGAAACACAGCAAAAAACTTCGCGATTCCCTTTTAAAATAAAAATGTGAAAAACGCCGTTTGGCGTTTTTCTTTTAGGAGAAAACAATGGATTTATCGGATATTCGTGTGGTAAAACAAGTTTTAAGTGAACACGGCTTTACCTTTAAAAAGTCGCTTGGGCAAAATTTTATAATTGATAAAACTGTTTGTCCCAAAATGGCAGAAGCCGCCGCCGATAACGAAACGGGCGTTTTGGAAATTGGCCCCGGTATTGGCGTTTTAACATCTGCCTTGTGCGAACGCGCAAAAAAAGTTGTTGCGGTGGAACTTGATAAACGGCTTTTGCCTATTCTAAAACAAACGCTATATATATATAATAATGTAGAGGTTGTTTTTGGCGATGCCTTAAAACTTGATTTAAACGGGCTTATTAAGGAAAAGTTTAGCGACTGTAAGCGCGTGTGTGTTTGCGCTAACCTACCTTATTATATAACATCGCCTCTTGTAATGAAACTTTTGGAAAGTAAACTTAATGTAGATAGCATTACGGTTATGGTGCAAAAGGAAGCAGCCGAGCGTTTGTGCGCAACGGTTGGTACGCGGCAAGCAGGCGCGGTAAGTGTTGCGGTTTCTTATTATGCAAAACCCGAAATTTTGTTTAGTGTGCCGCGCGGTTGTTTTTTGCCAAGCCCCAATGTTGATTCGGCGGTTATAAAGTTAACCCTTTTAAAAGAACCGCCAATTACCGTTATAAACGAAGAAAAGTTTTTTGCTTTCGTTAAGGCGTGTTTTGCTTTGCGGCGCAAAACACTTATTAACAGCGTAAGCAACACAATGGGTATAAATAAGGAAGCGGTAAAAAAAGCACTGCAGGAAATAGGCGAAAACGAAAATGTTCGCGCCGAAAATTTGCCAATTGACCAATTATGTAACCTGTTTGGCAAACTTTTTGTGTAAAAAAAACAAAAAAATAAAAAAATACAACAAAAAAACTATTGACTTTTATTTTGATTTATAATAAAATAAACTCGTGATATTGTCACGAATAGGAGGAAATTTTTTATGAAAAAATTACTTAGCGTCCTTCTCGCACTTGCAATGCTCGTGTCGGTTGTATCCGTATCAGCATTTGCAGAGGGAGAAACATTGTCTGTTGTATATAATTACACAGACGCTACTACCGGCGAAGCTACAACGCTTCCTGTAACCGAAGGTGTTACTGCCGGTGGGTCATTCGCAATTAAGTTTGTTGCGCCCAACACAAGTGATAAATACTTTGTTGGTTGGTACACTGATGCAGAGTTTACCGGCGAACCGGTTGCTGCAATAACAGTTGCCGACGGCGTAAATAATCTTTATGCGCGCTACAAAGAATACCCAACAAATGCAAATGTAAACTTCTTGCCAATTCATAGTTATGATACCCATTATCCTTGGGCATATTTCCCCGCCTTAAAAACCGACGGTTCGTTATATGCTGCAAGAGCTAGAATACTTACATATTCTATTGGCGGTGTTTCCATAAACGAAGATGCAGACGGCACTTACTATCAAATGAACACAAACGGTCCTACCGCTGTGTTCTTTGCTGACGAAGACAATATGATGTATCAACTTCGTCCTAATGCTAACTACACATTAACCTTCCAGTACAAACACAACGGTGCCGGTGACGGTACTCTTAGCGTTTCGGCAGCTTTAGGTAAAGCAAAAGCTGCATTTGGTAATATTTCAAGCCTTGGCGACGGTGCAGCAAGCTGGGGCGATGACCGCAGCGCTGTGCTTGAATTTGGCGGCTTTACTGCCAACAATGCTGCAGAATGGCAGACTGCTTCTATTACCTTTAGCACCAGCAGTTTGGACTTCACAAACAACTATCCCCTTGTTGGCTTGCGCGTTGGTAATGCCGGTTGGGGCGATGGCGAAGGTCTTCAGTTTAAGAACATTGTTCTTGAAGAACTTGTTCCCGAAGAATTCTCTGTTGTTTACCATTACTTAGACGAAAATGGCGAAGAAACAGAAAAGGTTATTACTGATGGCATTACTTTAAACCAAAGCTATGCTATTGATTGGATTGCTAACAACACAAGTGATAAATACTTTACTGGTTGGTATGCAAGCGAAGCATGCACAGGTAACCCTGTAGCTTCTATTAACCTTACCATTGATGGCAAAAACCACATTTATGGCGGTTATAAAGAATACAAAACAACCTTTAGCCCCACATTCAATCATGGTTATGACCATTATCCGGACACAATTATACCCGCTCTTGTTAGTGGCAAATACAACCCCAGAACATGTATTGTAAACTATTCTATTGGCGGTATTAAAACCGTTGAAGATGCAGCCGGCAACTACTACTCAATAGATTCTAACGGCAGCACAATGATATTCTTCCCCGATGAAAACGACTATGCTTACCAGGCAAAACCCGGCGCACAGTACAAAATTACTGTTACTTACAAGTACGCTAGTGGCAACGGATTCTCACTGTTTGGCGTTGTTGGTATGCCCAGAAGTGCTATTCAAGCAACACCGGTAGGTTGGGGTAACGGCGCTGCTAAATACGGCGACAACAGAACTCCTGCTGCAATTTCTGATCCAAAAGTAGAGGTTGTTGCTGAAGATGCATGGAAAACCGCAACTGTGATTGTTGATGCTTCTGCAGTTGATTACTCACAAAATTCTGCACAAATTGGTTTGTTCCTTGATGAATTTACCAGCGGCGAATCTTTATACTTTAAGAATATTGTTGTTGAAGAATATTCTGACATCGTTGTTCCTAAAGTAAATGTTAACCTTTATGCAAACGGTCAAATTGTTAACACAACAGAAGTTGATGCCGGCACTAAATTTAATCCTTCCGACTTTATTCCCGAAGCTCCCGAAGGTAAAGTGTTTGACGGCTGGTATCTTGACGCTGAATTTACAGAAGCAATGCCTGCTGAAGGTGTTGTTGTTAACGAAGACACAGACCTTTATGCAAAATTCTCTGAAGCAATTACCGTTAAATACTATGCAGGTGATAAAGTTGTTAAATCTGTAATCGTTGAAGACGGTCAGAGCTATACTTTTGAAAACTTTATGCTTGACGCAGCAGATATCCCTGCTGGTTACTATTTCACAGGTTGGTTCAGTGATGAAGCCTGCACACAACCCATTTTAACAAGCAATTTAACAGAAACTGTTACTATTAGCGGCAGTCTTGCAAGATATGCAGGTTTAAGAGAATATGAAACCTCTTTCAGCCCCACATTCATTGATGCTACCACACATACACCTATTCAGACTTGGTGGAACAACATTTATTATGTTTACTATCCTCACACGAATGGCGATAATTTCCTTAATGCAGTTTATTCCTGCAACTACAGATTGGTAAATACCCTCGGTGATGAAAACCAGGCAATATTTAATCTTGCATCGTATAATGCTTTTGTTTTACACGATGAAAATCTTGTTGCATACCAAGCAAAACCGGGTGCTGCATACACAGTAAGCTTTAAATACAAATATACAGGCGCAACAGCCAACTCTTCTGTATTTGTTGTATCGGGCTTGGCAAAATCTTTTGAGGTTGCTTCCGCGAATGCAGGAAATCAGGGCTACTGGTGGAACGCTAACGCTCAACTTACGCATAAAAATGCCACAACAACTGTTGCCTCAATTTCTGCAGGCGACCAAGCAACATGGCAACAATTTACAGGAACTCTTCCTGCTTTAGCCGCTGAAGATTTGGCATCTTACTATCCGCTTTTTGCCATTAAGTTCGGCACTAACGCAGGTGCAACTCTTGAGGTTAAAGATCTTGTAATTGAAGAAATTCTTCCCGAAGAATTCTCTGTTGTTTACCACTACTTAAATGCAGATGGCGAAGAAACAGAAAAGGTTATTACAGATGGCATTACTTTAAATCAAAGCTATGCTATTGATTGGATCGCTAACAACACAAGTGATAAATACTTTGTTGGTTGGTATGCAAGCGAAGCATGCACAGGCAACCCTGTAGCTTCTATTAACCTTGCTATTGATGGCAAAAACCACATTTATGGCGGTTATAAAGAATACAAAACAACCTTTAGCCCCACGTTCAATCACGGCTATGACCATTATCCGCATACCGTTATGCCTTCTCTTGTTAATGGTGTATATAACCCCAGAACAAACATTGTAAACTATTCTATTGGCGGTGTTAAAACCGTTGAAGATGCAGCCGGAAACTACTATTCAGTAGATTCTAACGGCGCCACAATGATATTCTTCCCCGATGAAAACGACTATGCTTACCAGGCAAAACCCGGTGCACAGTATAAAATTACATTTACTTACAAGTACGGCGGCAGCGGCGCTTTCAATTTGTATGGCGTTGTTGGTATGCCCAGAAGCTCGATTACAGGTGTAATTAGCTGGACCGGTTGTGCCTCATATGGCGACAACAGAACTCCTGCTGCAATTTCGGAAGACCTTATAACTGTTAACGACAGCGAAAACTGGAACACAGCAACTTTGATTGTTGATGCTTCTGATGTTGATTATTCACAAAACTCTGCACAAATTGGTTTCTTCCTTGATGAATTTACCAGCGGCGAATCCTTCTACTTTAAGGATGTTGTTGTAGAAGAATATGCCGGCAATGTTGGCGAATATTCTGAACAATTGAACGGCGTTGTTTACGACTTGGGCGAAGTAGCAGACGGCAAAACATACGCTGTAACATTTAACTACAAAGGCGATGCTGCAAACTTCGGTTTCTTCACCGCAGATAAAGAAGAAGCAGGCGTATACGGTAATGTTGGTTACGTTGACGGCAACAAAACAGTTCTTGCTGTAAACGGCGACGGCACATACACCGCATTCGTAACTGTTGACAAAGCATCTGAACAAGGCGCAAAACTTTATATGTACGCTAAAGACGTAACTGCTGCAGGTGTAGTTACCGGCGAAACAGTTACAGACCTTGGCAATGTTATTACCAACGAAGGTGCTTCTATCCTTACCGGTAATACAAGTGCACAGGCAATCCGTTACTACTTTGGTTACGACACCACTGACGGTAAAGATATTATCATTAACGGTGTTTCTTACGAAGTTAAAGAACGCGGTTTCTTGTTCGCAAACGGTAAAGACAGAATTGATGACGGCGCTTATGTTGGCGCAACAGGATTCATTAACAAAGCTGTTTCCGGCGATGCACTTGCTAACTGCTGGCAAGCAGAAGATATCGGCGGCGGCAAATCTAACATTTGGTTCTCAACCTATGTTGATGGCTTTGCTGCTGACGACGATAGAGAACTCTTTGTTAAAGGTTACATTACCTTTATAGCAAACGGCACTGAATTCACAGTTTATGCCGGTGCTTCTAACGGTTCTGTTGCTACTATTGCAGCTTTACAGTAATAAACCGTAAAACTAAATAAATTCACCCGCGCTCCAACGCAAGTTGGAGTGCGGGTATTTTTTTATATATTTTTCTTGATTTATTTGCTTTTTTCTTGTATACTTATTGTGTATACTTATATGTTAAAGGACGGATACGGTTTATTATGAAAAAACAAATTCGCAAACAACTAAAAAAAGTATTAAGTGTGGTTATGGCGGTAACACTTTTGGTGTTATCGGTTTCGTTGGGCTTTACTGTTTCGGCAGACGACAACTCAGATATTCCCCACGAACTTATATCAGACCACCGTTATGAATTTAAAGACAGCGAGGGTGTTATTGCAGTAGGTGGTAAACAAGCCACCTATATTGACGGAACAGATTGGTATGATTATAAACCTGAAGCCGGCGGCAATAAACTTAGTTCAAACTATACCACCTTGGCAGAGGATTTTTATAAAGACCGCGTTAGTGGTTGGTGCTGTCTTCAAATAGAAGCGGACGAAGACGAAGCAGGGGATAATATCCTTTCGGGCTATGGCTTTCACGACATTAATGTTGGTTCGGTCTACCGCCTTAACCATAACGGAAAGTTTGCGTTTTTAAAGGCAAATGCAGGTTACACCGTTACTATCCGTTTTCGTTTTGTAAACAACCATACCACAACCACCGGTCAAGAAACACTTTTACAACTTGGCTATGGTTCTACAATTAACAATAGCGGAGAAGATACTATATTCCGCAACCAAGGCCCCGAAACTATGTCGGCGGTAGTTGCCACCATTGCAAGAGGCGGCGACAACAGTATAAACAGTTTTACAAGCATTGATGAAAACGGCGTTAGCACCCAAAAAGAATACGGCGTTTGGCACGAGGTAACTTATTGCTTTAAAACTCCGGAAGAATTTCCGCAAGACCAATTTTTAAACAAACGCAGTCAGCACTTGGTTTTGTTTTCAAGAATGGGCCAAGGCGCGCGTTACGAAATTGACTATATTGATATTAAAGAAAGTTCGGTTATAAGGGCCGAGTTAAATGGCGGAAAAGGCGTTTCTATGTTTAGCGGTGTTGCAGGCGATGTTATTAACCTTGGCACCCCCACCCGTGACGGTTATGATTTTGCAGGTTGGTATTTAGATGCTGACTTTACAACGCCATTCACACAAACAAAATTTAACAGTAACAACGAAATTATAAATGTTTACGCAAAATGGACCGAACAATATGCAACCCAAAAAGTTGATTTCTTTGAATATCCGATTGGCGAGTTTAGCGAAGCAGTTATGAAAGGCGGTGCCGGCGGTGAATTTAGTATTGGCACGAACGCCTCAAGAAACTATTTAATTTACCGCAACAATTCGGGTTATATTGATGCTACTAACCCTGCGTATATACCCTTATATACCGATGCCGGCGCTGTTAAATTAAAATCTAATACCGATTATATAATTAGTTTTGATTACACAATGTCAACCTACGACGCTAAATCCGCAAAAGCCAACATTAATTTCTTTACGGCAAGTGAAACCGATGCAACCGACGGCAAATTTACAGTTCCTAAATCTAGTATGACGCTTGATTATGCTTGGAATTACACCGAAAAGTATATTCATGTAACAACCGGCACAATTGAAACAGGTTGTGACGCGCTTTACTTTAATATTTCTGCTAAAGACAATATTCTTTACTATATTTCATTTGGTTACTTTAAGATTTATGAAGTTGACAGTGAAACGGGCTTTTACTTTGCGAACGACACATTAAACGATAAAACCTACCAAATTGTTGGTAAAGTTGGCGATTCGCTTGAAAACCTTTTGCCCAACCTTGGAGAAACTGTTTTTTATGAACAAGACGGTTGGTTTAAAGACGAAAAGTTTACCGAACGAGTAGGAAACACAATTGAACAGGGCGTTCAGACCATTTATTTGCGTTGGAAACACTTCCCGCTTAATTTTGAAAACTATTTCCACAACGACAAAATTAACCAGGTACATACCTTTGGCGAAGACTTTACTATCACTGACAGCGGTGACAGTCACGGCAAGGTATTAAGTTACGATTTTGAATATGTACCAAACTACCTAATGGCTACAAGCAACGCGGTGTCGCTTGCGGTTATAAATAACGGTGTTACTTACAAAGTAACTTACGATTACAAGGTTGAAGAAGCAAAAGGCGATATTACGGTTGAGTTCTTTACCGCCCACCGCAATGCGCGTTGGTCGTTCCTTAACAAATATAAAACATCGGGTAATACAATTCGCAAAAGTGATGCCGGCAAGGGTTGGAAAACCGCTACCGTTTACTTTACCGCCGATTTAAGTTGCCACGGCGCAGAAACTTACGACAACGCAGGCGACGGTTTATTTATTGGTGTTAACCCCCAAGTTTTAGACACAGCGAAAGTGTTGTTTGACAACATTACCATTACTCCGCTTGAAGCAAGCGAAGGCGTTGTTGTGTTCCTTGACAAAAACGAAAGCAGTTTTACTGCGGTACAAGGTGCGGTTGGCACAACGGTTTCGGCTCCTGAAACAGTACCGTATGATTATATGTCGCAGTTTAGCGGTTGGTATACCGACGCCAAAAAGGAAACCGCATTTGAAAGCACACAAATTGCAAACGGTGTAACAGCGGTTTACAGCGCGTTTACCGAAGGCGTTGCTAACTTTGACGGCAACCTTTATGATGATGCTAATATTACAAACGGCAAGTTTGCCCCGTCGGAAACCGCCACAACACAAATTGGCGAACTAAAAGACAACACAACCTATTTAATTACCTACGATTACACCGCAGGCGAAAACGGTTTGGTTTCGTTCTTTACTGCCGATGCAAACAACAAAGCAGTAAATGCAAGTGATGCCGAAGAATTTAAGTTTGCGCTTGACAATACTGCAAGTGTTAAGCAGGGCAAGGTGTTATTTAGCACAGGTTTTGTTTACACCACAAACGGCGAAAGCGAAGTTTACGGCGACAACCTTTATGTTACCTTAAGCGGCGGCGCCACACTTGACAACCTTACCGTTACCGAGGTTCCTGTGCTTTCTGCACAAGGCAGTGCTGTACTTACCGAACAGGCAGAAGCAACCGAAAACGCCCAAGCGCTTCGTTTCTTCTTTGGTTATAAATCAACAAACAGCGCCGATGTTGTAATTGGCGGTGAAACATACGCTATTACCGAACGCGGTATTGCAATTAAAAACGCAAACAATATTGTTACCGGCGTTAAAGGTGAAGGCGAAAGCATTACCGTTTACCCGGCAAGTGTTAAAAAAGCGCAAGACGGTGTATACGGTTACACCTACAAAGGCAAAACCTTTGGCTTTAACAACTGTTGGGAATACAAAGACGGCGAAGTTGTGTTTAGCAACTATGTAAAGGGCTTTAAAATAACCGACGGCCGATTTGCATCGGCAAGGGGTTACCTTGTGCTTCGTGACACAAGCGGTAAAGAATTTACGGTGTATTCTGCACCCGAATTAACTTCGGTTACAAAAACTAAGGAAGTTCTTGCCGAATACACAACCACCGACAAACACATAATAAACGGCACAAACTGGAACCGTTATACAATTGTTCACCCAAGAATTATGTCTTATATTTATGGTGAAAAAATTGAAGAACTTGTTGCGTTTGGCAAAGAACGCGGATTTACATTCTCGCGCCTAACCGACGACAATGCAGAAAAGGCGAAAGAAATTGTTATTGGCAACACCACCCGTGCGGTTAGCAGCCAAGTAACAGTTACCGAAGAAAACGCTTATGTTATTAAGGTTATTGACGGCAAGGTTGTTATTAAAGGCGGCAGCGATATTGCAACAAGACAGGCACTTACCGACTTTATGGCACTACTTAAGCGCAAGGAAGAACTTGGTTGCGGCGCAGACCTTTATAACGGCTTTGTTATGACAGGCGAGTATGTTGCAAACGACAGCGATTACGCTTTAACCTTTGGCGACGAATTTAACGGCGATTTTAACAGTTATTGGTACGGAAGTGCAGGCGATTCGGGCACTTACGAAGAATCAAGTATTGAGGGCCGTTATGTAACAGGCCGCGGTATTGGCGGTAGTGCAGTTAAACTTGCAAAAAGCGGTGAAACCAAGGAAATTGTTAGAATTGAAAACGGTTCTGCGGTGCTTGGTACTGCTTATATAGAACCCACAACCGAAAAAGATATTGCTAAAAAAGCTTCGTTTGTTGATTCTAACCTTTCAACATACGGCAAAATGCTTTATCAATACGGTATTCTTGAATTTAAGGTTAAACTTGCAGGCGGACCAACAACAAACTCGCTTTGGGCAAACGGTGAAGTTGGAAATAAATCGGGCCCCTACAAGCGCGGTTGCTTTACCGAATATGATATGCTTGAAAACTTTGGTAGTAAGAGTTCTTACGGTTCTAACCTGCACTATTGGTGGCAAGAAAACCGCAACGGTGCCGAAGACCATATTGACCTTGCAACCCAAAAACTTTTAACAAAACACCGTCTTGATTATTATCCTGTAGAGGGTGAAACCGATATGACCGATGATTATCATATCTTCACTCTTGTTTGGACAGATAAGGGTGTTAAGTTTGCGTTTGACGGTATTACTTACTGCACCTACACCTCACCCGACTGGTACAAAGAGGCAATGCCTAACTACATTATTGTTTCGGCAGGTATGGGTGACGCAAGTTACGGACCTAAATACAATGTAGAAAATGACCCAGAATATCAAGAAACTTTTGTTGATTATGTTCGTCTTTACCAGGTTAAAGATATGGGTGCGTTTATTTACGATGTAGAAAACGACAGAAAATACTAATTAAAAGAGCCACCGAAAAGGTGGCTCTTTATTGGAGAATATATAATGTTTTTTAAAAAACAAAAAGAAAATAATATTTTTCTTGTGTGTGGTCTTGGAAACCCAGAACCAAAATACGAACTAACAAGGCACAACGCAGGGTTTTTAGCGGTTGATAAATTTGCGGAAAACCAAAATGTTAGTTTTAACAAAAATAAATTTTCGGCAGAAATTACCGAAACAAAAATTGGCGAAAACCGTGTTATTTTGGCAAAACCCCAAACATATATGAACAATTCGGGCGTTAGCGTTGGCGCAATAGCTAAGTTTTATAAAATTAGCAACCAAAACTGCATAATTCTTTGCGATGATACTTCGCTTCCCGTTGGGAAAATCCGTGTTCGCAGACAGGGCAGCGCAGGCGGTCATAACGGCTTAAAAAGTATTATTGCGGCGCTTGGCGGAGAAGATTTTGTTAGGGTAAAAATTGGCGTTGGCGAAAAACCCCATCCTGACTACGATATGGTTGACTGGGTTTTGGGTAAAATAGAAAAAGAACTTATGCCAAAATACACCGAGGCAATAACCAAAACTGCACTTGCGGCAGAAGAAATTATTAAAAGCGGTACCGAAACCGCAATGAACAGGTTTAACGGTTAAATGGAAAATAGTTTACTGTTTTTAAATGCTTGCTTAAATGAAGAAACCGGCTTTATGGCGGTAACCGACGCGGTGCAAAAAGGGCAACTGCCCACCGCGGTTACGGGGCTTTCGGAAGTTCACAAGGCGTTGTTTTGTTCTTCGCTTTACCAAAAGTTAAAACGAAAGTTGCTAATTATTTGCGAAAACGAAGCCGCCGCTACCGCTATGTGCGAAGATATAAATTCGCTTGGCACAAAGGCGCTTCTTTATTGCTATCGCGATTTTAATTTGCAAAAAGCGGTAACTTCATCTAAAGAATACGAACACCAAAGAATAGACACCCTATCTGCTATTGCAGATGGGGTAATACCCGTTGTGGTAACTTCGGCCGACGCGGCAATGCAACGCACAATTCCAAAGGAAGTTTTAAAAAACCGCGAAATTAAACTTGCCGTTGGCAACAGTTTAGAAATATCTTTGCTTTGCGAACAACTTACCGACGCCGGTTATACGCTTTGTGAAACGGTTGAGGGCGAGGGGCAATTTGCAAAGCGCGGCGGTATTGTGGATATTTTTGCGGTTAACTGCAAAACGCCATTCCGTGTTGAATTTTTTGGCAACGAAATTGACAGCATTGCCGAATTCAGCACCGAAACACAACGCCGAACCAACACAAAAACCGAAATTGTGGTTTCGCCTGCGAGTGAATCGCTTTGCGAAAATGCCCGTTTGGTAAAAATTTTAGAAAACTATTTAAAAGAAAACAAATTAAGCGAAAAAAGAGAAAAAGTTGTAAAAGAAGATATTGAACATATTAAAAACGGCGGTGAACTTCCGCTTGAAAGATATTTACCGCTTATTTACGGCGGTTTTACCACGCTTTTTGATTATTTAAGTGACGCTGTTTGCGTAGTGTGTGAAAGCGCTTCTGTTTTAGAAAAGGCAAAAAACATTGAACTTTTGCAAAACGAAGAAAGCGTTAACCTGCTTGAAGAGGGGCTTATTGGTGCCGGTTGTGATAAATTTACCCTAACAAAAGCGGAATTTACCGCAAAGGCGCTTTCGGGCGTTGTGCTTGATACCTTTATGCGAAGCAGTTACGAAACAGAAGTAATGAGCACTAATAGCATTGAAGCCAAAAGAATTTCGGCTTTTTCGGGCGATATTGAATCGTTAATTTGTGATATTGGGGATTCGGCGCGCGGCGGCAAAACGGCGGTGTTGGCAGGCGAAAGGCGGGGCGCAATATCGCTTTGCGAAACACTTAAAGAAAAGGGCATTAACGCTTTATATATGGAAAAACCCGAACTAAAAAAAGGGGTAGTTACCGTTTGCTGCGGTTTTTTGTCGGGCGGTTTTAATTTACCAAGCCAAAACATTACCGTGGTTACTTGCAAAAGGTTTTCAAGCGGTGTTAAAAAAGCGGTAAAGCGCAATAAAAACAGTGCGCCTATTGGGTCGCTTAACGAAATTAAAATTGGCGATGTGGTTGTTCATTCTGCCCACGGAATTGGCGTGTTTGCCGGTGTGCAAACAATTAAAAACGGCGCTGTGGCAAAAGATTACATTAAAATTAAATATTCGGGGCAAGATGTTTTGTATGTTCCCGTTACGGCGCTTGATTTAGTGTCGCGGTATGTTGGCGCCGATAGTGACAGCGTTAAACTTAATAAACTTGGCAGCGACCAGTGGAAAAAAACCAAAACCCGTGTGCGAAAAGCGGTTCAGGATATGTCTAAGGAAATGACCGAACTTTACGCAAAAAGAATGGCGCTAAAGGGTTATGCTTTTTCACCCGACACCGATTTTCAAAACGATTTTGAAAGGCGTTTTCCTTACGAAGAAACGCCCGACCAGTTGCGTGCAACCAACCAAATTAAAGAAGATATGGAAAAAGACGCGCCAATGGACCGCCTTTTGTGCGGTGATGTTGGTTTTGGCAAAACCGAAGTGGCTTTGCGCGCGGCGTTTAAGTGCGTGTGCGATTCTAAACAATGCGCAATTTTGGTGCCAACAACCCTTCTTGCAATGCAACATTTTAAAACGGCGCTTTCGCGCGTTGGCAATATGCCGGTAAATATTAGAATGTTATCGCGTTTTGTTACACCAAAGCAAACCAAAAAAATTCTTTCCGAAATCCGTGACGGCAGAGCCGATATTATTATTGGCACCCACCGTTTAATATCGGAAGATGTTGTGTTTAAAGATTTAGGGCTTGTCATAATTGACGAAGAACAGCGTTTTGGGGTGGCGCAAAAGGAAAAATTGAAAAAGAAACACCCATCGGTTGATATTCTAACCCTTTCGGCAACGCCAATACCCCGTACGCTTAATATGGCGCTTTCGGGTATGCGCGATATGTCGGTAATTGAAGAAGCACCGGGTGAACGCCACCCTGTGCAAACCTTTGTGTTAGAACAAAACAACGCTGTGCTGTACGACGCTATACGCAAAGAACTTCGCCGCGGCGGTCAGGTTTACTATTTGCACAACCGCGTAGAAACAATATATAAGGTGGCATCAAGAATTAAAGCAAGTTTGCCCGAAGCAAGAATTGAAGTGGCGCACGGCAAAATGGGTGAAGAAGAATTATCACGCGTTTGGCACCGCTTACTTGAACACGAAATAGATGTTTTAGTTTGCACCACAATTATTGAAACGGGTGTTGATGTGCCAAACTGTAACACTTTAATTATTGAAGACGCCGACCGTTTTGGGCTTTCGCAACTTCACCAGTTGCGCGGCAGAGTTGGGCGTTCTGCCCGCAGAGCCAGTGCTTATTTTTGCTATAAACCAAGCAAGGCGCTAAACGAAGACGCAACAAAACGGCTTCAGGCAATACGCCAGTTTACCGCTTTTGGCGCCGGTTTTAATATTGCGCTGCGCGATTTAGAAATAAGGGGCGCCGGCAGTGTGCTTGGCGGTGCGCAACACGGAAATATGGAAGCGGTTGGGTACGATATGTATATAAAATTGCTTAACCAGGCAATGAGCGGTATTGAAACCGAGCAAAAGGAAGAAAAAGACTGCTTAATAGATTTAAACCTATCGGCGCATATTCCCGAAAAATATATTTCTTCCCTTTCTGCCAGAATTGGAATTTACAAACGAATTGCTTCGGTTACCAACAAAGAAGAACTGTTTGATGTAACAGACGAACTTATTGACCGTTTTGGCGATATACCCAAAAGCGTTATGGGGCTTTTGTATGTGGCCCTTTTGCGCGCCAATATGATAGAAAACGGCGTTAGCGAAGTAAAACACCAAAAGAACGAAATAGTTCTTTATTCCAAAGAGGCAAACAGCCAACTCTTTTTAAAGCTTGGGTCGTCTTTTGGTGCAAGAATTAAACTTTACGGCAACGGCGCAATTGGTCTTAAACAAGAAAACGGCCAAACGCTGTTTGATACCGTAAAAGAACTTGCAATGTGTTTTTAATTGTTAACAAAAAGATTATAGACTTTTTGAATGTTTTATAATATAATGGTTAAAGAACTTTTAGGAGGATATTAAAATGAAGATTTTAAAATCTGTTTTGGCGCGTGTGCTTGTTTTCGCGCTTGTGTTTAGCATGGCAGGTTGCCATGGCGCAAACGAAGTTGCTGTAAGTTACGGCGATATTGAATTTTCGTCGGGTATGTATGCGCTTGCTCTTTTAAATGCCGACAGCGAAGCAAGAACGCTTGTTGACGAGCAGTTAAAAGATACCGAAACCGAAATTGATTATCTTAAACAAAAGATAGAAGAAAAACCTTTTGAAGACTGGGTAAAAGAAACTGCGCTTAAAAACCTTTCGGTTTGGGCAGCGCACCAAAAACTTTGCGAAGAAAAAGGCATTAAACTTACCGATGAAGAATTAAAACAGGTTGAAGAATCGGCAAAGTATTATTACTCTTACTACGAAGAACTTCTTTCGGCAAACGGCATTGGCGAAAAAAGTTATATTGAATCTATGAAAGCCGATACACTTGGCGACAAGTATTTTGAATCGCTTTACGGCAAGGGCGGCGAAAAAGAAGTTGCGGAAGATGAATTAAAAAATTTCTATAACACAAACTACCGCACCGTATTTTTGCTGCAGGGCAGTTATGCTTCTATGAAAGATGAAGAAAAAAACGACCTTAAATCAAAACTTGCAGCTGCTAAATCGCGTCTTGAAAAGGGCGAAAGCATTGTAACGGTATACAACGACTTTAACGCGCTTACGGGCGATAATGCCGCTAAAGAAGACAAAGATGTTATGGCTTTAATTGCCAACGGCGAAGTTGATTCAAATTACGGCTTTGGTAAATGGGCAGAGGTTAAAGATTTGCAAAACGGCAAGGTTGTGCTTATTGACAGCACCGAAGAATCTTGTTTTTATGTTGTTAAAATGATTGATACTTCGGGTGACAGCACATATTTTAACGACCTTAAAACCAATTTGCTTCGCACAATGAAGGGCGACGAATATGTAAAACATATTGAAGATTACGCAAAAACCCTTAAAGCCAATATAAATAAGTATGCGATCGGTGCCTTTAAAGTAAAAAACATTAAATACTAATATAAAAATTTTGTAAAAAGTGTTGCAAAAATTATACTTCTGTGTTATATTTATTGTGTATTTTAGAGCACAAAACTATTAAAAGGAGATTAAAATTATGAAATTCAGAAAACTAATTTCATTACTTATGGCAGTTGCTATGGTATTGTCCCTTTTGGCAATGGCCGGCTGCGGCGATAAAAAGCCCGTAAGTAGCGGCGGCGAAGAAGGCGCACAAAGCGAAGAAGATTTCTTTGCCGATATGCCCAATGAACTTCGCGGCACAAAAGTTCAGTTTGCTACTTGGATTGATCATAACGCTACCGAAACTGCCAATGTACTTCGCGGCTTTGAAAAAGAAACCGGTATGAAGTTTGAACTTGTTGCAGTTCCCGAGGGTGCTTACATACCCAAACTTAACTCTTTAATTGCGGCCGACGAAGCACCGGATGTTATTGTTGACAACGGCGAGTTCCCCAACACCCTTCGCCTTTTGGCTCCCTTAAGCTGGGAAGAAAACGCAGTTGACCCGAAAGACCCGTTCTGGAACCAAGAAATTAGCGAAATGTTTACATTTGGCGACAAAACTTACCTTGTAATGGGCAACAACTCTACCTTTAACATGGGCGGTTATTTTGTTCTTTATAACAGAACCATGATGGAAGAAAACGGCATTAAAACCCCCAAACAGTTAGTGGAAGAAGATAACTGGAATCTTGATACCTTTGTTACAACCGCTCGTCAAATGAAACAGCGTTACGGAAAAGACAAAGATTTGGTTTATGTTGATGTTCACGCTATTTTAGATATGATGGGCACTGCTGAAATTGGCATAAACAAAGAAACCGGTCTTCTTGAAAACGGTCTTCGTAAACCCGAAGCACTTACTGCTTTGCAATGGTGCATTAAGCACAAAGATGAAGGCATTATGTATCTCTTTATGGAGGGCGGCTATTTTGTTGAAGAAGGTATGTGCATTGGCGGCGGATATGCGCTTCGCAACAAACCCGGTTGGTTCTATGATTTTAACTGGGATGATTTAGACATGGTTCCCTGTCCGAAGGTAAATAAGGACGATGCAGATTATCCGAAAACCTCACACTTACGTGCATACGGTATATGCAAAGGTGCTAAAAACCCCAAAGGCGCAGGTTACTTCTTGCGTTACTTCCTTAACGGCGACAATTACGACTTAAATGAAGTTTACAAAAACGAAGCTTGCGTACAAATGTGGAAAGACCTTCGTGAAAAATACAACGACTTTACCAATATTGACTTACAGTACGGTTGCCGTAAAATCGTTGACCCCGACAAAACTTCGGTTCTTGACGGTATGATGGCTACCCTTATTAAAACTTCTTACGCTCAGATTGCTACTGAACTTTCTAAAACTCAGAACACAGTAGACGCTGCAGTTAATAAGGGTAATGAAATTATTAACGAAGTTAAAAACGCTCAGTAAAAGTATCTAAAAAAGTGTGGCTTTTGCCACACTTTTTTGTTGCAAAAAATAAAACTGTGTGTTAATATTAGAATATACTATAAAAGGAGTGTATAAATTATGAAATTCAGAAAACTAATTTCATTACTTATGGTAGTTGCTATGGTATTGTGCCTTTTGGCAATGGC
>JAZSAJ010000026.1:0-27464 GCA_045601805.1 Acutalibacteraceae bacterium
CTATAATATAAGCAGAGAGGCTACCGATAGACGGTCAGCCTAATAATGGGTTAAAGAAATAACCGCACTTTTGGCGAGGGGCGGTTATTTCTTTTTTGTTATGTCAATAACAAGTGCGATAATTGCTACAACAAGTGAACCAAAAAGGAACAAAGTCTCGTAAGTAACCATTGGCACCCCTCCTTTCATTTAGGAGGGAAAAGTGCCCCTCCTTAGTAAAGAAGGGCTAACCGCCTACCGTTATGGTAGCCTCTAAGGGTGCGAAGCACCATTCATATTATACAATATTCGACACTCATTGTCAATCGCTCAAAGAGGCTCAAAAGCCTTTATATCAAAGAGTTTTATTACTATAAAAATGCAAAGCCATACCATAACTCTACATAGCCAAACGGAAAAATTTTTATATTTGCAAACAATTCAAAATCCGACAATATAAAAGGATACGTTAGAACTATGTTCTAATGAAACGCTTCTAAAACTGTTCTAACAAATATCCGAAAAATGAGAAAAACCGTGCAGGGCGCACGGTTAGTGGCTTTGTGGCAATTTTAGTCAAAAACCCGCATAAATAAAGGGATTTACGGGGAACTACAAGGGACTCAAAGGGACTTATAGGCACACCTATTTATGAAATTCAGGTTCTAGTGAGGGCAACTTCATGCAGGTTCGATTCCTGTTACCCGCACCAAAAAGAAAGACACGGATTTCCCGTGTTTTTCTTTTTGTGTTTGTGTCCGCAAGGACACAACATCGTTTTGCGGTAAAACCGCAAACACCATTTGAACTTTAGGTCAACATCATTCCGCTTGCGGACACAAAACGATGTTTTGACTTTGTCAAAAACGATGTGGGCCTTAGCCCAACGATGTTGCACTTCGTGCAAATTTATGATATAATCCCCTTAACAAAGGAGTGCGATTTTATGAAAAAGAAAGCCCTTTTATCATTAACCTTTATCGTAAGTTTGTTGCCAATGTTATTAAATCAATATGGCGGTTTAAAAGGCGTTCAAGAAATCACCGGTCTTATTAACCTTATTAACCCCATAGGGTTTATATCTGTCATTTTGTTTGCTGTGGGCGTTTGGGTGCCGTTCAAAAAAGAAACACTTGGAAAAGTGTTAGGGGCTTTAGGTACTATCGGTATTGTTATTTCAGAAATATATAAATTCCTTACGTGGCATGTAATGACAATTACTGGCGAAATAAGTTTTGCTAACAGTTTTGAATTTGCATTCCCCGAGTTTTACTTCGGTTTAATTGTATCAATAGCAATGATTGTTGCTTACTTTATTATTGATAAGAAAATGCGGTAAAATATAAAATTAAAAGCACTTGCCTAGGCGTTGTACCCTTAAGGATACAACGCAGCGATATAAATCTCTTATGGGATTTGCGATATACCTAAAGGTGCGAAATAAGACTGCGCCTTTTGATATATTCTTCGGACGAGACGGGATTTATATCATATCGCGTTTACCGTAAGGTAAACATATCGAATTTCACGAAGTAAAATATATCGAATTGCGAAGCAATATATCGCGAATTACCATTCTCAAAATTTAATATATTCTCTGTTGGACAGTAAAAAAGCTGTGTAGAAAATTTCTACACAGCTTTTAATTTTCGTCTCACACCGTAACAAGCAGGGAAAATGTACGGCACATTTTCCGCTTGTTATGAGGACCTAAAACCCCATTTACCCAACTCAATATTGCTATTTTGCGGTTTATAATATATAATACCTATAACGCGAGGTGTTATTATGAACAATTACAATACAAAGGCTATTTTAAAAAAATACAGACTTTGTTTATTAGGTGTTTTTGGTGTGTTTGTGGCAATTGCTATCATAATGTTGGTATTTACCGATAGCGATTTTTTATATGGTTTATCACTGCTTTTAGGTTTTGTTTCAATTAAGATATCTGGAGCGATTTTTTATAATAAATTCTTTAATTCCATTTTGACTAACGAATTAAATCTCCCCAAATATATTGATTTGATTGAAACGGGAAAAATCGTTTCCAACAGTCTTCTTGAACACTTAAATATCGCTTATTATTCAGGCGATTATAATAAAGTAATCAACATTTGCAAAATGAAACTTGAAAACAAAAAGTTTGAAAAAGTGAAGCATTTCTATTTGTTGATGCTCGCTCGTTCTTACTTTGAAATAGGCGATTTAGAAAACTTAAAAACAGTTAATGAAATGTTTAAAAGTTTTATAGCAACAAACAAGAACGGAAACAAAATAAAAGAAAAATTGATTTATTTTAAGTTTGTTGATTTGTATCTGTCAGGCGATTTCTCTACCGCAAAAGAACTTTACGAAAAATTATATTCAAGTCAAAAAGAAAACCAAAGCAAAGTTAAATTAAATGATGTTTCTATAAGATTTACATTTGCTATTTGTTGTTATAAATGCGGTGAGTTTGCAAAAGCAACTGAATTGTTTAATGATGTAATTGCTCTTGCACCCACTTTTCATTATGCAGAAATATCAAAAGGATATTTAGAGGCGATAAACAATAACACAGATTATATCCCCGAACAAATAACTTTTGATACGGATACAACAAATATTCCTACCCCTAAATCGAGAAAGAAATTTAAAATCATTTATGCGGTATGTTTTTCCTTGATATTAATTGGTGTAATCGGTTCTGCGATAATTTCAGCAACGGCTCCGAAACAACCTGTGCATTTCAAAGGAATTGACTATTATTCAACTAAAAGCGATGTTCACTCTATATATGGAAAACCTGACGAAATAAGAGAATATGATTCGTTTGAAGGTCAATATTATGACTTTTACAATGTTGAATATTTGGGAGTAAAGGCAACCATACAGTTCACATATTATTTTGATAGCGATATACTGCACAGTTCGTGGTTTACTATTGATTCAACAAAGTTTTCAAGTTATGATGAATATAAATCGGCTGTTAATAGAACCTATGACTATTTTGAAAAGACACTTGCAAAATATAGAATTGAAGATGAAAGCGACGAAAATGGACGATACATAACTTGGTTCAATGACAAAGGTGGATATTCTTATAGTATGTTTGAAACTGAATTGACCTTTTCCAAAGAAGAAAATGATATTAGAGAATGTACTGTTTTTGAGTTCTGCAAATACAGTGAATAATGCAACCAAAAAAGATGCGTAGGAATTTACGCATCTTTTTGCTTTGTGTTTTGATATAACAATAATTATGTCCTTTAGAGTACGACTAATAAGCAAGTGCTTTTTTACATTTGTGGGGGGATTATTATTTCGGGTTTTTTGCCGCGGCTCATAAGGTCGCGGACGGTGTCTTCGGGTTTTGTACCATTATTTACAATATCGTTAACCGCCTCTATAATTGGCAGTTCAACGCCGTATTTTTCTTTAAGTTTCATAGCGGCAGGAATGGCGTTAAGTCCCTCTACAACCATACCAACTTGTTTTATGGCATCAGCCACCGGCACCCCTTGACCAATTAACAAACCGCAACGATTATTACGGCTATGAACACTGGTTGCGGTAACAATAAGGTCGCCAATACCAGCAAGGCCGCCAAATGTATGCTCATCACAACCCATTGCAACGCCTAATCGGGCAATTTCTGCCATACCGCGTGTAATTAAAGCCGCTTTTGTGTTATCGCCGTAGCCAAGCCCCAAGGCAATGCCCGAAGCCAAGGCAATTATGTTTTTCATTGCGCCGCAAAGTTCAACACCAAGCACATCGGTATTTGTGTATACCCTCATACAAGTGCCCCAAAAAACACTTTGCACATAAAGTGCCGTCTGCTCATCTTCACAAGCAGAAACAATGGTTGTAGGCAAATCTTTTGCAACTTCTTCGGCGTGTGTGGGACCGGAAAGAGCTACCACTTTTGCCTTACCCTTTAACTCGTGGTTAATAATTTGCGACATCGTATAAAGAGTATCTGCTTCAATACCTTTGGCAACGTCAACTATTATTTGGCCCTCCTTAACAAAGGGGGCTACTTTAGCGGCGGTTGCGCGTACAAAAGGAGAAGCCACTGCAAAGAGCAGTACGTCTTTATCTTTACAAACAACCGCAATATCCTTTGTAAATTCTACCCCGCTGGGAATTTCCATTTCGGGCAGGTTTGGGTGGGTGCGGTTAGCCGAAAGAACATCAATTTCCTTATTTAGAGCAGACCAAACAGTAACGCTGTGGCCGTTATTACAAAGCATACGGGCAAGGGCTATGCCCCAAGTACCCGCGCCTAAAACACCAATTTTTGCCATAAAAATAAATCCTCCGTATTTCCTTCCCAATTATATCCTATTTAGCGTCAACTGTCAATTCATTAAAAAAAACGCCTCTGCTTTTGCAGAGGCATTTTGGGTTAAATTACACCGTTTAATTCGTTTGCTATAACAGCGTCGGCTGCGCGGCGGATTTCGCCAAGCGTTTTACCGCCAATAATCATTTTATACATATCTAAAATCATATTGGTAAGTTTATCGTCTGCGCCCAATTTACAATGTTCGCAAAGCACTTGTTTTGCGCATTCAACCGTTTGTTCGCAACCGTCAACCTCGTCTAAATAACGGCGAAGACCTGCAGCGGCGCCAATGGCAATATATGCAGGGGTCATACCCAAATCTATTGCCAATTTAGACGAACCGATAAGGCGGTCATCGGGTGATAGTTTTCTTGCAGGGTCGCCGCCAACACGCTGACAAGTGTCTTTAAGCGCAGCGTTGGTAAAGCGGTTTAATAAATCGGTTATATGTAACAAAATTTCTTCTAACTTAACGCCGTATTTTTTAGAAAGCGCCCTTGCGCTTTCTTCCATTGCGCCGCGAACAATAAGGTAAACTTCGTCTTTATCAATGGCCTGATAAATGTACTGAAGACCCAAAATATTGCCAAGGTAAGCGCAGGTAGCGTGGCCCATATTGTGAACATAAAGTTTTCTTTTTAAGTAAAAATCAAAGGGTGAAAATGGCACCATATTTTTAATGGTGGGGATGGTGCCCTTAAACGCGTCTTTGTCAACCGGCAAAAAGCCGTAGCTTTCAACGCAAACGCGAAGCGGGTCGCCATCTTTCATGTCTTCGGTTTGCACAGGCACCATTCTGCCAATAGATGCTTCAACCAAACCAATATTTTCATCAAACCAGGCTTGTTCTTCTTCGTTTAAATGCTCTTTAATCATTTTTTCAAGCACTTTATTTGCATCCATAAGGTTTTCGCAAATAATAATGTTAAAGGGCGGAAGGTTTCTTTCCTTACGAAGTTTTAAACCCGCAACAATATTGGGAATTATGAATTTTAAAACATTTACGCCAACTGCAGTTGCCATAATGTTTACATTTGCAATTGCTTCGGCAACGGCAGCACCGTCTTTACCGTCAACCGCATTTACATTTAAAACATCAACATCGGTATGACCGCTGTTAGAAATTATACGAACAGGATATTTGCCGTTTTTGTTTAAAGTTTCAACAACAGTATCAACAACGTCAACGAAGGTTACTTTGTACCCCGACTGTGAAAGAAGCATACCTATAAAACCACGGCCAATATTACCGCCGCCGTACATTAAAGCTTTCATAAAATTATCCCCTTTTTTTAAAACTATTCAAGCGGTTTAGCGTTTGCAAGCAAATATTTT
Organism: Acutalibacteraceae bacterium; assembly: GCA_045601805.1. Taxonomy (GTDB): domain Bacteria; phylum Bacillota; class Clostridia; order Oscillospirales; family Acutalibacteraceae; genus SIG607. The sequence goes on from JAZSAJ010000026.1 coordinate 5,648, forward strand.
TCTGCTTCGCCGTTCCAAAGTCCGTTATTTTCTTCTACAAGTTTAGCAAGATGAGCAAACATTTCGTTTGTTTTGCCAAGTTCTTGGAAATCAGAAATCGCAGTTAAAGGCATACTAATTTGGTTGTAAATAAGTTTTTTACCACCCCTAATATTAGGAAGATTAAGGGTTGTTTCAACAACGCAGTCAAGACCGCCAATGTGGGTAACCATTGCTGCAGGGTTAATTTTACCGCTGTTCATTAAAGCAATTGCTTCACGCATATCATCGGTATTGCCGCCGCTTGTACCAACAATGTGGGTGTAAGAATAGTGAACATTAAAGAAGTTAAGTTCTGCTTTAAACTGGCTGTCGGTAGGGCCGGCAAAGAAGTTAAGGCAACCGTCAAAGCCCAAAATAGCATCGGCCTGTTCAACAACAGGGCGAACCGGTGCAAAACAAATAACATCGTCATAACCTGTGCCGCCGGTTAAATCGCGAAGTGTTTTTACAGCGTCGGGTGTTTTAGCGGTATTTACATAATGAAGTTCAATGCCAAGTTCCTTTGCGTGTTCAACAGTGTAAATGCTTTCTGCCCTTGCCAAACGCTCGTCGTCAATATCGGTTACAACCAAAAGCGAGGGTCTGCGGTCGCAGTGAAGAGCATAGTCAATAGCGCCAAGACCCATTGGGCCAACCGACGCCAAAAGCGCCATTTTACCGCCTTCTACAATGCCCATATCGTGAACATAGCAGCCAGCTTTTGTGTGGTACATTGCATGAAAAGTACCAATAATACAACTCATTGGTTCGGCAAGAGAACCGTAAAAATAAACATCGGAATTATAAGGAAGCAAACAATCCATTTTAAGTGTTTCAATGGGAATGTTTGTATACTGTGTGTCGCCACCGCTATAGGAATAAGAATAGCCAGGTGCCAACTGTGAACCCTTATAAAAGTGCGCGGGCTGAACGGTAACACCGTCGCCAACCTTAAATTTGTTTTTCCAGTTTTCACCAACTTCTACTACTCTGCCGCAAAATTCATGTCCTACAATAGTGGGGTTTTCTGCAACATTATTGGGCACACGCTTGTGGTCTTCGCCCTCAATAGAAGCTTTATAAGTACTCATGCAAAGCGAGTCAGATACAACCTCTACCCTAACTCCGTCGGCATCAATTTCGGGAAGTTCAATTTCTTCTAAACGAAGGTCGCCTTTACCATGAATTCTTACTGCTTTAGTTTTCATATTTTTTCTCCTTTGGTTATATTAACATAATTATTATAACTTTAAAAACCGCTAAATGCAATACTTATATTTGCACAAATTGGTTTTTTGTTGTATAATTATTTTTAGATTTTTTGTGAGGTGCGTTATGACCGAAAAATTATATGATTATAACAGTTATTTAAAAGAATTTACCGCTTCCGTTATTTCGTGCAAAGAGTGTGACGGCGGTTTTTGTACGGTTTTAAACAAAACTGCTTTCTTTCCCGAAGAAGGCGGCCAATGTTCTGATACCGGAACTTTAAATGACGCCAATGTTTTAAAGGTTATTCTTAATAATGACGGCACCATTACCCACATAACCGACCGTTTTGTTAGCAGTGAAGTGGTGGGTAAAATTGATTTTAAAAAGCGTTTTCGCAATATGCAAAACCACACAGGCGAACATATATTATCTGGCCTTTTTTATAAACATTACGGTTTTTCTAATGTTGGTTTTCATTTAGGAAGCGAAGAAATTACAATGGATATTTCGGGCTTTTTAACGGCTGAACAGTTACAAAAAATTGAAGAAGAAGCCAACTCTATTGTATTTGAAAATGTAAAAGTAACGGCATACTACCCCACAAAAGAAGAACTAAAAAATATGTTTTATAGAAGCAAAGGCGAAATAGACGGCGACATTCGCATTGTAAAAATTGGCGAATACGACACCTGCGCTTGCTGTGCGCCCCATGTAAACCGCACGGGCGAAGTTGGTTTAATTAAAATTGTGGATTTTTATAAAAACAAAAACTTTTTGCGTTTGCAAATTAAATGCGGTTACGAAGCGCTTTATGATTATCAAGAAAAGCACCGTAATGCAAAAAGTATTTCGGGCGATTTAAAAGCGCCAATTTGCGAAATTTCAGATGCTGTAAAAGACCTTATAAACCAAAACAAAGAACTTAAGTTTGAATTGGGCAAACTTAAACGCGAAGCCGTTTTACAATTAGCAGAAAAAACAGAATTTAAAAACGGCAACCTTTGCGTTTTTGCAAACGGAACCGACCGCGACTCTTTAAGAATTCTTGCTAACATTTTAAAAGATAAATGCAGTGGACTGTGCGCTGTTTTAAGCAAAACCGGCACAGGTTATGCCGCCGTTATTGCAAGTAATAATATTGACCTAAAGAAAAACGCACCGAAAATCTTCGGCGCGCTTTGTGGTGTTGGTGGCGGAAGTAAAACTATGTGTTTTGGCGAACTTGCCGCAAACGAAAGCCAAATACAGCGTTTTATAAACGAGTTTATTGCTGATTAAAAATATCGCCGAATTCTTCGGATTCTGCCAAAGAAACATAATCTCCGTGTGTTATAATTATATGGTCTTTTAAAATGACATTTATACCATCTAAGGCATTTTTAATGTTCTTGGTTACGTTTATATCGGCCTGTGACGGAAGCGCAATTCCACCCGGGTGGTTATGGCAAACAACCACTTCGGTTGCCTTTGTTTTTAAAACGGTTTCAATAATTTTTCGGGTGCTTACGCCAACCGAAGCAATATCGCCGTGCCCTACAAACTCACAGCCCAAGAACTTGCATTTATTATTTAAACTTAACACAGCAAATCTTTCATCGTCTGCCGTAGCGAAAAATAGTTGAAAATATGTTGCAATTTCATCGGTAGTGCAAAGGTATGTGGTTTTACCCTTTTCCTGTTGTCTGCAAACCGCAGAAATTTCCCTTATCATTTTAAAAAGTTCAACGGTTCGGTCGGTTACAAACGAAAATTCTTTAAGTTCTTTTTCCGATGCGTTTATAACCCCTGAAATAGAATGGAATTTATTTAAAAGCAAATGTGCCATTTCGTTCGTATCGCGACGCGGAACAGAAAAATACAAAAGCATTTCAAGACATTCGTGTTCTTGAAACGGTTCAAAACCGTTTTTATGAAATTTTTCAAGCATACGCTTTCTATGTCCGTCGTGAACTCCCAAATTTTCCACTCCTTTCTTTGTTGGATTATATCATAAACCTTTTATAAAAACAAGAAAAATTAAACAAAAAAGCCCGTCAAACGACGGGCTTTTTAATTTTCAATTATTCAGCGTCTTTTTTAGCAAAGAAGTATGCCTGATAAAGACCTGTGAAGATGTTGCCGAAAACAAGCACTGCTATAAGCAATACTGCAAAAACAAGAGCAAATAATGTGCCCAAAACAGGAATTGCCGAAAACAAACCAAGCACAAACGAAGCAACCCAAACACCGCCAACAAAGCACAAATCTGCCAAGAACATTTGGCCTTTAATGCCGTTTGTCATTTTCATAGAAAGGCGCAACGCTTCGGTAGCGCTAACTTCGGGTTTTGTAATAAGTATGTAAGGAACAAAACGGTAAGAATAAGCTTTAACAATAGCAATAATTGGGCCTGCAATAGGAATAAGCGCCCAAATAAAAATCCAAAGAGACATCCAAGCCATACCGCCTGCAACCTTTAAGAAGTTTTTATTAAAACAAGCAAAAAGTTGTTCGGAATTAACTTCTTTACCGGAAAGTCCGTCTAAGTAAACTTTTGCCATGCCGCAAGTAATAAGAAAACTTACCACAGTGCCAAGAATAAAAATAGGAGCAGTAATAAGTGCGCCTAAAAACATAATTACAACACTTAACAAAGAAAGACCCCACAAAACAAAAGGTTTCTTCATTATTACCTCAATTGCCTTTTTATACGATTCTAAAAACATTTAATATCCCCCTTAAAAAATATAGGTTTTTAACCTACTTTTATTTTACAATTTTCGCGGCTTTATGTCAACTTCATTTTTGCCTTTTTTAATAAAAAACGGCAAAACAAGCAGTGCCGCAACCGCCGCGCCCAAAAATATATTTTGGTTTGGCACAAACGAAGTTGTTCCGTCAGAATTTGTTATAACTTCAGCGCTTTCAAGAATTTTTTTGCCAATTGCAGGACCAACCACACCGGGTATTAAAACCTGAGAAAAAATTCTTATGCCTTGAAGCCGTCCCGACTTACCGGTAGGCGTATTATCTCGTATTACCGCGCCGAAAACCGCCATTGACGAAAGGTAACCGCTCATCATTAAAAGCGAACCAATAAACACCGGCACGGTAGTTTTTGTGAAATAAAGCACAATATACCCTAAAAGCAAACACAGTACAGATAAAAGCCCCGAAAAAGTAAACCCGCGTTTATCGTAAACCTTACCCCAAAGCGCCGTAACAACCGCCGCAATAATTATTGCGGGTGCCATTATAAGCACATAATTGCTCATTTTAAGCGACACTTCATAATAAATAATTAGGTACGGCATAAAAATTTGAATTGAAATATTAAATATTACAAAAGCCAAAAGGTATAAATAAAGTTTTTTGTTTTCCCTTACGGTTCTTGGCATAAAACCGTAAACAATTCCGCCAAGGTACGAATCTTTTATAGGTGTTAATTTGGGCTCTTTAATAATGAAAAAGCCCAAAACACCAATTACCGTTACCAAAGCGCCGATAATTGTGAAAATTAAACTCCAACTTTCTGCCTTTTCTAAATCAAAAAACATAAAACCGCCAAAGACCACCAAAATGCTAACAAGCGGCATCATGGCGTTTATTCCTTCGGCAGAGCCGCGGTTTGTGGAATCGGTTGAATCGGTAAGCCAAGCGTTAAAAGCAGCGTCGTTTGCCGTTGAGCCAAAAAAGGTCATAACGCAGTCAAGCAAGGTAGCAAGTGTTACGCCAACAGCCGAAGCCGAAACAGCCAGTCCAAAGGTTTTGCTTATGATTTCCTGTCTTAAAAATACAAAACTAAAAATTGAAACGCCCCATAAAATGTAGCCAAGGCAAATAAATAGTTTTCGTTTGCCAATTTTATCAGATAACGCTCCCATAAAAACGGTGGTTATTGTGGCAGTTACGGCAGAAGCCGCCACCATATTTGCAATATCGGCAGCAGTTGCATTGAACATTTTGTAAATGAAAACATTAAAATACATATTTTCAACAACCCAAGCAACCTGCCCCATTAAACTAAAAACGGTTATTGCCACCCAAAACCGCCCTGAAAGTTTAGTTTTCATAAAATTCCCCCATAATCACAACCCCGCCAATTTGGCGGGGTTATTAATTATTTTTTCACTTTCTTTGTAAGTTTTTTAAATTTGCCAAAAAACAAATTTTTCTCGTAATCATTCATGCAGAAAAGCAACATAACCACGCCAAAGAAAACAACAAAAACAACACCGTTAACAAGGAACCGCAAAGCCCCTGCACCCATTGGGTTGAAATATTCTAACAACAATCCAACGCCTAAACTTAAAACCAACCACGGTGTGATTTTAAATAAGGATTCTTTAAAGAAGTGCCACATATTTAAATGCAACACCTTTACATGAATTACAAGCATTAGTGCGGTTCTTACCATATATGCAATAAAAATTGATAAGGAAGCGCCAACTGCTCCGTAATATTTTGATAAAACTATGGAGAGCCCTAAATTCAAAACACCCATAATAATGAAAACAAAGGATTGAAGTTTAACCTTATTTTCAACAATTATGGTAGTATTAGCAATTTGCAACGGCAAATAGAAAAAACTTGGTAGAATAAGCAAAACCGCACACAAATAACTTTCTATAAAGTCGGGTTTGTTCCAAATATCAACAATAAACGATTTACCGAATGAAATAAATCCAACACATAAAGCACCAATAATTATATATTGAAGGCGACCGATTTTAACCATTAAATCCATAAGTTCGGTGTCTTTTTTGCCTTGATATACAAGTTTTGAAATCCTTGGCATAAACATACCGTTTATGGCATTTGCGAAAGTATATACATATCCCTCAATGGTGTGTGCCAACCCAAATATTGCAGAGGCAACAGCGCCCATGGCAGAAAATGCAACAATAATAGAAGGTGTAATATTAAAAATCAACCGCTGCGCTATACTTGCAACTGTTGTCCATACCGAAAACCCAAAAATTTCTTTCAGCATTTCTCTATCAAAGTGTTTAAAATTCACTTTGACATTGGTTCTCTTTTTAATAACAATAAGTTTAAAAGCGATTGTTAAAAGTCCTGAAACTGCATTTACAGTAACAAGCGCAAACACGCCGTATCCTGCCATTAGCGATATTACCATCGCAATAATAATAAATACCTTGTGGAACAGTTCAGCTATTTTATGCCACGCAAACAATTCGTGTGAAGTTAAAATTCCGTTAAGATTTGTAAAAGGGAAGGAAATAACACTAAAGAGGCCTACTATAACATATAAAACCTTAAACGTTTCAAGTTCTTCTACCGTTAAATTTGCATATATTTTTTCAATAAAAATGCCAACAACAATAAGAATTATTAAAATTATTGCATCTATTAAAAGATACAATTTATAAACAATTCCAAGAAAATTATCTATTGCTTTCTGATTTTCCTCTGCTTTGTATTTTGAAACAAAGCGCGTAACAGCAGCACTCATACCAAAGTCCATAACGAACATTGTTATAAGTGACGTTGCAAGAGTATACAGCCCATAATTGCTTGAACCGATTTGTGAAATCATCCAAGGTGTATAAATAAGTCCCGCTATCATATTAAATGCAATAGCGAAGTAAGACAACAACGCACCTAATTTAATTTGTTTTGAACTGTTCATAAATTTACCCTAAAAGTTTTCCTAAATTCTCATCCCAATTTTTTCTAACACTTTCAATAGAGAAAATGTTATAAATCGGTTCAAAAAGTTCTATTTTTTCTTTGATTTCTGTTTTTCTTGCCAACTTTTCAAGCGCGATATGCAACTCATTTAAAGAATCGATTTTTACAACTGGCGCTTTGCAGTCATCCAGTTCTTTATATTTAAGCCAACTGCCTTGAATCATAACTGAACCCGAATACATTTGTTCTTTCATAGCGTTTGAGAAGGCATCTGAATCACGAAGATTCAAATAAATATCTGTTGCGAGGCACATAATTGAATTACGCTCAAACGGAACATATTCCTGCAAAATTTCATAACTGCACCCACTTTTTTCAGCAGCATTTTTTACATCTTCAACATATTTCTGACTTGTAACCCCATATTGAAGCGGGATAATAAGATGGATTTTATTTCTAACTTCTTCGCTTATTAAAGAAATTTCATTACAAATAATGTCCTGATGCTGTGATGGGTCTGCATTATAGCCGCAAACAACACAAAGTTTGCCGTCAGGAATATTAAATTCATTACGACACTCTTCAATTGTTTTTTGCGGTGCAAAATCGTGAATTCCTTGAATTCCACCGCCTGCAAAACGGCCAAAGGTAAGAAGATTATCATATCCCGTGCCGAATCTTTGCCTGAACACATCTTTTGAATGTTCAACAGTTACGGTGATCAAATCCGCATAAGGTATAACTTTTCTCTGTTGTTCGTCTTCTTTATGTGGCGGGCAAAGAATATCTGTGCCCCAAAAAGAAATTATAAGTTTTTTGAAATTATTTTTAAATATTTTATATAGTACACAACTAGACCTGTGTAAATAATGAATATGACAAACATCAACCTTGCCTAGTTTTAAAAGGAAAAGCAATTTACGCATAAAACGCTTTGCTGTTGCCAATTTCCCTTTACCATCATTTTCTTTTCCGGGAGAAAATACAGTTATATTGTTTTCTTTGTAATATTCTTCATATTGCTTTGGTATTTCTTTTACGGAGTGGCGAAGAATATATATTTCGTGTCCTCTGCCAGAAAGCATATTCTTGCAAAAATTATAAATATGCATGGAAGAGGCGTCGCTGATAATCAAATATTTAATTTTTTTGTTACTCAACTTAAATCACCCTTGAATACACTTATTTCACACCCAAGCGTCTTTTAACGCCTTTAATTATGCTATTAAAATCGCCATTTTTTATGCGAAGCAAAATACTTATAATTTTTTTCTTAAATGCTATTATGGGATGGCCTTTTCCTATTAACCTAAAAAGTTCTTGCTTATAACAAACATTCTCATAAACATATTTAGGATGTCTTAACGGAAATTCTATTTCGTTGGCAGCACAATAGAAAATTTCTTTTTTCTGTTTAGATATACTGTTTAATGAAACATTTGAATGAGTGCTATTCTCACCAAGTCCAACATTATGTATCATATTCACACTGGGAATAATTGATAATTGGTGGTTGAAAAATCTTGCATAACTTTCAACTGTTTCCCAGTGTGGTACACCATGCGCTTTGTGCTCAAGACATGTTTTATGATATTCCTTATGCGCCTTTTGATTTCTTAAAGTTAAAAGCGCTTCCAAATTGTATTTATCGTCAAGAAATTCATAGTTTTCTTCCCAAGTATCAGCAACCCTTTTCCAAGTTGCCCAACCCCAAACAGAACCAGTTGATGCAAAAAAATAACTATCAGGACAATCAAACCCTTTAACTTGGTTCATTCCACATATTTTATTAATTCTTGTGTCGTTTTCATATTTATCAAGAAGTTCTTTGCAAAATTTAAAAAAACTTTGGCTCGGAACAACATCGTCTTCAAGAATAATACATTTGTCAACAAGCGAAAAAGCCCATTTATGACTGTAAAACGTTGACGGGTCACAACCGTAATTTTTTTCATTATAGCAATAATGAACTTCGCAATCCCAATCAATATCTTCGGCAATTTTACGGCATTTTTCTATGCCTTCCATATCTTTTTCATTCCTTGGACCATCCTGCCACAAAAGAAGTTTTCTTGGCCTTGCTTCTTTTACAGCTGCAAAACTTTTTGCAAAGCAGTCGTCGCGAACAAAAAATATCATTAATACCGCTACATCAATTTTCCAAGAGCACTTCTTCTCCATGTTTTTTTCTCTCCATTCTTTTATTAAATAAAAGTTCTATTGCAGGAATTATTAAGTAAACAACAAGCAAAATTTCAAACGAGTTAATTGGATTTAATAGACTTAAAATAAGCAAGTGTAAAAACACCGGTTGTATATTTTTAAAAGAAGGAAGCATTCGCTTAATATTATTCATTGCAAAATAAAGGATTCCGAAATAGCACAAAAATGCTGCTATGCCACCACCCGCAAGAATTCCTGAAAAAGTACTGTGCGAATGATTAACAATATAAAGATTTTGTGCATCGTTAAGGTCAGCGCCAAACAATGGATTTTGAAAGAAAAGTTTAAACGCGTCCGCTTGAAGTTGCCATCTTGATGAGTCGCTTTCTCCACCTGAAAGAGTTATATATATATCTTCAAAGCGACTTGACAATGCTGTCAATTTAATATTTTCAGCCAAAAACAAGAATATATGTTTAAGTGAAAACAGCAAAATAATTATTAGAAAAATAGCTATTAGTTTAGAGGAAGGTTTTTTTATATTAATAAAAAACACAAATATTGTAAACACGCTTGCCAATAACAAAAGCGTAGTATATTGAGTATTAAAAATATACACAAACAATATTATTAGTAATGCAATAAAAGCCGCCCTTAACAGGCCTTTGCTTCTTATTATTAAACTTGCGACATATGGGATAAACATACCAACCGCATATGAGAAGCCAAAACCACCAACATTTTTCATACGTAAGGCATTTATTATTTTATCATCTTGAGTGCCTCTTGCAAGAAGGCGTGCAACACCAGGCCTTATAGCTAATTCTCTAAATGTATTTATTGCAATAATACAAAACATAAGGAGAGCTGCTGCAATAATAATTTTTAGCAAAACATCGTTGTTCATTTTTTGCGCAGCTTCAAATAGAAAATACCCTAAAAGTCCTAAATATAAAACAAAACTTAAATTTAGCGCCGCACTTAAATTACCCCAAGTGTTACAAATCGCCCTAAATATGAACATTAATCCTAAATACACAAAAATAGGATAAATTCTTTTCAGTACCGAAAAGTCAAGCAAACATGCAAAAGCAATAAGCGGAAAACTTAAAACAAACAATTCAACATATGAAGTTGTATACTGTAATCTTGGCAAAATAAGTATGGATAAAACAAAAATACTGTAAACAGTAAATACCATATTCTGCAAAGATAAATCTTTTAATTTCATTTTAATAAGTCCTTATATAAATCAATATATTCTTTCGTCAGTTTGTTTTTTGAAAAATTTTCTTCAGCAAACAAGCGACAATTGTTAGTATAATACTCTTTTGTTCTGCTCTTAATCGCAGTTATTGCATTAACAACATTATCCACCCCCGTTTCAATGACAATTCCACACCTATCACCAACAAGTTCAGGAGTTGCTGTAAGATTATATCCAATAACGGGTGTACCTGAGGCAATTGCTTCAGCAGTGGTTTTGCCGAAGGTTTCTTGAATAGATGGATTAAGAAAAACATCAGCCATGGAATAATATTTCACAAGCTCCGCAGTATTGTTTACCTCGCCTACCGAAATAATATTTTTAGGCAAACATATATTTTCAGGCATACAGCCCACAAGCACAAATTTTATATCGGGCAAACGATTTGCCACCTCTACAAACACCGCAAGCCCCTTTGCTTCACTCCATTTTTGTGAAACACCAAGCACGACAAAATCATTATTTAAACCCAAGGTTTCCCTTACTTCACTTTTAGTTGGTTTAAAAATGTCTAAATCTATCCAATTATATATTCTTTTAACAATTTTTGCATTCCCCAGAAAAGACTGATTTGCTTCGTTTGTAACCCAATCTGAAACGCCTATTATTGCTAATCTTTTAATATTTGAAAAATATTTTTTCTTGTCTAAAAAAACCTTTTTACTTCTGTCAAAAAACCAACTTTTGTTCCATTTTTTTAGCGATGGGCATTTGTCGCAAACGGTTTTCCATTTATCACAATCAACATCAAAATAATGACAACAATGGCCCGTCATAAGCCAAAAATCGTGTAAAGTAATTACGGTTGCTATATCTTTTTTAGCTATAAATTTAAGCAAAAGCGGAAGATTTATGTAATTCCCGTGAAGATTTCTAAGATGAATAATATCAGGTTTTTCTCTACTCATAAATTTAAGCAATTTTTTTGTGCTTAAATAAGAAAAATAGCCTTGTGTTCCAAAAAATCGGGAACAGAAACCGTGAATTTTATAATCAAACTTATTGCCGATAATATATAAATTATCGGCTTGTTTATTTGTTTTTGCTGTGGCAACAAAAGACTCAATGCCCGCTTCAACAAGCGCCTCATTAAGTTCCATTGTTGTTCTTCCGGTACTGCTTATTCCGCAAACAGCGTTAATTTGTAAAACTTTCAACACTAAACTCCCTTTATGAGATTTAATATATCCTCTTTTACCATCTTTTGTGTTTTTTCTTTATCATGATGGTGTTTGCCGCACTCATATGCTTTTTCCCCATACTCTGCAATGAGTTTTTTGTTTTCAACAAGTTCTTTAAGTTTATTATAAACTTCGTTCTCTTTAGTTGCTACAATGGCTGCATCGTTATCTATTAAATGCTTCGCAAATGCTTCATCATACGAGCCAACAGCAAAAATACATTTGCCCATTTCAAAGAAATCAACAAGTTTTGTTGAAAAAGACTGATGCACAGCAAGACGTTCTTTTAACGAGAGCCCCTCAACGTGAATTACTATATCCGCCTGTTTTTCAACCCTTTTTATTTCCTCATAAGGAACTTTGCCGTTAAAATTACTGCCTAAACGGTTAAAACTCTTTTGCAGTTTTTTTGTAAGCGGTGTTGCACTGTAAATATCAAATTTAATAGTTTTGCCTTCTTTATTCAATCTTTCAACCGCTTCGGTTATATAAGAAAGAGATTGTCCGCGTCCACGGCTTATGTTACCTGCGTAAATAAGTTTTATTTCATTATCGTTGCTCTCATATACTGGCGCTTCTTTGTTGAAATCAGCACATTTTGTAAGTATTTTACAAGGCGGGGTGAATATTTTTTCATATTCCTTTTTTTGAATATCCGATATTACATATAAAAGCTCGCAAAGTTCAATAGATTTTTTTACTTTGCGTCGCTTATAAAGTCGGTCAATCCAATAAAGCGGAGAAAGCGAAAACTGCCTTAAAGTGTAGCAGTCATCTGAAATATACCCAATCATAGGAACATTTGTATATCCCTTTATGAACTGCAAAATATCGTTCATATGGCTGGAAAAATATATTGGGGTAAATATTAAATCGGGATTAAAATCATCAATAAAATCCTTTAGTTCTTGTGATTTCCAACGTCCGATTTTCCAAATTAAGTCACGCGCCCAAAAAAGAATTTTCCACCTATTTTTTTTTGCAAATTTTAACATAGAGGTTTGTTCCATATTTTCTTCCTCTTGTTTTTCAAGAGAAACATATCCCTCTATTCCAACTTTCTTTTTCTCATTAAAAATATTCTTAATAAGCATTTTAGTGCTAACTTGAAAGCTTTTTGAGACTATTTCATTATCTGTTTGTTCAAGGATTCGGCTAAAGGAGATGTTCGCAAATTCTAACCCATTAATACCCTTAAAAATATTGCTGTATGAATTTCCAAAACTATTATTATCATTCCAAGGTGTAGCTGAAACAACCAATATTTTCATAAACTATCTCCCATATTTAATATATAATCCCAAAACTTTTGTCATTGCATAAAATCCCAAAGTTGAATAGATCTTTTTTGCTTTTTTTACCTTTGGACACATATCATATTTCATTAGCCACTTATATTTAACAAGTTTTCTTATAAACTCTTTTTTAAACTTTTTATCTTTTGCCCTAACAATAATCCCACAAAGAATTACGTATTGGTAAGTTATGTAGTTTAACAATAACTTTTCAATACTGCTGTTACTTTTAGAAAATTTTTCTGCGTTTTGCTCAATAATGCTAAAAAGGTCAATAAAATTTTTCTCTTTCATATCACTGGTTATTGAACCTTCCCTATCTGCGCGACAAATATATGGTTGATCTTTTAAAAATGCAAGTCTTAATTCGTTAGAATACATTCTCATTGCCCACTCAATGTCTTCGGAGAAAATCCCTTTTTTAAAAAACAGTTGCTTTTCTAAGAAAAATTCGCGTTTTACAGCATTTGAACAAGCGCTTACTATAAACTTATTTTCTTTAAGCAATTCCGTCACCGTTTGCTCGTAACTATTAAAAGAATTCCATTTTGGATCAGTAAAAATAACGCTTGAAGGAATATAGTTTTTGTTATTGTTGTAAAAAAGTTTCATTGAATAAACCGCAACGTCTGCATTGTTTTCGGTTATAACTTTATCAAGTTTTTTAAGAAATTCTGCACCTTCATAAAAGTCATCACTATCAATAAATATCAAATACTCGCCTTGAGCAACCTCTACCCCCGTATTTCTTGCTGAAGAAAGACCGCCGTTTTGCTTATGAATAACTTTAACTCGATTATCTTTTTTAGCATATTCATCGCATATCTTGGGGCAATTATCAGGAGAGCCATCATCAACAAGAATAAGTTCAAAATCTTTAAAGTTTTGAGAAAGGATACTGTTTACACATTGTGGTAAATATGCTTCAACATTATACACCGGCACAATAACACTAAATCTCATAAAATCCTCCAAAAATCATTTTTCTTTATGTTTGAAAACTTCATCAAGTACACAAACGGTCATGTCACCAAAAATCGGCCCATTTTCACGCTGATGGAGGTCAAGTCCTTGGGGTTTTAAATTAAACTCAATAAGAATGGGTTCTCCTTTTTCATTTATAGCAAAATCCCAAGAAATAATACCCATGTATGGCAATTGTCTATGACATTCTATTGCGGCATCTAAAACTCCTTTTACACCATAAATCTTTTTATCCTTTAATGTTTCACCGTTTGGGTGACCAATAAAGCATGTTCCTATTCCGTTGTAACATTTTTCTGCAAGCGAACCGTCCTTATAAACTGCACAGTTCACACCTCCACTAACCATATTATCAACGCGATTACCGTTCGCTCCCATACGCAATAATGATGATAGCACAAACACTTTGCCTTTCCAATTAAACGTCATCACTCTTATGGTATTAACAGAATGCGGATATATTTGATTTAGCGAACTGTGTTGTTTTAAAACTTCTTGGATAACAAAATCGCCCCTAAAAACTCCTTGTAATTCTTCAATTTTTTTATAATCCATAGGTCCTGTAACAAAGCGTACACCTGCCCCACCGGCTGAATCAGAACTTGGCTTAGCCACAAATTCACCATACGCATTAATTAAGTCCAATAAATCTTTAGTAGTTAACAAATTAAATGCGGCATCGTACCACAAGCCTTTAATATTTCTTGCAATTGTATTAACGTGCTTAACGTTAGGCAGCCATTTTTCAAAATAGTTCTTATTTGACATACATTTTACATAGTCATCCCTATTAAAATACGGTTCTATAATACTATGAAAAATATTATCAGGAATATAATACGGGCTTTCTTCACCAAAACAATGAGCATAATGGGCGAACCATCGTTTGTCTACCCTTATTCCATATTTTTTCATCCACAAATTATCAATTGCATTACTATATTCTTTAGATATTGGATAATCTACCCCTACGAATTCTTTGAGTTTATTGTTAAAAAGTATTTTATACCACCTATTATGCATTTCAAAAGCAAAAAAATCAGAAATTTTTATTGCCGTTTTTCTAACAAAACCCATTAGTTTTTTCTCCTTATTTGTTTTAAAATTTTGGCGGTATTTTCTCCAAAAAGTCCTTCCCCGGAAAGCATTTGAGGAAACCACACCGACTGTCCCTTTAAATTAACTTCAACAACAACAATATTGCCTTTTTCATCCACAGTCATATCCCAAGAAATTACCCTAATGTTTGAGGTATACATGTGAAGTTTTTTTGCCACATACACCAAACGTTCAATAAACGAAAATTTGTACCCCTCAAAAACTACATTTGTGTCAGGATGTTTAGAAAATTTATAAAATGAATCGCCGTATCCAAGACGAAACGCTTCCTTTGCAAGTGTACCGTCCATACCTACGGCAATTGACATCCCTCCGGCGTGGATATTATCAACTTCAGAACCCCCTCCGCCCATGCGAAGTGACAAAGGGGCGACCTCAATTTTTTCATCGACAATATAAGAAATAACCCTAAAAGTATTAATTGCATTTGGATATATGTATGATAATTCCTTATGCGGTACAATTTTTTCTTGTACTGTAAAATTTCGCTTATATAAATCAAATATCTTCTCTGCAGCCATTCCGTTGCGGGTATTAATTCCGTTATGCATATCAACGATTTGCACATTTTTACCTGAGCTGGAATCCATAGTCGGTTTTATTATTGCCATTCCAATATTTGCAATTTGTTTTATAGCTTCTTCTTTAGAAATCAAATTATTATCAGCATCATAAAATAACCCGCCATCGTTATATACATAACTTTTGGGAGTTTTTACGCCATCAATTCTACCATCAAAAAACGTGCTCAATAAGTTTTTATTGGCAAAAACCTGACAGTAGCGATAGTTATTAAATTTAGGGCCAATATTTGTTGAAAAAAGAATTTCCGGCAAATAATCTACTTTATAAACACCATTACATGCTTCATACAATTTATGCCAACGATTTGAAATTTTTTTGCCGTAGTTTTTCTTCCAAAATCCATCAAATTCTTTTTGTTGTTGCTTGGTCCAATGAATATTTTTATAAAGCGGAGCTTTCCTAAAAATTGCAATCCATTCGGCTATAAAGGTTTTGAGTGTATCTATTTTTACCGGGATTTTTTCAACAAATCGCAAAAATCTATTGTAAAATTTTTTCATAGCAATAAAAACATCCTTTTAAAATGTATAACTCTACGATAATTTTATCCAATCGCCGAGTTTTCTCTCCCATTCAGGTGGTTCAAACAATTGAAAACCACCACCTGCAAAAAAAGTATATTCACCAAAGTAAATTTGACCGTTCAATTCATATAAATCTATTCTTACAAATTTCTTGTCCTTTGCAAGTTTAACAGCAATTTCTCTCATTTCTTCAAACATTTTTGGTTTTTCAATAGGTTTGTCTGAATTGGGATGGCTTCTTTTAACATCAAGATGGTTAAAATCCATATCAAAAAAATCAAACCTACAGTCAGTACTTCTGTCTGTTACCATAAGCATCATTTTGGGTTCGCCACCAAAGCAATAAAACTTGTAGTCATCAATGCTTCTTTCAGGATTTTTTTCATCAATCATAAATTGCTCGGCAATAATATAGGGTTTTATTCCCTTATACGGATATTCGCGACCTGCATAAAAATACTCACGTTTTAATCTGTTTGTAAAGTGCTCATTTAATTTTGAAAAAGTTTCTTCATTTAAAGCGCTTTTATTGGTAATTACCTTTGTGCTTCCCGAATCGTGATTGCATTTAAGAACAAATTTTTCGGGCAATTTTGAAAAATCAATATCATCAAAGGACTCCCAATGCCCTAAAAGCGGAAAAAGATATTCTTCGCCTAAAACTTCTTTTATATGCTCACGAACTGCAAGTTTATCAACTAAATTTGTATATTCAGGTCTTTTATCATTTACTTTAAGCCACTGCAACTTCTCGTTAAACCCTTTAGGATTTTTAAAATTAATAAATTTACCAACCGTAAGGATATAATGAATTTGCAAAAACAATTTATCAGGCATAAAAGACAATACATATCGCATTTTTCGTCTAAAATCAGCGCCTAATATTTTCTTAAAATTCACCATTATTTACAAGTTCTCCTTATACCATTCTATAGCAAGTTTAATTCCGTCCTGAAAACTGTAATCAGGATCATAGCCAAGCAGGCGCTTTGCTTTGCTTATATCGGCGTTACTGTGTTTAATATCACCCTTGCGGTCAGGGCCGAAGTTTGGCTCAATATCAAGACCTAACGCTTGAGTGAGTCCATAATAAATATCAATTAAATATTCCCTGCCACCATAGGCAACATTATATGCTTCGCCCGCTGCTTCGCTTGGTGCAAGGCAAGCTTTAAGGTTTGCTTCAATAACATTCTCAATATAGGTAAAGTCACGGCTCTGTTTACCGTCGCCGTTAATTGTGGGTGTCTCACCGTTTAAAAGTTGCTTTAAAAACTTAGGAATAACTGCAGCATAAGCACCATCGGGGTCTTGGCGGCGTCCAAACACATTAAAATACCTCATGCCGTATGTATCAAGCCCATAAAGTTTGGCGTAAAGCTTACCCCATTCTTCATCGCAACGCTTTGTAAGGGCGTAAGGAGAAAGCAAATTACCCTCTCTGCCTTCGTATTTAGGAAGATTTGGTTCATCGCCATACACGGAAGAACTTGAAGCGTAAACAAACTTCTTGACACCGTTTTGGCGAGCCGCTTCCATCATATTAAGAGTGCCTTCAATATTGTTTTTACAGTAAAACAAAGGCATTTCAATAGAACGCGGAACACTGCCCCAAGCGGCTTGGTTAAGAACGTAATCAACACCCTCACACGCTTTCATACAAGTATCAAGGTTTTTAATGTCACCCTTGATAAAAGTATAGTTGGGATTATTAAGAAACATATCAACGTTCTTTTGTTTACCTGTTGAAAGGTCGTCAAGCGCCTTTACTTTATAGCCCATATTAAGTATTGCTTCGCAAAGGTTAGAGCCAATAAAACCAGCCGCACCAGTTACAAGGAACACCGAATTTTCGGGGAATTTTAAATGTTTATAGCCCATAATTATAATCTCCAGTAATTATATCCTGCTGATTCGTATTCTTTACGGTCAAGGAGACCCTTGATATCAGCAAGTACCTTTGTTGAATTGTCACCTTCTTTGAACATCTTATCAAAGTCTGCCTGTGTTAAATCTTTAAATTGTTCATGTGCAACCGCAAGAATCACTGCATCGCAGTCTTTAATGGTATTCATATCAACAAATTCCATACCGTAAAGCCATTTCGCTTCGTCAACATCTGCCGCAGGATCAGCAACTGTTGCGGTAATACCGTATTCTTTAAGTTCGTTGTAAATATCAATAATCTTTGTGTTTCTTGTGTCGGGGCAATTTTCTTTAAAGGTGAAACCAAGAATTGCAACCTTTGCATTTTTAATTGCAACGTCTGCTTTAATAAGGTTTTTAACAACGCTTTCGGCAACATATTTGCCCATATCGTCGTTAATTCTTCTGCCCGAAAGAATAATTTGGCTGTGGTAACCAAGTTGTTCTGCCTTGTATGTAAGGTAATACGGGTCAACACCAATACAGTGACCGCCAACAAGACCGGGGAAGAATTTAAGGAAGTTCCACTTTGTTCCCGCTGCTTTAAGAACTGACTGTGTATCAATGCCCATTTTATTGAAGATAATTGAAAGTTCATTCATAAATGCAATGTTGATGTCACGCTGACTGTTTTCAATAACCTTTGCGGCTTCGGCAACCTTAATGCTTTCAGCCCTATGAACGCCTGCTTCAACAACAAGTTCATAAACTTTTGCAATTTCATTAAGGGACTCTTCATCCATACCCGAAACAATTTTAACAATTGTTTCAAGGCGGTGAACTTTATCACCGGGGTTAATTCTTTCGGGTGAATATCCAACCTTAAAATCAACACCGCATTTAAGACCGGATTCTTTTTCAAGAATGGGAACACAAATATCTTCGGTAACACCCGGATAAACAGTTGATTCATAAACAACAATTGAACCCTTTGTAAGATTGCGGCCAACAATTGTACTTGCGCCTTCAACAGGGGTTAAATCAGGTGTGTGGTCGTCGTTTACAGGAGTTGGAACGGCAACAATATGGAATTTTGCCTCTTTAAGTTTTGTTTCATCGGCAGTAAATTCAACGGTACATTCTTTAATTGCGTCGTTACCAACTTCGTTTGTTGGGTCAATTCCGTTTTTGTAAAGTTCAATTTTTTTTGCGTTAAGGTCAAAACCAATAACCTTTACTTTCTTTGAAAAAGCAACCGCAATAGGCATACCAACGTAGCCAAGACCAACCAAGGAAATTTTTTCTTCGCCTTTAACAATTTTTTCGTAAAGTGACATAATTTTTACTCCTTTATATTAAGATATTCGCACATATCTTTGTTTATTTTGTTTACTTCAAATTTTACTTTGCAATATTCAAAACTCTTTTGTCCCATTTCGCTAATCAGTTCTGGATTTTCTATAAACTTAATCATTTTTTCGGCAACTGCCCCAGCATCTTCCACGGGAACAAGATATCCTGTTTCGCCATCTATTACAGTTTCGCGGCAACCGGGCGCATCTGTTGTAATTATTGGCCTGCCCATTGCCATTGCCTCAAGCACCGTTCGGGGAGTTCCCTCGCGATACGACGGAAGTACATAAACCGAACACTGTTTATAATAGTCTGCAACCGTATCGGTTTCACCAAAATGCTCTATTATACCTTTTTTAACATATGTATCAAGGTCTTCTTGCGAAAGCGAGTCTTGTATTCCCTCGCAAGCGCCTAAAAGCATGCAACGCACATCGGGGTATTTCTCTTTTACCATTTCACACGCTTTTAAATATTCACGTATGCCTTTGGAATACATAACGCGGGAAAGCATAAAGAATGTCGTTTTTTGGGGGTAAGGTGCTACCTGGAATTTTTCCATATTCACACCCGAGCCGTTTACAATTTTGCATTTTTTTGCATTAACCAGTTTTTCTTTTACAAACTGCTCTTTATCATCGTTGTTTTGGAAAATTACCGTATTGGCACACGCAAAACCAATTCTATAAAGCACAGACATTATAATTTTTATTATTTTTGCCTTTGTTGTTTTGGCAGTAAAGGCATACCCAGCGCCTGTTACCATTGCTACTCTTTTAGGTACACACGCAAGCCACCCTGCCATTGAGCCGTAAATTACGGGTTTTGAAGTGTAGCCCAAAACTACGTCGGGGTTTTCCTTTTTAAAAAGTTTACGAAGTGTGTTCATATACGCAAAATCTTTTAACGGGTTCACACCGTTTTTATTCATTGGGATTTCCACAAATTTTGCACCAAGTTCGTAAATTTTTTCAACGTTGGTTTTGTCCGGTCCTGTTACAATAACTTCATAACCTGCCGCAATTATTTTTTTAACCAAGTCGCCGCGAAAATTATAAGCAGTTCTGTTTTTTGGGGAAACGAGAATAAATTTCATAAAATTCTTTTCCCTTCATTCATTTTTTATATTTTTTAAACGGGCATAATACACCCAACATAACATACACTATTTATTTTACAACATAACCAAAATAAAGTCAACAATATAGTAATATGCTATATATCGCGAAAAATCTTATATTTTGACAAAAAGCACCCAACAATGTTGGGTGCTTTTTTATTAAAGTTTAAATAAATATAATTGTCCTGCTGCTGCCCAAAGGTTAACTGTGTAACGCTCTTGGTCAAGACTTTCGGTGTTGTTTTCGCGTCTTGGGTCAAAGTTATGGGTGTCTTTATTGGGGTATACGTCGTAAACCCTAATACTTTTACCAAAGCCCTTAATTTCATACGGGTCACATTTTTTGCGGTTAAAGGTAATGTTAAAGTTATTGTTATTTACCGTCATTGAGTTATTAACAACAGCCGCATATTTATCGCCGTTTTTGTGAGTGTAAAAACTTACAATCATATCGGTATCTTTAAGCGATTTAACATCTAAAATAATATCGCTTACGCCACTTTCAAACAAGGGGTAACCACCGTAAGATTTACCAACGTGGTAACAAGCGTCAAGTTTTAAATCCTTAAAAGTATCGGCAGTTGAAGCAAGGAAATATTTGTGAAGTTGCTTAAAATTATCAAAGTATTTGGTTTTTTCACCAAATATGTTAATAGCTGCGTCACGATAGTTTGCATTAAACGCAACGTCGTTTAAAGTGAACCAAATAATACCGGTGCAACCGCCTGCAAGGGCAGTATTAAACTGCCAACGAACAGCGCCTTCATCGGGTACAGCATAATTCCAGTGACCAACGCCCAGAAGGCAGGTCCAAAGAGGGACGCCAAGAGATTGCGCAATATCATTATAAATACGCATATCTTTAAAGTAAATGTTAAGTCCGCCCTCGGTTCCGCACATTTGGGTATAGCGGTCATAAGAAAGCACCGGTGCATTGTAATTTTCTTTCATATAAGAAACATAATTTTCAAGTGTTTCGTAGCCCATATACGGCGGGTTAGAATCAACCCAAATGGGTAAAAGATTTAAAAATGGCAATAATTCGGGTGCTTCTTCTTTTTGAATTCTAAATGCGGTAAGCACGTCGTCCATATGTTTTTTAAGCGGCTCATCACCAATGAAAAAGCCAAGTGTTGCAGGGTGCTTACCAAAATCGGCATACAATTGTTTGTATCTTGCGCGGTAACCTTCGGGGTCCTCACTTGCGCCGTTCCAAAGCAAACTTTTATCATTAACAATGAGTTTAATATCATACTTTTGACATTCATCAAGCAAACGAATAAGAAGTTCTTTGTCCTGAGTTTCACTGTTAAAAACCGGGGATATATTAACAGTAAGACCAATTTCTTTCCAAAGTTTTACCTCTTCAATTGTTTGTTCGCTAACGTTTGTTACAGGCCATGTCATAATGGGGAATTTGTCTAACATAAAAACACTCCTTTTGCAGTAATTTTTTTGCTACCTTTAATATACTTAACACATATATAAAAGTC
>JAZSAJ010000027.1:0-2470 GCA_045601805.1 Acutalibacteraceae bacterium
ACTTCCAGGTTATCAATACTTAAAATTTCACTCATTTTTGCGGTGTTTGTCTTACCATTCATATAAACCTTTATTTCCGCCCCCGATGGTATGGCTTCGCCTGGTGTAAGTTCCAAACAAGGGCTTAAAATGATATATTCCTTTTCATTGGTTGCGGTACTTACGCATTGCACACTACAAGGCAGATTTTCTGCCATTTTCTTTTCTATCTTTTGTTCTACTTGTTGGTCAAGTGGTAGGCTTTCATCTATCCAATAAGTAACAAAGGAAAAATCCATAGTGTAGGGAAACATCTTCTTTATAAAGCCTTCCCGTTTTACTTCTGCAATCGGTTTCATAGGCTTAATAGATGTTTATAGCGTTAGTTTCTTGTACCTTGTCCATTTCTTCATATTTGCGGTATATCTTGTTCGCTTCGTTCCTCATTGCTTGCCTATCCGCAAGGGGTATATATTCGCCTTGCATAGTCATAGAAAAGGCATCGCTTCCGCTTTTATTCGTGTAGCCCTGGGAAGCCCTGGAAAGCATTACCAATATATCCGCCATTATAAGTTCTTGCGTTTCTATGTCGGTAAAGTCCATAGGTTCTTCCGCTTGCCAGCCACGCATATAACAAGCACTACGCACCATATCGCTACTTATAGGGAAGTTAAAAACCCCTTGAAAAAAATTTAGTATAGTTATATCCATATCGCTATATTTTTATATTTTTGCCTTGTTATAAAATTCTATCGCTTCCGAAAGGCTTACTTCGTGATAACTGAAAATGCCCGAAATCGAAATCCCCGAAAAATAGAAGGGGCTAACAAAACGCCCATTAACACAATTTACCATATTTTTGTAATTTTTAACTTTTATAAATTGTTCACTATCTTTAAGGATTTTTAACACACCGCACCAAGTGCCATCGGTTAAGCCTGGGTAGTCGCTAAAAAGTTTCTTTCGCTTGTAGTCCACTTGAAAACTTTCTATCCATTCCACACCTTTAAGCGGTTCGCCCTGGTGTTCGTAGTCGAAAGGTATGTGGCGTTTGTTCGCATCGTTCATTATATCCCTTATCACATCGGGAAGGAATATAACATAGTGTTCGCCGTATGCTTCGTTACATCTATATATAGGTTTGTTCGCGGGTAGTATTGGAAAGAACACTACCAGGGCTTCGGGTGTTTCTTCTACTACCATTCCCATAAGTCCACTTGCGGGCTTCGTGGTTAGTGATAGCGAAAGCATCCTATCGCTTTGCTTGTCGGCTATATCGGCTATATATAAAGGAAGTTTCTTCTTCATTCTACTTTTACTTTACCTTATATATATTTTGGTAGGTGGTTGCGTGTTTTTGCGTGGTTTTGTGTTCAAATAAAGTGTGTGTTCTTTTAAGTCTTAAAACCTATTTTTTGAACACAAGAAATAATATGCTTTTTGTGTTCTTTTTATTCTTTGATTTATTTGGATATTTCAAAAGGTTTTCGTACCTTTGCAAAGTGATATAATACTTAATTAAAATTTTGTGTAACTATGGTAAAAGTAAAAGACCAAAAAAGCGCGGTAATCTACGCGCGTGTGTCTTCGGTTGGCGATAGACAAAGCACCGATAGACAAGTAGCGGACTTGCAACACTTCGCAAGGCTTAACGGCTACAAAGTAACCCAAGTATTTACGGAACACATTAGCGGTGCAAAGAAGAATGAAGAACGCGCCGTACTTTGTGAATGTTTGGCGTATTGCTTCCAAGAAGGTATAGATACCTTGCTTATATCGGAACTTTCGCGCCTGGGTAGAAATGTAGATGAAGTTTTGGCGAATGTGCGCTTATGTAAGGAACGCAAACTAAACATCTTCTTTCAAAAGGAAGGGCTTTCTACCTTCCAAGCCGATGGAACGCCTAACCCATTCTTAAACATCTTTATAGCGGTGTTAGGTACTTGCGCGGAAATGGAACGCGAAAACATTAAGTTCCGTTTGAATAGTGGTAGGGCGCAATATATCGCAAATGGCGGTAAGTTAGGGCGTAAAGTCGGTTATCGTAAGCCAAAGGAAAGCAAGGAACAAGACTATTCCCAGGTTATTATGATGCTTAAACAAGCAAACGAAATGGCGGAAAAAGGCGTAAAACTTCCTACCCTTTACACCATTCGCGGGATAGCGGATTTTTGCAAAGTAGGCGTTTCTACGGTTCAGCGTGTTAAGAAAGAATTTAGTTTGTAACCCCTTAAATAAGATATACTATGTTATTCGCTATTATGGTGGCTATTTGGTTGGTTGGCGATTGCTTCGACCAAATGACGGGTAAGGGTGGAAGAAGATAACAAAGGCTTCCCAGGTGTTAGATAAATTAAGTAGTAACTTCTAAAAGCAAATATATTATGTTCGCTATATTAGTATTTATCGCCCTTTGTGCCGATGTATTGGGCGCGATGACGGGCAAAGGTGGAAAGTGGTAGTTTGTAACGAAGTCCACATATTCGGGGTA
>JAZSAJ010000028.1:0-4187 GCA_045601805.1 Acutalibacteraceae bacterium
CGCCATTACTTAAAGATTTTTTAACTTATAGTGAAACGGTTAAAGGAAAATCAAGTGCATCTATTGATGAGTATTACTTTGATTTAACTACTTTCTTTAAATATCTTAAACAAATAAGAAAAAAGGTTGACCTTTCTCTTCCCTTTTCGGAGATAGATATTTCTGATGTTGATATTGAGTTATTAAAAACCGTTACATTATCTGATTTACACTCATTTTTAGTATATTGCAAACTTGAACGCGGTAACAACAGCACAACAAGGGCAAGAAAATGCTCTACTCTTCGCATTTTCTTTAAATATTTAACATCACATTTACGCCTTTTAAACGACAATCCTGCACAACTTTTAGATACTCCGTCTATTAGAAAATCGTTGCCCAAGCATCTTACACTTGAAGAAAGCGTTGATTTGCTTAAATCGGTTGATGGACCGAATAAAGAAAGAGATTATTGCATTTTAACCTTATTCCTAAATTGCGGAATGCGACTTAGTGAACTTTGCAATATCAATTTAACAGATATTCGTTCGGATAATTCTTTGCGCCTTTTAGGTAAAGGCAATAAAGAGCGAATTGTTTATTTAAACGATGCTTGCTGCAGTGCTATAAATTCTTATCTTGCCGTTCGCCCTAAAGACGGTATTCCGCCGTCATACGCAAATGCGTTGTTTATTAGCCGTAACAAACGAAGAATTAGCAATAAAACAGTTCAACACTTGGTTAAAACTTATTTAGATAAGGCAGGTCTTTTGGGTATGGGTCTTTCTACCCATAAATTACGCCATACTGCCGCTACTTTAATGTATCAGCAAGGCGGCGTTGATATTCGTATTTTAAAGGAAATTTTAGGTCATGCTAATCTTGGAACAACCCAAATTTATACACATGTTGCAGATAAGCAAATTGAAGACGCCATAAAAGCAAATCCTTTATCTAAGGTAAAAAAAGATTAAAAAGAGCCACTTTTGTGGCTCTTTTTTTATAAAATAATACAAATTAAACCGTTGCAGCCTTCGTTTATAACCTTTTCAAGCGTTTCTTGTAATCTCATTCTTGCATCGTGCGGCATACGCGCCAATTTTGTGTGTAAACCTTCGTTAACAAGTTCGTGA
This sequence comes from Acutalibacteraceae bacterium, assembly GCA_045601805.1. Lineage (GTDB taxonomy): Bacteria > Bacillota > Clostridia > Oscillospirales > Acutalibacteraceae > SIG607. The sequence continues at coordinate 1,113 of JAZSAJ010000028.1, forward strand.
AGCGATTTACCAAAAATATTTGAATCCCAAATTTTCACAGGGTCTTCTTCAAATTCGCTAAGCAAATACATTATTAAATCTTCGCTTTGTTTTTCGGAACCAACTATTGGGCTAACTTCGGTTGTTATATCGGCTCGCATCATATGAATTGACGGTGCCGACGCCTTTAATCTTACACCATATCTTCCGCCTTGTTTCATAATTTCCGGCTCTTCAAGAGTTAGTTCTTCAATTGATGGCATTACAATACCATAACCGGTCGCTTCAACTTCTTCTAAAGCATTTTTTATTCTGCCGTACTCTTTTTTGATTTTTGAAAGCGAAACAATATTTTGCATAAGTTCACAATCATTATTAATTGAAATATCGGTCATTTCATTAATTACTTTATAGAATAAATCGCTTTTTAAATTTAAACAGATTTCAGCAGTACCTGTTCCAAAATTTATATCATTTATTACTGTATTTTCTATATTTTTATTTATGCAATGTTCGTTAACAAAATTCAAGTCTTTAATAATACTAATGTTCTTAGCACAGTCTTTAATAATGCAATTTAAATCATTTCTTAACCAGTGCTCTAAATCTAAAGTATTAACCCAAGCAGGATACTTAACAGAAATTTCTTTTATTGGAAATTCATAAAGAATTTCGCCCAAAATATATTGTATATCTTCGTTAGTTAAATCAAGGCAATTAACTGCTATAACAGGAACATTGTATTTTTCTTTTAGTTCTTTGGTTAGTAATTTAGATTCATCACTTTGTGGAAACATACAATTTAATATAACAGCAAACGGCTTTTTAATTTTTTTAAGTTCGGAAATTACTCTTTCTTCTGCTTCTTCATAATCGGTTCGCGGTATATCACTAATACTGCCGTCGGTTGTTACAACTAAGCCAATAGTTGAATGTTCTTTAATAACTTTGTCTGTGCCAATTTCTGCTGCCATATTAAACGGTACCGGCTCATCGTACCAAGGTGTCATAACCATTCTTGGCTGTTCGTTTTCTATGTATCCGAGTGCGCTTGGTACTATATAGCCAACACAATCAATTAACCGTACTTTAAAATTTGCGTTTTCGCTAACATTAATTTTAATAGCATTTTCGGGAATAAATTTGGGTTCAGTAGTCATAATTGTTCTACCTGAAGACGATTGCGGAAGTTCATCTTTTGCCCTTTCCCTACCAACTTCGTCGCTTATATTGGGAATAACAAGCGCATTCATAAATTGCTTAATAAAGGTTGATTTACCCGTTCTAACAGGCCCCACAACGCCAATATAAATGTCTCCGTTTGTTCTTGCAGCAATATCATTATAAATGCTTGAATTGGTCATAAAAATTCCTCCATTATTTTTGCCTCTTTTGTAAAGGAATATGAGGAACGTTTTAAAAATATTACAACAAAAAAGTAACACCAAAAACAATTTGGTGTTACTTGGCAAGTGGATGGAATTTTTTATAAGAAATAGCGTATTTGTTTTTAACAAGTTGAGCGTAAATATTTGTAGTAGAAATATCGGAATGGCCTAACATTTGTTGAACATCGCGCAAATCGGCGCCATTTTCAAGTAAATGAGTGGCAAATGAATGTCTAAAAGTTAACGGGGTTATTTCTTTTTTAATATCGGCCTGTTTTGCATATGATTTTACAATCTTCCAAAATCCTTGTCGTGATAACGGTTGACCCGACATATTGGTAAATAATTTTTCTTCATTATTGTTATAAATAACAATCGGTCGTACATTATTTATGTAATTATCTAATGTTTTTAATGCATTTGAATAAATAGGTATAATTCTTTCATTTTTACTACCGCGTAAATTTAAAATACCCACCGAAAGATTAATATCGGTTAAATTTAAATCAATAAGTTCCGATACTTTAATTCCAGTAGCATACATAAGTTCAAGCATTGCTTTATCGCGTTGCGACTTAAAATCGTCGCCGTTTGGTTGAGCAAGCAATAACATAATTTCCTTTTGAGTTAGCGCCTCTGGAATATGTTTTTCAGCTTTATTTATTTTTAATTTTTCAACCGGGTTTGAAGCTATAAAATTATTTTTTTGTAAAAATCCATAAAAGCAGCGAATTGAAGCCAGAACTCTTGATAATGTTGAATTAGAAAAATTCTTTTCTTTCAAAAAAGAAATGTAGTTAGAAATATCGGTAGAAGTTAAGTCAACAGGTTTTTTCTTATTGCCAAAATAAGCAATAAAACCGTTAATATCGCGAACATACGACTGATAAGTATTATTAGAACATTTTTTTACATTTAATAAATAAGAAGAAAAATCACTTAAATAAGTCATATGTTCACCCCAAAATCAAAATATTTTATAAAGGCAATAAACATAACACTTTGAAGCAGTGCAGAAATAATGGTTATTGCCAACAAACCCAAAAAACGAAAAAGAGTGTTTTTTAGCACTGGTTTGTTTTCAGACTGACCTTCTGATACCAAAAGTTTTCCTAAACAATATGATAAATTTAAAGAATTACATGCACCTGTAATTAGCGCTAAAACAGAAATACAAGTTGCAGGAATTATAATAATAAGATTATATGCTATCGCTTGAAGTTTAAAATTAACATACATATTCGCAAGTAAAACGCCAAGCAAAAAACCTTTTAAAAAAATAACAGCAGGAATAAAAGCAATTCCAATAAGTGAAGTGCCAAATATATAGCATAACCCTAAAAATAAAATTTCAGTTAAAATTGAAATTAAAAAAACTTTAAAAAACGGTAAAGAAATTTTATTGGTTACAAAAATTTTTAAAAGCGTTTCTGATAACAAAGTTGTTTTCCCTGCGGAAAACAATAAAGAACCCGCAAAAACCGAAAGCAAAAATAAAACAGTAAATGCAATAAAAGAAGAATTTTCTTTAACAGTATTTATTGTTTTAAAGCGGTTGAAATACAAAATTGTTGAATGTTTCATGGCTCTTGCCTACCTTTTTTAAATATTTATTAAAATATATGAAAAAGAAGGACAAGATATTCAAAAAAAGAATATTATGTAACCATTAAAACCGCACTTTTAAAATTGCGGTGCAAGAATAAAT
>JAZSAJ010000029.1:0-3533 GCA_045601805.1 Acutalibacteraceae bacterium
ATTTGTATATATGTTGCCATTGGCCAAAAGAACACATCGGTTGCACAACTTGCGGGTGAACTTATGCGCAACGGTGCAATGGATTATACCATTATTGTTTCGGCTACCGCCGCAGAAAGCGCACCGCTTCAGTATATTGCGCCATATAGCGGCTGCGCTATGGCAGAATATTTCCGCGAACAAGGAAAAGATGTTCTTATTATTTACGATGATTTAAGCAAACACGCCGTTGCTTACAGGGCGCTTTCCTTGCTTATTCGCCGTCCTCCCGGACGTGAAGCATATCCGGGCGATGTGTTTTATTTGCATTCGCGTTTGCTTGAACGCGCTGCTTGTGTTGCCGAAGAATACGGCGGCGGTTCAATAACCGCACTTCCCATAATAGAAACCCAAGCGGGTGATGTTTCGGCGTATATACCTACAAATGTTATTTCAATAACCGACGGTCAAATATTCTTGGAAACCGAACTTTTCCATTCGGGCATTATGCCTGCCATAAACCCGGGTATTTCGGTTAGCCGTGTTGGTGGTTCGGCACAGCTAAAAGCCATGAAAAAGGTTGCGGGGGAATTAAAGCTTCTTTATTCGCAGTACCGCGAACTTCAGTCTTTTGCCCAATTTGGCAGTGACTTAGATGCCGATACAAAAGCGCGTCTTGCTTTGGGCGAACGCATTGTTGAGGTGCTTAAACAGGGCAGAAATTCGCCAATAAGGGTTGGCTGTCAGGTTGCCATTGTTTTTGCGGTTATTAACGGTTACCTAGATAATGTTGCAGTTAGTGATGTTAAAGAATACGAAGCGCGTCTTTTTGCAAAACTGCAAAACGAAAACGGCAAATGGCTTAAACGCATTGAAGACGGATATTTTGAAGAGGAAGATAAGGAAGAACTTATAGCCGTTCTTTCTTCAATGCAGGTGTAAACAATGGCGGGAAACACAAAAATACTCCGTCAGCGCATTAAAAGTGTTGGCTCAACCTTGCAATTAACCAAAGCAATGGGTTTGGTGGCATCTTCTAAAATTCGCCGTGCTAATGAAAATATGGCAAAAGCGCGTGAATATACAAATGCCGTAGAAAATGCAATATCAGTTTTAAACGGTGATTTAGAGGCGCAAAAAAGCCCTTATATGAAGCAAAGGGAAACAAACCGCACAAAAATAATTGTTATTGCGGGTGACCGCGGTCTTGCAGGCGGTTATAATGCAAATATTTTCCGCCTTTGCTCTTTGTATAAAGACAGCGAATTTATTGCAATTGGCAAACGCGCGTGTGAAAGGTATTCGCAAAAGGTTGTTTCTTCGGAACATTACAGTTTTACAGACGCGCTATTCCTTGCCGAAAAACTTTGCAACGAATTTAAAGAAGAAAAGTTTGACCGCTTGGGCGTAATATACACAGAATACCATTCGGTTATGACGGTTGAGGCAAAGATTAAATGGCTTTTGCCCTTTAAAAAAGGCGAAAACACACAAAAAAGCGTTGTGTTTGAACCCAATGCTTTAACGGTTTTAGATGACGTAGCAAAAGAATATGTTGCAGGTATTTTAATTGCCTGTATAAGAGAAAGTTTTGCCTGTGAAGTTGCCGCAAGAAGAATGGCAATGGATTCTGCAGGTAAAAACGCAAAACAAATGATAGATGATTTAAGTCTTGAATATAACCGCGCAAGACAAAGTGCAATAACTCAGGAAATAACCGAAATTGTTGCGGGTAGCGGTAACTAAAAGAGGTGGAAAAATTGGCTTTAAATATTGGTAAAGTTGTTCAGGTAATGGGCCCTGTTGTTGACGTTAAATTTAACGAAGGTGAACTGCCTGAAATTCTTAACGCCCTTACAATTCCTGTAAATGACCGTGTTTTAACGGTTGAGGTTGCACAGCATGTTGGCGATAACACCGCAAGATGTATTGCAATGGCTTCTACCGACGGTTTACAAAGGGGAATAGATGTAACCGATACCGGTGCGCCCATAAGCGTTCCGGTTGGTAAAGAAACACTTGGCAGAATATTTAATGTTTTGGGCGAAGCGGTAGATAATATTCCCACACCGCAAACGGAAGAACGCTGGAATATTCACCGCCAAGCGCCAAATTACGAAGAACTTTCAACAAGCGCCGAAATTTTTGAAACAGGTATTAAGGTTATTGACCTTATTTGCCCCTATTCAAAGGGCGGTAAAATTGGTCTTTTTGGCGGTGCAGGAGTTGGTAAAATAGTTTTTATTATGGAACTTATAAATAATATTGCAAAAGAACACGGCGGTATTTCGGTGTTTTCGGGCGTTGGCGAGCGCACGCGTGAGGGTAACGACCTTTATAACGAAATGAAACAGTCGGGTGTTATTAACAATACCGCACTGGTTTACGGTCAAATGAACGAACCGCCCGGTGCGCGTATGCGTGTTGCACTTTCGGGTCTTACCATGGCGGAATATTTCCGCGATAGCGAAGGGCAAGATGTTTTGCTTTTTATTGATAATATTTTCCGATTTACCCAAGCAGGCAGCGAAGTTTCGGCTTTGCTTGGCCGTATGCCGTCGGCGGTTGGTTACCAACCAACATTGGCAAACGAAATGGGTGTTTTGCAAGAGCGTATAACTTCAACCAAAAAGGGTTCAATTACTTCAATTCAAGCAGTTTATGTACCTGCCGATGACCTTACTGACCCTGCTCCTGCAACTACCTTTGCTCATTTAGATGCAACCACAGTTCTTTCGCGTAATATTGCGTCACAAGGTATTTATCCTGCTGTTGACCCGCTTGAATCTTCAAGCCGTATTCTTTCGCCCGAAGTTGTTGGCGAAGAACATTATTTTGTTGCAAAAGAAGTTCAGCGTATATTACAGCGTTATAATGAACTTATGGATATTATTGCCATTATGGGTATGGATGAACTTTCTGATGAAGACAAACTGCTTGTTGCAAGGGCAAGAAAAATACAAAGGTTTTTATCGCAGCCCTTTGATGTTTCTGAAAAATTCACAGGAATTAAAGGCGTTTATGTTCCCATTAGCGAAACAGTACGCGGATTTAAAGAAATTATTGAAGGAAAACACGATAATTTACCTGAATCGGCATTCTTGTTCGTTGGAACAATTGACGAAGCCGTAAACAAGGCAAAGAAGGTGTAAATGTGAATACTTTCCACCTTATAGTGTCTTCACCCGATGGGAATAAGTTTGACGGAGAAGTTTTAAAACTTGTTGTTCGCGCGGCAGAGGGCGAACTTGCCGTAATGGCAGGGCATATACCGTTTATGACTTCGGTAAAAAGTGCGCCTTGCACATTACACCTTGCCGACGGCACTAAAAAAACCGCCAATACAAAAGGCGGTTTGCTAACGGTAGATGCCGATAAAGTTACCTTTATATCGGGCTCGTTTGAATTTAATTAAATAAATATCCCCCCGTATAACGGGGGGTATTTCATTTTCGGGCATAGCCCTAACCGAAACTGGCGGCGCACAAGTGCGCTTTTTTAGTTGGCCTGCCAGCCATGCAACCATTACTTACCACCCATAAATGGGTCTTGCG
>JAZSAJ010000030.1:0-12411 GCA_045601805.1 Acutalibacteraceae bacterium
AATAAAAAAACTAATATTTAGGATATTATATAAATAGATACTTTTTTAAAAAAAAAAGGCGGTGTAAATTATTGATACAAACTGCAACTATTATTAAAGAATTTTTATATCCCGTAGCAGAAATTTCTGCAAGTGTATTAGAACTTATCGGCATTGCAATTATTATAGTCGGCTCGTTCCGTGCGCTAATTCGGCTTATAGAAAGTTTAATTAAAAGAATTGGTTTTCATGTGGTTATTGAACTGGGCAGAGCGCTTTCTTTGGCGCTTGAATTTAAAATGGGCGCCGAAATTATAAAAACGGTTATAATTCATAATTTAGAAGAACTTGCAATACTTGGCTTTGTAGTTTTGCTTCGCGCAATACTGCTGTTTATTATACATTGGGAAATTCATTTGGAAGAAAAGTCAAATAAACACACAAAATAAATCCCCACCGCAACTCAAACGGTGGGGTTCTTTTAAAACTTATTTAACTGTAAAATAACCTAAAATTGTATCGGTTTTATCTGTTTGAATTGAGCCAACTGTAATGTTAGCTAAATAATTGCTTTTTCTAAATGTAAATATCGTTGAATAGAAATCAATGCCCTGAATTTTTGCGGTAAGTTTTAAAGCATCAAATTCCTTTCCGCCAACCTTTACTTTTTGATAATTAACATTTATATCGGTGTAACCCATATTTTGAAAGCCCGATTTAATTGCATCTATCTGCGCTTCAAGGGTTTCTTTTATATTAAGATTTAAAATTTGAACAGCATTCAGCTTTTCAAGATTTATATTCATATTGCAACCATCTGCTGTGTTTGTAGCATACATATCGTAAATAATGTTTGCTTCTTTAAGGCGTTCAGCTACATCGTCGCCAACAGCATCTTCAACAACATTATTAAGTTCTAAAATTTGTTTGTCCGAATAAAATGTCCATTCGGCAGGCAAAGTACAGCTTAAACCTAAAAAGTCATTATTGTATGTATTATTTGTAGATTTGCCCAATGAAAATTCGGGTTCATTTTGGCTGCTTTCTCCGCCGTTTATATCGCCGCGTACATTTTTACCGCAACCGCAAAAGCTAATAACCATAATAGCCGCTAACAATAAACATAAAACTTTTTTCATAATAACATCTCCTCCCATAAAAAGTATACCATATCAAAAAATTAAAATCAATATTTTCATACTGCAATATGTGTAAAATTATATTTGCTAATTTTATAAATTCTTAATCGTCTTGTATATCAAGTACGCGAAGTATTCTAACGCCTTATTTATCTATACTAAATTTAGCATTATCAAGTAAATGAAGTATAAGGTGATAAGAATGAAATTAAATGAAGCCGTTGCATATAGAATAAAAGAACTTTGCAAAGAAAGAGGATTAACACAATACCAATTACATTTAAAAACTGGTGTTCCGCAATCAACTTTAAGCACAATTATGAAATGTTCGTACCCCAGTATGAAACTTCGTATAATATACGAAATCTGCGACGGTTTAGAAATAGACCTGAAAGAATTCTTTGCGTCAGACCTGTTTAAGCGCGAAAACATAGAAGAATGTTAAATAGTAAAATCCCCACCGTAACTACGGTGGGGATTTGTTTGTTTCAATTTTTCCTGTTTGGGTAAAATTATTTACAAATAACAAATTATTTTTTGTTTTTTTCTTTTGCGCGCTTGTCGTTAATAATTTGCATTTCTTTAGCAGTAACCATTTCGCAACCGTTTTCTTTAGCCCAATCAACACAACCCTTTAACACAAGCGGCAAAAACACTCTTGGAACATTTAAAATCATTTCAAGTGCATCATCGGTGAATTTCACCTTGTCGTCTGCTCGGTCGGCAGCATAGCGAACAGAATCTAAACTTTGTTTGCGCATAGGCAACAGTTCTGCGCGCATTTTGCATTTGCGGTGGAACCAAAAATTCTTGCTGTCTCTATAGCCGTAATCTACAGGCAAATTTGGAAAATCTTTGGCGCGAACACCGTTAATAATGGCGTTGGCATACTTTTTCTTCATAAGAATTTTATCTATTTTCAAAATAAAATGAGCACCGAATTTACTTGTAATACCGTTAAAATCGTGGTACGGCGGCTCGTATCCGGTTGTAATGCCGGCTTGGTCGTTTTCGGCACCGTCAAGTTCACGCACCCATGTACATTCAATTACTTCTATTGCATCGGTCAACACCAAAGGTCTGTCTCCGTCGGCCTGACCTTGTTCTAATTTGAATTTGCAATTCGGCATTTTATCTTCCGGTTTATCACCCGGCCAAGAAAGTTTAACACACTCGGCAAAGGTTTTGGGCTTATCGTCTACAAAGTTAATTGCACACTTGCCGTTACGCAAAATGTTTTGTGCAGTGTTAGAACTGTTACGGCAAGACAGCAACATAGCGTAATAATCCTTTCCTGCAACATAATAAGGTTGCACCAAAGAATAAGGGCCCAAGTTTGTGCTGCCGTCTTCACATAATGTGCTTATAACAACTGTGGGCATTGGGAAAAACAGCGATGTTTGATAAAAATTGTCAACAATACGAAGATTTTCAAAACTGCTCATAGCAAAGCTCCTTTAATGTTTTTACACTTAAATTATATCATAACCTATTTTAAACCGCAACAAAAACCCCACCGAAAATTCGGTGGGGATAAATTACTAATTTGAATTTGGTTATTTGTTTTCGCTCTGTCTGATTTTTATTTTTTCCAATTGATATAACCATATATATCATTAATCAAAAATGCAATAAAGCACACAACAACAGAAACCTAGCGAATGTCACATTTACTTGCCATTATCCATAAAATTATCAACACAATGTCGTTTAAAGCATATGCTAATGCAAATAAAGGGCTTCGTCTGAATGTGAGGTATACGGCAACAAAACTTGTTGTCACAGATAGAGTGCTTGGCACTATATTCGCCGTATTGAAATGCTTTAAAATATGATATCATAAAAATAATAGAAAAGCAACGCCGAATTATTAACCACTATATAAAAATCGCCCTGCCGAGAAATAGGCAGGGCAATAATTTTGTTTTATAAATCTAATTATTTACCTATTGTTAAATTACATGGCAACGAATACCTTGTATTCTGCAAAAGTTTTTCAACTCTTCCACATAATCTCCATAACCCACCATCCAGTGATGTCCGATACCATTTGCCATAATCTCTTCATTGATATCTTCTACATCCTTGTCAAAGTGAATCTTGACCGGATTGCCCGGGAACTCCATACCGCAAGGAATGGCTTTGCCTTTCATAATTGCCATGCGGAACTGTTCTCCGTGTCCGCAGATATTGACTGCCGTAACCGTTCCCGATTTCATTAAGAAACGGCTACATACACCTGTCTCGGCCAATCGCACCGGTGCAAGTTCAATATCACCTTCAGCAATTGAGAATCCCGAAGAACCACAGTGTGCAAACAGAATCGTATTTGCTTCTTCATCCAGATAAAGCAGGTCTGTATTATTAACCGGCTTTCCGCTAAGTTCATATAAAAGCTTCATAGTAAGCGCATTAGTTACATCCCCTTCACAAGATGCCACCACGCCTTCTTCGGCCAAAATAGAATACCCAAGACATACCTTGCCCATATAGGTGGTGTAACATTTTACAGACAATGCCTCTAACGCATATTCATCTGCCAATGTGCGCATTGCTCCATAATATTTAATAGACTCTAACATATCTTCTTTAGACGAAAGAATCTTACAACCTTTTAAAAGCGGGGCTTTTTCTTTAAGCAACTTTTCGGCGTCTTCATCTGACATAGCCGCTACTTTTTCGGTCATTTCCTTTTCATCCAAGTTGACTACTCTGGCACCCAGCTTCTGTTTGATAGAAAACTCATCATAAGCAATCTCTGTCATGCCTTTTACTCGGCCTCCGATTGCTCCGATTCTCACCTTGCTAATACAGTTTGCCAATGAATAAGCTGTTGCAATCTGCTTCGTCTTTTGTGCACACTTTTCATCGTTTGCATCTCCATAAACAAACTCATAGCTTTTGCCAATATCTGTAAATACCGCGCCTATCTGATGTGCACAGCATAAGGAACCTGTATCAAATGCAGGAAATGCACGTAAAATAACAGGTTTATTCACATAGGACAGCAAGTCTAAAAGATGATGGTCTTCACTCCATGTCGCAATGCAGATTAAAAGCACATCTGCATCTACCTGCCTCAACTTTTCTGCCGCTTTTTCAACGGTTTCCAAATTATGCATAATTATACCGGTGTTACTGCAGTCAACCCCTATATTAATTAGGGTTTCCACTGTCTGATTCAACAAATTTTCTGCATCGTTAAATCCCACCTCAAAAGGACAAGCCAATCCCACTGCTGCAATATTTGTTTTCATACTCTGTTTCTCCTTTTGTTACACTCTGTACAGTTTCCACATTTCTTTATGTTCGCATATTCATTAAGTACAATTTACGGAAGTACGCGATAAGGTACTACGCGGAATGCATCATTTGCCATACGGAATCCTTCAGCAAACTCTACTCCGCATTGCATACCCCTATACTTTGCGGTAATATAACTTTCATCAAAAAAGTCTTTGCCTTCCATAGTATCCTTGTAATTTTCCTGCATCCATATACTTTGGCTTTTATGTTCACGGCACATTGCCATCTTGATTTCCATTGTGTCGGTAATATCTACATATTCAGTAGGAATAAATCCAAGTCCTTTTACCGGTTCAAAATAAGCAATTAACGGAATCTTATCGTATGCAGGATTTTTAGTTTTAATTTTATCAATTGGTATCATTACTGCAATGTCATTTACGATTTTACTTGTCAATTCGTGGTCTGGATTATAGTCTTCCGGACTGTGAGTCAAAATAATATCCGCCTTGCAGTATCTTACCAAGTCAATAAATGCAAGTCTTGCTTTTTTATCCTCAAAAAACATTTCATCATCATAATCCAAACAAATATATTCGGCACCGATATGCGCTGCCGCTCTTTTTGCTTCTTCTTTACGAATTGCCGCAATCTCTTCCATTGGAAGCGTTGCTGAACCAATATTTCCGTTGGTTGCCGTGGCTGTAAAAACCTTATGTCCCATTTTTGCATATTTTGCCAAAGTGCCACCGCAAGAAATTTCTACATCGTCAGGATGTGCTCCTATAGCTAAAATGTTCATTATAATCTCACCTTTCTAATGTTTATAGTTCGTTTGTAAGTAAAAACTCTGCCGGAACATCTTCATCAATTTTTGAAAATCTTCCTGTTGGTTCGTAAAAACAGTTATCATTTACATCATCATTACACATAGAAACTTCACCAACCAGCACCTTGCCTTTTCCTTCTTCGCCCCAAAAACTGTGATAAAGTCCTTGTTGCATTGTAATGCTTTGTCCCGGTTCTAAACGAAGTATCGTTCCGGCTGGAACTGTGTACTTTCGTGCATCAGAATAAATGGTTACATCTGATTTAATATCCAGCTCTTTTCCAATGCTATTGTATACTTGAACCATAAGATTTCCGCCACCACGATTGATGATATCTTCCATCTTGTTCCAATGAAAATGCATTGGTGTAACCTGTTGCTCTTCTACAACCATAATTTTTTCTGCATATGTTTTGGGATACTTCCCAAAACAACCATTTCTTATTGTCATAAGAAAGAGCCCTTTTTTGTAAAAATCGCCGCTTCCAAAATCTGTTACGTCCCAACCAATTTGGCAATCCTTTATTTCAGCATACTCATCAGAAAGATTTTTCCACTGTTCAATATTCCAATAAGCAAAAGGCGGAAGCCGAAATCCATTTTCTTCAATAAAGGCCCTGTTTTCTTTAATCAATTGATTCAATTCGCTTCTTTTCATTGCCGTCTATCCTTTTCTTCATTTTTTAATATGCAAACGGGGCACAGATAAACCATGCCCCGAATTAATGCTATTATTTCATATAGAAAATTACACAGGTACAGAAGCTTCCGTCCTCTGAAATGATTTCGTAATCACCAAAGTTTGCCGGAATAGCTACACATTGCAAACGTTCAATGCTTGTTGACAATTCGGGATTTGATTTGCTGCGAATTGTAACATTATGTCCAACCGTAAGTGTAACAATCTGTAAATGCTCGCCGGATGTGGTGTACTCTCCGCGGTTATCAAAGTAGATTCTTTCAATATCAAAAGGCATCTCCGGTAAACTTGAGAATTTATCCATCCAATACTCTTTTGTCCATGTGGTTACTTCTGCTCTTGCACGAAGATGATCTTTAACATAGTTTTCACGGCGCCAATGTTCGTTATCAAATGCGTGTTCTAAGTGCATTTTTAACGGTTTGCCGGTCATGGTTTTTTTGTTATCATCCCACGAATTACGTGCAAAGTCATACTGGAAGAAGGAATACTCTGTTCCGGCGATTGATGGGCTGGTATCCATTTCAAGAACCATTTGATTTCCGCCGTGACCGTGTGTTGTTCCGGGAGGAATCAAATATAAATCACCAACATTGGATTTCCAGTTGCAAATGTATTCTTTCCAATCTTCAATCGGGAGCAGGTTATTTGATTCGTAACATTTGTTTTCAAATGCTTCCAAATCACAGTCTTCCTTAAAGCCCATCCATGTATTTGCGCCCTCGTATGCCTCAGCAATATAGTATGTTTCATATCTTCCTAAAGGCTCATTAAAGTGGCTCTTTACATATCGGCTGCTCGGATGATTGTGAATCGGCATAGAAATACGTTCTGCGGGCTGTTTGTCCGGGAAGTATCCGTCATCAAGCCAAATATCAAGAGGCCAGAGGTCAGGATAATTGGTGGACATATACTCGCCTGTAACTTCCTTATTATGTTTAAGAAGGTTGATTAACGGGAAGTTAAGCATCTTTTCTGCGCCGAAATCTATTACTACCGACATTTCAGGTCCGGACATTTTATTCCATGCCGAAATTTCCAATCCCTCAATATTCCAAAGGTCTTTGTGACGGTATGCGCCCCAAGGACCGGGCTGGAAAATTTGAACCTGTTTAATAGGATATTTTACAGCAGTTTCTACGATTTCATCGTAACCGGCTCTGGTAACCAATTTCAAGTCTTCTAAATCATATGCTTCAAGATAGAAGTCCATTTGACCGAACATATATTTTTTATGGCGCCATAATAGGTAGAAATCATTGTAGTGGTATTCTTTCCAGTTATACCATTCGGGTGCTTCGGTGTAACCAAATGGAATAAGTTCGCCCTCCCACATCTTTAACTCCAAGCGCTGCATGGTAGTATCAAAATAGAACACCAAATCATAAGCATCACGAAGTTCAGGTGTTGCAGAACCCGAACCGTAAACCATTGTCGGTTTATCTGCTTTAGCAAGTTTTTCTTTTAAAACATTTACTTGATTTTTATCTTGAATGTCAGAAATTACACCTTCTCCGTTAACATAACCGAAGCCGGGGTCATCTGTGATGTAAGGTTGTTTGTACTCTGCAAGCGCTTCTTTTGATATGTATAACATACTTGCGTCAACAAACTCGCAATCTACTCCGCGCTTTTTCATTTCTTCAGCTACAAGACCAATAATTGCTTGATAGTCAACACCGTACCAACCATCAACCGCTACTGTCTTTACGCTTTGTAATTTATCGGCAATAAATTTAACAACTTTGTCTGTTCCAAATACTGCCGAGTCCTTGGTTGCCTGACTAACCTTAATGACGTTCTCCGCATTATGCTTGTCTTCATATAATGGCATTTTAATTCCTCCTGTTTTGTAAAAAATTTTTACAAAATTATTATACATTTTTCGCTATATTTTTAGAATGAACATATTTCCCTAATTGTTGTACTTTTTTCCCGCGAAAGACAAAAAGATATTGACAACCCGAAAGTTTTTTGCCATTATAATATTAGATGGTATAGGGAGGTGCGCACATTGTTAGTTAATTATAATATAGAAAAATTGAAAGGTATTATGGACGACCTATGCACAGTAACCGGAATAAATTTTGAGGTTTTAGACGCAAACTTTCACTTTCTATATCGTTGTAAAAACGAAACACCTTTCTGCACAACAATACAAAAGACTGCATTTGGCGCAAACAAATGTCTGTGTTCAGACACAAGTCTTTTGGAAGAATGTAAACAAAGCCATTGCTTTCAAGTCCACATTTGTCATGCAGGTCTAATAGATGCTGCAACACCAATTATCAAAAACGACGTCATAGTCGGATACATTGTTATGGGACAAATTCGGGCATCTTTTAAGAAAAGCGAAATACGCGAAAAACTTTCTTGGATGAATAATGATATTAATAAAATTTTAGAGTTATATGAAGAACTTCCGGCTTTTTCTAATGTTCAAATTAACAGTTTAAGCAATCTTCTCTCTCATATTTTATTAGAAAACGCTATAGAAATTGATTATAATGATTTTATTCACTTTGCAACCACATATATTAAAGATAATATTAAAAACGATTTGCGCGTTTCTAATCTATGTGCCGCACTTCATGTTTCTAAGAATTTTCTTTACAAAAGTTTTCGCGAAAACAGAGGTTGTACTGTAAACGAATATATTAATAAACAACGAATAAAACAGGCGCAAAAGCTTCTGCGCGAAACCGACAAAACCAGTTATAGCATAGCAGAATCTGTGGGAATACCAAATTACACTTATTTTTGTAAGCTTTTTAAGAAAATAACCGGATTGTCTCCAACTATGTATCGCAATAGAATATAAAAACAATGAATAAAAATACCCGTGGTTCCAAAAAACCACGGGTATTTTTATTCATTTTTAGAAAACTAACAAACTCCGTTTAAACACTTACGTTTAGGAGATTTAATTATTTACCACTTTCGCGTATAGCTGCCTGTATTACCGTTCACGAAACGCACCAATCAGAATACCGCTTTCAGCTTGTTCAACATATCGTTGTCAGGCGGAGTAAATCGCTGCGCTTCCTTTTCGATGGCGGCATATTTGTTTTCACCCATGGCGTGATAGGGTAACAATTCGATTTTTTCAAATTTTCCGCTTTTATCTAAAAAATCTTTTATAAAATGCATTTCTTCTATACTGTCGTTGATACCGGAAATCACAGGAATACGAATCCATATCTTTGCATTTGCTTGAAATAATTTGCTGAGGTTTTCTAAAATCAACTCATTCCCTACGCCTACATATTGCTTATGTTTTTCAGTGTCAATGATTTTAATATCATATAAAAACAAATCAGTATAGGGCAAGATCTTTTCAAAACTTTCAAAAGGAATATGTCCTGCGGTGTCAACGGCTGTATGTATGCCGGCGTTGTTGCATTTTTTAAGAATCTCTAAAAGAAAATCTATTTGCAGCATACATTCACCGCCGGAAAAAGTAACACCTCCACCCGAATTGTCATAATAGGCTTTGTCCTTAATGATTTCAGCAAACACTTCATCAACTGTATACTCTTTACCGCAGACTTTTCTTGCATCTACAGGGCAGTAAAAAGTACACTTTCCGCAAAGGGTGCACCGGTCGGGCGTGGGACAGATTTCTTTGCATTTTCCGCAGCCTTTACATTTGTCCTTGTAAAACATCATCTGCGGTTTAAAGTCTTGACTTTCGGGATTGTGACACCATCTGCATTTTAAGTTACAGCCCTTAAAAAACACAGTTGTTCTAATACCCGGACCGTCAACAAAGGAATTGCGTTCTATATCAAATATCGTAGCAGTATTCATTCTTCATTCACCACATTTAAGCATTTTCAAAGGATTATTAATTATTATTTGTTCTGCCCTTTCTTTTGAAAGCCTCGGTAAAATATATTCAAAGTAATAGGAAAACTTTGGCTGTTTATTTATTGCAGGATTTGCCTCAAAACCGTTAAAAAACAAGGCGTCGTGAGATAATAATATTTTATCTTCATATCCCGCATTACACAGTTCAGCAATAGCCTCAATTTTTTTCGATATATACTCCTCGGAAGAATTATCATAAAGCCTATCAAAGCCGATAAAACAACCTATTTCGGCTATCTGTTTTATATATTCCAAATCTTCTGTATCACTTAAATGACCTACCGTTATCGCTTGCGGTTTCACACCTTCTGACAATAATATTTCTAAAGCTTTCAACCCATTTTTATTGTTTGCATTGGTATGTAACACTATGGGAAGACTGAGCATTTTTTGTGCTAATGCAGAGGCAATAAGCAGTTTTTTATTAAAATCACTAATTGTTTCATTCTCTACCGCGCACTTAATTATGCCTGCATTTATATTTTCAGCATCTTTAATTATATATTCCGCAATCAATTCTGCTGACGAATTATAAAGTACGAGCTCTTCAGTGTAATAAAATCCCGTTGAACAGATAATATTTACTCCCGATTTTTGCGATACTTCTTTTAAAAGTGCAATATCTCTACCAATATTCACAGGTGTGCAGTCAATAAAGGTGCTTAAACCGTACTTTTCTTTAAGTGATTTAAGATAATCAGCCGCAACCTTTAATAGTTGTTCTTTATCCAAATAGTCATTTCTTACCATTTGGTATAAATAATCGCTATAACAACAAATGTGTTCGTGTACAAGTGTTATACCAAGCTCGCTTTCAGATATATCGCCTAAAACCGTTTTAAAGTGTTGCATATTTATCCCCACCATCCGCCACAACGGTATGACCGCATATAATCTCACCATAATCACTCATAAGATAAAATGCAAGTTCTGCTATTTCATCAGGTCTTATAAAGCGCTCTATTGCGTGGCGGTCATATTTTTGGTTTATATCATGTGCATAACTTGCAATCATCGGTGTAAATGTTGCTCCCGGGGCAATACCATTTATAATAATTCCGTTATGACCATATCTTTTACCCAAAGAGCGAGTCCATTTAATAATTGCTTCTTTAGACGCCCCGTAACTGCCAACGATATCCATACACGCAGCATTGGAGGCAATGTTTAGAATATTACCCCGAATGTTGTTTTTTAGCATATAATCCACTTCGTTACGGATCAAAAAGAATGCCGCTTTAAAATTGATATCGGTCATCATATCCCATTCTTCGGAGGTTATATCCCACGGCTCATAGCCTCGGCCGAGGCAGTTCGTGCCTACCGCCGCAGCATTTACAAATGCATTCAGACTTCCTAATTCCTTTTCACACTCGAAAAACAATTGATTATGACTTTCAACATCGGCAATATCAAAAACTTTATAAAACAGGTTTGGTGAGTTGATTTCTTCTTTGACGGCTTTCAGTTTTTCCTCAGTTCTGCCTGTGATGCAAACCTTTGCTCCCGCTTCAATAAAACGGACAGCTATGGCTTTTCCAATACCGCTTCCGCCACCGAAAATAAGCACATTTTTGTTTCTTAACCTCATTTCTGGGTAGTCCTTTCAATAATGTCATCCTGGATGCTTTTATTAAGCTTTACAAAGTAATCGGAAAAACCGCTTACCCGTACACGCAGGTTTTTATAATCTTCGGGAGTTACTTTTGCGTTTATTAAATCTTCTTTTGAAACATAGGTGAGTTGGAAATGCACACCGCCCATTTTAAAATAGGTTTCCAGCATATCCACTGTTTTTTCAAAATGCGCATCATTTTTTATGAGTTGTTCATCCAGCATAAAATTTGTAACTGTTGAACCACAGCCAATGGCATTGGGGTCAACCTTGGCAACGGAATTCAGCAAAGCAGAAAGACCGTTTCGGTCTTTGCCCTCGCTTTGACCTAAACCGAATTTAAGACTATCGCCGTTGTATCTGCCGTCAGGTGTGGCAAGGGTCTTTTCACCGAACCATTTATGATGAACATTATATCCCATAAGGTCGCCAACCAAAAAGTGATAGCCAAAAAGATTCGTCTTATCCTTCAAATATTCGTACAGACTTTGGTAAAGTTTTTGCGCCACATAATTAGAACGCTCGGTATCGTTGCCGAAGAAATCACCCTTGTTGACAATCAGGGTACGCAAATCCTCATAGCCTTCCCAGTTTGATTGAACAGCTGAAATGAGTTCTTTCATTGTGGTGATTTTTTCGTCAAAAACAAACTGCTTAACAATAATAAGTGAGTCAATGACATTGGGAATACCCATCAGCATCGGAGAAGCGATCACAATATCTCCCGCGCCTTGGGTCAGACTTCTTGCTTTTTCAATGCATCCTTGGAAGAATATGCTGGATAAATAGTTGATATCCTTGGCACGCTCACGGTTGTATTTATCGTCATATTCATAGGCGATATCAAGATCGCTGAAGAGTTCTTGCAAGAAGATCTCATAATATTCGTCAAAGGTTTTAGCATTGATAATTTTTTCGCTCTTTTTATGGAAAAGCGTTTCGGTGGAACGTGCAAAATTGATTTTGGAGTTACTGCCGGTAATGGCTCCCAAAAATGCCGGCTCATTACATCCGACGGTAGTATATCCAACCG
>JAZSAJ010000031.1:0-14926 GCA_045601805.1 Acutalibacteraceae bacterium
TACTTTTTCTTGTTGCGAAAACTTGTAAGACACAAAGTATTACTGCTTTTTCACAACTGCGAAACCGTTACAAATTTATTCTTATAAAACTGCAAAGCACCTTAAAAAGATAAATTTTTAGTGGTATAAAAGGCGAAAAGCTGCGGTAACGCTGACGCGTACCGCGGCTTTTTAACACATTAGACCGCAAAAATTTACTTTTTAAGGCATTTCATCCCTAATCGCAACTCCCGTTACAGGTGGGTTTTAATTATTAAAAAAATCACAGTTATATTAATTGCTTTCTTGCGCAATCCGAACAAATTTGTCCGCAACCAACTATATAATTTTCTCGCAATTCAATAGGCATTGAAACAGGCACAAATGTTGGTTTTCCACATATAATGCAAATCTCACATTCATCTGTTTTCAATATTTCTGTTGTTTTTTCTTTTGGTTTTAATTCCATTTTCACTTTCCTTTTTTTGTTTTCTTTAATCCTTTTCACCTGCGCACTGTTTCTTTCCAATAATTACAAGAATTACACAAGCACAACCGCTTATAATCATTAACGCAAACCAAACTTCAATACCGCTGTTGTCGCCTGCTTCCGGTGTGTCGGCACCGTATATATTCGTAAATTCTGCCACAGGGTTTTGGGTGCTTTCACCGTTCATAACCACATTTGCGGTCAGTTTTCCGTCGTTACCCAAAATAACAGTAACCGAAACATCGTAAACCTTGGTATCGTAAGTTATACCTTGTGTGCCTTTGTTGGTTTCCGAAAGTTTGTATGTATATGTGTTTCCAATATCCAAAGAGGTAAACGAAAGCGCAAATGTTGCCTTGCCGTTTTCGTTAGATATTGCTTTCATTTCCGCGCCGTTTTCGTTGTTTTTAAGAACAAACTGGAATCCTTCGGGGCCTATATTTGCTTTGCCCATGTTCTTAACCGTCTTGTTAACATCAATGTTAACCGTAATTTCTTCGGGCGTGGGAACTGTGGGAATATGTTTGTTGTTAAAGGTTACAAATATATTATATATTCCGTCCTTTTGGCTCACCTTAGCGTTATTGGCAGCATTAACTGTGTTTATTTCCAGTTTGCCGTCCATATCTATATCAGTCACATTAATAGTAAATGTGTTTACCGTCTTGTCGTAATCAATATCTTCAAGTTTTCCTTTAACTTCGCTTAAACGGAAATCGTATACACCCACCTTGTTAAAGGTAAGTGCCCCTATTTCACCTGTAAAATCAAAACTGTTAAAATCACTGTTTTCGGCGCTGTATGTTACAGTTTTTGTGCCAAGCGTTTTAAAACTGCCGTTTTCCTGCTTTTGCTCTAATGTAAAGGTAAACGAATCGCCCTTTTGCCAATCTCTGCCAGTAAGAATTTTTTCGCCTTTTAAAAATACATTTGTCGGCTTAACACTTGCAGGGGTATATGTATTTACATACCCAAATTTTAAACTGCCGTCTTCTGCCACAACACCATCCATTACGGCGTTACCGCCTTTAACCGCAAAACCGCTTCCCTCTTTTTGTATTTCAGTAACGGTTACTTTTGTTCCCGAGTCTATTCCGTCAACAACAAAAGCCTTTCCCGGTTTTATTGAAACTAAAACCGACCCGTTTTCGTCAGTTACAACCTTGCCGGCTGTTGTACTTATTTCGCTTTTTGCATAAAACGCGCCAAAATCAATTTTAAAATCAAAAGAAATCTCTTCGGGTATTACATATTCATCGCCAAACGGATGCTCAACACTTTTGCTTATCAAAAGATTACTTATAATGGTATCAAACGGAACAAAAGTGTTTATTAAACTGTCTGTTTTTGTTGCAATAAAACCGAATGTAGTGTTCACAGTAGAAACGCAAAAAACAACTACCAGTAAACACAATACAATTCGTCTAATAATTTTATTTTTAATCAAAGTATTTGCCTCCTAACAAAAAGGGTAAAACGCTTACAAGAAAGAAGATAGAAAAGAGAATTTTGCCCGTATGAACGGTAGCCAAAGCCGTTCATACGAACATTGTTTTTGTTGCCTTCCCACCCCTTTAGGAATGGGAAGACGAGGGGTAAAAATCTTAAAACAAGTAAACACCCTCTGCAACTAATTGCAGATAATATCCCCTGTTTGTAAGCAAATTAATATTTAATAAACGGAATTATAGACAGCCATAATCTTCGTCTTTCGCGAATCCAGTGTCTTCTTTCTGCACCTCTCGTTCGGCGTATTTCATTATTAAGATATTTCAGTTCGCTGGAAAAACTGTTAATAAACGAACACAATCCATATATACCCAATGCCAGAATAAAAACGGCTGAAATACCAATAAGCAAATAAAGTTCTAAATTAGGGTTATTTAGTTTCGGCATTTTCTTCTTCCATTCTATTTGCGAATTGGTCTTCTTTACATTCATCGGTGTGAGATACACTAAAAATAGCACAAACCACAAACCCAATTATTACACCTATAAAAAGGCCTATAATAAACTTTACCATTTATTTCATCCCTCTTTTAATGGATATTTGCTGTTGCTGTAATCTTTCCCCACAGCAGTCAAAAGACACAAACGCTTATGCCAGATAATAGATAAGAGAGAAAAGATAAAAGAATAGGAGTTTTTCTGTGCGAAGCAGTTGTATTATTAACAACGGCACTCGTTATCTATTCTCTTTTAACTCTTCACTGCCGCCAACGGCGGTTTTGTGCCCTTTGATTGCCGCCCAACTCCCGAAGGAGTTGGGTAGCCAAAAAGGATTAAAATTTAGTAAACATCCACACCGTCAATAACAATGTTCAGATACTCATTAGTCATAGAATTCTTGTTACCAACGATATTCTTGTAACCAACAGACTTATCGTTCTCAGCAAAGCCGTTAACAGTAGTATTGTTGATATAGATGTTGTATTTAGGACCAACACCGTCTACACCGGTTTCAAAAGCAGACTTAGTAAAACCAGTACCGTTTGTGCGATCGTTAAAGGTACAGCCATCTACATAAACATCACAAGTCTGATTGTAAACAAGGATAGATTTACCATCGGTGTTAAAGGTGCAACCATTGAATTTAACTGTTTTAGCACCCCATGTCCAGATATTGTAAACATCACCCGAAACGTTGAAAGTGCAGTTATTAAATACGCTCTCGCCATACAAGGTGTATGCGCCGTTGATAGTACAGTTATTATAGGTGGCGCTGCAACGTGCATATCCAGTGTATGTTCTGCTATCGGTTGTGATAGTTATATTTTCAAAGGTAACAGTTGAACCATCAAGACTATAATCACATCCTTCATAAGAACCATCATCCTGGGTTGCGATTTTTGTGTCTTTTGTACCGATAAACTTTAAGGTCTTTTTTTGTGCAGAATCGGGAATAATATAATTTCCTTCGCTAAGAACAATGGTTGTATTTCCGTTTTTAATAGCTTGGTCAAGGGCCTCGTTAGAGTCTGCTATAACAAAATTTCTTGGTGCTCCTTCAACAACTGAAGTACCGCCGCTAACAGTTACCTTGTTGGCATAAGCAGCTCTATCTTCATCTACCCAAACAGCATTTATAGGATCAGCTTTGCAGTTATATATATCTACATTTTCAAGTGTAATATCTGCACCTTTTGTAGAAGTAACAAGAATAGATGCCTTTTTAGTAGTGTTAAACTTAGCGTTCTTTACAGAGAGGTTAACACAAGCAGGGGAATCTATATACTCATCAGCAATTTTAATTCCGCGTTCTGCGTTGACTGTAAGGTTATTAATTTCTACATCAATATCGTTAGCTCTAATCCAAAGTCCGTAAACACCGGAATCATCGGTGATTGTAACATTATTTAAAGTTGAATTTTTTGCAAGAGCTATAGCTTTATCGGAAGTAACATTATTTAAGCTAACTTCACAAGCAAAGTTAATATTATGTCTGTTCCAAGGACCATCATTATGACCGCTGTTTGTAACCTTAACATTGTTAAGAATTAAAGCTGCGCCGTTAGTAACAATGTTGTTCCAGTCGCTATCTTTTTGGTTAAAGGTTAATGTATGGCCGTTACCGTTAATAATGATAAGCTCGGTATTAGCCCCACCCATAGCTTCATTATTCCAAGGTCTTACATCATAAGTAACATCATTTTCAAGATCAACAACAATTACACTATCTTCTTTGGTTAAAGCGGTTTTCAGATCATTGTTATTGGAAACAACATTATAATTAGCATTGTTGCTTTGGTCTGCTTTTAGCGCAGTAAAGGCAGCTTTAGCGTTTCCGTAGAAGTTATCTGCTTGAATTGCGGCGGCATCTATATTGATTTGGAGTCCGTCAAACATATCCATCTGCGCATCATTGAATGCGTTAGGTATGTTTAGACCATTGAAAAGAGTTGTTTTTTCGCCGGCTTGAAGTAAGATGTAATATGTATAACGAAGTTCGTAATCGTTCATGCCTGTTGTGTAATAACCATCATAATCACCAGGGTCATCAACCCAATACTGACCGGCCTTTTCTTTGCCTGCAATAAACCAGTTAGTCGCTCCAATAACTGTAGAACCCTTTATTGTTTTGGCAAAATCAACTTTTAATGTGTGGTCGGGCAAACCATAGGTGCCATCAATAACACCGCGAGCGTCATCTAAACCGGAAGCGCCTGGGCGGGGATTATAATTTATTCCAAACCCATCAAATACATAATCATATATTTTCTGAATTTCTGGTTTAGAATAGCCCTTAGATTCATAAAATCCATCAATAGCAGTATTGATTTTGTCTGCATTGTTTATAGTTACTGTTACTGCTACATAAGCAGGAACCTTGCCATCATTAGAAACAGTTACTTCTTTCTTAAGATAATCGCCAGGCATTACCCCGTCGTATTTTGCTCCATTTTCAAGCTTTGTGTGTTGGCCGCCTTCGCCGATAATAGCAGTATCTTCCTGAAGATTAACCGAAATTTTACCGCGAGTAAATATATTGCTTACAGGTTGTTCTGTTAAATCAACAGTGAGATATGCAAGCGTACCGCCGATTGCAAGTGTTAAAATTAAAAAACAGCAAACACACATAGTAAGTGTTTTTTTAATATTTTTCATTTTTAGATTTCCTTTCTCAAAAGGTTAAGGGAAAATTAAATTTATTTTACTGTTACCTTTGCAGTGTTTGTAACCAACTCTGCAATGTTAGCGTCGGTCAAAGCAACGCCGTTCAAGGTGCAGTTTTCGAAGGTCACGTCAGCTCTCGGGTCAAGAGTATAGCCAGCCTCAAAATCGCAGTTTACAAAGGTGGTAGGAGCGTAAGGACGCATATATGCATAGCCGTTGCCTTTGCCGAAGTAGCAATCTGTAAAGGTTGCAGTGCCTAAAGTTGCTGCATAGGAAGTCCAGCCATAGAACTTACTGTTGTTAGCAATTAAGTTTTGATTTTTGCCTTGGTCACAGCTAATTGTATAAGTAGTTCCCTTTATGATTACATTATCAAGAACAACAGGTTCACTGTGGGTGCTGTTGTGGTTGATGAAGATGCCGCGGAAGGAACCGGTAACAGTGATGTTCTTAATAAGACCGCCGGTGGTGTTAATTCCGGAGTCCCAAGTACCGCCTGCGCCTTTAATGTCAAGGGTGTTACCGTTTCCGTCAATTGTTTGGCCGTTCTTAACATTGATACCGGTAGTACCGTAAGCGTTGCTCATATTAGCAGGTTCAATCTTAACATTGTCAACCAATTCAACATTTTCCCCGTTTTGGAGTGCCTCAACAAGCTCATCTGCGGTTGAAACAGGTTTTTTGAATGTACCTGCTACACCGCCCGATATTTCGGTTTTAAGAGCGGTAAATGCAGCTTTTGCGTCATTGAAGTTATCGGCCTGAATAGCAGCAGCTTCAACATTAATTTTAAGACCCTCAAACATAGCTAACTGTTCTTTGTTGAATTCTTCAGGAACATTTAAACCTTTAAAGAGGGTTGAAGATTCGCCTTTTTCAAGGAACAAATAATAAGTATATTTAATTTCATAATCGTTCATATCAGCGGTATAGTAACCCTTAGAAGCAGGATAGAAACCGCCGTAGTTGCCGTTATTTTCCTGTTCGGTCTTAAACCAGTTTGATGTATCAATCATATATGTATCATTGCTTACATCAGTGGTTTTTGCAAAGTCAACCTTAAGTGCATGTTCAGGAAGACCAAAAGAACCGTCAATAACACCGCGTGCATTCTTTTTACCGGTTGCACTTACGCCGCCGTCAGCAGGGCGGGGATTATAGTTAATACCCCATCCTACAAAAACATTGTCATAAATAGCTTGAATTTGGTCAGGGGTATAGCCCTTTGGTTCATAAACAGCGTCAATAGCGTTGTTAATTTTTAAAGCGTTATTAAGGGTTACAGTTACTGCTACATAAGCGGCATTATTTCCGTCGTTAGTAACTGTTACTTCTTTTTTAAGGTAATCGCCGGGCATTGCGCCTGTGTAAACAGCGCCGTCATCAGTTTCTTTAACTTCTGCACCATCGCCAATAACATCAACCTTTTCTTCAAGAGCAATGCTGATGTTACCAACAGTAAAGGTGTTGAGCTTTTTGTCAGTATCTGTAAGGTAGGCAACCGTTCCAAGAATAGAAATAGCCGCAACCAAAACAAGACTTAAGCCCATGGTTAAATACTTCTTAATATTGTTTTTCATTTTACATTTCCTTTCTAAAATAATAAATTTTCACATACAAAATAGTTTGTATTAGTTACCTTTTGCAATCCCCCATGCGTCAGCAACACTGTTGATATTCGCTTTTTGAACAGCATAGGCGGTTATAGTAAGCTTCGGTAGAGTGGAGTCAGTAAGGGCGTCAATTTTTTCTTTGGTTATTTCTTCGCCTTTTACGGTCACTTTATTGTTTTTAATGACATTAAACTCTTGTTTATCATTTGAAAAACTTACTTCACGATAATAAACATCGTTTTCGCCGTCAACAATTGTCCAACCGTCAGCTATTTCATAAGTCATAAATTCATTGAAATTGTCTGACTTAGTTACTTTTACAAAAAGCCAGTTTGATTCACTACCTTTTTCTACTGTAACTAACGGGTCCTTGGTAATTTCGTTACCCGGAATCATTACATATTTATTGGTATTGGGGTCGTTGTCGTTATCGCCCGTATCGGTTTCTGTTAGAGTAATATTAATATTGCCATAGGTAAAAGTGTTAACAACCGGTTTGGTTTCTACAACAAGCCAAGCTAAAGTACCGCCAATAACAGTGCAAAATACAAGAACAAGTGAAGCAAGCATAATCAACAGTTTTTTACCGCCAATTATTCTGTGATTTTCACAATGTTTTTCTCTCATTTTCGTGCTCCTCCTTTCTTGCCGTTTTTATATCAACAGACAGAAAAACATAAATTTTACCGTCTGATTGAAAACGAATTATGTTTCGGACTTTTTATCATCGTCATCGGACAGAGTATCTATCATAAAAACAACAATAACTAAAATTAAGATTATTGCTATTGAAAGATACTTGCCACGCGGGTTTTGAATAAAACTTGCCAAATATCCAAGATACGGAATGGTAAAAATAGGTGTGCCAATTATATTTGCTTCATGAACAGGCGAGGCATCTTTAACCTTATTTGCGTCGCCTTTGGTTATAAAATAAAGAGCGCCGTTATTTTCAGGTAATATTTCAACAATTCGGTGAGTAGCTGTTGTGGTTTTAGAAATTGAAAATGTTATTACATCATTAACCTTTAGGTCTTCCGGCTTTATTCTTTTCACATAAATTACCGAGCCCGTTTTATATGTAGGTTCCATTGAAGGTGAAAGTACGGTAAATACTTTTAATCCAAAAATTCTTACGCCAACCAGCAAAACCGCCAATACAAAAACAAATATCACCAACACATTGGAAACGACTTTTAATAGTTTTTTCACAACAAATCTTCTCTCTTATTCTTTTTTTCCGTCACTCCACACAAGAAACGGCTCCATTGCTGAATAAAGCGTTCTGAAAACATCGTCTGCCGTTTCGTCGTTATCGGGAATTTCGTTTCGCAAAATTTTAATAATGGTAGAGTATACAATATCTAAGATACGGTTAAACATTCGCCATACATCTGTGCCCGGTTTAAAGGCAGGGGTAAAACACTCTATAACTTCAGAGTACGCCTTTCTTCTTTTAAGCGGTGAATAGAACTCATAATATTGCGAGTAATAATACTTAATAAAAAACGAACATTTATCGTAATCAAGAATACTGTTCCAGCAACTTCTAAAAAATATGTGGCACCTTTCATCAATGCCAATGCCTTTTATCTGCATAATAGGTTGGTATTTTAGAATACAGGCAATAAGTTCACTGTCTATTAAGGCAAATGTTTGTGCAAACAAATCTTCTTTATCTTCAAATGTGCGATAAATATACACTTCATTAACGCCGGAATGGGCCGCTATTGCCTTGGTGGTGGCTTTATGAATTCCGTCAGCCGCTACCACATGAATAACGCTTTCCATAAGTTTTATACGCATATCATCCTGTTTATTCATTGTTCCGTCCCTCTTTGTAAGTGTTTACTACAAATTTCGGCAAAATAATGCAAACGCCAAGCGTTCGCCAAAGATACAAATAACTTTTCGTTATGTTGTTTGCAATTTTCAAAACTTTCTACGCTTTTCTAATACTCATTCAGGGGTATAACATTTATAATGCTTTCTTTGCCGCATCGTTTGCATTTAACGGGCAAATCTTTTATCTCCGTTGTGGGTAATAACCATAAAACTGTATGTTTGGCACACGACGGACAAAGCAGCCGACGGCGTTTAGTTACAATTTCGTTAGTTTGCGGTTTTAGTTGTAATGAGTCTTGCAATCAGTATCACCTCGTTTTAACTTGTTCGCGGAAAGAGGTAAACAAAAAAAGACCTGCACCACAACCGCAGTTAACGATTGAATGGCACAGGCTCTAAGGCGCAGGCGCAGATTAATTTTAAAACATTTATGTATGTTGCTTTTGTTTTCCTAAAAAATCATTCCAACAACAATTAGGTTTGCTAAAATTACGCACAATATTAAGATTTCATGTTTCCTCTCGCGTTCATCACACAGAAGACTTAACCTATTATATAAAAAATTTTTTCGTATGTCAATGTTCTAATTATAAAAAGAAAATTTAAAAACCTCTCTTTTTTTGTGCAGTTTGATAAAAATCTTATGCGTTTTTTATTAATAATACTCAAAACTCATTTTTCTATTATAGCCCTGCAACCTGCTTTTTAAGCAGTGCAAGGTCAACAACATCTATTTCCATATTGCCGTTAATATCAACGGTTATAGGCACTTCGGTGGTTAAGGTTATAAGCCCCGCCACAATCTTTTTAAGCAACGCTAAATCAATAACATCAACCGCACCGTCACCGTTAATGTTGCCATCTTTCCAATCTTTGCCGTCAAAGTTTTTAACAACTTCACCACAATTTTCACAGCCAAATTCGGTGTAAATTTCGCCGTTTTCTTCCTTAATTACGGGCGGTGTTATGCGGTGGCCAAGGGCATCAATTTCGCGGTAATCGGTTAAACCGCACGCCAAACAGCGTTTATAATCCGCCCAACCAAATTCTTCGCAGGTAGGCGCTTTGCCTTGGTAATAATAAAACGCATGGCCCATATCTTTGGCAATACCGCAGTCTTCACAAACCATAAAACAGGTGGTTTTTGTATAATGCCAACTGCCTGTACGTATTTTTCCCGCGGTGTCGGTAATCTTTGCTCTGTCTTCCGCCGTACCGCCGTACCAAAGGGTATAAAGCACAGTACCGTTATTAGATGTATCACCCTTGCCCACAACCTTTACGGTTTTTGGCAGGTAAATATCGGTAATTTTATCACACTCGGTAAAAGCATAGTCGCCAACATACTCAACGCCTTCGCAAAACAACACCTTTTCAAGAGCCAAGCACATATAAAACGCTTCGCCCCCAACAGTTTTAACACTTTTTGGTATAATAATTTCCTTTAACGCTCTGCAGTTAGCAAACGCACGAACACCAACGATTTCAAGCGTTTCGGGCAATTTAATTTCGGGCAGAATTTCGCACCAATAAAAACTGTTTACGCCTATTTCTTTAAGTCCTTCGTTAAGCGTTACTTTTTCAAGCGAAGTGCAACTATGAAATGCCTCTGCCTCTATAACCTTAACACTTGCTGGAATGGTTATTTTGGTTAATTTAGATTCTTTAAATGTGCCTTCGCAAATTGTTGTTATTCCCTCGGGTAAAATAACTTCTTTAATGTCGCTTTTATAAAACGCGTGGGCGGCAACAGAAAGAGTTCCTTCTTTTACCGAATAACTTTCTCCGCTTATACCGTTTGTTTTAATTAAATGGTTGTTTATATAAAGAACTTTATCCTGCCAATTTGCCTCATTACCATAAAAAGCGGTGCCGTAAAATGCCTCTTGGCCAATAGCCCTAACAGTATCGGCAATGGTAATTTCAGCAATATCTTTACAGCCGTAAAAGGCATATTTGCTAATCTTTTTTATGCCTTCGGGTATGTGAATTTCGGTAACTATTTCACCGTTTATATAAAGCGCTTTTGTGTAGTATAGTGGGTTTGAAGAAAGGTCGGCAAAATCTATTTCGCACCAATCTTTAATGTCTTTTGCGTTTACTTCTTTTAAATTGTTACAACCGTTAAACGCACCAATGCCAATAGTTTCGGGTGTACCTAAAAAGGTAACTTTTTGCAGTGTACTAACATACTCAAAAGCATATTCGCCAATAGTTTCTATGCTTTCGGGAATAGTAATTTCGGTTATATTGGTGCTGTGAAAAGCATATTTACCAATTTTTTTAACGGCATTTCCAAGTTTAATGATTTTAGCATCATAACAACCGTTAAATGCATAGTCGCCAATAACTTCAAGGTTTTCGCCAAGTACAAATTCATTGGCATAGCAACCTTCAAACGCATTGTTTTCAATAACCCTTACTGTGTTTGGCAACACAATTTTATTGTAATTACTGTTGTATTCAAAAACTTTTTCGCCAATAACCGTAACCGGCAAAGAGTTTATATAAGCAGGAATAGTAAGGCAATCTAAATACTTGTTGGCAATTTTGGTTATTTTAATTTCACCGTCTTTTTCTTCAAAATGAAGAACCGATACAAAACCGCAGTCACTGCAAACTTCGCCCTCGTAATTGTGGGTAACTTTTCTTTCCCAGTCACAATTGTTGCAGGTGGTGTCGCAGTCGTTTGTGTATTGGTGTTCGTTTACTTTGCAGGTATCAAAGTGCCAAATATATTCTGCGTCTTTGTAATTATCAAAGTATTGGTTTTTTTCTTCTTCGGTTCCGCCGTACCAAATGTCAGTAAGGTTTGGCAAACCGCTTAAAGATGTAACAGATTTAACCGATTTCGGCAAATAAATTGAACTGCTTTTGCGAACATCGCGAAAAGCATCTGATGCAATAGTAACCGTACCCTCTTTAAAGGCGTGAAAACCGCTTTCGCATTTACGCGCCCTAATTAAGTGGTTGCCAATGTAAAGTTCGTCGTTAATATAATTTTCTTCGGTGTTGTAAAATACCGATTTTTCAAATCCCGTTGCCGATAAACCGCGCACTTCATCGGGTATAACAAATTCGGTAATTTTATCACACTTGCTAAAGGCATCGCCCACCTTTTGAACACTTGCAGGCAGTGTTACCTTTGTAATACCGGTGGCATCGTTAAATGCGCCGCTGCCAATAGAAAGTGTGCCTTCACGCACGGTAAACGCGCCGGTTACGGTGCTTTTTGCCTTAAATAAGTGTTTGCCTATATACAAAACACCACCACTCCAGTTTCCGCTTGCTTTACCGTAAGCAGTAGCGTCAAATGCTGTGCTTTTGTATGTTCTTAAACTGTCAGGGAGCGAAACTCTGGCAATAGCATTACAAGCCGAAAAACAAAATGTCGGCAGAGTAGTAACGCCCTCTTTAATAACAAGGTCGGTTATATAGTAACAAGCGTTTAAATCAATATACCTGCCTTCGTGTGCGGGTAAAACTATAAGTTTTGTAAGACTTCTTGGCACATAATTTTGCTTATTAAGTTCGCTTTGCGAAGCACCAAAAAGGCGCCCAAGGTGTGAATTTTCAGTGCCCTTGGCATAAAAAGGCGTGGCAAGGGTTCTAAGCGAAGTGCAACCGGTAAGCGCTCCGTTTTCAACCTTTTGGCAAGAATCGGGCAAAATTAGTTCAGTCAAAGCCGAACAGCCCGAAAATGCCTTTGCATTTACCTCTGTAATTTTATTGCCCATACTAACACTGCGAAGTCCGGTGCAACCCTCAAACAAACTTGAACCAATAAAAGTAATTTCACTTGGCAAAGAAATGCTTGTCAGTTTTACACAGTTTTTAAACACACCGCCGTTAAGTTTGGTAATGCTTGATGGCAAATATATACTGCTTAACTTTTTGCAATCTGCAAAAACAAAAGCGCTAACTGTTTTTAAACTTGTTGGCAAACTAACGCTTATAAGCGCGGTACAACCCGAAAAACATTCATAACCAATTGTGTTTACTCCAAAAGGCACGGTAATGCTTGAAAGGGCGGTGCAGTTTTTAAAGGCATAATCTGCAATACAGCGCACACTTCCGGGAATAGTTACGCCGGTTAAACTTGCGCAACCATAAAACGCATATTTTCCAATACGCGTTACACCGTCTTCAATTATAACCTTGGTAATTGTTTTACCCCAAGGTCCGCCGTTTGAATTATAATCGGCTATTGCGCCTTTACCCGAAATGGTCAAGGTGGTGCCGTCAAGTTCCCAAGTGCAGTCACCCGTAACACCGTTTGAGGCAGCGAAAGCCGAAAAAGCAAGCGGAAGCGACATAAAAATTATTGCTATTGTTAATAAGAGCGCTAATATTTTTTTCATATTTTTCTCCTAAAACAAATATTTCTTATTTTAATAGTACCATAACAACAAAAAAACCGCAAGTTAAACTTGCGGCTCTTATATATCATCCAAACCTTTAAAAAATTCATCGTATGAACAGTTAAATATTTTTCTCAAATTAACGATAACGCTTGCTCTAATATTCAGTTCTCCTGCTTCATACTTTGCATAAGTTGTTCTGCCAATATCACAACCACGACATTGTAATTCCGCGCACAACTTTTCCTGAGACCAACCCAATTCGTTTCTTAATCTCCGTAAGTTCTCGCCCATATTCAAATCGCGTCTTATTTTCTGTTCCATAAAGCCACCTCACAAAACAATTGACCAATATTGGTTGCAACATTTTGTATTGTATGCTATAATGAATAAAATTATTGTCCGCTATACTGGTCAATTGGAGGAATTTATGGCAATTTGTACGTTTTTAGGTCACAAACATACCCCCATAGAAATAGAACCCTACCTGCAAGCAACACTTTTTGACTTAATAAAGAATAAAAATGTCACTTCGTTTTATGTTGGAAATCACGGAAATTTTGATTATTTAGTAAGAAAGAACCTAAAATCTTTAAAACTAAAATATCCGCAAATTGAATATGCCGTCGTGCTTGCTTATATGCCAAGCAAAAAAAGCGAGCGTGATTTTATGGACTATTCAGACACAATCTATCCTTGCGGACTTGAATGCACTCCGCCTAAATATGCCATAATTAAGCGCAATAAATGGATGCTAGATAAAGCAGACTATGTTATTACTTATGTAACCACCACTAATGTGGGAGGTGCTGCACAGTTTAAATCTTTAGCCGAAAAGAAAGGCAAAACAGTAATCAACCTTGCAACAGATCAATAAAATTAAAAGCCCGTCCTTATGCGTTGTACAGTTAAGGACAGTAAAAAGGCCCCCTTGTGTAAAGGGGGCTGGATTTTTGCAAAGCAAAAAGACTGGGGGATTGTTAAGTGCAGATGACCAACAATCCCTCCGTCAAAAATCAAAGATTTTTGCCACCTCCCTTTACACAAGGGAGGCTTTTTATTTTGTCTCATACCGTAACAAGCAGGGAAAATGTATATCACATTTTCCACTTTTTAGGGGAACCTAAAACCCTTTTCTAAACAAATATCATCTATTCGATAAATTGGAATTTATACTTCTATTCTACTTAATAAACTCTATAAAATAATAGTCATTAAAATCTTCAACTTGTTCTAATTCGTCAAAATTCAATGTAAATTCTCTATCCGATGTGAATACACAATCTTCACAATGAGTAATATAACAAATAGGTTTATCACTATTCTCAATATGACTTGAAAATGTCAAATTTCTATTTTCAAATTCTTCATTTAGTTCTTTTATTGACATTTTTGTTTTTACTACTAAAACCACACGGTATGTTGAATAATCTCCATTTCCACCGGAATCACCTATTCCACTTTTCATTGCAATTCTTTCAATATTTTCTGGTAATGCAAAATTATACACTTCTTTTTCAAATCCTTTTAAACCTGTATTAAAATACATCCACATACCAATTAATACTATGCCAACTATAAATAATACCATAAGAATTAACTTTTTCTTTTTCATAAACAAAACTCACTTTCAAATTCTTATTTATCGGTTAGTTGTATTATAGCACAACTTGACTAACAAAGAAAGAGAATATTAAAAACACCCGTAGTGTTCTAAAAAACTACGGGTGTTTTCGTATCTTGTTGTACTGTCCTTTAGAGTACGACTCATTCGGACGGGTTTTTTCTTGTCTCCAATTAAACAACAAAAAAACCGCAAGTTAAACTTGCGGTTTGCTAATTCGGGTTTTCGCACCCTCAAAACTGAACAAAGAAGAAGACAGAGGAACAAATATAGGTCAAGCCCTCGGTCTATTAGTACAGCCTAGCTTTGACATCACTGCCTTTACACATGCTGCCTATCAACCCGGTAGTCTTCCGGGGACCTTACTAGTTTACACTATGGGATATCTTATCTTGAGGCT
>JAZSAJ010000032.1:0-13970 GCA_045601805.1 Acutalibacteraceae bacterium
TACTTTTTCTTGTTGCGAAAACTTGTAAGACACAAAGTATTACTGCTTTTTCACAACTGCGAAACCGTTACAAATTTATTCTTATAAAACTGCAAAGCACCTTAAAAAGATAAATTTTTAGTGGTATAAAAGGCGAAAAGCAGCGGTAACGCTGACGCGTACCGCGGCTTTTTAACACATTAGACCGCAAAAATTTACTTTTTAAGGCATTTCATCCCTAATCGCAACTCCCGTTATGGCGTCTTTTTTATTTTGCAAAAATCAACATAATGTATTTCATATTTGCCGTTTTCGTTTTTTTCTTTGTAATCAACATAAGCAAACTTTTTTGCATGATACAACGCAAAAACTCTGCGTTTAGTATTTTGTTTGCGTTTGGTAGTTTCTTCGCTTTCTAAAAAGTTTTTAAAAGTTTTTAGCATTTTATCTTCTTTATATAAAAGCGACGGGACTTTTTCGCATCGGCAAGAAGTAAACAAATCAATAAGCAAGCAATCCCTTAACTTTTCGCAGTCGCAATAGTCTTTAAAAAACAGGTAAATTAAATTTACATATTCATAAATTGGTTGATGTTTTTTTAAAGCAAATACACCAAAATTCGTTAAAAAGCTAAATGGATTAAGCCCAATTTCTTTAAACAAATAATTTACTGTGTTTGTAAATCTACCGCTATTTATTAGCCGTTCGGTTGAATCTTCGCAACATTTGATTAAATTTAATTCGCTTTTTTCAATCCAAGGAGTTTTAACAACTTCATATGGCGCTGCTTTTGAATAAACAAAACCGTTATTATTATATTGTTCGCACAAAACAGTACCGTGTAATAGTTTTAAAAAGCCAAGTTGCAGTTCATTTGCGTCTAAATAAAAAGCGATGTTGAAACTGTTTGCAAAACTGTTAAAATCTTCACATGGTAATCCTGCAATTAAATCAATATGAATAATCAAATTATTTAGTTTAATTAGTTTATTTATATTGTTTATCAGTTTCTTTGTTTCTGTTTTTCGGTTTACCATTTGCAAGGTTTTTTCGTTAAAACTTTGAAGGCCTATTTCAAGGCGAAAAAGATTACGAGGCGAGGTTTTTAAAATTTCAATAGTTTCATCATCTAAAATATCCCCCGCAATTTCAAAATGAAATGTTTTTCCGCTTGGAATTTCTTTACCGTAATTTTTAATTATAAATCTAAATATTTTTTTAGCGCGTTCTTTATTGGCGTTAAAGGTTCTATCAACAAATTTAATGGTTTTAGCTGAACTATTTGAAACTTTAATTATGTCTTTAAAGGTTTGTTCTAAATCGGTAAATCTTGTTTTTCCAAGAGAAGACGACAAACAAAACGCACAAGAATACGGGCAACCGCGTGAAGTTTCAATATACGCAATTCTTCCGTTTAAGTTTTGGCAATATTCATCTAAATTATAATTGAAATCATTATTTTGCGGTAAATACGGTACTGAAGTTTTATTTTTACTACAGACACCGTCAATTAGCACTTCATTTCCGCTTATTATAGCATCGCAAAGTTCTGCAAGCGGCTTTTCGCCCTCGCCGCAAACAACATAATCTACAAACGGTTTATTAACTGTGGTTTCAGAATTAAAAGTTACTTCGGGTCCGCCCAAAACAATAGTACACCCAAGTTCACTTTTAACCATTTCGGCAAGTTTTAGCACAAAATTAATATTCCAAATATAACAACTAAAACTAACTATTTGCGGGTTTTCTTCAATAATTTTTTCAAAAACGTCTCTTATTTTTTCATTTACTGTACATTCAAAAACCGAAACTTCGCATTGTTCTTTTGAATTTTTTTCAATACCCGCCTTTAAGCACCAAGGTGCAGGAGATGCGTGAATGTATTGTGAATTTGCCGAAACTAAAAGAATTTTCATTGTTTATTTATATATGCCTCCAATCTATAAATTGGAAGACCCTCTGACACAAATCGTTCTTCATATTCGGTCATAATGTTACCCTCAAAATCGCTTTTGTGTAAATCAAGAGAAACATTTTTAAGTGCATAACCGCACGAAGAAAACTGTTCAAGAGAAAATTCAAAAAACTTCATATTATCGGTTTTTTGGTGAATTTCCCCTCCCTCTTTAAGCAAAACCTTATAAATTTTTAAAAAGTTTTCGGCAGTAAGTCGGTGTGAAATGTGTTTCTTTTTAGGAAAAGGGCAAGAAAAATTAAGATATATTCTGCTAATAATTCCGGGTTTTATATATTTATTTAAATACTCTGCACCGCAACGCAAAAATACAACATTTTTTAAATCTTTACAGGCTTCACAAGCAGTAACAATTACATTACCGCATTTTTCAACCGCAATAAAGTTTATGTTTGGGTTTTGCTTTGCTATTTCGGTAATAAACCTACCCTTACCGCAACCTATTTCAAGCATAATTTCGTTATCGTTTCCGAAAATACTTTCAAAATCAAAATATTCTTTAACTGTATCGGCTGTTTCATAATTTCTGTCTTCGCTTATTGGCGAAAATAAATTTTTACAGCCGTTTAATTTTTCATTTAAATTCTTTTTTCTTCTCATTCTCATAATTTTTTCTCTTTTCTTTAAAAAACACGGTATAAAAATACCGTGTTTTTGTGTTACATAGTTTCGGGTGCTTCAATTTTAAGAATATTAAGCACATTTTTAATTACAGTTGCAACAGAGGAACAAAGCAACATTCTTGCCTGCATTAAATCTTCATTTTCGCCCTTTACCCTGCAAGAATTATAGAACTTGTGGAATTTAGTTGCTAATTCTTGAACATAATGGGTAATCTTTGCAGGGTCGTACGCCTTTGCACTTAAAATGATTTCATCGGTAAAGGCAGACAGATGAGTTATAAGTTCTTTTTCTTCGTTTGAATTAAGCAATGACAGTTCTTTGCTTGAAACTGTTTTTTGAACAATGCCATCTTCTTTTAAATTTCTTAAAATACTGCAAATACGCGCATGTGCATATTGAACATAATAAACAGGGTTTTTGTTGGATTCTTCAACCGCAAGGTCTAAATCAAAGTCAAAATGCGAATTTGGTTCACGCAAATTAAAGAAGAAACGAGCCGCATCAATAGGTACTTCTTCAAGTAAAGTAACCAGAGTTATTGCCTTACCCGAACGTTTTGATGCCTTTATTACTTCGCCTTCTTTAACAAGGCGCACCATTTGCATTAAAATAACATCAAGCCGAGAAGCATCTACCCCAAGCGCAGTTAATGCGCCCTTAAGACGCGGCACATAACCGTGGTGGTCAGCGCCTAAAACATCTATTGCCTTGTCAAAATTACGAGTTACAAGCTTATTATAGTGATACGCAATATCGGGCACAATGTATGTTGGAACACCGTTTGAACGAAGCAAAACAAAGTTATCGCTGCCAAAATCCTCGCCCTTAAACCAAAGTGCGCCGTCTTCTTCGTAAGTATGACCGCTGTTTTTAAGAAGTTCAACTACCTTTAACGCTTCGCCTGTTTTATGCAAAGAACTTTCTTTAAACCAAGTGTTGTATTCAATTCTGTACTTTAAAAGGTCTGCCTTAAGACCATCAATGTTTTTAGGCAAAGCAAAATCAACCAGCGCTTTTCTGCGTTCTTGTTCGCTTTTAGAAACAAAACTGTCGCCGTAAATTTCAGCAAACGCTTTTGCATGTGCTATAATATCGGCACCGTGATAAGAATCTTCGGGCATTTCAATTCCGTCACTAAACAACTGCAAATATCTTAAATCAAGCGAAAGGCCGAATTTGTTAATTTGGTTACCCGCATCGTTAATGTAAAATTCGCGTTCGGTATAAAAGCCGGCATAGTCAAGCACACTTGCAAGGCAGTCGCCCAAGGCACCGCCACGAGCATTACCAATATGCATTGGACCGGTTGGGTTGGCCGAAACGAATTCAACCAAAACTTTTTTGCCCTCACCAAAACTGCTTTTTCCGTAATTTTCTTTCTTTTCGTTAATATCTAAAAGAATATCGGCAAAATATTTTTCGTTTAAATAAAAGTTAATAAAACCCGGCCCGGCTATTTCAACTTTGTCAATATAAGTGTTTTCGGTATTAAGATTACTAACAATTGCAGTAGCTATATTTCGCGGTGCAGTTCTAAACACGCGTGACCACACCATTGCCGCATTAACCGCAAAGTCACCATGTTCAATACTGGGTGGAACTTCAATAGTAAAATCGGTTAGTTCAGCACTTGCTAAAACACCATTATTTATTGCCGTTTTAATAGAAGAATAAATACTTTCTTTAATTTGTTCTTTTGCTTTAAAAACAACCGTTGACATTATTTTTTTGCCTCTTTCAATGTAATTTCAATTTTGTTTTTACTAATAACTGCGCCCTCAATATCAATTTGATATTCTGCAGAAATAAAACCGTTTTTACTGCTTAATTCAGAAAAAATCGATTCGCCGTAAATTCCCATTAAAAAATTAGAATGTGCATTCCTGTAAAAATTTTGGTTGCGCTTACCCCGTTCAATAACCATTTTGCTGTTAAGTGAACCGCTACGCTCAATTGTAAGTCTTCTATTGTCCTCGTACTTCAATAAAACGCGTGTGTTTTCACCGTTTTCTTCGGTTTCGTTATATACAGCAACAGCACCGTTTTCGGTTTTTTGATATTTGCCAACAGCAATCATTTCTATACTGTCTTTTTCATCGTTTTGGCTTTGAAAGCCCTTAATTGAAACTAAAACTTCTTGCATTACACTTCGCCCAAATCAACCTGTAAAAAATCACTTTCTTTAAGTTTTTTGCCAAGTAATACACTTGCGTTTTCACATAATGAATCGGTTAATTTACTTGTATAAAATTCAATTTCACCGCAAGTACCGTTTTCATTAATCAAATTATTTTTTATTAAAGTATTTTTAACTGCAACTGCAGTAGATTCACCCATATTAACTAATTTAACTTCATTGCCTAAAATATTTTTAATTACATCGTTAAGCACCGGAAAATGAGTGCAACCCAAAATTAAGGTGTCAATTCCCTGTTCTTTAAGAGGCAACAAATACTCCTGTGCGGTTTTATAAACCTCAGTATCGTTTATGCTTGTTCGCCCTTCTTCAACAAAACGAACAAATTCGGGGGCAGGCACACTAAAAACATTTGCGTTTTTATTTAATTCTAAAATCCTTTTTTTATGTGAACCGCTTAAAACAGTTTGCGGTGTTGCAATAACGCCAATTTTACCGTTTTTGCTTAATTCAACCGCTGAAACCACCGAATGTTTAACCACACCCAAAAAAGGTACAGACAGTTCTTCGCCGGTAAAATAAGCAACCGAACTAACAGTAGCGCAAGCGGCCACAATTGCCTTTACATTTTTTGAAAGCAAAAAAGCTTCATCTTCCCTTGCATACCGCACCAATGTTTCGGTGGGCTTTGTGCCGTAAGGAACACGCTTTGTGTCGCCAAAATAAACAAAATTTTCATTTGGAAGTAATTTAATTAATTCTTTTAAAACAGTTAAGCCGCCAACGCCCGAATCAAAGACGCCTATTGCTCTGCTATCCGACATATACATACCTCCAATCATTGTTAAGTATAACACAACCGCCACCCTTATTCAAGAGTATTTTACCTTATAAATTGTATTGATAAAGTTATATTTTTATTATATAATGTTTAAAAAGCTACGAAGGAAGATTTTATGGCTAATTTTAATTATTTGTATACAAAACAAGGCAAAGAATTAAACTCAATTCCTTGGAATATTTACCCAAGGCCTTTGCTAAAAAGAAATTCCTTTTTTTGTTTAAACGGAAAGTGGGATTTTGAAATCAGCAACAGCAGCGAAATGGTTTATTCATTTTCAAAAATCATTACTGTTCCCTTTTGTCCCGAAAGTTTGCTTTCAGGTGTAAATATGCCAATTCCCGACAAAACATATCTTTTTTATAAAACCCAATTTACTTTGCCAAAAGATTTTATAAACAATAAAGTTATTTTGCATTTTGGTGCGGCAGATAATTTTGCCGATATATTTTTAAACGGTGAATTTATTGGCAGTCACACAGGAGGTTATTTCCCTTTTAGCTTTGACATAACAAACCAATTAAAAGAAACGAACACTTTAATTGTGCGAACATACGACGATTTAAGCAACAGTTTATATCCTTACGGAAAACAAAAGCAAAAGCGCGGGGGTATGTGGTATACCCCTGTTTCGGGCATTTGGCAAACTGTCTGGATTGAAAGTGTTCCTAATGAATATATCAAAAATATTAATACCGAAATCACAAATGACGGTGTTACAATTACTGCTGAAGGTTGCAAAACCGCTACTGTAACGCTTGGTGATAACCAGTACAAAATGGAAAACGGTGTTTGCAAAATTAAAATTAATTCGCCAATTTATTGGTCGCCCGAAAATCCACACCTTTACCATTTTAAAGTTACAACCGAACACGACACAGTTGAATCTTATTTTGCATTCAGAACACTTGAAATTAAAGAAATTGATGGTGTTAGCCGACTTTTTCTTAACGGAAAACCATATTATTTTCACGGAATATTAGACCAGGGTTATTTTAGCGACGGACTATTTACTCCCGCTTCGCTTGACTGTTTCACCGAAGAAATTACTCGGCTTAAAAATCTTGGTTTTAATATGCTTCGTAAACACATTAAAATTGAGCCACAGTTGTTTTATTATGAATGTGACCGACTTGGTATGGTTGTGTTTCAAGATATGGTTAATAACGGAAAATACTCATTTTTTAAAGACACTGCATTGCCTACTATTAACTTAAAAAGAAAAAATGATAAAAATTTACACAACAACAAAAAACAGCGCGAAATTTTTATTGATTCAATGAAAGAAACTGTTAAGTTACTTAAAAACCACCCCTGTATTTGTGAATGGACAATTTTTAACGAGGGTTGGGGCCAGTTTGACAGCAGCAGTATGTACGATTTGCTTAAATCAATTGATAACACCCGTTTTATTGACTCTGCTTCGGGTTGGTTTAAGGGTGGCAAAAACGATTTCAGCAGCCACCATATTTACTTTAAGAAATATAAATTCAAACCATCAAATAAACCTGTTTCCCTTTCGGAATTTGGAGGTTATGCCTTTGCAGTAAAAAACCATTTGTTTAACCCCGAAAAAAGTTTTGGTTATAAATCGTTAAAAAGCAAAGAAGAACTTAACAATGCAATTACCAAACTATATTTTGAACAAGTTATTCCTGCCATAAATAAAGGTTTATGCGCCGATGTTTACACTCAAGTTAGCGATGTTGAAGATGAAATAAACGGTTTATTCACTTATGACCGCAAGGTTATTAAGGTTTCAAAAGCCGTTATGCAAAAAATAGCAAATGAAATTTTTAAAAATATAAATTGACAGTTTAAACTTTGCATTTTATAATTAAATAAATTGTTATTGGAGGTTTAAATATGCGATTGTTTTATTTACGCTACCCTGAAGGAAAATTTAAAGCCGTAACATTTAGTTACGATGACGGCGTGCGCGAAGACCTTAAACTTGTTGAAATAATGAATAGGTACTCAATAAAAGGTACTTTTAACCTTAACTCCGCTTGGCTTGGAACAAACGATAACAGTCCTCGCTTAACCGAAAACGAAATTAAAAGGAGTATTTTAGATAAAGGCCACGAAATTGCCATTCACGGTGCAACACACAAAGCGGCAGGTATGGTAACAAGCAGCACTTATATTCAAGATGTATTAAACTGCCGTTTGGAACTTGAAAAACGCTTTGGTGTTTTGG
The DNA here is from genome assembly GCA_045601805.1 of Acutalibacteraceae bacterium. Taxonomy (GTDB): domain Bacteria; phylum Bacillota; class Clostridia; order Oscillospirales; family Acutalibacteraceae; genus SIG607. The sequence continues at coordinate 7,757 of JAZSAJ010000032.1, forward strand.
TGCGTGGCTCTGCATACGCTGATTCGGGCATAACAAATCTACGCCCTGATGTTACATACGAATCAATTAAGACAATTTTAAAAAATTTGGGCGTTGTATACGCTCGTACACTTGGCGGTGACAACAGCAGTTTTACCCTTCCTAACAACTGGTTCGCTTGGATGCCTACCGCTCACCATTCCAATCCCAATGTAACCGAATATGCACAAAAGTTTGCCGATTTAACACTTCCATCTTACGAAGGTGGCAGAAGCCCCCGTTTATTTTATCTTTGGGGGCACTCTTATGAATTTGAACGCGCAAACAATTGGGATCTTTGCGAACAAATTTGTAATATTCTTGGCAATAAGGAAGATATCTGGTATGCTACTAACATGGAAATTTACGAATATGTAAATGCCTTTAATTCGTTAATTTTTTCTGCCGATGATAATAAAGTGTATAACCCCACCCTTTTTGATATTTGGTTTGAAACCGGCAGTAAAACCTATTGTATTAAATCGGGCGAAACAATGAACATTGAATAAAAAAAGCAGGCATAACGCCTGCTTTTTTATGGTGCGGGTGACAGGAGTTGAACCTGCACGGTGAACCGCCAGCTCCTAAGGCTGGTGCGTCTGCCAATTCCGCCACACCCGCATTTTACATATTGATTTTATAACATAAAAAATTATTTGTCAACAATATTTTCTTGAAAACACCTTTACTTTGTTGTATTATATTATTAGTAATGTTTGATTGGAGGTTATTTATGAAAAACCCTGTTATTACAGTAAGCCGTCAGTTTGCAAGTAAAGGCAGTGATATTGCCAAACTACTTGCCGAAAAATTAGGTATTAAATTTTACGACAAAGAAATTTTAGATTTAGCAGCACAAGAAAGCGGTCTTGATATTGAACTTATTAAAGAACACGACGAAGCGCCAACAAACAGTTTTCTTTATGCCCTTTCACTTGGAAGCCACAGCCATGCAAATTTCTTTCATGAATACCAAGACTTGCATATTTCCGATAAAATTTATAATCTTCAAGCCGAAATTATTAGAAATGCCGCAGACGAAGGTCCTTGCGTAATTCTTGGAAGATGTGCCGAAGATATTTTAGCAGAAAGAGAAAATGTTGTTTCTGTATTTATTCACGCTGATAAAGAAACACGAGCACAGCGTGTTAGCGAAGTTGAAAATATTGATATGAAAAGTGCTATGGCAGTTATTAACAAGCAAGACAAACGCCGCACAAATTACCATAACCGTTTTTGTGAAAAGAACTGGGGCGTTGCCGATTCTTACGATATTTGCTTAAATTCAAAAATTGGCATTGAAAACTGCGTTGACATTATTATAAAATACATTGAAACCATTTAGACTATAACAAAACACCTGCTTTTTCGTATTATGTAAAAGGCAGGTGTTTTTATGTACATACCTAAAAGAAAAAGAAAAAAAGAATTTTTTAAAATACTGCTTGCTGTTTTTCTTTGTGCCGTTCTTTTAATTATTGTGATTTTGGGTGACAAAAGAGTACGAAAAATATTAGACGATTATTCAACTTCAAACGCGCAAAACATTTTAATTAACGCCGCAAATGAAGCAATTACCGAACTTTTTGAAGAAGAAACAATTACTTACGGTGATATGGTAAAACTAAGTCGCGACGAAACAGGTAAAGTTACTTCCCTTGAAATTGGAATTGAAAAATTAAATTTAATTCGTTCTAAAATTTCAGTTAAAATTAACGAGAAATTATCTAAAAGGTCTGATTATTTAATTAATATTCCAATTGGAACTTTTTTGGGATATGAATTTACTGTTGGCAGAGGCCCGAAAATTCCATTTAAAATGAATTTAGCAGGTACTGTTATAGCCGATTTTGAAAGTAATTTTGTAGATGCCGGTATAAATCAAGTTTTGCACCAAATAATTATAAAGATTAAAATGAACGGTAAAGTTTTAATTCCATGGTACAACACTTCCTTTACAAGTGAAATAACAACAATCGCCGCACAAACAGTTATTGTTGGTGTTACCCCTGAAAACTATACAAATGTAACCGAAGCCGGCACCGATGGAATCGCCGATGATATATTTAATTTTGGACTAAATTAAAACAATACGGTAACGCTTTTGCGCTACCGTATTATTTTATATTCCCTCATATAATTGATTTAACACTGCTAATGTAACCAACTGAGATTCCACTACTTCAATAGGATATTGTTCTTTGGCAATTTCAAGCGAAACTCCAAGCTCTTTGCAAATCCTATCGTATTCTTCGTTAATTGCATTTTCACCAAGTTTTAATTTAAGTTCATCAAAACATGCATACATAACAAGCGATTCTGCTAAAACTTCCTCACGGAATTTTTCTTCGGTAAGATTATTTCCGGAAAGGAACGATTCAAAAGAAGCGCCATTTTGTTGTGCATAGTTAGTGTAATATCCTTTAAAATACTCATACAAGGTACCATCACTTTCGGGTGGATATTCCTCAATAATCGTCTTTTCCATTAAGTAGGAATAATAACAGTTTTTAATAGTACCAATATGAACTTCTTTAAGATAATCCTCTTTTGTATCGTAACCAAGTTCTTTTAAATTTGCTTCCGTTAGCTCTGTTGCAGCACGAGTAATACTGTTAATTTTAACTTCAAATTGAGCTTCTTTACCCGAAAGTTCAATAACTATTTTTTGTGTTTCAATATCGGTTGAATTACCATAACCTTCCGGGAAAGTAACGGTAATAGTTTTTGTTTCGCCAATTTTTTGACCAATTAATTGTTCTTCAAAACCGTCAATAAATTTATTAGAGCCAATAGTAAGATTGAAATTTTCTGCAGTTCCGCCCGTAAAAGCAACGCCGTTAACCATACCTTTGTAGTTTATATTTGCAATATCGCCTTTTTCAACGGTGCCCGATTCAAGTTTTTGACTAAATCTTTCTAAATCATTTTTTAAATATTGTTCATAAAACTGTTTATATGTTTCATCGCTTTCAGTGAATTTTACACCTTGAAGTTCAGGTAAAGTAACATAATCTTTAAGCCCTTTTTTATAGTTAACACGGTCACTCTTTACACCGCATGCACAGAGTGAAAAAACAAGTAAAAGGCAAAGAGTTAAAGTAATAATTTTTTTCATAAATAAACTCCTATCAATTTAATTTATTAGCAACAGATGCTTTTAAATAAGCGTTTATAAAACCGTCAATATCGCCATCCATAACTGCATTTATATTTGAAAATTCGTAACTCGTTCTGTTATCTTTAACTAAAGTATATGGCATAAACACATATGAACGAATTTGCGAACCCCAAGCAATTTCTTTTTGAACGCCCTTAATATCCTCGATTTTATCAAGGTGTTCACGCTCTTTTATTTCAATAAGTTTAGAGCGAAGCATACGCATACATGTGTCTTTGTTTTGGAACTGGCTTCGTTCGGTTTGACTTGCAACAACAATCCCTGTAGGAATATGGGTAATTCTAACTGCAGAAGAAGTTTTGTTAATATGCTGACCGCCTGCACCGCTTGAACGGTAGGTATCAATTTTTAAATCTTCTTCCCTAATGTCAACTTCAACATCATCGCTTATTTCGGGCATTACTTCAATTGAAGCAAAGGAAGTATGGCGTCTGCCTGAAGCGTCAAAGGGCGAAACCCTTACCAAACGGTGAACGCCGTGTTCGCTTTTTAAATAACCGTAAGCATTTTCGCCTTCAATTCTTAAAGTTGCACTTTTAAGGCCGGCTTCATCTCCATCTAAAAAGTCAACAAGACTTGTTTTAAAACCGTGCCTTTCACCCCAACGGGTATAAAGCCGTACAAGCATTTGGTTCCAATCTTGCGCTTCGGTACCCCCTGCGCCTGCATGAAAAGTAAGAATTGCATTGTTGTTGTCATATTCGCCCACAAGCAAAGTTTGAAGACGCTGTTTTTCAAGTTCTTGTTCAAATTCTTCTATGGCAAGTTCAATTTCAGAAACCATTGATTCATCGTCTTCTTCATTAGCCATATCTATTAAAACCAAGGTGTCTTCAAAATTCATACAAAGTTTATCGTAACTTTCTACCTTGTTTTTAAGTGCGCCTAATTTTTGAAGTACAGTAGCCGAAGCATCGGGGTTATCCCAAAAGCCGTTTTCGGCAGTTTTATATTCAAGTTTATCAATTTCAAGTTTTGTGGGCTCATAACCAATGGCATCTTTTAAATCAACCAATTCGTTTTTGTGTCCCTCAAGCCGCAGCTTTAATTCATCAAGCAAAAGCATTAATTATTAACCTCTTCTTTTTTGATCATAAATGCATACCAATTATCTTTACGAAGTTCAGTTTCAATAATAAAACCGAATTCATTTATTGCTTTTATTACATCTTGCGCTCTTAAATCAATAATTCCCGAAAGAATTACGCGTGTATCTTTATTCATATAGGTATCTATATTTTCTAAAAGGCGAATTATAACATCGGCAACAATATTAGCAGTTATAATATCAAACTTACCGTCAACCTTTTCTGCCAAATCGCCGACAATAAATTCAGTTTCATTAACAACACCGTTTAAAACAGCATTTTCATTTGCAACCTTTACCGCAGTTTCATCTATATCAACACCCAAGGCAGATTTTGCGCCTAATAAAACCGAAGCAATTGCCAAAATACCGCTGCCGCACCCAATATCTAAAACCGTTTGATTTTCTTTAACAATATTTTCAAGCAATGTAAGGCAAAGCGAAGTTGTTGCGTGGGTGCCCGTGCCAAAAGCAGCACCAGGGTTAATTTTTAAAACACAACGGTTATCTAAATTACCATATTCTTCCCACATTGGTACAACCGCCAAGCGCTCGCCAATAAGAGTGGTATGAAAAAAAGATTTCCAGTATTCATTCCAATTTATATCGCCGGTAGTCTTTTTATCTATTTCATAAGGAATACCCGACTCGTTAAAGCGGTCTTCTAAATAGAACAATGCTTCTTTCACATTATCTTCTTTATTTAAGTAAATATGAATAAAAGAACTCGTTTTATCCATATTAAGAAGCGATTCATCAATTAAATCTATATGTGCAATTTGCGGTGCAACCGTTTCTAAATCGGAATAATCTTCAATATAAATACCATAATCTACCGTCATATTGGCAATAGCCGATGCTTCTTCAATACGCGCAGTAGGAACTTTAATTATAATTTCAAACCAATCCATAACATTTCTCCATTCACAACTGGGGTTATTATATCACAAACCAAGCGGTTTGCCAACCTTTTTATTGATTTAATAAATTATTTATAGTATACTTATTAAAAGATTCTAATTTATTAAAAGGAGAATTAGTTATGATTTGGCACAGCAATGACGCTGCTAATGTAATTTCTTTTTTAGGGGTTGACACAAAAACCGGTTTACCTTCGGGTGTAGCAGAAGCGCGACTTTCTGAACATGGTAAAAACACTATAAGAGTAACCAAAAAAACTTCTTTAAAAGAAACAGTTTTTAAATATGCTAAGAATTACAGCACAATTCTTATTTTACTTGCAAGTATTTTATCGCTTGTAATTTATTTCATTTATGATAATTCAAAAATTTTCTTTCCCATAGCATCACTTTTTGTGGTTGCATTTTACATTTTTATGAACGCGTTTTCACATAAACGATGCGAAAAAGTTGTTGAAAATATGCGAAACAAGGCGTCACCAAAAGCAACCGTTTTGCGCGATTCAATAATTAAAAAAATTGATTCGGCTTTGCTTGTGCCCGGCGATATTCTTTTACTTGAAGCCGGTGATTACATACCTGCAGATGCGCGTATTTTTGATTCTGACGGTTTTAGGTGTGACGAAAAATTTGTAACCGGTGAAACGGTTGCTGTTTTAAAAGACCACAGTGCCAAATTAGAAGATATTGCCGATATAAAAAGCCGCATAAATATGGTATATTCAGGCAGCAGCGTTTTAAGCGGAAAAGCCAAAGCCGTTGTAACCGAAACAGGTATGAACTGTGAAATTGGCAGACAAGTTAGTGTTCTTAACGAATATGATTCTTCAAATGTTTACATAAAAGAACAACTTGCGCTTACCGGCAAAATTGCAGGCATTATAATGCTTGTTTGCTGTTTGGTTGTTTTTTTAGTTTCGGTTATAATTAACTTCCACAACGGCCAACAATTTGCCGTTATGATGAGCGAAGCTCTAATTAACTCTGCCGCATTATTAATTTCAGTTT
>JAZSAJ010000033.1:0-37456 GCA_045601805.1 Acutalibacteraceae bacterium
TGAAGGGTACTGTCTTATAAAAACAGTTGATAAAAAAACATCTTCAAAAGGCGATGTTTATTTAGACTTCACCCTTGCTGACAGCACCGATGAAATTAACGCAAAACTTTGGAACTATAACGAAGCGTTTCATGGCGAATACACCGCCAACAAAATTGTTAAAGTTCGCGGTACTATTTCGGTTTACAACGGCAGTAACCAGTTACGAATTGAAAAAATACGCTATGCAACTGACGGCGACAATGTAAAACCCGAAGATTTTGTTAAAACCGCCGTTTACGACAGTGCCGATATGTTTAACGCACTAAAAACCATTGTAAACGGTTTTAATGACAAAGAATTTTCTTTGCTTGTGAGCAAAATTTTAGACGATAACAAAGAAAAACTTTTGTATTGGCCTGCGGCATTTAAATTGCACCACGCAATTAGGGGCGGTTTACTAATGCACACGCTTTCCATTGTAAGATTGTGCCAAAGCGTTTGCGAAATTTACCCCTTTGTTAATAAAGATTTGCTTTTATCGGGTGCCATTTTGCACGACATTGCAAAACTTACGGAATATGAAGTTGCTGAAACCGGCATTGCTTCGGGGTATACTATTAAAGGCAACCTTATTGGCCACCTTGTTGAAGGTGCCATAACGGTGCGCCAAACCGCCAAAGAACTTGGCATTAGCGAAGATGTTTCAAATTTAATTGAACATATTCTTATTTCCCACCACGGCGACCCCGAATTTGGCGCTGCGGTACGCCCAATGTTTATTGAAGCCGAAATTTTAAGCGAACTTGATATGCTTGATGCCCGTATTTTTGAAATGAAAGAAGCGGTTTCGGATGTAGATGTTGGTGAATTTACAAACAGGCTTTGGTCCATGGACAACCGCAAACTTTATAACCACGGTTTTAGCGAACTAAACAAAGAAACAGAACTTTTATAAAAGGAGAAAATATTTATGAAAATTACAAAAGATATGCTTATTGGCGATGTACTTGATATGGACACAGGTTGCGCACAGTACTTTTTTGAAATTGGTATGCACTGCCTTGGCTGCCCTGCTTCCCGCGGTGAATCTATTGAACAGGCATGTGCTGTTCACAACACCGACTGCGACGCTCTTGTTGAAAAACTCAACGCTTATTTCAACAAATAATGACTTACCTTAAAGGAAGACTTAAGGCCGTCTTTGATTTAATTAAAGACGGCGCTTTTGTTGTTGATATTGGCACCGACCACGCACATTTGCCCATTGCTTTACATCTTTCTAAAAAGGCAAAGCGTGTTATTGCCTGCGACATTAAAGAAAAGCCGCTTAATAACGCCCGAAAAAACCTTAATAAAACCGGTTGTACGGCAGTTGAAACCCGGCTTTGTGACGGGCTTAGCGGTATAAACGAAGGCGAAGCCGATACCATTGTTATTGCTGGTATGGGCGGTGAGGTTATTAGCGAAATTCTTTTTAACTGCAGTTACATAAAAAGCCCTAACCTTTCGCTTATTTTACAACCAATGACTTCATCGGGTTTTTTAAGGGAACGCCTTTATAATGAGGGGTTTTGTATTGAAAAAGAAGTTGCGGTAAAAGAAAACGGCAAGGTTTATTCGGTTATAAGCGCAAAATACTGCGGTAAAAAAAAGCAAATTTCACCAAAAGAATATTTCGTTGGAAAAATAGAGAAAAACAACGAGTTTTCGCGTGACTACTTTAAAAAGCAACTTTTAATTATTGAAGATTGTTTACAAAGTTTTAGTAAATTAAACAAGCAAGACGAATACGATTTTTATAAAACCGCAAAGCAAGAAATTTTAAACCTTTTGGAGGACTAATCGTTGGCATTAGACGGTATTTTCCTTAATAAACTAAAAACAGAATTAAGTGTTTTAATTGGTTCTCATACAGAAAAAATATACCAGCCCTCAAAAGACGAGCTGGTGTTTTTGTTGCGCACGCGTGAAGGTGCTAAACGGCTTTTGCTTTCTTCGGCAATGGGTGCCAACCGTATTGGAATTACAGAAGAAAAGCCCGAAAACCCCGAAAACCCGCCAATGTTTTGTATGCTTATGCGAAAATATTTGGGTTCTTCAAAATTAACCAACATAACGCAAGACGGTTTTGAAAGGGTTATAATTTTTGAATTCAGCGCAATAAACGAACTTGGCGATAAAGTTGTTTATTCGCTTGTTTGCGAAATGATTTCAAGCAGACCGAATATTATTCTTTGCAACGAAAACGGCAGAATTATTGATGCTCTTAAACATTCTAACCTTGAAAGCAGCAAAAGAATTATTCACCCCGGTGCACATTACGAATTGCCCGAAAAGAATTTACGGCTTTCGTTATTTAATGAAGAAACCGAAACCGTTTTAAGCAAGGTTCTTTCATTTAAAAATAAAACAGTTAGCGATGCGTTGTTATTTACAATTGACGGTTTTTCACCGCTTATTGCAAACGAAATAACATTCCTCGCGACAAAAGATATTGACAAACGCGTAAGTGAACTTAAAGACAACGATATTTCTGCTTTAAAAGACACTCTTAACAATTTTAAAAATGAAGTAAAAACAAGTGACACCGCTTATATAATTATTTTTGGCGGCGAACAAAAGGATTTTTGCTATTTTAAAATAACACATTTAGGCGAAAGTACAGTTTGTGAAAAACAAGAAAGTTTTAGCGCCACACTTGATTTGTTTTATAAAAACAAAACCCGAATTTCAAGAATAAAAAAAGAATTGGGCGATACAACTAAACTTGTTAATTTGCTGTATGCTAAAGCAAAAAAAAGAATGTTGCTTCGCGAAAAAGACCTTAAAAATTCGCAAAACCGCGAAGAATTACGGGTTTTTGGCGAACTTATTAAAGCAAATCTTTATAAAATTGAAAAAGGCAGCAGTAAGGTTTTGCTTCCTAACTATTACGACGAAAATTTAGCGCAAATTGAAATTCCGCTTAACCCGTTAATTTCGCCTGCACAAAATGCCGAGCGTTATTTTAAAGAATACAAAAAAACATTTGCAAAAGAACGCCGTTTAACAGAACTTATAGCGCAAGATAAAAATGAAATTTTATACCTTGAAAGTGTATTGGAATCAATAGAACGGTGCGAAACACGGGCGGATATTAAGGAAATTTGCGAAGAACTTAAAGCCACAGGTTTTATAAAAGAAAAACAATCTGCTAAAAAACAAAAACTGCAAAAACTAAGCCAACCGCAAAAAGTTATTTCAAAAACCGGTTTCACCATTCTTGTTGGTAAAAATAACCGTCAAAACGATATGCTAACACTAAACACCGCACAAAAAAGGGATTTATGGTTTCATGCTAAAAATGTTCCCGGTTCGCATGTTATATTGGTTTTAGACGGCAAAGAACCCACCGAAGAAAGCATTTTAGAAGCGGCATATTACGCTGCTTTAAATTCAAAAGCAAAAAATTCTTCGGTCGTTCCGGTTGATTACACCCCTGTTAAATTTGTTAAAAAACCGTCGGGTGCAAAGCCGGGAATGGTTATTTATTCAAAAAACAAAACCGTTTTTGTTCATACTGATAAATTTTTACAGTAATCTTTTGTCCTTGACTTGACTTATTTTATAATGTATAATATTTAAGTTGAATAATATAATGAATGGAGTTTGCAATATATGAATGAGTTGAATTTACTTTCAGTATTTAAAATGATACTCAATCGCATTTGGTTAGTAATTATTGCAGTGGTTGTTTTTGCCGCTTCTGCATTTTCTTACTGCACATTTTTTGCTACACCGGTTTATAAAAGTTCCGCTTCCATTATGATAACAAACGGTGCTATTATAACCGAAGAACTTAACAGTACCGTTAGCAACACCGATATTAACGCATCTCTTTACCTTGTTGATACCTGTGTTGATATACTTAAAGCTCCTAAAATTTATCAGGAACTTTCAACGGCAATCGGCGAAAAGTACAACTACAAATCTTTAAAAGGCGGATTTGGTGTTTCTAAAAGGGGCGATACTTCCCTTTTTATTGATATTTCTTTTAGCAGTACCGACAAAGACGAAGCAATAAAGATTGTTAACGCCTTTGCAACACTTTCAACCGATTATATTCGTGAAATTATTCCTTCGGCAAAAGTTAATATTATGTCGGAATCAGATTCCGCTTCGGTGGTTTCGCCAAAGACAACTGTTACCACATTTTATTTTGCTTTAATTGGTGCTATTCTTTCTTCAGCCGTTATTATAGTGTTTAACCTTTTAGACCAAACAATAAAGGGCGAAGAAGACTTAAAAACAACCTTCAACCTACCTGTTTTGGGTTGTGTTCCCGATTTTGACAATGTTAATCCAAAGAGCAAAAAAGCAATAGTTAAAGGAGGCAAACGATATGGAAGAAAATAATGTAACTTTAACTCCAGGGGAAACAAGTTCTTCTGACCCGGTTATTAAAACAAAACAGGGTGAAAAAACCAAAAAAACTCCGTTTTCTGTTGTGGAAGCATATAAAACCATTCGTACAAACCTTTCTTTCTTGCTTCCTAAAAAAGGCCCTAAGGCCTTTATGATTACTTCCTCGCTTCCGGGTGAAGGCAAATCTACCACTGCAATTAATACTGCTATTGCTTTTTCGCAACTTGGCAAAAAGGTGCTTTTAATTGACGCCGATATGCGAAAACCAACCGTACACAAAAAACTGAAAACCCTTAATACAAAAGGTCTTTTCTCGGTTTTAATTGAAATGTGCACCTTTGAAGAATCGGTTCAGCACATTAACCCTAATCTTGATGTCCTTACGGTTGGTACTATTCCGCCAAACCCTGCCGAAATTTTGGCAAGCGAAGCACTTCCTGCATTGCTTGACGAACTTAAAAAACAATATGAATATATTATTTTTGACTCTACACCAATTAACGTTGTATCAGATGCTTTATCTCTTGCTTCTAAGGTTGACGGCGTTGTTATTGTTGTGCGCGACAGGGTTACAAGCCGCCGTGAACTCGCTTACGCTATTGAAACCTGCAACTTTGCCAATGTAAAAGTTTTAGGTGTTATTTTAAACGGCGCAAACAAAACCAATGATAAATATTCATATAGAAAGTATTCCTACCGTTACCAGTATCAGTACGGTTACGGCAACAACAATTCCGCAAATAAATAAACAAAAAAACTGCTTCATTGGTTTCTTTAATATGAAGCAGTTTTTTGTAATTTTAAGTTTTAAGTAGGGGTTTTATGTCTTTTATTGATATTCACACTCATATTTTACCGCATATTGACGACGGTGCCAAAAGTATACTGGATTCGGTTGCCCTTTTAGAACAAGAGAAAGCAAACGGGACTGACTATGTTATTTGCACTCCTCATTTTTATACCGATTATTCCGATTTTGATGTGCATTTAAGCAGTGTAAAAAAAGCATTTAATGAACTTTCCTCTTATATAAAAAATCTTGATTTGCCTGAAATTCATTTAGGTTATGAAGTTGCTTATTTTTTAAATATGCACCGTTCTACCGATATAGCTCAGTGTACCCTTGGCAATTCAAACTATTTGCTTTTGGAACTGCCTTTTTCTATGCCCCTTACCGCCGATATGCTTAACGACATTGAAAAACTGTCAGACGATATTGGGTTTAATGTTATAATTGCCCATATTGAAAGATATTCGCACGATAAACTTTATAAAAAACTGATATCACTTGTAAAAAACAACACTGTTTTTGCCCAAATAAACGCCGATTCTTTGTTTACCAATACAACTAAAAAATGTGTTGAAAAACTTTTAAAGGCAAATCTTGTATCTTTTGTGGCGTCTGATGCTCATTCGGTAGAAAAGCGCCCCGTAAAAACAGAAAAATGTTTAAGGGAAATTAAAAATAAATATAAGAAGGCATACGACCGTATAATTAGCAGTACCGAAGAACTTTTAACTTATATTAGGTGATTATATGCTACAAAGCAAAACCACACAAATTAAAAATAATAACGGCGTTTATTATGTTTCCTTTCCTTTGCTTAACGCGTGCGGCAAGGTAAAACACGCTTTTACCACAAAAATTGGCGGCGTTAGCCAGGGCATTTATGCAGAAATGAATATGAGTTTTACAGGCGGTGACGAAAAAGACGCGGTTTTGCAAAATTACAAAAACATTTGTAATGCTGCAAATATTACTTTTGAAAACCTTACACTTTCGCACCAAACGCACACCAATAATGTTAAGGTTATAACAAAAGAAGATATTGGCAAAGGCATTTTTAAGGAAAGGGATTTTAGCGATGTTGACGGTATTATTACCAACCTTAAAAATGTTCCTTTGGTTACACAATATGCCGATTGCACTCCCCTTTTGTTTTGCGACCCTGTAAAAGAGGTTATAGCAACTTCACATGCAGGTTGGCGCGGTACTGTTAGCGAAATTGGTTTAAAAACCGTTAATAAAATGAACGAGGTTTTTGGCTGCAACCCAAAAGACATTATTGCCGCCATTGGCCCTTGCATTTGCAAAGACTGTTACGAAGTTGATACCCCTGTTTATAATGCTTTTAAAGAAAACGGAAATTTTATAATGTCGGAAATATTTACCCCCACATATAAAGACCACTTTTGGCTTGATTTAAAGGAAGCCAATAAACAGGTTTTGTTAAACGCCGGAATTAAAGCCGAAAACATTGATATTAGCGACCTTTGTACCTGCTGTGAGCACAAATGGTTTCATTCACACCGCTACACAAACGGCAAACGCGGAACTTTGGCAGCAATAATTGAATTAAAATAAGGAGAAAAAATTTGAAAAAAATATTATCTTTAATTTTAGTATTGTTACTATTATGCGGCTGCTCTCCCTCAAAAAAAGAAGATGAAAGTCAATGGGAAGAAGTTATAAATTCCAATAAAATTAAAATAGGCGTTATAAACAGCGGTTATACCGAAAAAGACGCTACCGGAAAATGGCGCGGTTTTAACATTGACCTTATTGATGCTATTTGCGGTGATTTAATGCTTAATTACGAACTTGTTGAAGTTACCGAAGAAGATTACCAAAAGAAACTTAAAAACGGTGCGGTTGACTGTGTTTGGGGAATTATTTATAAAGATTCACTTAAAAATGAATTCGACTGTTCCATTCCTTATATATATACAGACGAAGTTATTGTGTTTTCAAAAGAAACAAGCAAAGATTACCCCGATACCACCACTTTAAAAGGAATTAAAAATATCATTGCCAAAGAAAATTCTTTGGCTTATGCCACCGCGCTTGATTTTGGTGTGGCTTGCCAAACGGCAAAAAGCGAAAAAGAAGCTATCGCAAAGGTAACCGACGCCTCTTTTAACGGTGCAGTTGTTGATTATTATATTGGCAGTACTGTTTTAAAGGAATTAAACAGCAATTTGGTTATAGGTCCTGCTTTGGCTTCTTACAATAATGTAATTGTATATAATAAAGACAGCGACCTTAACAAAAAACTGCGTAGCGCGTTAAAAAAATTAACCGAAAATTCAACTATTGACACTATTGCGGAGCAATATTCGTTGTACAATTTACTGCCGCATAACCGCGCTATTCAGTAATATTTCCCCCTTTCGTTAGTGAAAGGGGTTATTTTTTGCCGTTTACTTCATCAAAATAGAGTAATAAAGCACAAATGTGTGCACAGTTTTTGTATATATTTAACAAACTTAAAAAAATTGCAAAAAAACACTTTACAACTTCAACTTGGTGAAGTATAATAAGACCATCAACCAAGCCAAGCACATTGGCAGAAAGAAGGAAAAAATTATGAAAAAACTATTAGCACTCATCATGTCCGTATTACTTATCCTTGCTTGCTTCGCAGGCTGCGGTGGCAACAAAGTTATTGTTGCTGAAAAAGAATCTGCAGGTGAATCTGTAGCTCAAACATTAGAAGATTACAAATACACCGCTGTTGACACCCAAGCAAAAGCTCTTATGGAAGTTGCCGCTGGAACAGCAGACGCTGCTATTGTTGACTATGTAATGTCTATTGGTTCTATTGGTGCAGGCACCGACTATGAAAACCTTGTTGTTACCGGCGACGGCTACAGCCCCGAAAACTACGGTATTGCTTTCCGCAAGGGTTCTGACGCTACCGCTAAAGTTAACGAAGCAATTGCTTCTCTTAAAGCAAACGGCAAATTAGCAGAAATTGCAAACAAATATAAATTGGGCGATTTGATTTCTGCTAACGAAACATTTGAAGCTTTTAAACAAAACGAAACCGATTCCGATTGGGAATACATTAAAAACAAAGGCGAACTTGTTATTGGTATTACTTACTTCGCTCCTATGAACTATAAAAACGATGCCGGCGAATTGGTTGGTTTTGAAACTGAATTTGCAAAAGCAGTTTGCGAAGTTCTTGGCGTAGAAGCAAAATTCCAAGAAATTAGCTGGAGCGCAAAGGAAACAGAACTTGCAGCAAAAAATATTGACTGCATTTGGAACGGTATGACAATTACCGAAGAACGCGCAACAAACATGAGCGTTACAATTCCTTACATGGCTAACAAACAAGTAATGGTTGTTAAAGGAAAATAATTTCGGAGAAAAGTTAAATGAGTTTTGAGATAATTACAAAAGAAATGCTTATTGGCTTTTTAGAGAATTGCAAAGTTTTTGGTTTAACACTTTTAATGGCTATTCCTTTAGGTCTAATAGTTACCTTTGGTTCAATGTCAAAATTCAAACCTTTATCTATAATTACAAAAATTATTGTCTGGGTCATCAGGGGTACTCCCCTGATGCTCCAGCTTTTTGTGGTTTTATATGTACCGGGTTTGGTTTTTGGCGTTCCAATGCGAAACAGAATGGTTGCGGCGCTTATTGCATTTGTTATAAACTACGCTTGTTACTTCAGCGAAATTTACCGCGGCGGTATTGAGGGCATTTCTAAAGGTCAATTTGAAGCCGGACAGGTTCTTGGTTTAAATAAATCACAAATATTTTTTAAGGTTGTTTTGTTACAGGTTATAAAACGCATTGTTCCGCCAATGTCAAACGAAATTATAACACTTGTTAAAGATACATCGTTGGCTCGTGTTATAGCAGTTTCAGAAATTTTAATGGCAGCCGAGCGTTTTGCAGGAAAAGGAATTATATGGCCGCTTTTTTACACCGGCATTTTCTTTCTTGTGTTTAATGGACTTCTTACCATTATATTTAACAAACTTGAAGCAAAACTGGATTATTTTAGGAGTTAAGTTATGTCTGTATTAAAGGTTGAAAATTTACATAAAAGTTTTGGTAAAGCAAAAATATTAAAAGGCATTAACTTTTCTCTTGAAAAGGGCGAAGTTCTTGCCATTATTGGTTCTTCGGGCAGCGGTAAAACAACTCTTTTGCGTTGTCTTAATTTTCTTGAAACTTCCGACTGTGGCTGCATTACCGTTAACGACAAGGTTATTTTTGATTCAGAAACACACAGTACCTTAAGCGATAGCGAAATAAGGGAAAACAGGCTGCATTTTGGTCTTGTTTTTCAAAACTTTAATTTGTTTCCGCAGTACACTGTGTTTGAAAACATTACCCTTGCCCCTACCCTTTTAAAGAAAGGCAGTGCAGAAGAAATCAGCGATAACGCAATGCGTTTAATTAAACAGGTTGGGCTACTTGATAAAAAAGATTATTACCCTTGTCAGCTTTCGGGCGGTCAGCAACAGCGCGTGGCAATTGCAAGAGCCCTTGCGCTTAACCCCGATATTCTTTGCTTTGACGAGCCAACAAGCGCGCTTGACCCCGAACTTACGGGCGAAGTTTTACGCGTTATTAAAAATCTTAAAAACAGCGACAGCACAATGATTGTTGTTACACACGAAATGGAATTTGCAAAATGCGTTGCCGATAAAGTTATTTTTATGAGCGACGGCATTATTGAAGAAATTGGCACCCCTAAAGAAGTTTTTGAAAACTCAAAAAGCGAAAAAACCAAGGCATTTTTAGAAAAATCTCTTGAACAGTTTTAGGTGAATAATTATGTTAAATATTCCAAAAGATATGCTTGACGATTTATATGAAGTTCTGTTATCATTAGAAACGAAGGAAGATTGCAAAATTTTGCTTGATGACCTTTGCACAAAAAAAGAAGTTATGAATATGGCCCAGCGCATACGCGCCGCAAAACTTCTTAAAAACGGCGAAACCTATAACCAGGTTATGTCAAAAACCGCTATTGCCACCGCAACATTGGCAAGGGTTTCTGAATGTGTAAAATACGGTAAAGGTTACAAGAAATTTATTAAATGAGGTTAATTTATGAACTTTTTTGAAGAACTTAAAAATTACGATAACGAAGTTGCCGCTGCCTGTGAAGACGAACTTTCGCGCCAACGCGGTAACATTGAGCTTATTGCTTCGGAAAACATTGTTTCAAAGGCGGTTTTACTTGCCGCAGGCGGTGTTTTAACCAACAAATATGCCGAAGGTTACCCCGCAAAGCGTTATTACGGCGGTTGCCAATATGTTGATGTTGTTGAAGATATTGCACGCGAGCGTGCTAAAAAACTTTTTGGCGCAGAACATGCAAATGTCCAGCCCCATAGTGGCGCTAATGCTAACCTTGCGGTGTTTTTTGCGCTGTTAGAACCGGGCGATACCGTTATGGGTATGAACCTTTCTGAAGGCGGTCACCTTTCCCACGGTTCACCCGTTAATATTTCGGGTAAATATTTTAACATTGTTCCTTACGGTGTAAATAAAGAAACCGAAACTATTGATTATAACGAAATGGAACAAATTGCGCTAAACTGCAAACCAAAAATGATTATTGCAGGTGCAAGCGCTTATTCAAGAACAATTGACTTTAAGCGTTGCAGGGAAATTGCCGACAAAGTTGGCGCATATTTAATGGTTGATATGGCGCATATAGCAGGTCTTGTTGCCGCAGGGCTTCACCCCTCTCCTGTTCCTTATGCCGATGTTGTTACAACCACAACCCATAAAACTTTACGCGGTCCGCGCGGTGGTTTAATTCTTTGCAAAGAATCCCTTGCAAAGCAAATTGACAAAGCAATATTCCCCGGTGTTCAGGGCGGTCCGCTTATGCACATTATTGCCGCAAAGGCAGTTGCTTTGGGCGAAGCGCTTACCGATGAGTTTAAGGCATATCAAGAACAAATTGTTAAAAACGCAAAGGTACTTTGCGACCGTCTTATTGAAAACGGTATTGAAATTGTTTCGGGCGGTACCGACAATCACTTAATGCTTTTAAACCTTACAAAAACAGGTATTACAGGTAAAGAACTTGAAAAGCGTCTTGATGAGGTTCACATTACCGCAAACAAAAACACCATTCCCGGCGAACCGCTTAGCCCGTTTATTACAAGCGGTTTAAGAATTGGTACTCCTGCCGTTACTTCACGCGGTTTTAAAGAGCCGGAAATGATAAAAATTGCCGACCTTATTGCACTTGTTATCAAAGATTTTGAAAACAGCAAAGAAAAGGTTACCAAAGAAGTAGCCGAACTTTGCGAAAAATTCCCAATTTATTAATTTTGAGGTGAACAATAATGAGCGTTTCTTCTGAAAAAATGAGCCGTATTGCTTCTGACATTCGCGGCAGAAACTACCATGTATCGCTTGAACTTGAAAAACAGGGCCAAAAGATTTTAAAACTTAATACCGGCAACCCTGCCGCTTTTGGTTTTAAAATGCCCGACAGCATTAAAAATGCTATTATAAATAAGTTAGATAAATCACTTGGTTACTGCGATGTTCGCGGTATGGTACCCGCGCGTGAGGCAATTATGGAATACCATAAGGGTAAAGGCATTAAAAACTTTACTATGGATAATATTTTTGTGGGCAACGGCGTAAGCGAAATTGCTTCTATGATTTGCAAAGCGGTTTTAAACCCGGGTGACGAAGTTTTACTTCCCACCCCTTGCTATTCGCTTTGGAAAAATGAAATTATTTTAAACGACGGTACACCTGTTTTTTACAAATGCGATGAAAGTAACCACTGGAACCCCGATATTGAAAGCATTAAAGCGGGTATTACTAACAAAACCAAAGCAATTATTATAATTAACCCCAACAACCCAACCGGCGTTTTGTATTCAAATGAAGTTTTACTGCAGATAATTGAAATTGCAAGGGAAAACAATTTAATTATTTTCTCGGATGAAATTTACGACCGCCTTGTTTTTGACGGCAAGCCCCACACTTCAACAGCCGCTTTGGCAGAAGATTTAACCGTTGTTACAATGAACGGTCTTTCAAAATCACACTGCTTGTGCGGTTTTAGATGCGGTTGGATGGTTATTAGCGGCAAAGAGGAAATTCGTAACGAAATTAGTGATTCGCTTTTAAAAATTGCTTCTATTCGCCTTTCTGCAAACGCTATTATGCAAACCATTATACCCGATGCTCTAAAAGACACCGAATACACCGAAAACATGATTAAACCGGGCGGTCGCCTTTACGAGCAAAGAAAAGCAACATTCGCAGCGCTTGATAAAATTCCTGCCATCACCTATGAAAAGAACGATGCAAGTTTTTATGTGTTCCCCAAAATTAACCCCGATATGTTAAAAATAGAGGACGACAGGCAGTTTGCTTACGAACTTCTTTTAGACAAACACATTTTAATTGTTCCCGGCAGCGGTTTTGCTTGGGACACCACCGACCACTTTAGAATTGTTATGTTGCCCGAACCCGAAGAATTGGGCAGCGCCGTAACCCAAATCGGTGATTTCATTAACAGCAAAATAAATAAATAAATAAATAACAAAAAGCAGAAACGAAATTTCGTTTCTGCTTTTTGCTTATAAGGTTTTAGGATATCCTAAAGAATTGGAAAATGTGCCGTACATTTTCCCTGCTTGTTACGGTGTGAGACAATTTTGATATTCAAGATATTTTTTATACTTACCGAACATAATTACTTTGATGTACCGCTCCATATAATCATAGTCAGGATTTCCGTCATCGGTAATGGGGAGTAGAATTCTTTCTCGCTTAATACTGTCTTGATTTCCCATTTTTCCATAATTGTATTTAGAGCAAGTTTGTCGTATTAACCGAGCAATAAACATTCCTGAATATTCGTTAATGTTAGCACAATAGAGCAAAAGAATAGAAGAACCTGCACCGCCTCTGCCTAGAAAATCGCCTTTTTGGTAAAAGGCGCTCCCGTCAACCGGGCTGACTGTTATACAATTTCCTTTGTCAAGGATTTCATTGTGTGGTTCGCAATATCTTATGACACCATTGTTAAAGTTTCCCGACGCAACAAAAGGATAAGAGCCTTCTTTATAATCTTTTTCTGAACGAGCTTTCGGCCTTTTGACTTTGAACAAATCGCCAATAAAGAACTCTCCCCATTCCTTTTCTACAAGCGGTACCGATGGAATGGCAAATTCTGTATTGACAAAATCAATGTATTTCTGTTTGAGGTTGCCCTCTCGTTCTCTAATGTACTGATCCATAAAGGCATAATCTGGCTGTCCGTCGTCGGTAATAGGGATAACTATTTTCTTCTTTTTCAGTCGCCCAAGTGTTGCACCATTTCCGCCCCAATTCAATGATGCCATAGCATTATGCAGTAGCGGTATGAAAAACTTTGCATTGTATTTGTTCAGCTTTTCATTCTTTAGAACCTGAATATTCTGGCCCGTATAAAACGAGTGCGGTTGATAGAAAGCGGTCTGCGTATCGAGACCTATCGTAATACAGTTTCCGCTATCTATTTTATATTTTTCCGCTTGCTGCCCTACAAAAGACTTATATCCATTGTTTAAATCTGTTCTTGTTAAGTACGGGATGCTTCCTTGTTCCTTTGACAGTTTATTTCCGTCAATTCCGCTAGAAGTACTTTCTAATGAAAATATATCACATATAAAAAACGCTTTCCATTCTCTGTCATTCAGATTTAGCATTGTCGCCGTCCTCCTCAAACAGATATTCTCGTCCTTGCATAACCATAGAAAACTCAAATGTCAAATAGTCACCTATTATCTTTTCAAAGTCTGCTTCGGTGGGGATTTCGTCATTGAAATAGTAAAAACTATGTAACCATTCATCTGTCTCTTCTACTGTTGTGTATACACAAAATTTACTTTCTGCTACCATTTCTTCACGCCATACAGACAACAGGTGTGCTTTCTTGTCTTTTGCTGACTCTGTTTCGACTAAGCCAATATGCGGCGACACCTTATAACCGTCATTTTCAAAGTTGATAAACTTGCAGATTTTATCTTTTTCGTGAGGTATTCCGGCCGTAAATACTGCAATGCACGGAACGGTACCTACTCCGTAAAAAGTATCTTTGCTCAAAGAAATAACACCCTCAAGCGTGTGATGTTTTAAAATGTTTTCCTTAACCGCTTGCTCATCCTTACTCTTTCCAGTCATAGCAGACTGAGGAACAATAACAGCACATCTTGCTCCAACAGTTAATGAGTTTAGCAAATGCTCTGTGAATGCTATCTCGTACAAATCGGGGTTTGCCTTGCTTCCTTGTGAGTATGGTGGGTTCATAAAGCCAACGGTGGCACCCTTTAACTGTAATTGATTGGGGTTCATCTTCAAAAAGTCGGTGTCTATAAGATTGCTCTTGCCGTCGCCTCTTAAAATCATATTTGTAGTTGCTATCGTAAACATATAGGGTTGAAGTTCAATTCCATGCAGTTGCTTTTGTCTGATGTTTCGCTTTTCAGGGTCAGTTTTTGCTTGTTTTAGCATTTTGTGCATGGCAGCAATTAAGAACCCTGCTGTACCACAACAAGGGTCAAAAACAGTATCCGTTGGTTTGATATCTACCAAATCGCAGAAAAGTTCTGTTATGTGTTTTGGTGTCAAAACAATGCCAAGTGTCTGTCCATCGCCGCCCGAATAACTCATAAACTCGCCGTAAAATCTTCCAAGATAGTCTTCGGCACTCTTGCTATAACGAATGGAACGATACATTTTATCATATAAAAACTCAGTAAAATGCTTTAACGGTGTTTTTTGTAGTTTGGGCTCAATTTCATTAAGCTTTACAGTATCTTTTATTAAAGAGAACTGAGACAAAAGTTTTTGCTTTTTTACTTCAGGTGCCACATTAGCTCTTTGCAAGTTATCGGATATTGCTCTATAAATTTTATCTCCATCGGTTTTTATATTATCACCAGTCAATTCATCAATGGCAAAATTTTTGAACTCAATCTCCCTAAGCGCAAGCAATATACCCGAAACAATAAGTGGCTTATCCGTATCTTTAAGATTACCATAGTTTCTCAAATCTTCGTGCAAAGTTGCTGCGTCTTTTAAAATTTCGGCAGTTTCTTTTTCAGCATCTGTATCTTCCTGTAAAATCTCACGAACAAAATACTCGTCTATGTTTTCTTTATTAAACGATATAAAAGACTCAACTTCTGGAAGTTCTCTGTAAAAATCTGTTTCATCTATATACACTGGAGAAATTTTGTGTTTTTTCTCATCGCCCGAAACACCAAACGCTATGATTTTTTTGTAGCTTGTATATTCGGCAAGATGTTTACCGTAAAACAATGCACCATTAACAGCATAGTCGGTAACTGCTTCTACTTCCTGACTAATAACTCCACCTTTGTCAAGTTTAATGTGCTTTGATACGTCTGCTTTGTCCTCGATAACTAAAAGATAATCTTTGACAACACCCACATATTCAGGGAAGCCTACTCTTCCGGTGCCTTTTTTGGATGCAGTCTTTAGTGCTTTATCAATTTCAAGTATTGTGCTCCCTTGTGCATCAAGGCTAATATCGGCTTGCTTCAAAAGTTCCCATACCCATAAATCTGTTTTAACTTCTTTTTTAGCCATCTATTTTTACACCCTTTTCTTCTAAATATTTCTTTGCCGCCTCATTAAATAAGTCAGCCATACTATGTGTGTTTTCATCGAACACTATGGTTGATTTTAATAGGTTGAATATTTTGGGGTTCATCCTAAATTGAACCTGTTTCGTTCGATACATCTTATTTTCCATCTTGCTTGATGTCTTCAAAACAACGCCTCCAAATGATATTATTATATCTTGATATAATGATATCATTTTTGGTATAAAAAGTCAAGAAAAAAGAGAGCGAAAAATATTCGCTCTCTTACTGTCCTTTAGAGTACGACCCTTAAACCACACTCTTTTTTATAATGGTATTACCTGTTCGGTATCTAAATCTAAATTGGGGTTATAGTAGGGGTCAATTAGGTTTTTGCCCCATTTGCTATAAAAGCGCTCAACTTCGGAATTAAAGCGTTTTATTTTTTCGGGCGAGTCTTCACTGCCGCGGCTTTTTGATTCGTAATGGTATGCCTCGCAATAAGGGGTGAACACAATTAAATAGCCCTTTTGCCTTATTTTCATACACAAATCAACATCGTTAAATGCAACTTTATAACCCTCGTCAAAACCGCCGACTTCAAAAAACACCTTTTTGGGAATCATCATAAGCGCCGCCGTTACAGCAGATAGGTTTTGGGCTATTACCGCGCGGTTTACATAACCGCTTGCCTCCCTTGGCAAATAGTGGTGGGCGTGGCCTGCCAAACCGCCCATTCCAAGAATTACACCGGCGTGCTGAACGGTATCATCGGGGAAATACATTTTTGCGCCAACCGCACCAACGTCGCGTCGCTGGGCGTACATTAAAAGTTCTTGTATCCAATTTGGCGTAATAATTTCTATATCATTATTAAGCATTAAAAGTTGTTCGCCCTTGGCAAAAGACGCGCCAAAGTTACAAATAGCGGCGTAATTAAATTCGTCTTTCCAATAAACAACCTTAATATTTTCTTGCTTTTCAATTTCCTTATAATATTCAAAAGTTTCGCTTTCGGTACTATTATTTTCAACAACAATAATTTCGTAATTTTTATAGGTTGTTTTTTCTTTAATTGAATTTAAGCACTTGCTTAAATCTATAACATGGTCTTTATTGGGAATTATTATTGAAACGGTTGGGGTAGCGTTTAATTCATAGTTTATTTTATAGGTGGTTATTACCTTTGAATCAACCACTTCGCCTTTTAAGCCAATTCTTTGTAAATGGTCTGATATAGCGCGTTTTGCCGCTGCCATTACATAGGGTTTAGAAGAAATATCCCCCGCAACCGACGACGCGTGTGCGCGCCAAAAATATAGAATTTCTGGTATATGTACTATTGTTTTTGCCTTTTCGGTAAGGCGCAAAATCATATCGTAATCTTGGCTGCCGTCACATTCTTTTCTGAAACCGCCCGTTTGATTTAAAAGTTCGCGCGAAAAAACTGTTAGATGGCAAATATAGTTAATGCTACGAAGCAAATCCGGCGAAAAATCGGGTTTATAGTGCGGAAAAAATGCATCTTTTGGGTGGTTTTTAAAGGTAGTTTCGTCGGTATAAATAAAATCGGCATTTTTTTCGCAAATTTCAGTCATTACCTTAAAAAGCGCCGAGGGGTGCAACAAATCATCATGGTCAAAAAGCACAAGGTAGTCACCGCTTGACATATCTATACACGCGTTTGTGTTTTCGGAAATGCCTAAATTCTTTGTGAGTTTTTTATACTTAATGCGGTGGTCTTTAAGTGCGTACTGTTTGCAAATTGCGCCAACGTAAGAAAAATCTTCACCGCTTCCGTCGGCCAAGCAAAGTTCAAAATTTTGGTAAGTTTGAGCCAAAACAGAATCAATCATTTCCTTTAAAAATCGTTTTGGGGTGTTATAAAGCGGTACCAAAACGCTGAATTTAATATCTTTATCAAAAATAAATTCGCGTTGTTTTTGAAGTTTTTTCTTGTAATTTAAACTGTTTTTAATGCGCTTTTTAAACTTTTTTATACCCCTTGCAATTTTTCTAATGCCTTCAATAAGGCCATAACGGTATAAAAACATAACCACCCTGCCGGGATACCGAAAAACAGGGTATTTTACAAGTGCATCGTGAATTTTATCGTAAACGGTAAATTTTGTTTCTTTTTCTTCCACGCTACTTCTCCCACAATGTAATTTTGTATAATTATACTCTTTGTATAAAAGAAAGTCAACAATACCTCTTGTTTATTTATTATTTTTGTGTTAAAATAAATTGAATATGTATTAAGGAGTTTTTCGTATGTCCGAAACTACTTTAGAAATAAAAAAGAAAAAGGTTTTAAGTTGCATTCAGCCCAGCGGTATTCCCACTTTGGGCAACTATTTGGGTGCGCTTAAAAACTGGGTTAATATGCAAGAAGAATTTGATTGCACATTCGCGGTTGCCGATTTGCACGCAATTACCGTTCGCCAGGAACCTGCCGAACTTCGCAAACAAATTTACACAATGTACGCACTGTTATTGGCTTTTGGTATTGACCCTAATCGGTCTACCCTTTTTATACAGTCGCAGGTTAAAGACCATGCTCTTTTATCGTGGATACTTTCTTGTTACACACAGTTTGGCGAACTTTCGCGTATGACACAGTTTAAAGATAAATCTGCACGACATGCTGATAACATTAATGTTGGTTTGTTTTCTTACCCAACCTTAATGGCTGCCGATATTTTGCTTTATAAACCCGATTTTGTTCCTGTTGGCGCCGACCAAAAGCAACACCTTGAAATTGCAAGGGATATTGCGGTCCGATTTAACAACATTTACGGCGATGTATTCACTATTCCCGAACCTTATATTCCCAAAACAGGCGCAAGGGTTATGTCGCTTCAAGACCCGCTTAAAAAGATGTCTAAATCAGATGAAAAGCTTAATTCCTTTATTTCGCTTCTTGATGATAAAGACACCATTATAAGAAAATTCAAACGCGCCGTTACCGACAGCGATATGAAGGTTTGCATTGGCGAAGGCAAAGACGGCATTAACAACCTTATTGGTATTTATTCGGCTGTTACCGGCAAAACCACAGAAGAAATTGAAAAGGAATTTATGGGTAAAGGTTATGGTGACTTTAAACTTGCCGTTGGCGAAGCAGTTGCCGAAACTTTGGCACCCGTTCAAGCAAGATACGAAACCTTTATTAAAGATAAACACCAATTAGAAGTTCTTTATAAAGAGGGTGCCGAAAAAGCGCAGTACCAAGCCAGAAAGACCATGGGGAAGGTTATGAAAAAGGTCGGTTTTGTTATATGAACTTTCCGCTTATAGCAAATAACAGTACCCGCGATTCTTTTTTAAACTCTTATAAATCGGGCAGACTGCCCCACGCCATTATAATTGAGGGCGAAAGCGGTTCGGGCAAAACCGAATTTGCAAAATATATTGCAAAAACCGTTCTTTGTGAAAGCGAAGAAAAACCCTGCGGTGTTTGTAAATCTTGCAATCTTGCCGAAGTTGGCACTCATTTAGATTTATACACAGTTTCACCCGAAGATTCAAAAAAGAATATAAAAGTTGACCAAATACGCGATTTAATTTTACGCGCTTACCAAAAGCCCGGTATAAGCAATACAAACGTGTTTATAATTGACCGTGCTGAAACCTTAAACGCCTCGGCGCAAAACGCTATTTTAAAGGTGCTTGAAGAACCGCCAACAAATTCAATTTTTATTTTTCTTTCAAACAGTATAACTAATTTGTTGCCAACGGTTATTTCAAGGTGCATTGTTTATTCTTTGGTTGTTCCTGAAATTAGCGAAACGGCAGAATATTTACAAAATAAAAACCTTTGCGATAAAGAAACGGCAGAGCGTGTTGCAAAAGAAGCCGCAGGTAACATAAAAGTTGCGTTATCGCTTTTGAACAACGGTAAATCAAGCGATATAACCGCCATTGCCGAAAAATATTTAAAGGCAATTTTTAAAAGTGATTTGTATTCCCTTTTAACAATTCCAAACGATTTAGGCGCTAACCGCGCTTTAACAGAAGAATTTATTACAGAACTTAAAAATGTTATGCTTAGCCAATTAAAAGCAAATTTAGGCGATAGCAGTAAAACTAAAACTCTTTTAAAATTGATTGATATTACCGATTCGCTGTTTGACCCTTTAAAAACCAACATTCAACTTTCGCTGTTGTTTTCACACATGGCGTACAGTTTTTATGAACTTATAAATTCCTAGGAGGACTTTATGACCGAAGTTATATCCGTTAAATTTAAATCAGACGGTGCTGCTTATTATTTTGTCCCTGCCGATATTGCGTTTTCTGTTGGCGATTTTGCCGTTGTTGAAACATCGCAAGGGGTTGAGTGCGGAACTGTTAGCGAAGCCAACCACCAAGTTGACGACGAAAAAATTGTTAAACCGCTTAAAAAGGTTATTAGAAAAGCCACCGAAAAAGATTTAGCAAAAATTGAAGAAAACCGCAAAAAAGCAATAACGGCTTACGAAATTTGCGAAAAGAAAATTGAAGAACACGGTCTTGATATGAAACTGACCGACGCTCAGTACACCTTTGACGGTTCACGAATTATATTCTTTTTCACATCTGACGGAAGGGTTGACTTCCGCGAACTTGTAAAAGACCTTGCCGCCGCGCTTCACACAAGAATTGAACTTCGCCAAATTGGTGTTCGCGATGAAGCCAGAATGCTTGGCGGTCTTGGAATTTGCGGTCAGCCGTTTTGCTGTTCAAGGTTTTTAAACGGTTTTCAGCCGGTTTCAATTAAAATGGCAAAGGAACAAGGCCTTTCTTTAAACCCCACTAAAATTTCGGGCAGTTGCGGCCGACTTATGTGTTGTCTTAAATACGAGCAAGATTCTTACGAATATTTGCTTAAAAAGACACCTAATGTGGGCGCAACCGTTAAAACCGATGACGGTGTGGGTGTTGTAACCGATGTTAATGTTATAACAGGAAACCTTATTGTTAAAATTAACGACAGCGAAGCCGCACCAATTAAAGTGCACCGCGACAAAGTTACAATTATTAGCAGAACAAGGCAAAAAAAGGTAAATGAACAAGCCGAAAAGCAGTAACTTTAAAAAATACTTGCTTTTTTCATATTTTGTAGTAAAATGGGTTTAGACAGAATACTGTCGGCTTTAAATATCTGTTGGGAGGTGTTTTGAATGGCTTACAAAATTTCTGACGAATGCATTAGCTGTGGTGCTTGCGCAGCAGGTTGCCCTGTTGAAGCTATTGCTGAAGGTGAACAACATTACGAAATCAACGAAGATGTTTGTGTTGATTGCGGTGCTTGTGCAGCAAGTTGTCCTGTAGAGGCAATTAGCGAATAATTGAAATTATTCAGTTACTTAAAAAGTCCGGCCTCAAAGGACCGGACTTTGACTTTTTTGAGGAAGAAAAAATGAAAAAGAAACAAACTTTATTTTTGGTTTATTCGGCGCTTATTGCGGCTTTGTACGCTTCGCTTACCTTAATAAATCCGCTCTCATTTGGGCAACTTCAGTTTAGGGTTTCAGAAGTATTAACCGTTTTAGCAGCATTACACCCTGCGGCAATTGTTGGGCTTAGTGTTGGTTGCTTAATTTCAAATCTTGCATCGTTTTTACCGCTTGATATGATTTTTGGCACTGCAGCAACACTGCTTTCGGCGGTTTTTGCTTGGCTGCTTAGAAAGATAACATATAAAGGAATCCCTGTTTTATCGTGCTTTATGCCGGTTATTTTTAACGCCGTTATAATTGGCGCGGAACTTTGTGTTTACGCGGGTGACTTTAGTGCGCCTACCTTTTTACTTAGCGCTCTTTATATTGCAATAAGCGAAACCGTGCTTTGCGCGGCGGGGCTTAGTTTCTTTCCGCTTTTTCAAAAACTTCATAACAAATTCTTTACAAAATAAAAAAGACCTTTCGGTCTTTTTTTTATTTTATTATATAAATAATATCGCCTATTCGTTCTTTTATACTAAAGAACGAATAATTTTTATTAAAAAGAATTTTAATTAGCCCTTTTAAGTCTTTGTTTTTTAAGCAGTTATACCGTTTTTCTAAAAAATCTTTAAGGGCAACATTATTTTCATATTTGCAAATTTCTTTTACAGCGCCAAATTTTTCGGCGGCAATTTCTTCCCTGCTTTGTTTTTTACCGTTAAACCCAAGAGTGTTGTTTTGATGTTGGCGGTAATAAACCAGTTTTTCATTTAAAAAGTAAAGCCCACCTTTTGCCGCTGCCGCAAGGCAAAGTTCCCAATCGTGCGGTAAAATGCTTTGGCTTTTTTGACAAAACTCTTTTGCTAAACTCTTTCTTACCGCAACGGCGCACCCGGGCGCAATATTGCCGTGCAAAACGGTTTTTAGCGAAACACGGGCACTTTCGCCGTCTTTTATGTTTTTGCTTATAAGGCCGTAATTTGAGCCTTTTTGAGTATCACTAATTTCTTTGCCGTTTTCATTGGTTAAACAAAAAGAAGTTGCCAACGCCAAACAGTCGCTATGGATTTTAAAGAAATCAACCATTTTTTCAATTTTATCTTCTGCCCAAATATCGTCTTGGTCGCAAAGAAAAATTATATCGCCTGTGCACTTTGACACTGCCTCTTTAAAGTTTGCCATAAACCCTAAATTTTGCGCGTTTTTATAAACTACAGTGGAAAGAGAATTAGTGCTAATAAAATCATTAACAATTTCCATTGTGTTATCCTGTGAACAGTCGTCGCAAATTACAACTTCATCGGGCTGTTTTGTTTGGGATTTTAAAGAATTTAGCAGTTCTTTTATATAACAACTACCGTTATAAGTGGCAAGCGCAACAGAAATTTTCATTTTCTTTCCTTTCTGTGAATTGACAAATTCACAAATTTAGGGTAATATATTGTTTGTTGATATGCGCTTGTAGCTCAGCAGGATAGAGCGTCCGCCTCCTAAGCGGAAGGTCGGGGATTCGAATTCCTTCAAGCGCGCCAAAAAAACCTTGAATTACTTCAAGGTTTTTTGTTTTTTATTCACAAAACCCATTCGGGTTATTTTTTTGCCAACGCCAAGTATCTTGGCACATTCTGTCAATATCGTATTCTGCTTCCCAACCAAGAAGTTCTTTTGCCTTAGTAGCGTTTGCATAAACTTCGTCGGGGTCACCGGGGCGGCGCGCAGTAATTACATAAGGAATTTCCATATTTGCCGCTTTATTAAATGCATCTTTAAGTTGAAGCACAGAAACACCGTTACCTGTGCCTAAGTTAATTGCTTCGCAGCCAACATTTTTAAGCGCCCAATTAGTTGCGGCAACATGGCCTTTTGCCAAGTCAACAACGTGTATGTAATCCCTTACACCTGTTCCGTCAACCGTGTTATAGTCGTTACCAAAAACATTAAGATGTTCGCGGCGGCCAACTGCAACCTGCGAAATATAAGGCATAAGGTTATTGGGAATACCTTTGGGGTCTTCGCCAATTGTACCGCTTTCGTGCGCGCCAATGGGGTTAAAGTAACGCAAAATTGCTATAGACCAAGTGTTATCACTAACAAAAAGGTCACGAAGCATTTCTTCAATAAACAATTTTGTTCTGCCGTAAGGGTTAATTGCGCCAAGGGGCATTGTTTCAACCAACGGCATTTCTTTTGCAACACCGTAAACCGTTGCCGAAGAAGAAAATACAATTTTCTTAACCGAAAATTCTTTCATAACCTCAAGCAAATAAATTGTGCTTATAAGGTTGTTATCGTAATATTCAATTGGTTTTGCAACACTTTCGCCAACCGCCTTAAGACCTGCAAAATGAATAACCGATTCAATTTTGTTTTCACTAAAGATTTTTCTTAAAGCATCTTTGTTTCTAATGTCTTCTTCATAGAATTTAACCTTTTTACCGGTAATTTTTTCTACCCTGTAAAGAGATTCTTTGCAGCTGTTATCAAGGTTGTCTACCACAACAATTTCATACCCTGCATTAAGCATTTCAACACAAGTGTGAGAACCAATATAACCTGCGCCGCCTGTAACTAAAATAGCCATTTTTTTCACTCCGTTAAATTTTATTTGATTAACTTACAGATATATGATATAATAATTTTCACAAAATTACAACCTTTATTTTGGTTTTTTGGGGATATAAATTTATGAATTACACCTTAAATCAAGCGTTACTGGGCAAAGCATTTGTTTTGCCTGCCGAAATTGCCGATAAACACCTAAAACTTGCCACGCGTGACCAACTGCGTGTAATTCTTTATGTTTATCGTAACTGTGCTAATTTGCCAACCGTTAAGGAAATTGGCGAAGCGCTGAATATGGCTACAGGCGAAGTGAGTGATGCTTTACTTTATTGGCAAGATGCAGGTGTAATTGTTACGGAAAACCGCGAAAGCAAGTTACATAAAAAAACTTCTGCCAAAGCCGAAGCCGAAAAACCCACGCGTGAAGAAATTGCTGCTTTTGGCAAAACGGACGAGCGTTTAATGTTTTTATTTTCTGAAATACAGTCACGCCTGTCCCGCCCTTTGCGCCAAAGCGAAGCTTCTACTTTTGCTTGGATGTATATTGAAGAAGGTATGGATGTTTCGGTTATTTTAATGCTTGTTGAATATGCTTTAGGGTTAGACAAAGCCAACATTCGCTTTATGGAAAAAACGGCTATTGCTTGGCTTGACGCAGGCGTTGACGGTATTGCTTCGGCAGAAGAATTTATTGCAAGAAACGCTAAAGAAGAAATGTGCCAAAAACTGTTTTGTTCGGCTTTTGGCATTAAAGACCGCAAACTTAACAAAACCGAGCGCGAACTTGCGGTTTTGTGGGTAAACAATTACGGGTACGACCGAAAACTTTTAGAAGCGGCTTACGACATTTGTGTTGACACCACAGGAAAATACAATATAAAATACATTAAAGGCATTATTGACCGTTGGCATAAAGACGGCATTACTTCGGTTGACCAAATTAAAGAACAACCAAAAAAAGCAAAAAACGGCGACTGGGATTCAACCGATAAAGAACTATTAGAACTGCTAATAAATAGTGATTAAAAGGGGTAAAGTATGGCTTTTTCACAAAACATAATTAAAGAAGCAATACAAATTAAAAACAATGAAGTAAAAAAACGGGAGCAGGCGTATTACGACTTGCTAAATTCCGTTATGCTTAAAAACCAAAGAATTGCAGAGATTGATAAGGAAATTTCTATTCTGGGCACTACCGCCGTAAAACTTTCCCTTTCGGGCAAAACCGAAGAAATTAAAGAACTGGCAAAGGAAAATACTGCTTTATGCGAAGAAAAAGCAAACATTTTAAAGCAAGAAAATGTTACGCCCTTTACCTGCCTTTGCCCTGTTTGTAATGACACAAATTATGTAAACGGTTATTTGTGCAATTGTGTAAAGGAAATTGCTAAGGAACTGTCACTTAAAGAATTTTACAAAAATATTCCAAACAGCGACTGCAGTTTTGAAAATTTTTCTACCAATTATTACCCCGAAAGCGCAAGACCTAAAATGGAAAAGATTTTTTACTTTGCAAAAGACTATGCCGAAAACTTTAATAAAAATTCGGGCAATGTGCTTTTTATGGGCAAATGTGGTCTTGGTAAAACCCATTTATCTTTAAGTATTGCAAAAACTGTAATTGAGAAGGGCTATAATGTGGTGTACGGTTCTGCGCAAAACCTATTTAGTGATGCCGAAAAAGAGCATTTTTCTTATTCGGCAGTTACCGAAAACACCGACGCGTTACTTAACTGCGATTTACTTATAATTGACGATTTGGGAACCGAATTTTTAAACAACTTTACTTCTTCCCTGTTTTATAACATTGTAAACACCCGTATTTTAAACAAAAAATCAACCGTAATAAACACCAACCTTACCTTTGAAGAACTTACCGACCGCTACAGCGCAAGAATTACCTCGCGTTTTATTGGCGAATACGCCTTAAAACAATTTTTAGGCAATGATATAAGGCAAATTAAAGCGGTTGAAAAACTTAATAAAGAATAAAAAACCGAGGCAATGCCTCGGTTTTTTAATTTATTACATAAACGCCGTTTTCGCTTAAAACAAATTCGTTTCGGCCCACTTTTAAAAATTTTTTTGGGGCTATGGGCAGTTCTTTATAGGTGTTTAGTGAATAGTTTGTTAAATTAAGTTTCACAATTGAATTGCTTTCTTTATTTGAAATATAAGCGTTATCGTATTCAATAAAAATATCGCAGGGCGATTTAAAGGGTGAACTTTCGCCACCGCCAATTCGCAGTTCTTCACGCATTGTGTTTACATTATAACGCACAAGAACATTTTTTTCACAAAAAGCGCACCAAATTTTATCTTCGTGCAGTGCTATTGCCGACGGTATTTCACCGGCGTAAAAAAGTTTGCCAAAGTAAAGGTAACCGGCATCGGTATCAAGAATTTTAATATCGCCGTTTTCTTCGGCAATAAGCATTTGTTCACCTGGGAAAACAACCACTTTACTGCTAACATAGTTTTCCGTTTGCAAACAAAACGCCTTGTGGTCGGGGCCGAACTTTGACATTAAATAAATGTGTTTTGCAACATTTGTGGTTTTGCCGTTTTCGTTTTGATACATCATAAAGGCAACCCTTGTTTGATTACCAACTTGCTCAATTACATAAGGAAAAACAATTCCGTTATCGCTTTTAACAATATCAAGCACTTGCCCTTCAAACAACAGTTTCACAGTTCTACCCCCCCTTTTTTTAATAATAAAAATATTGTACTACAAAGTTGTTAAAAATTCAATAACCCTTTTTTTAACATACTGTTTGCCGCCAAAAGCACCCCTGTACTTGCGCTATGAAAGTTAAGTCCGCCCTGCATCCACGCCGCATAGGGTTCCCTTAAAGGAGCATCGGCAGAAAGTTCAATAGAAGCGCCCAATGTAAAAGCACCTGCCGCCATTATAACTTTATCGTTATAACCCGGCATATCCCACGGTTCAGGTTTAACAAACGAATCAACAGGCGCACCGCTTTGCATACCTTCACAAAAGGCAATTAAAGATTCGGGGTTATTTAGCACCACCGCCTGAATAATATCTGCCCTTATTTCACGCGGTGCAGGTGTAACGGTGTAGCCAAGATTGTCAAACAAAAACGCGGTGTAAACGGCGGTTTTAAGCGCTTCGCCAACAACATGTGGCGAATTAAACACACCCATAAAAAGTTCGCGGTTGTGCCCAAGTGTTGCACCAACCTCTTTGCCAACACCAGGCGCAGTTAAACGGAATGCGCACATTTCAACTAAATCTGCCCTGCCTGCTATGTAACCGCCCGTTTGAGCAATGCCGCCGCCCGGGTTTTTAATAAGCGAACCGGCAATTAAATCGGCACCAACTTCTGTGGGTTCTTTTTCTTCTACAAATTCGCCATAGCAATTATCAACCATAATTATTGTGTTGGGGCTAACCTCTTTAACGGCTTTGCAAATTTCTTCAATTTCTTTAACCGTTAAACTGTGTCTTAAACTGTATCCGCGCGAACGCTGAATATAAACCATTTTATAATTATCATTTTTAAGTTTTTCTACAGTTGTATTAATGTCAACATTTTCACCGTTTAATAAATCAACCTGGTGATAAATTACGCCAAAATCTTTAAGTGAGCCCGAAACAAAGCCATCAATTCCCAAAACATCAATTAAGGTATCGTACGGTCTGCCAGTAACACAAAGCATTTTGTCACTAGGCCTTAAAACGCCGAACAAAGCAACCGTTAACGCGTGAGTGCCCGAAACAAAGTTATGGCGAATTATTGAATCTTCTGCGCCCATACAGTCTGCCCATACTTTTTCAAGTGTTTCACGGCCTGCATCATTATAGCCATAGCCCGTTGAAATACCAAGGTGACATTCGCTAACCCTATTTTTAATAAAGGCAGAAAGCACCTTTTGTTGATTATATTTTGTGGTTTTATCAATTTGTGCAAAAATATCTTTGGCCTCATTTAACACACTTTCGCTTAATTTTTCAAGTTTTTCATTAATACTAAAAAATGAATTCATTATTATCTCTCCCAAACGGCACTTTTACTAATAGGTAAAAAGCCGTTCTTTTTATAAAATGGTAAATTTTTTTCTTCACAGCAAACAAAAACATCTTCTGTTTTGCTTTGCTTTATTAGTTCGTTTAAAGCAGCCCTACCTTTTCCATTTAAACGAAAATCGGGCAATACCGCAAGGGCGGTAACAAAGGAAAATTTATTGGTTAAATAAATAACCCCTGACGAACAATCACTTAAAAAACACCCTGCTTGTCCGTTATACAACCTATGTGATAAATCAGAAATAAATTCGTCATCGTTACTTACCGTTAAACCGCTTTTTATTATTTCTAAAACTTTACGCGGTGTATTGTGGCTTAAAACAGGTGAACTGCTTGTTGTTTGCACTTTTTTGTGCATTAAATAACATTCCTGCTTTTTTAAATAGCCCAAATCGGCATCGCTAAAAATGTATTTTGCACCCAAAAACGAAAGAAATTCTTTTATTTCTTCGGTGTTACCGCCGTTTAAATACAAAACTGCGGTTTCACCGCCAAAAGAAATTAGGGCGGTGGTTTCGCCTTTTTCATTTTTTTGTTCGTAAAAAAGGTATAAATTTTCGTAGTTATGGTAAGCCGTAAAGTTACAGTAAATTTTTATTGCGGCGGCATTTTGCGGTATATCCTTTGGAAAAACCTTTAATTTTTGTATCATTATAAAAATTCTCCGCCACAAATTCTGTCTTTTAATTTCTCGGCCAAAAGTTTCATATTTTCTAAATCACTATAGTCGGCAACGCCAGACTGGGAATGAATATACCTGCAAGGAAGTGACAGTACGGCAGTTCTTACACCTTCGCGCGTTAGGTGAATTGCACCGCTGTTGTTACCGCCTGCTACGGCATTTTTGCTTTGTGCCAAAACACCGCAGTTTAACAATGCGTTATACAGTTCTTTATCGTAAAGCGTTGCTTTATCCATAAAAGAAACAGCAGGGCCTTGCCCTAATTTACAAACTGTGTCTTCTTCGGCAACACCGCATAAATCGGCCGCGGTGGTACACTCAAGACAGATGGCAAACTGCGGGTCCACCGCATAAGTTGCGGTTTTAGCGCCCCTTAAACCAACCTCTTCTTGCACAGTAAAGGTGGCGTAATAATCGTATTCGCTGTCTTCTTGCAAAAGTGAAATAAGCACGCAAACACCTGCGCGGTTGTCTATTGACTTGGCTTTAAAACAGTTTTCATTTAGCCACACAAATTCGCTTTCAATAACACCCATATCGCCAATGCTTACGGCGTTTAGCGCTTCTTCTTTATTGTTTGCGCCAATGTCAATATAAAGTGAATCTATTTCGGGCAGTTTCTTTTCTTCTTCGCCCTTGCAAAAATGTGCCGGTTTACAACCAATAACACCTGTTATTTGCCCTATTTTTACCTTTGCACCCAAAAGATTAGCCACGGGAATAGAACCAACATCGCTAAACTTTAAAAAGCCGTCGCAAGTAACACTTGTTATAATTAAACCAACTTCGTCCATATGGGCGTCAAGCATTAGTTTTGCTTTGGCTTTGTTTTTACCCTTTTTATAGGCAATAATATTTCCTAAAGCATCGGTTCTGTATTCACAGTAATCTTTAATTTTAGAAATTATAAATTCCCTTACGCTGTTTTCTTCGGAAGACGGACCGTTTAATTGGCAAAGGTTTAAAAGCAATTCTTTCATTTGTTTATTCCCCCTGCCAAAATATAATTTTCAAGCAAAGATACTGCTTGGTTAACATCACTTAAATCGGCAACTTCACATGCGGTGTGCATATTTCTTACAGGAACCGAAATAAGCGAGGTTGGTACGCCCTCTTTATTAACCGAAATTACATCGGCATTTGTGCCTGTTGCCGATGGCATAACTTCGCAATTATATTTAATGCCGTTTTCCTTTGCTACATTTTGCAGTTTTTTGGTAGCGCACTTATTTAAAAACGGTGATACCCCAATTAAAACGCCGTCACCCAATTTAAAGGTCTTATCAGCACTTATATTAGGCGCATTGCCAAAGGTGGCATCAATACAAACGGCTTCGTTAAAGTTTAATTTAAAAGCAGAAGTTTTTGCGCCCCTTAAACCCAGTTCTTCGGCATCGTTAAACACAAAAAGGACATTAACGGGCAGTTTTTTACCGCTTAAGCGTTTTGCAAGTTCAAGTAGTACCGCACAACCTATACGGTCATCAAGCGATTTACCCACAAATTTAGTGCCAAGCAAACTTTCACACTTTGTGTTAAAGGTAACAAAATCGCCCGCTTTAACAATGTCTTTGGCTTTTTCGCCAAGACCTGTATCAATTTTAATTTGCGAAATATCGCTATACTGTTTATCGCCTTTTGCAAGGTGCGGAGGGGTTGAAACAAAAACACCCTTTATTTCTTGTTGCGAATGAATAACCACTTCGCACGCAGGTAAATTTCTTGCGTCAATACCACCGCAAGCCGCAACAGTTAAAAAACCATCATCACTTACATTTGTTACAACCATACCAACTTCGTCAATATGGGCTTCAAGCATTACGGTATAGTCACTCTGCCCCGAAAGACAGGCATAAAAACCAATCCCCGAAAGTTTTTTCGGGGTGGTGTATTTTGCTATTATTTCTTGCGCCAACACGACGGCAGTATTTACACTGCCAAGCGCGGCGGCATTGCTTAAATTAAAAACAACTTCTTTTAATTCCATTAAAGATTGTTCACCGCTTCCTTAAAATAAACACCGCGCGCTGCAAAGTTCGGGAAAGCGTCAAACGAAGCACAAGCAGGGCTTAGGGTAACAACATCGCCCGCTACTGCTTTTTTGTGCGCTTCTATAACCGCTTCTTTAATATCAGCCGCATGAATTATTTCGGGGCTGCCCTTATAATAAACACTGTTTGTTATTGCCTTTTCAATCATTGGCGCAGATGGCCCTGTTAAATAAAGTGTTTTAACCTTATTTATAACTTCTTCTGCCATTGGTTCAAACGGAATATGTTTATCGTAACCGCCCGCAATTAAAATTACAGGTTGCTTAAACGCCTTAAGCCCTGCTATTGTTCGTGTTGGGCTTGAAGCAATAGAATCGTTATAATACTTTACGCCGTTTATTTCGCGCACAAATTCAATTCGGTGTTCAACACCTGCAAATTCTTTTGCAACTGCCTTAATTGTATCACTGCCAACATAACCCCAAACAGCAGAAATTGCCGCTAAGTAGTTAGCAACATTATGGTCGCCAATAACGGTTATATCGTTTCGGTGCATAATGGGTACATCAATACCGCGGTAGGACATATGAATTGTGCCGTCATTCGCCAGCCACGCGCCGTTTTTAACCGGGCGTTCCATACTAAAGCCAAGCGACTGACCGCGAACATATTTTGCAAAACCGGCGGTAATTTCGTTATCGCGGTTTAAAACTGTTCTTGAAAAAGCGTTTTGGTGCATTAAAACATTCTTTTTGGCTTCAACATATTCGTCCATATCTTTATGAACATCAAGATGGTTGGGTGCAACATTTGTAACCACCGCAATATCGGGGCTTTTGCGCATTGAAATAAGTTGAAAAGAAGAAAGTTCTGCCACAACAAAATCTTCGGGTTTAATATTTTCAATTTGCGGAAGCAAAGGTTTACCAATATTACCGCCAATATGAACAGTTTTGCCCTCTTTTTCAAGCATTTTTGCAATTAAAGTGGTTGTGGTTGTTTTACCGTCGGAACCCGTTACCGCAAAAACGGTTGCAGGGCATAAATCAAAAAACACTTCCATTTCACTTGTAACGGCAATTCCGCGTTTACGCGCCTGTTCAAGTTCGGTTAAATTAAAATTCATTCCGGGGGTGCGGAAAATAATATCAACCTCTAAATTTTCAAGGTATCTTTCACCTAAATGAAGTTCAACACCCGCGTCTTCCAAAGTTTTACACAGTTCGCCAATTTGCTCTTTGCTTCTGCGGTCGCAAGCAATTACCCTTGCGCCTTTTTTAACAAAATCTAATATAAGCGGAGTATTGCTTATACCAATTCCGCAAATAGCAATTTTTTTAGAAGAAATATGATTCCAAAACTGTTTGCAATCCATAAAAAACCTCCGAAAAGTTTATTACTCAACTATATTTTTTATCCAAATTCCCTTTTTAACAAGCACAGTACCTATTATACACCTTATTATACCCGTAAATTGACAAATTGCAAAGATTGTAAGAATATTGGCACTTGTAAAACGGCTTAAAATAAAGGCAATTGTTACATTTACCACCCAAACAAATCCGCTGTCAAAAAACACCGTTTCAATAATTCTGCCGCCCGAACGCAAGGTAAAATACGAAGCGTGAGCAAAGGCATCAAGCGGCATTGCAACTGCGCATATTTTCATTAACGCCGCCGCAGTTTCACGCACATTGCTATTGGTGTTATAAAGAAGCGGTATGTAATCGGCGCAAACAAAGAAAACTGCACCAACAACCACACTTGTAAAAAACGAAAAAGTTATAAGCCGTGAAGCATAAAGCATTGCTCTTTCTTTATTTTTTGAGCCAAGTATTTGCCCTAAAATAATGCCAATTGCCGCGCCAACCGAAATAAAGGCAACCGAAAAAACATTAAAAAAGGTTTGGGTTATATTGTTTGCCGCAACAACCGCAATACCGCGCACAGAATAGCACTGGTTAAGCATTGCCATACCTGCCGCCCACATGGTTTCATTTATAACTAAAGGAAGCCCTTTAACCGCAATTCTCTTTACTAAATCAAGCGGAACTTTTAAGGTTTTAAGTGCGCCTTTAAAGTAATTCTTTCCTTTATATGCGCCAATAATAACCACCAAAAGTTCAACATAGCGGGAAATTACTGTGGCAATAGCGGCACCGTTTGTGCCAAGCATGGGCGCGCCCAATTTACCAAAAATTAAAACCCAGTTTAAGCATAAATTAACTAAAACGGCAACTACACCTGCAGTCATTGGCAAAAGTGCTTTGTTTGTTTCCCTTAATGTACTTGAATAGCACTGAGTTATTGTGTATGGAAGTAACCCAATAAGCATTATAAACAAATACTCTTTGCCAAATAAAAGCGAAGCTTTGGCATCAGCTCCACTGCCGTCACCCTTTAAATAAAGAGAAATAAGTGTGTTTCCAAACAAAAGGAATACCGCTATACCAAGAATGGTAAGCGCCGTACCGCAAATAATTTTAAAGCGGAAGGTGTCTTGTATACCCTTTTTATCGCCCTTGCCGTAAAACTGTGCGCCAAAAATACCTGCGCCCGAAAGCGCGCCGAAAATTAGCAAATTAAAAACAAAAATTAACTGGTTGGTTATGGCAACGCCTGTCATTTGCAGTGTGCCTACCCTGCCCACCATAACATTATCAAGCATATTAACAAAGTTGGTTATGCCGTTTTGTATCATTATGGGCAAGGTTAAGGTTATAACTTTTTTATAAAATGCGGTGTCGCCAATAAAA
Organism: Acutalibacteraceae bacterium; assembly: GCA_045601805.1. Taxonomy (GTDB): domain Bacteria; phylum Bacillota; class Clostridia; order Oscillospirales; family Acutalibacteraceae; genus SIG607. Next base: position 33,246 of record JAZSAJ010000033.1, read on the forward strand.
TTACTTAAAAAACTGTTCTTTTCCACTATGGTATAAAATCCTCAAATATATATGCTTTAAATTCTTTTTTTACCCTTAAAACTTCGGTTTTACTGTGGAATGTCCAAGCAATTGTGAATGCACCCAGCAACCTATTAAGTTTTAAAAAGAAGTAATTATTAAATTTATGCTCGTAAGACACAAAATGCGGTCTTGATATAAAGTTAAACACAAGTGCGCCCGAAAGCCGTTTATAAAACGCTTCGCCCTTAAAGGCGGTTGCCAAAAATCCGCGGCACACATTTTTGTTGTGTTTTCTGTAGTAGTACAAAATCTGCGGATAAAAAGACTGAATAAGATACAGCCCTTTATATTCCTTTAAAATTTCGTTTGCGGCAATAACCAGTTTTTCGTGGTTTCCGCCGTCGCTTTTAAATTCAATAAGAAGCGGTGTTTTACCGCGGACTACCTCTAAACACTCTTTTAAAGTGGGTATTTTTTCGCTTGTTTCAAAAAGGTTATATTCCTTTAACTCCTTAAGGGTTAATTCCGACACCTTTTTGTTTACACCGCAAGCGCGTTTTAAATCGTCATCGTGAAAAACAACCACTTCGCCGTCTTTGGTTAGGTGAATATCGTTTTCAATTGCCAAGCCGAATTCAGTTGCGCGTTTAAAGGCGGGTATTGAATTTTCGGGGTACCCCTCTTTTAAATTGTGCAAACCGCGGTGGGCAATATATTTGCCCTTAATAAACTGTAAATCTTTATGTTTATACAGTGACGGCATACTGCAAAAAAGGAACAAAGCAACTAAAATTGCTAATACCAAAAAAGCAATTAGCATTATTAATCCTCCACATCAAAGTTTTCTAAAACGCTTTTTTTGGCAATTGGCTTAATATCGCCGTGTTTTACAAAGCACATTGTTATAAACGAAATAAACACAAAAATAGCAGCGTAAAGGAACAAAATTTTGTAACTTACATTTTCAAGCAAATAACCTGCAATAATTGGGGTTGCAATTTGTGCCGACATACTAAAGGTATAATAAAGGCCTGTAAATTTGCCAACATCTTTTCCTGCGCACATTTCAACAACCATTGGCAAACTGTTTACATTTATTGCTGCCCAAGCAAGACCAACCAACGCAAAAATAACAAGCAGTAAATTGCTAAAAGTATTAAAGAACATTGTGTAAACAAAGCCCGCCGCAAAACAAGCGGTAAGCAAAATAACACCCGCTTTTATTGTGTTTTTTCTGCCAATTTTACTGGCAAGTGTGCCAATAGGAATATAACTTACAATAGCGCCTGCGGTTGCAACGGTAAGGCAGGTTGAAGCCGCGCCAATATCCATATTCCAAACTTCTTTGGCATAGGTTGTAAACCAAGTTGTTATTCCGTTATAACCAATAAACCAAAAAGCAATTGAAAGAAGCATAAACACCAAACTTTTTTTAACCGCCTTCGGCATAACTTCGTTGCCCTGTTCGGTTATTTCGGTTAGGTTTTCTTCGGGGTGGGCGTCTTCATATTCCTTTTGTTCGGCAACCAACTTTGGCTCGTTTACAAAGAACATTATAATTAAAAGTGCCAAAAGCATTACACCGCCAACAATTAAAAACAGCGGTAAATAATTTATATGAGCGAGCCCTGCGGTTTTTTTGGCAGGATATAAAATACTGGTTAAAATTAAATAAAGAATACCGCCAACTGCACCCATAAGGTTTATAATAGCGTTACCCTTACTGCGAAGCGGTTTTGGTGTAACATCGGGCATTAGGGCAACTGCGGGGCTGCGGTAGGTACCCATTGCAACAAGAATAAGACCCAAAAGCAAAATAAAGGTTACCATTAAATTAGGTGATGGTGACACAAAATAACGGTTGTCAATAATGGGCAAACCAATCATTAAAGCAACTGCTAACAGTGTGCCGAAAAGAATAAAGGGACGGCGTCTGCCCAATTTGCTTTTGCATTTATCGGAAATACCGCCAAAAAGGGGCAATAACAAAAGAGCCAAAACATTATCGGCAGCCATAATATAACCCGAAACTGATTCAGGCAAATCAAAAGTTTCTTTTAAAATTTTGGGAACAAGCCCGTCGTACATTTGCCAAAAAGCGCAAATAGATAAAAAGGCAAAACCAATTAAAACCGTTCTTTTTGTGTTTAGTTTCATTTCAATTCTCCCTATTAAAACATATATATTTATTTTAACACAATTTGCCTTTATAATCAACCAAAAATACCCAAGTGTTTAAACACTTGGGTATTTTTTTACACCTTTTTAAATACAATAGCACTTCTTTGGGGCAAATAGCACCCAAAACCGCTTGTTGTTTTATAACCGCGTTTTGCGGTATAAACATAATTTTTGTCTACCCTGTTATATCCGCCGAAAACACCGTCGTCGCTTGTTAAAACAACCTTAAATTCGCCCATTTTGCCAACAGGCACAAAAAAGTTTTCGTAAGAGTTATTCGGGTGGAAATTAAAGGCAAAAACAGTATCGCCCTTTGAATAAATTATAACCTTTTTGTCATAATCAATATAACGGCAAACTGTTTTTTGGCTTAAAATTTGCTCATTCTTAATAAGCGAAATCATTGCCTTGTCAAAGTCGTTAAGTTCGCTATAGCGCAAATTCTTATCGTCTACCAAATGCCATTGTCTTCGGCAGTAATGGTAACTCCAATTATTGCCCTCGCGCGGAAAATCTATCCATTCGGGGTGGCCGAATTCGTTGCCCATAAAGTTTAAATAACCCTCGCCCGAAGTAGTAGCGGTTATTAGCCTTATCATTTTATGAAGCGCAATTCCGCGGTCAACCGTAATATTACCGCCAAATTTTTGCATACCGCTATACATTTCGGCATCGCACAAGCGGAACATAATGGTTTTATCACCAACAAGCGCTTGGTCGTGCGATTCAGCATAGCCAATATTCTTTTCTTTTGGGCGGCGTGTGGTAAGTTCATACCAAATTTTGCCCATATCAAAATCTTCGTCGCGGTATTCCTTTAAAAGTTTTATCCACATATCAGGAACACCCATTGAAAGTCGGTAATCAAACCCAATTCCGCCGTCTTTAATTGGAATACACATACCCGGCATACCCGACATATCTTCGGCAATAGTAACGGCATTTTTGTTTACCTTTTTAATAAGTTCGTTTGCCAGTTGCAAATAGGTTACGGCTTCGGTGTCGGTGTTTAACGAAAAATACATACCGTAATTTGTAAATGCGCTTCCAAGCCCGTGGTCGTGGTACAGCATTGAAGTAACGCCGTCAAAACGGAAACCGTCAAAATGGAATTCAGTTAGCCAATATTTAAGGTTAGAAAGTAAAAAGTGCAAAACTTCGTTTTTGCCGTAATTAAAAAGTTTTGTACCCCAAGCGCTGTGGTTACCCTTTTCACCGGCGTGGAAAAACTGGTATTCAGTTCCGTCAAAACAGTTTATGCCCTCGTTTGTGTTGTTTACTGCGTGGGAATGAACAAGGTCTAAAAGCACCGCAATTCCCATTTTGTGCGCGGTGTTAATAAGGTCTTTAAGGTCTTCGCTTGTGCCGTAGCGTGAAGACGGCGCAAAAAAGTTTGAAACTTGGTAACCGAACGAGCCATAATACGGGTGCTCCATAATTGCCATTAACTGAATGGTGTTATACCCAAGTTCCTTTATTCTGGGCAGTACATTGTCAATAAACTCTTTGTATGTGCCAACATCGTATTTATCCTGCGCCATACCAATGTGACATTCATAAATAAGCGGTGTTTTTTCGGGCTTAAAACCGCCGTCTTGCCAATTAAAAGCACTGTTTGGTTCCGTAATTTCGGCGCACCAAAGGTAAGTGGTTTCGTCCTGCACCACTCTTGTTGCATAAAGCGGAACTCGGCGCAAATATTCCCCACCGTGCAAAACAATTGCTTGTACCTTTTGTCCCACCTTTAACGCATCTTTTCCGTTTAAGTAAATTTCATACACACCGTCGTTTAGTTTTTCCATTTCACAAGCGGTGGTGTCCCAATTGTTAAAGTCACCTGTTAAAAACATTTTTTCAGCCGCAGGTGCCCACTCGCGGTAAACCCAGCCGTTTTCTGTGCGGTGAAAACCAAAATATTTATGCGCGTTTGCAAATTCGGTTATACTTTTACCACAAAGCAGTTCTTTTCTTTTTTGGTTATAGTTGTTTACACGCAAAAGAATATCTTGCTCATAATCCTTTAAATA
>JAZSAJ010000034.1:0-31226 GCA_045601805.1 Acutalibacteraceae bacterium
CTTGTGCGCCGCCAGTTTCGGTTAGGGCTATGCCCGAAAATGAAATACCCCCCGTTATACGGGGGGATATTTATTTGCTTTTTTCATCTTGAAATAATATATATTTTATTATATAATAGAATAGTTAAAATGGGTAGAAAGGATTTTAGTGTTGTCTGGTAGTAATTTTTTTACGGGGGAAGAATATTTTGAACCTGTTAAAACACTTGTTAATAAAGTTTACGGCAGAACCCCAAAGGCGTGTGTTGTTACTTACGGCTGTCAGCAAAATGTAAGTGATTCGCAACAAATAAAGGGTATGCTTAATAATATGGGCTATGAACTTACTGATAGCACCGACGAAGCCGATTTTATTCTTTATAACACCTGCGCCGTGCGTGAACACGCAGAAGACAGGGTGTGGGGTAATCTTGGTGCACTTAAACATAATAAGCGCCGTAATCCGTCGCTAATAATTGCCGTTTGCGGTTGTATGAGTCAGCAGGAAAAGGTTGCTGAAAGAATTAAAAAAAGTTACCCTTATGTTGATATTGTTTTTGGTACATTCTTGCGCCACCGTTTGCCCGAATTTTTGTATAAACGGCTGTCAGGCGGTCCGCGTATTTTTGAACTGTCACAGGAAGAAAGTGAAATTGTTGAGGGTATTCCTGTTCACCGCGAGTCAGAGTTTAAAGCCTGGCTTCCCATTATGTACGGTTGCAATAATTTTTGCACCTACTGTATTGTTCCTTATGTTCGCGGCCGCGAACGCTCAAGGGACCCCGAAATGATTATTAATGAGGCGAAGGAACTTATTAAAAACGGCTGTAAAGATATTACTTTGCTTGGTCAAAATGTAAATTCATACGGTAAGGGCTGTTCACACGGTGTAAACTTTGCAAAACTTTTAAGAATGATAAACGATATCCCTGGTGATTTTGTAATTAGGTTTATGACATCGCACCCCAAAGACTGCACTATAGAACTTTTAGATACCATTAAAGAATGCAAAAAAGTAACGCGTCATCTTCATTTACCGTTTCAGAGTGGTTCTAACCGTATATTAAAGGCAATGAACCGCCACTACACAAGGGAAGATTACCTTGCTTTAATAAAAGCGGCGAAAGAGCGTATCCCTGACGTTTCTTTGACTTCCGATATTATTGTTGGTTTCCCGGGGGAAACTTACGAAGATTTTAAAGAAACGCTTTCGCTTATAAAAGAAGTTGGTTTTTCTTCACTTTTCACCTTTATTTATTCTGCGCGTGAAGGTACACCTGCCGCCGAAATGGAAGATAATATTAGCAGGGCAGAAAAGGGCAAATGGTTTAATGAACTGTTAAAAACGCAAGAAGAAATTGCAAAAGAAAACGAAAAGAACATTATTGGCAAAGAATACCGTTTGCTTTGCGATGATTTTGGCAGGAATGACGGCTATATGGCAGGCCACACAAACGGTACGCTTGTGCTTGAATTTTTAGGTGACGAAACCGATTTAGGCAAATTTATTAATGTAAAAACCGTAAAAGACGGCGATTCGTTTAAAGTTATAAGAGGAGAATAAAAATGGATATTATTTCAGCAACAAGAGAATTAGGAAAAGAAATTCAAAAGGACAGCCGCTTTATTGCTTATGCAAAAGCAAAACTTTCCCTTGAAAATAATAACGAATTAAACGCAAAAATAGGTGAATTTAATATTTGCAGAATGAACCTTGAAAGGTTGCTTGAAAAAGAAGACAGAGATGAAAACGAAGTTTCTTCATTAAACCAAGAACTTAGAAACATTTACACTACCATCATGGAAGACGAAGCAATGAAAGAATATAATGCCGCAAAAGCCGAAGTAGACAAGCTTATGAATGAGGTTATGGGCATTATAAATATGTGTTTTGAAGGGCAAGACCCCGAAACCTGCACTTTGCCCGAAGGCGGATGCAGCGGCAGTTGCGCTACTTGTTCGGGTTGTAACTAATTCTTTAAAAAAATCTTAAAAAGGGGGATAACAAATGGCTGGGCTTTCACCAATGATGCAACAGTATTTGCAAATAAAAGAAAACAACAAAGACTGTATACTTTTGTTCCGCTTGGGCGACTTTTACGAAATGTTTTTTGAAGATGCCAAAACAGTATCAAGCGAACTTGATTTGGTTTTAACGGGCAAAGAATGCGGCTTAAGTGAACGCGCCCCAATGTGCGGCGTTCCTTTTCACAGCGCCGAAAATTATATTGCAAAACTTGTTGAAAAGGGTTATAAGGTTGCCATTTGTGAACAGGTTGAAGACCCCGCAACTGCTAAAGGCCTTGTAAAGCGCGAAGTTGTGCGCATTATAACACCGGGTACGGTTATTGAAAATTCAATGCTTGAAGAGGGCAGAAGTAATTATCTTTGCGCCGTTGCCGTAATAAACGAAAGTGTTGGCGTTTGTTTTTGCGATGCTTCAACCGGTGAAACCCATGTTACCGAAACTTCGGGCGAAGATATGTTTTCCTTTGCTGCCGGTGAAATTGGCAGGTTTTCTCCGCGTGAAGTTCTTCTTCCCGAAAAATACGAACAATATGGTGAACTTGCCCAGTTTTTAGACACAAAATACGAAGGCATGAAAACCAGAAGAAGCAAAGCAAGTTTTGATATTTTAAAAACCGAACCTCGTTTGCTTTCGCACTTTAATGTTATAAGCACCGAAAATATTGGCGTACCGTCAAAAAGTGCTGCTTCGTGCGCTTTGGGTGCGGTAATTGAATACCTTTATGAAACGGGCGTTACAGGTAATATTGCGGTAAGCAGTGTTGATTTTTATGCGCGTAATAAATTTATGCGCCTTGATATGACAGCGGTAAGAAACCTTGAAATTGTAGAAACAATTCGCACAAAATCTAAAAAAGGCACATTGCTTTGGGTGTTAGATAAAACCAAAACTGCAATGGGCAAACGCCTTATAAAATCGTGGATAGAACAACCGCTTATGTCATTAAACGAAATAAATTTAAGGCACAATGCGGTGGAAGAACTGTTTGGCGATACCGTTATGCGCGGCGAACTTTTAGAAATGCTTTCGGGTATAAAAGATATTGAGCGTATTATAAGTGCCATTATTTATAACAAAGCCGATGCAAGAGATTTGCGTTTGCTTTGGTTTACTCTTTGCAAACTGCCTTATGTAAAACAAATTTTGCAAAATGCGGCTTCTCGTATGCTGCAGCAAATTAATTCTGATATTGACCCGCTTAATGACATTGCCGAACTTATTGACAGTGCCATAGCCGAAGAACCGCCAACCACTGTTAAAGAGGGCGGAATTATAAGAGCCGGTTATGACAGTGAAATAGATTCGCTTCGTGAAATAATGAAAAACGGCACAGGCGTTATTGCTTCAATTGAATCGCGTGAGCGTGAAAGAACCGGAATTAAAAATCTTAAGGTTAAATATAACCGCGTGTTTGGTTATTATATTGAGGTAACAAATTCGTTTTTAGATTTGGTGCCCGATGATTATATGCGCAAACAAACCCTAACGGGCGGTGAACGCTTTATAACCCCCGAACTTAAGGAACTTGAGGGTAAACTTATTGGTGCAAAAGATAGGTCTTATGCCTTGGAATATGCTATTTTTGATAAAATAAGGCAACATATTTGCTCTCAAAAGGTGCGTTTGCAAAAAACTGCCGCCGCACTTGCTCGGCTTGATGTTCTTTGTTCGTTTGCCGAAACATCGCTTCAAAACGATTATGTAAGGCCTCGCTTTAATAACGATGGCGCAATAAAAATAACGGCAGGCAGACATCCTGTTGTTGAAAAACTTTCAAATACACCTTTTGTTGCCAACGATACATATTTAGACCGGGCCGATAACCGTTGCGCTATTATTACAGGTCCTAATATGGCTGGTAAATCAACCTATATGCGCCAAGTGGCAATTATTGCTTTAATGGCTCAAATCGGTTGTTTTGTTCCTGCACAATCTGCAGACCTTTGTGTTTGCGATGCTATTTTTACCCGCGTTGGTGCGTCGGACGATTTATCTTCGGGCCGTTCAACCTTTATGGTTGAAATGAGTGAAGTGGCGGATATTTTAAACTATGCAACTAAAGACAGTTTGCTTATTCTTGACGAAATTGGCAGGGGCACTTCTACCTTTGACGGTATGGCTATTGCCAGAAGTGTGCTTGAATATATTGCCAATAAAAACAAAATTGGCGCAAAGACGCTTTTTGCCACCCATTATCACGAACTTACCGGAATGGAATTTGAAATTACGGGAGTTAAAAATTATAATATTGCCGTTAAAAAGCGCGGTGACGATATAATTTTCCTGCGCCGTATTGTAAAAGGCGGTGCAGATGAAAGTTACGGTGTTGAGGTTGCCAAACTTGCAGGGCTTCCAGGTGGCGTAATTAAACGCGCAAAAGAAATTTTAACCGAAGCAGAAGAGGGCAAGGTTGTTTCTTACAAGCAAGAAAGACCTTCAAACGCTTTTATGCCAATAGAAATGATGCAAGCAAGCGAAATCCTCAGTGAACTAAAAATAATTGATGTTGAAACATTAACGCCTATTGAATCTGCCAGAATTTTATACGATTTAGTACAAAAAGCAAAAGAATAAAAAGGAGGTCTTGTTATGCCAAAAATCAGTGTTTTGCCAAAGCAACTTGCAGAACTTATTGCTGCAGGCGAAGTTGTTGAACGGCCGGCTTCGGTTATTAAAGAATTAACCGAAAACTCAATAGATGCAGGCGCAACCGCAATTACGGTTGAAATTAAGGGCGGCGGAATACTGTATATGCGCGTAACAGACAACGGTTGCGGTATTAAAAAAGAAGAAGTTAAAACCGCTTTTTTAAGACACGCCACAAGTAAAATTGTTAGCGAAAACGACCTTGACAGTATAAGTACTCTTGGTTTCCGCGGTGAAGCGTTGGCAGCAATTTGCGCTGTTTCAAAGGTTGAACTGTTAACACGAAGGGAAGACGACGAACTTGGTACTTGCTATAAAATAGAGGGCGGTGCCGAAACCTTTTTTGATGAAGCGGGCTGTGATGTTGGCACAACCTTTATTGTAAGGGATTTGTTTTATAATACCCCTGCAAGAATGAAATTTTTGCACAAAGATGTTTATGAAGGCAATGTTATTGCCGATATAGTTCAAAAAATTGCACTATCTCACCCCGAAATTGCCGTTAAGTTTATAAGGGACGGCAGAACTGTTTTTGCTACAAACGGCGACGGAAAACTGTCTTCTGCTATATATACCGTGCTTGGCAGGGAAATTGCTTCGGGTTTTATTCCCGTTGACGGCGGTGTAGAAAACATTAAAGTTACGGGTTATGTTTGTAAACCAATTTATTGCCGCCCTAAAAGAAATGCGCAGTACTTCTTTTTAAACGGCAGAAGTGTAAAAAGCGTTACAGCCGCACAGGCGCTTGAAGTTGCTTATAAAAATTCGGCAATGGTAGGTAAATTTCCGTCTTGCGTTTTGCACATTGAAATGCCGTTTGACAGCGTTGATGTAAATGTTCACCCAACCAAAACACAGGTGCGCTTTTCAAACGAAAAGCCGGTGTTTGAAGCGGTGTATGTTGCGGTTAAAAATGCTATCCTAAAGGGCGATACAAGACCGCAGTTTAAAGAACAAAAACAACTTAAATTTTCGGCTTTCCAGCGTATGACCGCCGAAGACTACCGCCAAAGTGTTATAACCGAACCGGTTGTAAATACGCCAAAGAAACCCGAAATTTCTGCACAAAAACCTGTGTTTAAAAATGTTTTAAACGATTTATCTTATATAAGGGAAGAAAAAAGCATAGAGCCGGTTAAGGTTACTGAAGTAAAAGAAGAACCCAAAGAAACGGTAAAAGAAAAACCAATAACCAACGATATTCGTTATGTTGGCGAAGCGTTTAAAACCTATATTATTGCGGAAATGGGCGATAGTATTTTCTTTATAGATAAACACGCTGCCCACGAAAGAATTATTTTTGAAAAGCTTAAAAAAAGCGAAGTACCGCAAAGCCAGGCACTGTTACTTCCCGTAACGGTTAAACTTGATGCCGAACAGTATAATACCGTGCTTGAAAACAATGAACTGCTAACAAAAAGCGGTTTTGAAATTGAAGATTTTGGTAATTTAAATGTTATTGTAAGGGCAATTCCGGCAACACTTACTGGTGAAGATACCGCAGGTGTTTTGGTGGAAGCGGCTGAGGGGCTTAAAAACGGTGTTGGTGTTACAAGTGAACGGCTTGATAACATTTACCACACCGTTGCTTGTAAAGCGGCAATAAAGGCAGGTTACATAACAAGCGAAAAAGAACAGCTTTACTTGGCAGAACAGGTGCTTTTAAATAACGATATTATGTATTGCCCACACGGCAGACCTGTGGCGTATGAAATTAAACGCCGCGATTTTGAAAAACAGTTTGGAAGAATACAATAATGCTAAATAATAAGATATTCACCGTTGCGGTGGTAGGGCCAACTGCTTCGGGTAAAACGGCGTTGGCAATTTACTTGGCAAAAAAATTCGGCGGTGAAATAATATCGGCCGATTCAATGCAAATTTATAAAGGTATGCCTATTGCCACGGCTTGTCCAACAAAAGAAGAAAAAGCGGAAGCTCCTCACCGCTTGGTAGAATTTTTAGAGCCAAACGAAACCTTTTCTGTGGCAGATTACACAGAAAAAGCGAAAAAGGAAATAAATGAGGTTGTTGCGCTTAAAAAGTTACCTATAATTGCAGGCGGAACTGGGCTTTATGTTGATTCTTTGCTTGAAAATATTGAGTTTACCTCCCAAAAATCCAACCAAGAAATAAGGCGCCAAATTGAAAAAGAACTAAACGAAAAAGGCGCAAAAGAAATGCTTAAAGAACTTGCCGAAATAGACAGCGAAACAGCTTCGCGCCTTCATGAAAACGATATAAAGCGAATTGTAAGGGCGTTTGAAGTTTATAGAACTTCAGGAATTACTTTAAGCAAACAAAATTTAATTTCAAGGCAAAACCCAACCCCGTATGATACGCTGTATATTGGTATAACTTATAAAGACCGCGAAAAGCTGTATGGCCGTATAAATTTAAGGGTAGATAAAATGCTTGAAGCAGGATTAATGGAAGAAGCAAAAAACTTTTACAATATGTCTTCCACCGCAAAACAGGCAATAGGGCATAAAGAACTAATTCCTTATTTAAACGGTGAAATTTCTTATGAAGAAGCGGTTGAAAACATTAAACGCGAAACAAGGCACCTTGCAAAACGCCAACTGACTTGGTTTAGGCGAAACCAAAAAATAAATTGGCTTTATGCCGATGAATGTGATATTAACGAACAAGCATCTTTGCTTTTAGAAAGGAGAATTAAAGAGAATGCAAAATAAGTTTTTAAAAATTGCCTTGGGTATATTACTTGCGGTATTTTTATTTCATCAACTTTATTCATCTCTTTATAATCCAATAAAAACCGAATCGGCAGAGTTTGTTTCGCTTACCGACGGTATTAAAGTAAACGGAATAATTATCAGAAGCGAAAAAATTATTTCCAGGCCAACCGACGGCGTTATGCACTTTTGTGTAAACGGTGGTTCTCGCGTTGCCAAAAACGGCACAGTTGCAAATATTTATCAAAGCGAAGAAGATTCTGTTAAGGTAAACAAAATAGAAACCCTTAAAAAGAAAATTGCAAACATTGAAAAAATAGAGGGTTATAACGATATTGCTGCGGTAGATATAAACTTGCTTGAAAATAAAATAAGCAACGCGTTTTCTTCAATTTTGCTTGCTTCTGCGAAAAGCGATTTTGAAGCGGCATATAGCGGTGCAAACGATTTTCTTGCAATGCTTAACCGAAAAACAATGCTAACCGGCGAAAATTACGATTTTACGGCGGAATTAAACGGCTTAAAATCGGAATTACAAAGTTTAGAAAATTCGCTTAGCACCCCTGTTTCAATGGTTACGGCGGAATCTTCGGGCTTTTTTGTGCCCAGTGCCGACGGATACGAAAATTTGCTTACAACCGATGAATTTTCGGTTTATACACCCGAATTTATTGATAGCATTAAGGCAGAGAGTGTAGCGGAAAATACAGTTGGAAAAATTGTTTCCGATTACACTTGGTATTTTGCGGCAGAAATTAACGAAGAACAGTCGCTTAAATACAAGGTGGGCGATAGGGTGCACCTTCATACCAATTTAAAAAACAACCGCGATTTATCGGTGCTGGTAGCGGCAATAAATAAAAGTAAAGAAAACGACCGCGTTATTATTGTTTTTTCTTGTCAAGAAATGAACCAAGAATTAGCAGAAATGCGCACACTTTCGGCTTCGGTTGTTGACGGTATTTACGAGGGCTTAAAGGTTAAAAAGAGCGCTTTAAGGGTTGTAGACGGCGAGCGTGGCGTTTTTGTTGTTTCGGGTATGGAACTTAAATTTGTAAAGGTTACGGTTCTTTATTCAAACGATGAACTTGATTATACAATTTGCGAAAAAACCGAAAACCCCAACTCAACGGTTTTACGGCTTTACGATAAAGTTGTTGTAAAAGGAAAGAATCTTTATGACGGAAAAATCATTAACTGAAAATTTTGATATAAATTATAAAATTGTTAAAGAAAATATAAAAAAAGCCGCCGAAATTTCGGGCAGAAACGAAAGCGACATTATTTTGTTGGCGGCAGTAAAAACGGTTAGCCCCGATTTAATAAATTACGCAATACAAAGCGGAATTAAATATATTGGCGATAACCGTGTGCAAGAACTTAAAGAAAAAGAAAACGAAGTAACAAAAAATGTGCATAAACACTTTATTGGTCATTTGCAAACCAATAAGGTTAAAGATGTAATAAATAGGGTTGAAATGATAGAATCGGTTGATTCTTTGCGCCTTGCAAACGAAATAAGCAAATGCGCCATTAAAAACCAAAAGGTTATGGATATTTTGGTTGAGGTTAATATTGGCGACGAAGAAAGCAAATCGGGTTTTTCGGCAGAAGAACTTTATAGTGCTTTAAAGGAAATTTCTTTACTTCCCGGTGTTAAAGTAAAGGGGCTAATGTGTATTCCGCCTGTTTGTCAAAATAGGGAAGAAAAAATAAAATATTTCACTATAATGCAGAAACTGTCTATTGACATTAAAGAGAAAAACATAGATAATGTTAGTATGGATATATTGTCAATGGGTATGTCCGATTCATATTGCGAAGCAATAGAGTGCGGCGCTAATCTTGTTCGGCTTGGCACCGTGCTGTTTGGAAAAAGAAATTATTTTTAAAGGAGATATAAATATGAGTTTGTGGGACGGAATTAAAAATATTATGGGTGTTTCTGACGACGAATACGAAGAAGAAACTTTTGAAGAAGAGGAAGAGGAAGAAGTGGTTTCTAAAAAAGAAACTGCTCCTAAAAAGGAAGTTAACCGTTTTTCGCTTGACCGTAAAAGCAAAACTGTGCCTTTTAACGGCGGCGACAGCATGAAACTTTTCCTTGCAAAACCTGAACGCTTTGAAGATGTTACTGCTATTGCAGACCAATATTGTGCAAGACGCACGGTTGTTTTAAACCTTGAAAAAGCCGATAGGGATTTATCAAGAAGAATTATAGATTTTATGAGCGGTGTTGCTTATGCAAAGGGCGGCAGTCTTCGTAAGGCGGCTGTTAATACCTTTGTTATTGCCCCTGCCGATGTTGATGTTAGTGGCGAAACCGCAATGAATGACTACGACGAAAGCCGTATGTATTAATGGATTTTGACCTGCTTAAAGCAAGAGTATACGATACTATAAATATTTGTAACAAAACCTCTTTGTATAAACTCTTTGGGTTTTTAAGCGAAGAAGAAACCGAAATTTGCAATAAAATAGCCACATTAAAAAAAGCAAAATTTTGCTTTTTTGGCGGTTATAACGGTGCAAAACGGCGGCTTTTTGTTGCCTTGCCCGAATGGGCAGATAATGCCGAAGGTTTTAATATTGTTTCGGCACTAACCTTTAGTTTTAAAAAAGAATACACTCTTTCCCACCGCGATTTTTTGGGTGCGCTTATGTCGCTTGGCTTAACAAGGGAAGCAATAGGTGATATATTAACCGAAAGCGGCAGGGCGGTGGTGTTTTGTTTGCCCGAAGTGGCTGAATATATAAAACAGCAAATCCAAAAAGTCGGTAATGTTGGGGTAAATATTACCGATGGATACACAGGTAATTTACCAAGCGGAAACGCTGTTATAGAAAAAAGCGCAAGTGTTGCGTCAATGCGCCTTGATAATGTTGTTTCGGCGCTTACAAACTGTTCCAGGGCAAAAGCACAAATGTTAGTTGAAAACGGTTTTGTTAAACATTCTTCTGTGCCCGAAACAAAAATTACAGCCACCGTAAAAAGCGGTGACACTGTTTCGGTTAAAGGGTATGGGCGGTTTAATATTTTAGACTGCGCAGGACATACAAAAAGCGGCAGAAGTATTCTTAGGTTTAGTAAGTATGTATAATTTTGGAGTGATTTTGTGATTTCTTATGTTTTGGCAATAGTCAGTTTTTTTGTTTTAATTGCGGCTGACCAAATTACAAAATATATTGTTGTTAGCAATATGGCGCTTAATTCTTCGCGCGAATTTTTGCCGGGTTTTATGGATTTTTGGTATATTCATAACCAAGGCGGTGCGTGGGGCTTTTTAGAGGGGCATACATGGATATTGCTTTCACTTACCATACTTATAATGATTATTTGTGTGGCAATGCTTTTAAAATTTGGCATAAGAAATAAACTTATGTTTTGGTCTGTTACATTAATTCTTTCGGGCGGAACCGGCAATATGATTGACCGCGTTTTCCGCGGCGGCAAGGTTGTTGACTTTTTACACTTTGAATTTATAGATTTTCCTGTGTTTAATGTTGCTGATTGTGCTATTGTTGTGGGCGCAATTTTGCTTGTGCTTTACTTTGCGGTTGATATGTATAAAGAAAGCAAAGAAGAAAACCGAAACGATGCAAATTAAGGAACTTAAAGTTACGGGTGAAATAACACGTGCCGATGTTTTTGTGGCAAATGAACTCGGTATTACCCGAAGCCATGCGGCAACCCTTTTTGAAAGTGAAAATGTTTGTTTAAACGGAAAAAATATTTCTAAAAATGCAAAACTAAAAAACGGTGATGTTTTGGTTGTAAATTTGCCCGACCCTGAACCTCTTAATGTTGTGGCGCAAAACATACCGCTCCAAATTGTTTATGAAGATAATCACCTTTTGGTTGTAAATAAACCAAAGGGAATGGTTGTTCACCCGGCGGCAGGAAATAGCGATAATACGCTTGTAAATGCGCTTATGTACCACTGTAAAGATTCGCTTTCGGGTATAAACGGCGTTTTACGACCGGGAATTGTTCACCGAATAGATAAAGATACAAGCGGACTTTTAATTGTTGCAAAAAGCGATGAAGCTCATTTAGGTCTTGCTGAACAAATTAAAGAACATTCTTTTACCCGTGAATACGAAGCGGTTGTTTACGGTAGTTTTAAAACCCCAAACGGCACAATAAATGCGCCAATTGGCAGGCACCAAACAAAGCGTAAACAAATGGCAGTTACCGATTATAATTCAAAATTCGCCGTAACACATTATACGGTTTTAAAAGAATATAATGGTTTTTCGCATGTAAGATTACGCCTTGAAACAGGCAGAACCCACCAAATAAGGGTTCATATGTCTTATATTGGCCACGCTGTTGCAGGCGATGCAGTTTACGGGCCTAAAAAGGTTATAACAAAACTTGGCGGACAGTGTTTACACGCTAAAAAAATTGGGTTTGTTCACCCAATAACAAAAAAATATTTAGAGTTTGAAAGTGAACTTCCCGAATATTTTAAGGCGTTTTTAAAGGAGTGCGAAACTTTTGAATAAATTATTTGGCGGGTGCATGTTGGTATGCGATGTTGACGGTACGCTGGTGTCAGGCAATTTTTTGCACCCCGATAATGTTAAAATGATACGGCAGTTTGAAAGCGATGGCGGAATGTTTGTTCTTGCAACCGGCAGAAGCGCCGAAGCACTTTGTGTTTTGGAAGAAAACCTTGGCAAACTTCCTGTTAGTATTGTTTGTAATGGTGCTGTTATTTACGATTTTAAAAACACCCGCACAGTGTTTGAACAACCCATTATAAACGCCGATAAACTTTATGTAAAAGCGGCTATGGAACACTTTCCCAATATTGCAATAGAAGTGCATGGCGACAATATTGTTTATGTGCTTATAGACGGTGAAATTTTGCGTGAACATATAGAATATGAAAAGTTAAGCAATATTTTGTGCGATTTTGATACGGCAAAAGAATATCCGTGGTATAAGGTTGTTTTTATATTAAACGACCAAGAGGATGCGGAAAATTTAATTAAACTTGGCAAAGGATTTGGCTTTGAAAATTCTTATTTAGAACCATCAAAATGTATGTTTAATGGCAGAGTGAATAACTTTATGGAAGTTCACCCAAACGGTGTATCTAAAGGTAATGCTCTGCAAAAATTTATTCAGTATAATAATCTGCAAAACGGAAAGATTTTTGCTATTGGGGACCATTTTAACGATGTTTCCATGTTGCAACTTGCCGATGTTTCTGCAGCGGTAAAAGAAGCCCCCAACGAAGTAAAGGCGTGTGCTGATTACATTACGGTGGGTTGTAAAGACGGTGCAGTGGCGGATTTTATAGGTTATCTTTATAATCTTAAAAAGAAAGGGTGCATATAATGGATAATGCAACAAAAAAATTCCTTGAAAAAGAAGCAGTCAAGGTAAGAATTGGAATTATTGAGGGAGTACATAGTGCAAAAGCCGGTCATCCGGGCGGTTCGCTTTCTTGTGCAGATATTTTAACATATTTGTACTATAAAGAACTTAATATTGACCCTCAAAACCCCGATATGCCGAATCGTGACCGTTTTGTGCTTTCAAAAGGTCATGCAGCACCGGTGCTTTACTCAACACTTGCAAACCGCGGTTTCTTCCCGGTAGATGAACTCATCACACTTCGTCATTACGGCTCTAAATTACAAGGACATCCCGATATGGTTAAAATTCCCGGTGTTGATATGTCGTCGGGTTCTTTGGGTCAGGGCATTTCTGCCGCTGTTGGTATGGCTCTTTCGGCTAAACATTTTGGCGATTCTTTCCGCGTTTACACTGTATTAGGTGACGGCGAATGTGAAGAAGGTCAGGTTTGGGAAGCAGCAATGTTTGCGGCTAACAAAAAACTTGATAACCTTGTTGCAGTTGTTGACTTTAACAACCTTCAAATTGACGGTACTTGCGATGAAGTAAACTCTCCTTCGCCTATTGACCAGAAGTTTATGGCATTTGGTTGGGAAGTTTTAACCATTGACGGTCATAATTTCCTAGAAATTGAAGCAGCATTTGCAAAGGCACGCGAAATTAAGGGCAAACCTGTTTGTATTGTTGCTAAAACCGTTAAAGGTAAAGGCGTTTCCTTTATGGAAAATAAATGCGGTTGGCACGGCAAAGCTCCTAACGACGAAGAATTTGCTGTTGCAATTGGCGAACTTAACACCGCATTAAGTGCTTTTAATTAAGGAGGGGAACTATAATGGCAGATGTAATTAAAAAAGCAACCCGTGAGGGCTATGGCGCCGCACTGGTTAAACTTGGTGAAAAATATAATGATTTTATTGTTATGGATGCTGACCTTGCAGAAGCAACCAAAACAGGTATGTTTAAAAAGGCATTCCCCGAACGTTTTTACGATTGCGGTATTGCCGAACAAAATATGGTAAGCATTGCGGCAGGTATTGCTGCAACCGGCAAAAAAGTATTTTGTAGCTCTTTTGCAATGTTTGCTGCAGGCCGCGCTTTTGAACAGGTTAGAAACTCTATTGGTTATCCTCACCTTAATGTTGTTATTGGCGCAACACACGCCGGTATTTCGGTTGGTGAAGACGGCGCAACACATCAGTGCTGTGAAGATATTGCTTTAATGCGTACAATTCCGGGTATGACAATTATTAACCCCGCCGATGTTGTTGAAGCAGAAAAAGCAATTTTTGCGGCATACAATCACGATGGCCCCGTTTATTTGCGTTTTGGCCGTCTTGCTGTTCCGGTAGTGTGTGACGAAAATGCTGAATTTGTAATTGGCAAAGGTAATGTGCTTAAAGATGGCAGTGATGTAACAATTATTGCAACAGGTCTTATGGTTGCCGAAGCAATGGAAGCATATGAACTTTTAAAAGCAGAAGGCATTAGTGCAAGAATTATAAATATTGCTACAATTAAACCGCTTGATACCGAACTTGTGCTTAAAGCTGCAAAAGAAACAGGCGCAATTGTTACTGCCGAAGAACATTCTGTTATTGGCGGTCTTGGCGGTGCTGTTAGTGAATTCCTTTCCGAAAATTATCCTGTTCCTGTTGTTAAACTTGGCGTTTACGATAAATACGGAACATCTGGCCCTGCAAACCAACTTCTTGATGTGTTTGGCTTGCGCGCTAAAGATATTGTTGAAAAAGCAAAAACAGCTATTGCTTTAAAGAAATAATGTGATTAAAAATAGGCAGAAAGCCAAACTTGGCTTTCTGTCTTTTTTTATTGCAAATATATATAATATATGATATTATATTACTGTATATAGATAAGAAAGGGGGCAACAAAATGGCTTTTAAAAAATGGCAAATTGCCAATATAGATAAAGAATTAGCAAAGGAACTTGCCGAAGAGTGTGATATAGACCCGTTTGTTGCTCTTATTTCTGCTTCAAGGGGGTATAGTGACCCTGCAACACTTTTAGAATATTTGGGTGAAGAATGTTTTTTGGGCGAAATTTACGATTTACCCGATATTGAGCGTGCGGTAAATGTTATTAAAAACAGTGTAACAAAAGGCGAAAAAATTGCCGTTTACGGTGATTACGACTGTGACGGAATAACCGCCAGTGCAATTGTTTACCGCTTTTTAAAAGATTGCGGTGCAGACATAACCGTTTATATTCCCGACCGCATAAACGAAGGTTACGGAATGACAAACGAAGGTATAGATAAACTTTGTGAGATTGGCGTTAAACTTATTATAACGGTTGATAACGGTATTTCTTGTATAAACGAAGTGCAGTATGCAAGGCAAAAGGGTATAAAGGTGGTTATAACTGACCACCACTTGCCGTCAAGTGAACTGCCTGCGTCAGAAGCAACGGTAAACCCCCATTTAGTAACAAGTTGTTGCGAATTTAAAGATGTTTCGGGCTCTATGGTGGCTTTTCGCCTTGTTTGTGCATTGGCAGACTGCGACCCCGAAGAAATGCTTAATTACTATGGCGAACTGGCAGTACTTGGCACTATTGCCGATGTTATGCCGTTATTATACGAAAATCGTGCAATGGTAAAAACGGTTTTGCCGCTTATAAAGAAAACCAAAGTTATTGGTCTAATTGCTCTTGCCGAAGCGGCAGGGTTAAGAATTGCCGAAATAGATGAACAAAAAATTGCTTTCGGTATTGTTCCAAGAATAAATGCGGCAGGCCGTGTTGGTAATGCAATGCGCGCGTTTGATTTGTTGGTTTGTGGTGACAGTGTTAAGGCAGAAGCACTTGCATACGAAATTTGCGAAGAAAATGTACGCCGTCAACAAATTGAAAAAGAAATTTATGCAGAAGCAAATAAAATTATTGAAAGCGGCGAATTAAACCGTAACCGTGTTATTGTAGTTTGGGGCGAGGACTGGCATTTGGGTGTTTTGGGTATTGTTGCAGCAAAAATTTGCGAAAAATATGCTAAACCCACAATTGTTTTGTCTAAGTGCGGCGATTTTTATTGTGGCTCCGGCAGAAGTATAAAGGGCTTTTCACTGTTTAATGCCGTAAGCGAATGTGCTTGGCTTTTACACAAATTCGGCGGACACGAATTGGCTGCAGGTGTTACAATAAAGCAAGAAAACTTAATTTCTTTTAGAAACGAAATTAACGGTTATGCAGAAAAAATGCCGCCAGTTTATCAGGTGCTTAATTTAGACTGTAAACTTAATCCTGCCTTTCTGTCGGTTGATTTAGCGCAGGAACTAAAACAACTTGAACCGTACGGACACTCTAATCCTATGCCCGTTTTTGGCATTTTTGGTGTTAGGGTAGAAAGCGTTAATTCTATTGGTAATAATAAACATGTAAGAGTTATGTTTACAAAAGGTGAAACAAGTTTTAGCGCCGTTTGCTTTAATGTTTCTAAAGAGGCATTTTACTTTGATATTGGTAATATTGTTGATGTTGCTGTAACGCTTGATGTTAATGTGCGCGACGGTAAGGAATATTTTTCGGTTGTAATAAAAGATATAAGGCCTGCTTGTGTAAACGATGAAAAGGTTTTAAACGATTACACATTGTTTGATGATTTTTATATGGGTAAAAGCGGAAATTATTCGGCAATTAAACCCACAAGGGAAGAATTTGTTTCCGTTTATAAATATATTTCAAAAAAACCTTGTTTGGCAGACGGCGTTTGTTTGCATTTTGCGGCACAAATTTCACCTGCAAAAACAATGGTTATTTTAAAAGCGTTAAACGAATTGGGACTTGCCCAAACAAATGAAGATAATTTTATTAAAATTATTCCAACCAATAATAAGGTTGATTTAGCAGAAGCAAATATTATAAAGCGTTTTGATAATTAAGAGGGGAGGGTGAATAATGGAAAAATGTTATGAACAACAATTAATAGATTTTTTGGCATTTTTAAAAGGACAAAGTGTTTCTTTTAACGAAAACAAAATTAAAAAGGCGTTTGAACATTGTGTGCAACTACATAAAGGGCAACTTCGCCGTTCAAACGATGAATATTATATTCACCCCCTTAATGTTGCAAAAATAGTGGCTCAGTTAGGGCTTGATTCCGATGCTGTTGTTGCCGCACTTTTGCACGATACTGTTGAAGACACACAAATTACGATTGATTTTATTAAAAAAGAATTTGGCGAAGAAGTTGCGCTTTTGGTTGACGGCGTAACCAAAATAGGTAAACTTTCCTTTGTTTCAAAAGAAGAACAACAGGCAGAAACAATAAGAAAAATGCTTATTGCAATGGGTAAAGATATCCGCGTAATCTTAATTAAACTTGCCGACCGACTTCACAATATGCGCACAATTAGTTTTGTGCCCGAACAAAAGCGCAGAGATAAAGCGCTTGAAACCTTGGAAGTTTACGCTCCCATTGCTCACCGGCTTGGTATTAGGGGCATAAAAGAAGAACTTGAAGACCTTTCAATTGCTCAGCTTGACCCTATTGCATACAAGGAAATTGAAAACCAATTAAATTTAAAACAAGAATTCCGCGAACGCTTTTTGTCAACCGTTCGCGACCGTATTGAAGAGCGTTTAAATAAAGATATGCCTGGTGTTCACATTGAATTTCAGTCGCGTGTAAAATCAATTAACGGCATATACCGAAAAATGTATATGCAGGGCAAAGATTTTGAAGAAATTTACGATATTTACGCCATTAGAATTATTACCGATACCGTGGCAAACTGCTATAATGTTTTGGGCGTTGTGCACGATATGTTTAGGCCTTTGCCCAACAGGTTTAAAGATTATATTTCCACGCCAAAGCCAAACCGTTATCAGTCGCTTCACACAACGGTAATTGGCAGAGAATGTGTGCCTTTTGAAATTCAAATAAGAACAGAAGAAATGCACGAAACCGCCGAATACGGAATTGCGGCGCATTGGAAATATAAAGTTGGTTTAAATGTAAACGACAATAAAATGGAAGACAGTCTTGCTTGGATACGGCAAATTCTTGAAACCCAAAGCGAAAACGGCGATGCTTCCGAAATTTTAAGAACAATTAAGGTGGATTTAGCGCAGGAAGATGTTTTTGCGGTTACCCCAAGGGGCGATGTTATAAATTTGCCTGTTGGTGCAACGGTTGTTGACTTTGCTTTTGCAATACATTCGGCTGTTGGTATAAAAATGGTGGGCGCAAAGGTTGACGGCAAAATTGTTCAAATTAACCACAAAATTAAAACAGGTGAAGTTATTGAAATTCTTACCTCTAACCAAGCAGGCAGGGGTCCAAGCCGCGATTGGATAAATATTGCGGTTACTAACCAAGCCAAAACAAAAATCAGGGGTTGGTTTAAAAAGGAAAAACGCGCCGAAAATATTGTTCAAGGTAAATCAGATTTAGAACGCGAGTTTAAGCGTAACAGCATAACATTTGAAACCGGCGAAGCGTTTTGCGAATTTATTGAAGATATTGCAAAGCGTCAGCATTTTTCAAGTACCGATGATTTTTATGCCGCAATTGGTTACGGTGGCATAAGTCTTTCAAAAATGCTTCCGAATATAAAGGAACTTTATGCTAAACAAGCAAAACAGTTAAAGGCAGGGGAAATGCCAGAAACTGTTCCTGTTATTAAGCACAGTAAAGCAAACGGCGGTGTAATTGTAGAGGGAATAGATAACTGTTTAATTCGTTTTTCAAAGTGTTGCGCACCGCTTCCGGGCGATGATATTGTTGGTTTTATAACCCGTGGCCATGGCGTTTCAATTCATAAGTGCGACTGTCCAAATGTTCCTAAAAATATTAACGAGGCAGAACAAAAAGAGCGCTGGGTAACGGCATATTGGGAAGCAACACAAAAAACCAATTTCTTGGCTTCTTTGCAAATTTCTTCAATTGACCGCGAGGGTTTAATTGTTGATATTTCTCAGGTTCTTTATAATATGCGTGTGTCATTAAGCGGTATAAACGCGCGCAAAACAAAAGACGGAAATTGTGTGGTAATAATAACAGTAAGCACCGAGGGCCTTGAACATTTAAAAAGCATTAAGGCAAGAATTGAAAAGGTACAAGGCGTTTACCATGTAGAAAGAACAAATCAGTAGGAGTTTTTTATGAAAGCAGTAATACAAAGGGTGTCAAGTGCAAGAGTAACGGTATCAGGTGAAACCGTTGGCGAAATACAAAACGGTTTTATGGTGCTTCTTGGCGTTTTTGAAACCGACACCAAAAAAGAAGCCGAAGTTTTGGCAGCAAAAACCGCTAAACTTCGTGTTTTTTGCGATAGCGAAGATAAAATGAATTTATCGCTTTTAGATGTTTCGGGCGAAGCGTTGGTTGTTTCTAATTTCACACTGTGCGCCGATACAAAAAAAGGCAACCGCCCGTCGTTTATAAATGCAAAAGAGCCGGTTGAAGCAGACCGCCTTTATAATTACTTCTGTGAACAGTTAATTGCAAACGGTGTTAAAAAGGTTGAAACGGGTAAATTTAAAAGTGATATGCAGGTTAGCATTGTAAACGAAGGCCCAATAACTGTTGTCTTAGATACAGATACATGGTGTAAGAAAAATGAAATTTAAAACTGTTGTAAACGGTAGGTTTAAAGAAAACTGTTATTTACTGTGTAGCGAAGAAAGTGCAGTAATTATTGACCCGGGCGAATTTAATTCGGAAATTGAAAAATTTTGCCAAGAAAATACAAATAAAGAAAAAGTAATTCTTTTAACACATTGCCATTTTGACCATATTTTAGGCGCAAAAGAAATACGCGATAAATTTGGGTTTAAGGTTTATATAAGTCGTGAAGACAATGAAGGTCTTGAAAATGATGAATTAAGTCTTTGTAAAAGATTTAAACTTAACCAAGAATATTTTAGCGCCGATAAACTTCTTAAAGACGGCGATAAATTGGCAATAGGTGACCTTGAATTTACCGTAATTGCAACCCCCGGCCACACAAAAGGTTCGCTTTGCTTTCTTCTTGGTAATTTGCTTTTTAGCGGTGATACGCTGTTTTATGAAACTTTCGGCAGGGTAGATTTACCAAGCGGTAATAAAGATGAACTTGTTTCGTCTATTGATAAACTTTTATTGCTTAGTGATGATATAAAGGTTTATGCAGGTCATGGCGAACCCACAACAATAGCCCACGAAAAACAGTATAACCCGTATAAAAGGTATTTTTAATATGATTTTATGTAATAAAGGGCACAGTTTTAATTACGAAACCGAAAAACTTTGCCGACTTTTCTTTCCATTTGAGAAAATTAAAATAACACAAGAAATTGAGCAAGACGGTAAAATTGCAGTTACTTCGCTTAATGAAAAAACTTGTTTTGCAAGTTTAGAAATAAACGGCAAAAAGGCAGAGTTTTCTTTAGAAATTGAAAAAAATGCAGGGGAAAAAGAAACCGAACTTGCGGTTGCAACCGCACTTTTTAAGTGTTTAACCAAACTTACCGGTTATTTCCCTAAATGGGGACTTTTAACGGGCGTACGCCCTGCAAAACTTTTTGCAAAACTGTGTAATGATTTAGGCGAAGAACAGGCAGAAGAATATTTTTTAAACAAACTGTTTGTATCGCGCGAAAAAATTTCGCTTTGCAAAGAAAGCCATATAACCGAAGAAAAAATTATTTCGCTAAACAGCGGTGATTCTTTTAGTCTTTACGTTTCGGTGCCGTTTTGCCCAACAAGGTGTTCTTATTGTTCTTTTGTTTCACATTCGGTTGAAAAAGCGGGCAAATTAATAGAGCAGTACGTGCCTTTGCTTTGCAAAGAAATTAAAGAAACTGCAAAATATGCTAAACAAAACAATTTAAAACTCAAAACCATTTATATTGGCGGAGGAACGCCTACAACTTTAAGTGCCCAACAGTTAAGTGAAGTAATAAAATGTATTAAGGAAAGTTTTGATTTATCTTTTCTTTTGGAATTTACGGTGGAAGCGGGCAGACCCGATACCGTAACTGCCGAAAAATTACAGGTGTTAAAAGACCATGGCGTTAGCCGAATAAGCATTAACCCACAAACCTTAAATGATGAAGTTTTAAAGGTAATTGGCAGGGCGCATACCAAAGAACAGTTTATAAATGCTTTTAATTTGACGCGTGAAATTGGCTTTAATAATATAAACACCGATTTAATTGCTGGTTTGCCAAGTGACAGTTACGAAAGTTTCCTAAACACTTTAAACGAAATTTTAAAACTTTCGCCTGAATCGGTTACGGTTCATTCACTTTCTTTTAAACGCTCGTCTGAACTAAGCCAAAATAGTGATAAAGAAGTTGCAAAAACCTTTGACGAGGTTGATGGTTTTGTAAGTTTGGCAAGAAACCAACTTTCAAAAAACGGTATTTTACCTTACTATATGTATCGCCAAAGCAAAACGGTAGGCAACCTTGAAAATGTTGGTTATTCAAAAGCAGGATATGAGTGCCTTTATAATGTTTATATTATGGACGAAACTCACACAATTTTAGGTTGCGGCGCTTCGGCAGTAACAAAACTCCGTCAACCAAACGGCAATTATATTGAACGCATTTTTAACTATAAATATCCGTATGAGTATATAAATAACTTTAATGAAATTTTAAACCGCAAAAACGGTATAAACGAGTTTTATAAAAAATACGGTGTATAAATTTTTAGGAGGATTTAGTATGGAATTTAACATTAACGATGTTGTGTCAAAAGCAAAGGATATTATTGATGTTGCGGCTGAAACCGCCGAAAAGGCAGTAAATGTGCAAAAAAAGAAAATAAATATTGCTGCAATAAAAAACAAATTGGCAAAAGAATATGAAACTTTGGGACGAGTTTATTATGAATCTTTAACCAAAGAAAATGCCGAAAAATTAAATGACGCGGTAAATGCAGTTAAAGACCGCCTTACAGAACTTGAAACTGCTAAAAAGGCGTTGGCAGAAGAAAAAGAAAGTAAAGTTTGCGTTTCTTGCGGCGCAACCGTTGCAAACGATTCTGCTTTTTGTAGTTTTTGCGGCGCATCGTTAACAGAAGAAAAATAATTATTAAAGAGAAATAACAATGAATAAACAAAAAACAGTTGTACTTGTTGCAGATATAGACGAGTATGTGAATTTCCAAAAAAGGTTTTTAATGCTTGGCGCAAAAGAAGTAAAAAGTGCTTTTAAACTTTCGCACCAATTAGAAACCGAAAAACAAATAATAACAAGTGTTTGCTTTGGCATTGGCAAGGTAAACGCCGCCACCGCCGCCGCATATTTTGCGGCACAGGGATATAATTTCTTTTTAAATTACGGTTATTCAGGCGGTGTATCGGGTGTAAAAAAAGGCGATATTGTTATTGCAGACAGTTTTTTAGAGCACGATTTTGATTTAACTGCAATAGGTTATGCGCCTTGTGAAAAACCCGGTCAGCAATATATTTATAATACAGACGAAAAAGTTATTGAATATTGCAAAAAGAAATTTCCTTTTGTTTATTTTGGCAGGGCAGTTTGCGGTGACAGTTTTATTAGTGATGATGAAAAACGAAATTACTTAAAACAAGAATTTTCGGCCGTTTCGTGCGATATGGAAACCGCTGCAATTGCTTCGGTTGCCAACCTTTTCGGTATTCCGCTTCTTGCAATAAGGGAGATTTCCGATGACGCAGGAAATGATGCAAACGATTTGTATTTAAGTACAATAAAAAACCAAAAAGAATGTATGATAGACGTCGTTTTTGATTGTATTAGCCAAAGCATTTAAACCCGAACCAGCCTAAAAGGGCGGGTTTAAGGCGTCTTTTGGCTCTTTGTCGCTTATAGGCGACAGCCTTATGTGCTTCGCATCACCAAAATCCACTCATAAACCCGCGCCTTTTAGGTCGCAGAATTTTGTGTTTAAAGGATTTTACGATGTGGCGAGGCACAAAACACAGTTAATCCTGTCGGATTAACGAGTATTTTAACAAAGCCACAGCGTAAATCCTAAACCCAAAATCTGATTCGGGTTTAAATGCTTTGGCTAAGGAGATATTATGAAGTTAAAAAAGGATACTCCTCAAAATTTTGAGCAAAGTGCAGTTATTTTACTTGCTTCGGCAATTATTGTAAAGGTCATTGGGGCATTGTTTAAAATACCTCTTCAGCGTCTTATCGGCACATTGGGATTTGGTTATTTTTCATCGGCTTATGACCTTTATTTGCCAATTTATGCGCTTTCAATGGCAGGGCTTCCTGTTGCTGTTTCAAGAATGATAGCGTCTTGTGTGGCAGATAAGCGCTATAAAGAGGCTGAAAAAACCTTTAAGATTGCAAAAAAAGCATTTTTATTTACGGGAATTGTTGGGCTTTTGGTAATTCTTGGCGCAATTTATCCCTTTACAAAGGTTACCTCAAATAACCCAACCGATGCAAAGTATATTGCCGTTTGTATAGCGGCTATTGCGCCGGCAATACTGTTTTGCTGTATTCTTTCTTCTTTTAGGGGCTATTTTGAGGGCATGCGAAATATGGTGCCCACCGCCGTATCAGAGGTAATAGAAGCGCTTAGTAAACTTGTGCTTGGCTTTGCATTTGCTTTTGTTATTATGAAACTTACAGGTAATGTTGCTTATGCTGCGGCAGGCGCATTGTTGGGTATAATGATTGGTACCGCGCTGGCGGCTTTGTATTTGTGGCTTCGCCTTAAAATTAAGGGAAGGGCGGTTACAGAAAATGAAATTGCTGCTTCGCCCGAAAGCCGCGACGGTAAGTTTATTTTAAAATGCCTGTTGGCTATTGCAATTCCTGTTGTTTTAAGTTCACTTGCCACAAATATAACATTGCTAATAGACACAACAATGATAAAATGGCAACTTAAAAACATTATGGATAATTCTTTTGGCGTTATAGCCGAAATGTATAAGAATTCTATTGCCGACCACAATTTAAACTCGGTTACCGAACTAACGGCTGCCACAATGCCAACCTTCCTTTACGGTATTCGCGGCCAGGCATACACGATTTATAATCTTATACCCACTCTTACAACTACTTTAGGCATTGGCGCTATTCCAATTTTAACAACTGCTTGGGTTGAAAAGAATACGCTTTCAATTAAAAGTAATATTGAAAAAATTCTGCGCACTACCGCTTTAATTGCGGCGCCTGCTGGTATTGGTGTTTGTGCTATAAGCCCTTATATTATGGGCCTTTTGTACGACGGTACCGCATCGGTTGAAATTGGTTCGGTTCTTTTGTTTATTCTTGGCATAGCCGCGTTGTTTTCGGGTGTTTCGGTTCCCATTACAAGCATGCTTCAAGCAATGGGTAAACCTGTTATTCCGCTTGTAAATATTATTGTTGGCGCGATTTTAAAAATAATAACCAACTTTATTCTTGTAAGCCGTCCCGAAATAAATATAAAGGGCGCACCTGTTGGTACGGCTGTTTGCTATATGTATATTTGCGTTGCAAATATGATTTGTCTTAAAGTTATAAGCGGTGTAAAAATTAATTTCTTTGCAACACTTGTTAAACCTCTTATTTCGGCTCTGTTTTGCGGCGTAGGCGCTTTCTTTACTTCGCGTTATATTGCTTCGCTTGGCTCTTCAAATGTAATTATTGTTGGCGGAAGTATTTTGGTTGCCGCAATAATTTATGTGGCTTTCATCTTTATTTTAAGAACGCTTAATGCAGAAGATGTTGCAAGTTTTCCAAAGGGCGAAAAAATTGCAAAACTTTTAGTGAAACTTCATTTAATTAAATAAAAATGGTGTAAAAAATGGTTAAAGTTGAAAAAGATAAATTAACAAATAAATACACAATGGCGCAGTTTTTAGAAATAATGCGTGTTCTGCGCGCTCCAAACGGTTGCCCGTGGGATGCCGAACAAACTCACCAAAGTATACGCAACAATATGCTTGAAGAAGCATATGAAACAGCCGACGCTATTGATAACGGTGATTTTTCGGCTTTGCGCGAAGAACTTGGCGATGTTTTAATGCAGGTTGTTTTTCACAGCGTTATTGCCGAAGAAAACGGTAACTTTAATTTCTCCGATGTGGTAAACGAAGTTTGTGAAAAACTTGTTTACCGCCACCCTCATGTTTTTGGTAATGTTCAGGCAGACACAAGCGAAAAGGTACTTGAAAATTGGGACAAACTTAAAATGAGCGAAAAGCACCAACAAACATATACCGACACCTTAAAAAGTGTGCCAAAGGCGTTTCCTGCTTTGTTAAGGGCAGAAAAAGTGCAAAAACGCGCACAAAAAGCAGGGGTTGTAATAACCGAAGAAGAAGCACTGCAAACAATTAAAAACAATGGTGATATTGGCGAAATTCTTTTTGCAACTGTGGCTTTGGCAAGGGCAAAGGGGTTTTGCGCCGAAGAACTGCTTTATAATAAAACCGAAGAGTTTATAGAAAATTTTGAACTTGCTGAAAAAGAAGGGCGCTTTAATGAGAATAGATAAATATTTAAAAGTTTCAAGAATAATAAAAAGGCGCACCGTTGCAAATAATGCCTGCGATATGGGTAGGGTTTTGGTAAACGATAAACCTGTAAAGGCGTCTTATGATGTAAAAATAGGGGATATTATTGAAATATCCTTTGGAGAAAGAACCGTTAAGGTTCAAGTTTTACAGGTAAGCGATGTTATAAAAAAAGAAGACTCTGCTTTGCTTTATAAAATTGTAGACTAAAATTAATCACCTTTGAATATATTGTTTAGAGGTGATTTTAAGTGGAAAACGGGTTGGTTTTTCAAGACTGTATTTTAAAAAGCCGAAAGGAACTTTCAATTAGCGGTGTAAAGGAAATATTGTCCTTTGATGATACTTCTGTAAATTTGCAAACTGTTATGGGCGGTTTGGCGGTACGCGGAGAAAATTTAAAAATTTTATTTTTTAACACCGAAAAGGAAGAAGCAGGACTGGTTGGAAAAATAAATGCCGTTTACTATACCGATGATAACAGCGGAAAGGAAAGCTTTTTTAAAAAGCTTTTTAAATAGTTATGTGGGAAATAACTCTTTATAACCAACTTTTCGGTGTGCTGGTTTCGGTTGTTTTTGGCTTTTTGGTTGCGCTGTTTTACGATATTTTAAAGGCATATTGCATTAAATATAAACCAAGTAAACTCTTTGTGTTTTTTAAAGATTTATTTTTTGCAATCATTTGTGCAATACTAGAGTTTTTGCTTTTAATGGCTTTAAGCAACGGTGCAATAAGGGCATATTTGTTAATAAGCCAACTTATTGGTTTTGTTCTTTTTAGGGTGCTTTTATCGTATTATTGGCTTAAAATTGTGGGTTTTTTCCTGTCTTACATAAACAAGATTTACACCCTGTGCGAAACCGCAGTTATAAAAACAAACGAAATATTAAGCACATTTGAAAGTTATGTTTTAAAAAATATTAAAAAAATAGTTAAAAACCCTTTAAAAAAGCAAAAAAACTCTTGAAACAGTCAATGTGTATGTTGTATACTTAACAAGGATTGTTTAATAAACATAAGGAAAATGATATGAAGACAAAAAAGAAAAAAAGTATAATACTTAGAATTTTGGTTTTGTGCGTTTCATGTTATTTGTTTTATTCATTAACCGATTTGTGCACGGAACTTATTTCTAAACAAAAGGAACTAAACAATTACCGTGAGCAAATAAAAATTACCGACCGCCAAATTGCTGAATATAAAGAACTTTTGGCAGAAGGTAACGAAGCAAAAATTATTGAAAAAGCTGCCAGAGAGCGTCTTGGCTATGTTTATGCGGACGAGCAGGTTTTTATAGACATTTCGGGCAGTTAAGCATTTTTTAAAATCTTAGGGGGAAAAGCGGGTTTATGCAACTTGAAGTCGGCCAAATAGTTGAAGGAAAGGTTACGGGCATTACCAAGTACGGTGCCTTTGTTGACCTTGGCAATAACACATCAGGAATGGTACATATTTCCGAAGTAGCAAGAAATTATGTTACTGATATTCGCGAATTTGTAAAGGAAAACGACACCGTTAAAATGAAGGTGCTTACAATATCCGAAGACGGTAAAATCAGTTTAAGTATTAAAGAGGCACTTCCGCCCGAAAAACCGGCTCAAAAACAACGCCGCCCAAAACCTTCTTTTGAACAAAATATAATTGATAAAACTTGCACTTGGGCACCAAAACAGCCCGAACCTGCTTCGTTTGAAGAAATGATGAATAGGTTTAAACAAACAAGCGATGAAAAGTTTTCCGATTTAAAACGCAAAAATCCCGATGCTCGCCGTCAAAAACGCGGCGCGGGTGTTAGGTAAAATATTCTTCGGGCAGACACAAAAGTCTGCCCTTTTTATAAATTATTGGAATGGTGAAAAAATGAACAACTTAAATTTGGTGGCACCCTGTCTGTTTGGGGTTGAGGGAATAGCTGCTGATGAGTTTAAACGAATGGGCTTCTCTAAAGTAACAGCCGAAAACGGCAGGGTACTTCTTTCGGGCGAAGAGAATATGTTGGCAAGGGCAAATATAAATTCGCGCTTTGCTGAACGAATTTTAATAAATGTCGGTCAGTTTAAAGCTCTTACATTTGACCAACTTTTTGAAGGCATTAAGGCACTCCCTTGGGAAGAGTATATTGGTAAGTACGATGCTTTTCCGGTAAATGGTTGGTCAATAAATTCGCAACTTGCAAGTATACCCGACTGTCAGTCAATAGTAAAAAAAGCCATTGTTGAACGGTTAAAACTTAAATACGGCATCTCTTGGTTTTCTGAAACCGGGGCAAATGTCGCCGTTCGCTTTTCAATACATAAAAACGAAGTTACCGCTATGATAGATACTTCGGGCGAGGGGCTTCATAAAAGGGGGTACCGCAGAAACGCAAATGCTGCACCTTTAAAGGAAACACTTGCCGCCGCCATTTGCGATACCGCAAGAATTTACCCCGATACTACTCTTTACGACCCCTTTTGCGGTTCTGGGACCTTGCTTATTGAATCTGCCTTAATGGCAACCAAAACCGCACCCGGTCTTTACCGCAACTTTGCGGCCGAAAATTTTGGTTTTATAAGTGATACTGCGTGGCAAGAAGAAAGGGCAAGGGCAAGGGATTTAATAAAGCGAGATATTGATTTTACGGCGTTCGGCAGCGACATTGACCCTGCTTGTGTAGAATTAACAATTCATAACGCTAAAAAAGCAGGGGTGGAAAAGTTTATTAAAACAAAGGTTGCCGATGTAAAAGATTTTGCGCCCACCAGTGACAGATTCACCCTTATAACCAACCCACCGTACGGAGAAAGATTGCTTGATATTAAAGCGGCGGAAGAATTATATAAAATAATGGGCGAACGCTTTGTAAGTGAACAAGGTAAAAAGTATTTTATTATTAGTGCGCACGATGAATTTGAAAAACATTTTAACCGCGAAAGCGATAAAAAACGAAAACTGTATAACGGAATGATACGCTGTCAGCTTTATATGTTTTTTAAACAAAGGGGATAATTAAAAATGAGGTATGTGTTCATAATAAACCCGGCTGCGGGTAAAAGGGAAAAATATCTTGATTTTGTGCCTAAAATTGAAGAATTTTTTAAGGGAAGAAAAGAGGATTACAAAATTCTTTTTTCTAAAAAACGGGGCGATGCCGGCGATAAAGCACGCAAAGAAGCCGAAACAGGTGACGAAGTTTTAATTGTTGCTTGCGGTGGTGAAGGCACAATGTTTGAAATTCTTAACGGTGTTGCAGGGTACGACAATGTAACTCTTTCGGTTGCGCCAATTGGAAGTGCAAATGACTTTCTTAAAAGCTTCGGTAATGAATATAAGGAAAAATTCTTTGATTTAAATGAAATTTTAGATGGTTTTACTATACCAATGGATGTAATAAAAGCCGATGAATTTTATTGCCTTAACGGTTGTTCGGTTGGTATGGATGCCGTTGTTGCAAGGGATATGGCTTTGTTTAAAAATTGGCCGTTAGTTAGCGGACCAATGGCATATAAACTTGCAATTATTAAAACATTTTTGGGTAAAATAGGCGTAAAACTACAACTTAGCATTGACGATAAACCGCCAGTCACCCAAGATTTACTTTTTGCTGTGGTTGGCAACGGCCCTGTTTACGGCGGCGGTTATTACGCAACACCAAAAGCACTTCCTTACGACGGCCATCTTGATTTTACAACAGTAAAAAAAATTAGTAAACTTAAAATTCCTTTCTTTTTAAAAGATTACGAAAACGGTAACTGTGAAAAATTCAGTTTTTGTTCAACAGGCGTTTGCCAAAAATTAAGTTTTAAGGCAAATAAACCTTTGCCAATAAATTTAGACGGAGAAATTTTTGAAAGGGCAGAAATGCATTTTCAAATTTTAAAAGATTTTATTAAGTTCCGTCTGCCAAAGTCCCTCTCGTTTATTAAAGAACAAAAACGACAAAAAGTACTTGAAATTTAGTAAAATAAGTGTACAATACTTAATATAATTATTTAGGAGATGATTTTTGTGACCATTAAACCTTTGGCCGATAAAGTTGTTATTAAATCGTGTGAAGCGGAAGAAACAACAAAAAGCGGTATTATTTTAACTGCTGCGGCTCAGGAAAAACCGCAAATGGCAGAAGTTGTTGCCGTGGGCCCCGGCGCATATAATAAAGATGGTGTGCTTGTGCCTATGACTGTTAAGGTTGGCGATAAAGTGCTTACCAATAAATATTCGGGTACCGAAGTAAAATTAAATGGCGAAACATATAACATTGTTTCACTAACTGATATTTTAGCTATTGTAGAATAAGGAGGAAATTTTATGGCTAAAGATGTTATTTTTGGCGAAGAAGCCAGAAAAGCATTACAAGCAGGTGTTGACCAACTTGCAAATGCTGTAAAGGTTACGCTTGGCCCCAAGGGCAGAAATGTTGTGCTTGATAAAAAATACGGTGCGCCGCTTATTACCAACGACGGTGTTACCATTGCAAAGGATATTGAACTTGACGACCCGTTTCAAAATATGGGCGCACAACTTGTAAAAGAAGTTTCGGTTAAAACCAACGACGCCGCAGGCGACGGTACAACCACCGCAACTGTTTTGGCACAGGCACTTGTGTGCGAAGGAATGAAAAATGTTGCTGCAGGCGCAAACCCAATGGTTCTTAAAAAGGGTATTTCAAAGGCGGTAGATACTGCCGTTGAAGCGATTGTTGCAAATTCTCAAAATGTTAAGGGCACCGAAGATATTGCCCGTGTTGCAACCGTTTCGGCAGGCGATGAAAATGTTGGTAACCTTATTGCCGAAGCAATGCAAAAGGTATCTTCCGACGGTGTTATAACGGTTGAAGAATCTAAAACCGCCGAAACATATATTGATGTTGTTGAGGGTATGCAGTTTGACCGCGGTTATATTACACCTTATATGGTTACCGATTCCGATAAAATGGAAGCGGTTATTGACGATGCTTTAATTCTCATTACCGATAAGAAAATTAGTTCCATTCAAGAAATATTGCCTTTGCTTGAACAAATTGTTCAGTCGGGCAAAAAACTTGTTATTATTGCCGAAGATATTGAGGGCGATGCGCTTTCAAATCTTATTATAAATAAACTTCGCGGTGTGTTTACCTGCGTTGGTGTAAAAGCGCCCGGTTTTGGTGACAGACGCAAAGATATGCTTCGCGATATTGCTATTCTTACCGATGGCGAAGTTATTACCGATGAACTTGGACTTGACCTTAAAGATACTACCATTGCTCAGCTTGGTAGGGCTTCCCAGGTTAAGGTTGGCAAAGAAACCACAGTTATTGTTGGCGGTGCAGGCGATAAGAATGCAATTGCCGAGCGTGTTGCACAAATCAGAAACCAAGTTGCAGTTACAACATCTGATTTTGACCGCGAAAAACTTGAAGAACGACTTGCAAAACTTGCAGGCGGCGTTGCAGTGCTTAAGGTTGGCGCGGCTACTGAAATTGAAATGAAAGAAAAGAAACTTCGCATTGAAGACGCTCTTTCGGCTACAAAAGCGGCAGTTGCTGAAGGTATTGTTGCAGGTGGCGGTGTTGCTCTTATTAACGCCATAAATGCAGTTAAGGCACTTTTAGAAAAAACCGAGGGCGACGAAAAAACAGGTGTTTCAATTGTTCTTAAAGCGTTAGAAGCGCCAATTCGCCAAATTGCGGCAAATGCAGGGCTTGAGGGTTCTGTTATAGTTGAAAAAATACTTTCTGCAAATAAAGCAAATTACGGCTTTGATGCCTATAACGAAGTTTATACCGATATGATTGAAGCCGGCATAGTTGACCCAACAAAAGTAACCCGTTCGGCTCTTCAAAATGCGGCAAGTGTTGCGGCAATGATTCTTACAACCGAAACATTGGTTGCCGAGAAAAAAGAAGATGCAGCGGCAGCAAACGCAGCAGCGGCAGCGGCTGCTGCCCAAGGCGGTATGTACTAAAAACTAAAGAGTGCGGGTTTCCGCACTCTTTTTTTATTAAATGTAAAAATTGTGGTTGACAAAAACAAATGACTGTGTTAATATAATTAGGTCGCAAATGCGGATGTGCTGGAATAGGCAGACA